>DAXT01000009.1 GCA_002506535.1 Methanothrix harundinacea
TAAAGTTTAGTTTTAGACTATAATTAGAGGCATGATGAAGTGGGGTTGGAATCCCAAAGCGATTCAAAACCTGTTCTATACGCGAGGAAGAATGTCTCGAATCCCAGCGATCTACAAACCTCTCGGAAAAATTGTGAAGCGTTTTCAAGATAGAAGCGTCGTGGGAATTGAGATGTTTGAGGATCTTAGTAAGGGTGATCGTGTAGGTTATATAATTCAGGAAGGTTATTTAGAAGAAGATGGTTCATCAATTCAGATTAATGGTCAAAATGTAGACGAAGTGAATTCAGGGCAGCAGGTAGGCATTAAAACAGAATACTTAGACAAATTGCGCGAAGGTATGGATGTTTATAAGGTGTTAAAAGAGGTATAGCATAAATATAAACAAGATTCTTCCCAAAGCCACTAAACCTAAGATGAATAAAAATGATCCTGAAGGACGAAGATGATATGACCTCAATCGCGTTCGAAAAGCAGTATGTAGTCAATGAAACGGGCGACCGAATAGGCGTCCTTCTCAGCCTGGAGGATTACAAAAAGCTTCTCGACGAGCTGGAGGAGCTTGAATCCCTTCGAGCCCGCGATGCCGCCAAGGACTCGGGCGAAGAGGCGATCCCTTTCGAGGAGGCAATCGCCGAGATTGAACGTGAGAGAGATCATCTATAGCATTCTCGTTCTTCCATCCAGCTGCTTTCAGCCCTTTAAGGGTTTGGCGCCGCCGGCGCGGACCTCGCTGCTCGCTCTCCCCCCTCGAGAAAAATTGGGCGCCGATCTTCATCAGGGCGAGTTCCCTGAACCTGCAAGAAAGCTTTTTCAACTTCGCAAGCCAACCCTAACCCATGAAGCTCAAGGTGACCCTCGAAGAAACCGAGGAAGGGGGGTACATCGTCAGCTGTCCGGCACTGCCGGGCTGCCATTCTCAAGGAGATACCGCCGAGGAGGCTCTGGAGAATATCAAAGAGGCGATAGAGGGCTGCCTTGAATCACTGTCAGAGGAGAGGATGGGAACTCTGACCACCCAGGGAAAGATCGTTGAAGTGACAGTCTGATCCCATGTCCAAGAAGCTGCCCGTGGTCTCGGGGCACATGGCGGTTAAGGCCTTTGTCAAAGCTGGATGGCGATTAGATAGGACATCTGGGAGTCATGCCATACTCAGAAAAGAGGGCTCGACGGTGACCCTATCCGTACCGCTCCATAATGAACTCAGAAAGGGTTTGTTAAGGGCGTTGATAAAAGATGCTGGTATGGACGTGGGTGAGTTCACCAGCTATTTATAAAAATTTAAAATATATATATATATATATATAACTGGTTTTGTATAATCCAACTGAATGGGGAAGAATACGACTGAATTTTAAGCCTCGCTTAATCTCCTCCAACCCCCGGCGCCCTCCTCATCTCTGCCAGCCGCCATAATCATCCGTTGGCGCCTGACCACTGTTATGGTCCTTCGAGCACGAGAGCTGGGATAGGACGGCCCGGATATATGATAAGAGGCATTATAGGAGAGAGATACGGGGATGAGAGCGACGGGGATGAGAGCGAGAGAGACGGGGACTTGAGCGATCGGGGTGTGAGATATGGAGGGTGAGAGAGACGGGAAATAGAGAGAAGAAGCCTGGCGGAGCGGGGCTGAGAGATCCGCCCTCCTCTGGTGAGCCCCCTTCCATCGACCCCGGAGAGGGGCTGGACCGGATATCGTGCCGCTTCTCCCTCATCGGAGATGTGGCGGTCGTCTCGATCCCCCCTTCCTTTGAAGGAGATAAGAACGCGGTTGGCGAGGCGATAATCTCCCGCCACAAGAACGTCAGAACCGTCCTCAACAAGATATCAAAGCTGGAGGGCGATAGGAGGGTCGCATCCTTCGAGCTCCTCGCCGGGTCCGGGACGGCGACATGCCACCGGGAGCACGGCTTCTCTTACCGCCTCGACGTCGCCCGGGTCTTCTATAACCCCCGCCTCGGATCCGAGAGGATGAGGGTCGCTTCGCGGGCGTCGCCGGGGGAGAGGGCGTTCGTCCCCTTCGCCGGGGTCGGCCCCTTCGCCGTCCCGCTGGCCGCCGCCGGGGCGAGGGTCCTGGCCATCGAGGTCGATCCGGAGGCGTGCCGGTGGATGGCGGAGAACGTTGGTATGAACGGGGTCGCAGGGATGGTCGACGTGGTGAACGGCGACGCCTTCGCCCTCTGCCGGGCCATGGGGGAGAAGGGCGGAGCGGCCAGGTTCGACCGGGCCGTCGTCCCCACCCCCTACGGGAGGGACGAGATCCTCGACACCGTAATCCCCCTGGTGAGGCCGGGGGGCGCGATTCACTTTTACACCTTCAAGAAACGAAGCGAGATCGAGGGGCTGATCCGGGAGTTCGGGGGGCTGGGCCTGGCGGTCGAGCTCCACCGCCGGTGCGGCAACGTCGCACCGGGGGTCAGCCGGTGGGCCTTCGACATGGTGAAGCTCTGAGGGGCGCTGCTAATTGAAGGTTGCTCTTTTCCGAGAAGGCGAGCCATCCCTACCCCACCATCCTTGTCCCGAAAGAATGAAGAGGCGTAGTTCTATCGACGAGTTTCTGGCCCTCGCCCTGGAGGATGCGATGAAAGGGATCGAAAAGGATGACGGCGGCCCCTTCGGGGCGGTCGTCGTACGGGAACGGCGCCGTCATTTCGAGGGCTCATAACGAGGTCCTGAGGCGGAACGACCCCCCCCGCCCCCTCGCCTCGCCCCCTCCGGAAATCCTGATATAAAGAGTCGGCAAAAAAGCCGATCATGGCCGACCCCTACGTTCACGGCTACCACCCGAGGGAGAGCACCCGCCTCCAGGACCAGGCGGCGACCCTCGTCGACCTCCTCCACTCCGACACCTCCTACCCGCCGGGATCTCTCGTCCTGGAGGCCGGATGCGGCGTCGGGGCCCAGACCCTCCCCCTCGCCAAAAACAGCCCCGGTGCGACGATCGTCTCCCTAGACATCTCCCGGTCCTCCGCCGCCGAGGCAGAGCGGCAGGTGGCGGCCGCGGGCCTTTCAAACGTCCGGGTCCTCCAGGGGGAGATCTTTCGCCTCCCCTTCCGGAAGGGTACCTTTGACCATCTATTCGTCTGCTTCGTCCTGGAGCATCTGCCCCGGCCCGTCGAGGCGCTCTCGATTCTCAAAGAATACATCAAACCGGGCGGGAGCATTACGGCGATCGAGGGCGACCACGGCTCTGCTTACTTCTATCCCGACAGTCTCGCGGCGCGGCGGGCGATCGGCTGCCAGGTGACCCTCCAGGAGCGGGCCGGGGGAAACGCCATGATCGGCCGGCAGCTTTACCCCCTCCTCGTCCGGGCGGGGTTCGCCGAGGTCTCCGTCTTGCCCCGCATGGTCTACGCCGACGGGTCCAGGCCCGAGATGGCCGATGGCTTCACCAGGAGGACCTTCACCGCCATGATCGAGGGGGTCCGGGAGGCGGCGGTGGCCGCCGGCCTGATGGAGGAGCGGGAGTTCGACGAGGGGGTCTGTGACCTTCGCCGGACGGCGGAGGAGGACGGGGTCTTCTGCTACACCTTCTTCAAAGCCACGGGAAAGAGGAGATGAAGAAGGAAGAGAGAATATGAAGAGGGAAGATGGGCTAAGGGTCAGGGCCGAAGGGTCCAGGCCGACTGTTGGGGCCGGAGGTTTGGGTCATATGAGCCGCCGGGTCGAAAAGGTAAATATCCAGCAGGCCCACCTCCCCCTCATGCTCTTAAACTCTCGCCTCATCCTCGCCCTCGACGTCCTGTCGAGAGATAGGGCCCTCTACCTCGCATCCACTCTGAAGGATAGGGTCGACTACGTCAAGGTCGGCTACCCCCTCATCCTGGCGGCGGGGCTCGACATCGTCGGGGAGATCTCCAGGATCGCACCGGTGATCGCAGACCTGAAGATCGCTGACATTCCCAGCACCAACACCCTAATCTGCGAGCAGGTCCTGGAGGCCGGAGCCGCCGGGATCATCGCCCACGCCTTCGTCGGACGTGACAGCCTCTCCGCCTGCGTCGACGTCGCCCGGGAGGGCGGAGCCCTCGTCTTCGCCGTAACGGAGATGAGCCACCCCGGGGCGGAGGATCTGATGGCACCGGCCGCCGAGAGGCTCGCGCGGATGGCGGCGGACTGCGGCGTCGACGGGGTCGTCGCCCCCGCCACGAGGCCCGAGAGGATAAGGCTCGTAAGGTCGATCGTCGGGGACCGGGCGATCATATCCCCGGGGGTGGGGGTCCAGGGGGGATCGCCTTCTGCGGCCCTGAAGGCCGGGGCCGACAGCCTCATCGTCGGAAGGAGTATCACCGACTCGCCGAACCCCATGGCCTCGGCGGACGCCATCCTGAAGGAGATCCGCTGACCCCAGAATCATAAAAACTTTTTTATCATCCGCGGTCGGATATATCGTCCATGATAGTAGCAGAGCTTTCCATGATACCCATGGGGACGGGGACGAGCGCAAGCAGGTACGTCCGGGCCGTCCACCAGGTCCTGAAGGAGTCGGGGCTTCTCTTCATCCCCGGCCCCATGTCCACATCCATCGAGGCAGGTTCGATGGGAGAGATCTTCGAGGTGGTGGAGAAGGCCGACGCCGTCCTGGCAGAGATGGGGGCGGGAAGGATCGTCACCACCATCAAGATCGACCACCGGCTCGACAAGGAGATATCCATCGAGACGAAGATGAAAGCGATCAAAGAATAAAGGCCGGAGGAGATTAAGAAAAGTCAGTTCAGATATTTTGCCGGGCTGTTGAGGTTTTAAGGGCCGACCGCCTCACTGGACCGCGCCCTTCACCTCGTCGACGATCTTGCCGAGGAAGCCCTTCTCCTTCTTCTCTGCTGGCTTCTCCTTCTTCTTCTCCTCCTCGGCGGACCTCTTCATCTTCTCGCCCTCCCCGAACTCGGCGGCGAGCTCCTCCAACAGGTCCCTCTGCCTCCCGGTGAGGTTTGAGGGGGTCCTGACGCTCACCCGGACGTGCATATCCCCGGTACCCCCGAATCCGTGGAGGCGGGGGATCCCCTTCCCCTTCAGCCGGAAGACCGAGCCGGTCTGGGTCCCGGCGGGGACCTTTATCTTCGCCCTCTTCCCGTCGAGGGTCGGGACCTCCAGGTCCGTTCCCAGGGCCGCCTGGGTGATGGAGAGCGGCGCCTCGAAGAGGAGGTCGTCCTCGTCCCTCCTGAAGAGGGGGTGGGTCCGGACGTTGACGAAGACGTATAGATCTCCGGGCTCGCCGCCGGGGTCGGGAGACGCCTCCCCCTGCCCCCCGAGCCGGAGGTGCTGGCCAGAGTCGACCCCCGCAGGGACCTTGACGTTGATCGTCCTCGTCTTTCGCACGCGCCCCGACCCCCGGCACTCGGCGCAGGGGTCGGAGACGATCTGGCCGCGGCCGCCGCATTTGGGGCAGGTGGAGGAGGTCATCATCTGGCCGAAGGGGGTCTTCTGGACCCGGGTCACCTGGCCGGCGCCCCGGCACTGATCGCAGGTCACAGGCGAGGTTCCCGGCTTCGCCCCCGTCCCGCTGCAAGGAGGGCAGGTCTCCATCCTCGGGACCTCGATGGTGGTCTCAAGGCCGGCGGCCACCTCCTCCAGGGTCATATCCAGGTCGTAGCGGAGGTCGCGACCCCGTCCAGGCCCCCGGCGGCCACCCCTGCCAGCGCCGCCGAAGAATATGTCGAAGATGGACCCGCCGCCGCCTCCGGCGAAGCCGAAGCCCCGGAGGAGGTCCTCGAAGTCGACGCCCCTGAAGAGGTCCTCCTGGGAGTAGCGGCCGTCTATCCCGGCGTGGCCGAACTGGTCGTACTGCTTCCTCTTGTCGGAGTCGGAGAGGACGGCGTAGGCCTCGGAGATCTCCTTGAACCTCTCCTCGGCGTCGGGCTCCTGGGACTGATCGGGATGGTACTTGAGGGCGAGCTTCCGGTAAGCGCTTTTGATCTCTTTTGGGTCGGATTCCTTTCCGACCCCGAGAACCTCGTAGTAGTCTCTCTTGCTCCCTGCCACCGCCTATCCTCTCCGCATCTTCAAAGATCGCATCCCGCCTTCCGTAGACCTCTCTTCACCGACACTGCTTCCTCGACCGGCCCCAGACGACGGTCCTTCACCGACTTCATTTCTTCTCGTTGACGACCTCGAAGTCGGCGTCGATCGTCTCGCCGGAGCCTGAACCCTGCGAGCTCTGCTGCTGTTTCTCCTGTTCTCGCTGCTGCTGCTCGGCCGCCCTCTGGTACATCGCCGTCGACAGCTCGTAGATGGCGTTCTGGAGGGCCTCAGCCTTCTCTTTTATCCTGGCGATATCCCCGCCGGCGAGGGCCTCCTTCGCCTCAACGATCGCCTTCTCGATCTTCTCCCTCTGGTCGGCTGTGGCGACCTCCCCCGCCTCCTTGAGGGTCTTCTCGGCGGTGTAGACGAGGGTCTCGGCCTGGTTCTTCGCCTCGATCTCCTCCTTCCTCAAAGTGTCCTCATAGGCGTGCTCCTCGGCCTCCCTCACCTTCCGTTCGATCTCGTTCTGGGAGAGCTTGTGGGGAGCGGATATGGTGATAGCCTGCTCTTTGCCGGTGGCCAGGTCCTTGGCAGAGACGTTGAGAATGCCGTTGGCGTCGATGTCGAAGGCGACCTCTATCTGGGGTATCCCCCTCGGCGCCGGGGGCATCCCCGCTAGGTTGAACCTTCCAAGGGATGTGTTGTCCCTGGCCATGGGCCTCTCCCCCTGGAGGATGTGGATCTCGACGGTCGTCTGGTTGTCGGCGGCCGTCGTGAATATCTGGCTCTTCCTGGTGGGGATGGTGGTGTTCCTCTCGATCAGCTTCGTCGCGACCCCGCCGAGGGTCTCGATCCCCAGGGAGAGAGGGGTCACGTCCAGGAGGAGGATGTCCTTAACCTCGCCTCCCAGGACCCCGCCCTGGACCGCAGCGCCGATGGCGACGCACTCCATGGGGTCGACGCCCCCTTCCGCCTCTTTGCCCATGAAGTCCTGGACGAACTTCCTTACGGCTGGCATCCGAGTGGGGCCGCCGACGAGGACGATCTTCTCGATCTTGGTCTTGTCGAGCTTGGCGTCCCGGATCGCCTGGGTCATGGGGCCGCGGCACCGCTCCAGGACGTCCTTTACCAGCTCGTCAAGCTTCGCCCGGGTTATGGTCATCTCAAGGTGCTTGGGCCCCGTCTGGTCTGCGGTGATGTAGGGGAGGTTGATCGTCGTCTGGAGGACCGATGAGAGCTCGATCTTCGCGATCTCCACAGCCTCCCTCAGCCTCTGCGTCGCCATCCTGTCGGCCTTGAGGTCGACCCCCGAATCCTGCCGGAACTTCTCGACGACGTAGTTCGTCAGGATCTCGTCCATATCCCGGCCCCCGAGCTGGGTGTCTCCGCTCGTCGACTTCACCTCGAAGACCCCCTCCCCCGCCTCCATGATGGTGACGTCGAGGGTCCCCCCGCCGAAGTCGAAGACCATCAGGGTCGCCTCCCCCTCCTTGTCCATCCCGTAGGCGAGGGCGGCGGCCGTCGGCTCGTTGATGATCCGGACCACCTCGAGGCCGGCGATCGTCCCGGCGTCTTTGGTCGCCTGCCTCTGGTTGTCGTTGAAGTAGGCGGGGACGGTGATCACCGCCTTCTCCACCTTCTCCCCCAGGAACGCCTCGGCGTCGTCCTTGATCTTCCGGAGGATGTAGGAGGATATGTCCTGGGGGGTGTAGGACTTCCCGTAGACCTCCACCCTGTAATCCTGGCCCATCTTTCTCTTGATCCCGGTTATCGTCCCGTCGGGGTTCGTCGCCGCCTGTCTTCTGGCCGGCTCTCCCACCAGCCTCTGGCCGTCTCTGGTGAAGGCGACGTATGATGGGAAGGCCTTTCCTCCGGCGACGATGCTCGTACCCTCAGCGCTGGGGATCATGGTCGGCTTTCCGCCGATGAGGACGGCGGCGGCTGAGTTGCTCGTTCCCAGGTCTATGCCTATGATCTTGGACACGTTATCACCTTCTCAAAATCGAACTATTGAATATTTACCTTTTTTTGGAGACGAGGACCTTGGAGAACCGGATCACCCTGGAGTTCAAGGCGTAGCCCCGCAAGACCTCCTCGGTCACCGTCCCCTCTTCGCATTCGTCGGACTCCACCATCATCAGAGCTTCGTGTCTGTAGGGGTCGAACTTCTCCCCTACCGCGACGATGGGGGCGAGCCCCTCGGTCCCCAGGACGTCGAGGAGCTGCTTTCTGATCCTCTCCATCCCCTCCACCTGCTTCGCCGCCTGATCGAGGCTGTCGAGGACGGGCAGCAGCTTCAATATCAGCCTCTCTGAGGCGCGACCTGAGTGGGCTTCCTTCTCCCGGGCGGCCCGCTTAAGGGTGTTATCCAGCTCCGCCCTGCACCGGAGGAGCTGTTCGGTCCTCTCTTCAGCCTCCCGCCTCGCCTCTTCAAGCAGCTCTATGAGGAGGCCCGGGTCCAGGAGGTCCGGATCGCAGGAGCCTCCATCGACCTCTTGGGGCATTTTTACGCCGCCTTCGGCGAAGGGATCGACGCCGGACGATGCGGCCTTTTCATGTTTATCGGAGGGCTCATCCCCTTTTCTGCTATCTTTCGCCTTCATAAACCACCCCCTCACGTCAGGGGCGAATGAGATCATCGACGAAAACTCCTCGAAGGATGGGGGGCGAGGGCGATGGTACCCCAAAAGCCCCTTCCCGCCTCATGCCCCCCCACATCACATCATGGGGGGCATCATCGGCCGTCTGGTGTAGTCGTGGGGGCTCTGGCCTGGCTTCGGCTTGAGCCCCTCGACCTTCGCCGCGATGACGTCGTCGACCCGCAGGACGAGGGTTGCGGCGGCGGCAGCGGACTTGATCGCCTGGATCTTGACCTTCAGCGGCTCAACTACCCCCTGCTCCATCATATCGGCGGCCTTGCCGGTTTTCATATCGAGGCCGTATCCCTTATTTCCAGTGCCGTGGCTGAACCTGAGGTTGACCAGGACGTCTACCGGGTCGAAGCCGGCGTTCTCCGCCAGGTTGACGGGGATCTCCTCGACGGCGTCTGCGAAGGCCCTGACGGCGAGCTGGTCTCTCCCGGTGATGGTGGAGGCGTACTGCCGGAGCCTCTCTGCCACCTCGATCTCAGGAGCGCCGCCGCCGGGGACGATCTTTTTAGACTCCAGGACCGTCGCCACCGACCAGAGGGAGTCTTCAAGGGCCCTCTCGACGTTATCCCGAAGCTGCTCGCTCGACCCTCGTATTACGACCGTCACCGCCCTGGCGCCGTGGCAGCCCTCGACGAAGATCATCTTCTTCTCCTTTGCGACCTTCTTCTCTCTCACGATATCGGCGGACCCCAGCTCATCCTCCCTCATCTCCAGGGGGTCGGTGACGATCTTTCCCCCGGTGGCGAGAGCCAGGAACTTCATATCCTCGTCGCTGACCCTCCTCGCTGCGATGATCCCGTGGTTGGCCAGGTAACGAGAGGCGTAGGCTCCTATCCCTTGCTTGCAGAAAACGACGTTCGCCCCGGCCCTGGCCATGGCATCAACCTTCTCCTTGAGTACCTCGTCCTCTCCCTCTCGGAAGCTGCTGAGGCTCTCAGGGCTCGATATGGTGACCTTGGCGTCGGTGGAGAGCTTCTTCAGCTCCAGGGTGCTGTCCAGAAGGGCGATCTTCGCCCCCTCCACCCTCTTGGGCATATCGGGGTTGAGCCGCTCCTTATCCAGGACGATCCCGTGGACGAGAGCCGTCTCCTTCACCGATCCGCCGCTGATCTTGACGAATCCTATCCTCTCCTCGACGTCCACCTTCCCGTCCTCCTCGATCGCCGCGGCGGCGTCGATGCAGATCACTGATAGCATCTCCTTGAAGACCTCGATACCCTTCCCGGTCATCGCCGTCTCGGAGACCTTCTTCAGTATCTCGCGATCTTCCTTTGAGACGGTCACCGCCATATCCTCCAGGAAATCGTACGCCTTCTTCTGGGCCGCCTTGTAGCCCTGGACTATCACCGTCGGGTGTACGCCGATATCTATCAGCTCCTCGGCGTTCTCGAGCAGCCCTCCGGCTATGACGACGGCGGTCGTAGTCCCGTCACCCACCTCATCCTCCTGAGTCCGGGCCACCTCTACGATCATCTTCGCCACAGGATGCTCGATATCCATCTCCCGGAGGATGGTGGCTCCATCGTTGGTGATGACGATATCCCCCGTCCCGTCCACCAGCATCTTGTCCATCCCCTTGGGGCCCAGGGTGGTCTTCACAGCCTCCACCACAGCCATAGCCGCCATGATGTTCCTCCGCTGAGCGTCCTTTCCCGTCTCTCGCTTATGCCCTTCTCTTAGGATCAGTATAGGAGCGTTTGTCAAGCCAGCCAAATCGAGTCCTCCCCTGTCATTCTGGTCATCAGCAGTTTGAAGTTCTATATAAATATTGCGTGACGCCTCCGCCGCTTCTGAGATGCTGTATATAGACTATATAGGAAAATGCTATATATATGGGTACAGTGAACTCCGATCACTTGAACGAACCTGCGAAGTCAAGAAGGATTCAGCTTCTCACAGTCACATTAATCGCCCTCGCAGCAGCCGGATGCCTGGAGGAAGGCACGAAAGACAACCTGGTCATCACCGGGTCGACGACGGTTCTTCCCGCCGTGGAGAGGTGCGCCGAGGTCTTCAACCGGGCCCAGGACGAGACAAGGGTCCAGGTGAGCAGCGGCGGATCTGGACGCGGAATTCAAGATGCTGCTACGGGGATCGCCGACATCGGGATGGCCTCCCGGGAGGTGAAGGACTCTGAAATCCAGCGATTCGGGGACCATTTCGTCGAGCATCTCATCGGCTACGATGCCATAGCCGTCGTAGTCAGCAAAAATATCTACGACGCCGGCGTCAAAGGGCTCTCCACCAAAGAGATATCGAAGATATACTCCGGAGAGATCGATAACTGGAAATACGTCGGCGGTCCCGATATGATGATACTCCCCGTCGCCAGGATACCCGGATCCGGGACCGGCGAGACCTTCAACGAGCTGATTATGGGGAGCATCAGAGCCGAGACCGAGGGGGTCGAGGTCAACGCCATGGAGAACGCCGAGATAAAGACCCTGATAGTCCAGTCAGATAAGGCGATAGGATACCTGGGGATAGGATACACCAAGACCGGCGATCTGCGGGCTGTCGCCCTTGATGGCGTATTTCCTTCAGAGGAGAACGTCAAGAACCGGACCTACAGGCTATCGAGGCCCTTATATCTCTACACCTGGAACGGCACCAGCGAGCGTGAGGCCCGGTTCATAGACTTCGTTCTGGGACCGGAGGGGCAGGGGATATTGGAGGAGGAGGGTTTCTTCCCGCAAGCGACCTCCGGCCAGGAGGACGCCGGAGGAGCTTGACGACCTATTTTGGGCCAAATTTTATTTATGGGGTCTTACAATGTCTTTCAAGATAGAGTCGAGGAAACTGAACCTGTGGTACGGCGATAACCACGCCCTCAAAGATATATCCATCGGCATCCCGGAGAACCAGATCACGGCCCTGATAGGCCCTTCTGGATGCGGTAAGTCCACCTTCATCCGCTGCCTGAACCGGATGAACGACCTCGTAGACATCGTAAGGATCGAGGGCGAGGTCCTCTATAACGGCGTTAACATCTACGACAGGGAGATGGACGTGGTGGAGCTGCGCAAGAACATTGGCATGGTATTTCAGAAGCCGAACCCCTTTCCCATGTCCATCTACGACAACATCGCCTACGGTCCCAGGATACATGGGGTGAAGAATGTGGATAAGATCGTCGAAGCGAGCCTCAAAGACTCCGCCCTCTGGGATGAGGTCTCTGACCGTCTCGATAAACCCGCCATGGGGCTCTCCGGCGGTCAGCAGCAGAGGCTCTGTATCGCAAGAACCCTGGCCATGAAGCCAGATGTCATCCTCTTCGACGAGCCCTGCAGCGCCCTCGACCCCGTATCCACGGCCAAGATCGAGGAGCTGATGGACGAGCTGAGGGGGGCGTACACCCAGGTCATCGTCACCCACAACATGCAGCAGGCAGCGCGGGTATCCGACTACACCGCATACTTTCTCCTCGGCGAGCTCGTCGAGTTCGGCGAGACGAAAGAGATATTCGAAAAACCTAAAGAGAAGAGCACCGAGGATTATATAACCGGCCGGTTTGGGTGAGGGCCGCAATGGAGATGGGGGAGAGATGAGTCCTTATAGAGAGCGTTATCGAAACGAGCTTGAAGAGCTCAAGATCGACGCGGAGAGGCTGGTGGAAGAGGTTATCGTGGCGGTGGCCAAGTCGGTGGATGCTCTTCGCGATTACGATGTCGAGAAGGCGAGACAGGTCATAAGGGACGATCAGATCGTCAACGACCTGAACCTCAGGGTGGAGAAGCGGTGCATGCAACTGTTGGCCCTCCAGCAGCCGATGGCCAAGGACCTGCGGCTCATCGTCACCACCCTCAAGATCGGGATCGATCTCGAGAGGATCGGAGACCTGGCGGTGGACATAGCGAGGATAGTCGTCCACTCCAGAAACAAGGTCCACGTAAAGAGCCTCAAGAACATCCCGAGGATGGCGGAGATCGCAACGGAGATGCTGGCTCAGGCCAACGAAGCCTTCAAGGAGAACGACTCAAACCTCGCCCGGGAGACGACCAAGTGGGATTACGAGGTGGACGCCCTCTACCAGAAGGTGAGAGATACCCTCCTGAAGATCATAGCCGGAAACCCCGACCTGATAGAAGATGCCACTCCGCTGCTCCTGGTGAATAAACATCTTGAGAGGATCGCAGATCACGTCTGCAATATCTGCGAGAGCATAATATACATGGTCGAAGCGAAGAGAGAACATCTCAACTGAACGTGTCGATTCTTATGGAGACGAGAAAAGTACAGCGGACGGGAAAGTCGACCTTCATCGTCTCTCTCCCCAAGGTCTGGGCTGTGAAGAACCAGATCCATCCCGGCTCGCTGATATACATAAACCAGAGCGACAACGGGGCCCTGGTCCTCTCCCCCGACAGGTCCGAGAGGGAGCTGGCCACAAGGCTTGAGATCGGAGATAAGGTGGGCGATCCCCTGGTGAGGGATATCATAGGCTGTTACGTCTCGGGGTACAGGACCATCGAGGTCGCCTCAGCCCACATGACCGCAGACCAGAAGAAGGACATCCACCAGATCGTCCAGAAGCTGATCGGCCCCGAGATCCTGGAGGAGACGGTCAACAAGGTCCTGATAAGAGACCTGATAGATCCGGAAGAGCTCCAGTCCGAGAGGGCCCTGCGGAGGATCAAGACGGTGGTGAGGTCGATGATCCAGGACGCCCTCAGCGCCCTTGTGACCAACGACCGGGAGATGGCCGCCGACGTCATCCAGAGGGACGACGACGTCGACCGCCTCTACCTTCTGGTATCCCGCCAGTTCACCGAGATCCTGAGGTCCGGCTCGGTGAGGCAGGGGTCCCTGGACCCCATCACCGCCTTCAACTACAGCAGGGCGGCGACGAACCTGGAGAGGATGGCAGACCACGCCTCCAGGATCGCTGCCATGATCCTCAAGTGCGACTGCACCCTCCCGGCCGAGATCGTCGATGAGATGGGCCAGATATCGCCGAAGCTGTTGGATCTCGTCGAGGACTCGATATCGTCCCTCGTCTCCCTAAACTCCGATAAGGCGAACGAGGCGATCGAATCGAGCCGACGGGTGAGGGGACGGATCAACGAGATGGTCGCCACCGCCGACTTCTCCAGCGAGCACCAGGACGCCCTTTTGAGGATGGTGGTCACCAGCATCGAGAGGATGCTCGACTACATCAAGAACATAGGGGAGCTTGCCATAAACCTCAGCCAGACCGTCCCCCGGGTCGAGGCGAAATAGGCAGAGTCAGCGCCGTCCCCATCCCCCGAAGCGATGAGACGGCTCTTTCTCTCCAGGGGATGGTCGCATCCCCGGTAGCGCTCGGCGAGCGGTTTTGTGAGGTGGTGGACGGCGCCGATCGGGGCCGGTCATCCGCCCTCATCTCTGACAGATCTTCTTATCGAGGTCCAGAAGCCTCCTCTTCAAATCCGGGCCGCAGCTGTAGCCCCCCAGGCCTTTGGCAGCCACCACCCTGTGGCAGGGTATGACCAGAGGGAAGGGGTTTTTTGCAAGGGCCGCCCCCACGGCCCTGGCGGCCTTGGGCTTGCCGATCTTCCGGGCGACCTGGCCGTAGGTGAGGGTCTGCCCCGGCGGTATGGCGGCTACGGCCTTCAAGACCGCCCTCTGAAACTGCGGGACCCCGGAGAGGTCGAGGAGCTCCCCCGGTCCCTCCCCCGGCATGAGCCAGCACCTCATGAGGGCCTCCGCCTCTTCGGGGGAGGGGGACGCCTCCGGCCTCTTCCCGGAGAGACTGGTCCGACATATCCGGCCCCCTCTCCTCTCCACCAGCAGGTAGAGGCCGAGACCCTCAATAATGAGCCCCTCCGCCGGATCGCTTTCGCCTCCCCCATCTCTCCCCTTCAAGGCCGCCTCCCCGTCATCTCCCTGATGGAGGGGCTGCTTCCCATCTCCACGATCTCCGTCTCCAGTGACCGGGTCTCCAGGATCGCCACCGTCTTTCGGCCCGTAAAGTGGCCCCAGACCTCGCCGGGGTTTATCACCAGGGCGTCTCCGGGGACGACCCTCACGTTATGGTCGTGGCCCCGGACGACGACGTCGAAAGCCCCCGAATCCACGAGGGCCCTCACCAGGGGCTCGTAGGTTCCGTGGAGTAGGGCGATCCTTCTTCCTGCGGCCTCGATCTCGCCGAAGTCCTCGAGGAACTCGCCACCGACCTGGCCGAAGTCCCGGGCGAGCCCCACCCTATCCCCGTCGTTGTTTCCATAGACGAGGAAGAGCTCACCATCCCACCCCTCAAAGGCATAACACATCCCTGGGGCTACGACGTCTCCGGCATGAAGGATCATCTCGACCTTCCGTCTCTTGAAGATCTCCACCGCCTCCATAAGGCCGGGAAAGTTGTCGTGAGAGTCGGATAATATACCTATCAGCATTGATATCACAGACCAATATCCCAGTATTTTGGGCAGGCACGCCCCGGGAGAGATCGGGGTTATCCTTTATATCTTTTGACGCCTCGTTTAGAGAAACGGATATGCGTCACGCCCATATGAATCGAAAGGGCTAAATACGAGAGTTGCGTTGCAGAGTTGGACCCGCCTTAACTCAGCCTGGTAGAGTGCGCGGCTGTAGTAGGTTTCGCACCTTTTGGTGCACCGTGCGGCTACCGCGATGTCCCCGGTTCGAATCTGGGAGGCGGGACCTTGCATTGAGTCCGGATAGTGTAGAGGCCTATCATGAAGCCCTGTCGAGGCTTCGACCCGGGTTCGACTCCCGGTCCGGGCGCTAAATAGAGGCGGAAGCATTGGATCTTCCGCCCTTCTTCTCATATCAATTAGTCTTTTCTCCAGATGCGACTCAACGAGGATGCCATGCCAGCCCCCTCATTTCGTAATAGTACAATCGAAAAGTATATTACTAAATAAGATGAACTTGGCCTGTCGTGTAAAGCCTTTCCATCCATCCAAGGGAGAATAATAATCGCGCCCTTATGGGGTGAGACGCACGACCTCGTCTCCCGAATCAAGGGCGATAGAGGTGCCCCGGCCCGTCGAAGGGTCGGGGCATCCCGAACTCTCTTCCAGCTCCATCCCTTAGCAGGGTGTCTTATGGCACCTGCCTTTTCAAGCCGAGCTCGGTCTCCAGTTCCCCTATCCTCCGTTCGAGGGGTCCGATCTTATCCTCGAAGATCTCCCGTTCAACCATCCGCCTCGCAGTGAGGGCTCCCAGGAGCTCGATTATGCCCGAGGTGGACTCGTCCTCTGAAAACCATGGGTGGACCGTCGAGAGCCGCTCCAACCTCTCTTCAAGAGCCTCGTAATTTTCGATGAGGGGGCGCCCCGGAGATTCCCTGTTCTCCTGAAGGAGGGCCAGAGGCCTCATCAGCCTCTCAAGGCACCTGTAGTACTCGAGGAGGTCTCCCCCGGGAAGTATTGGAAGAGCCGTGCCCCTTTCGAGACGTTCGTAGGACTCGGTGATCTGCTGGAGTTTTTCGCTCCACCTTGCCCAATAATCATCCATACGCCGAATTCCTCCACCAGTTAATTAAGGCCGCGACGTACTTAGTTCTATCGGGCTGGGCGGTCGCGGGAGGCATCTCCCGTCTATAATGGGAAAAGATCTGCTGATGGGCCGCCGGTCGTCTGGAGGGATGGCCTCTCCTTCAAGAGCCTCCCGGATAGAGGTCCTGGTCGTGGAGGCGCACCGGCTCGATCAGGGGGGCCCCCCCGGGACCGCCACATCCTTGATGTCGCGGTACCTCCTGCCGATCCTCACCCCATCCTAACTCCGGTGGGCCCTCGGCCCCGGGGGCGAGGATCACTCCCGAAGGTACCTGTCCTTGAAGTAAGAGTACTCTTTTAGGGCCTTTCGGATCGTCTCCGTCGCCTTCGCCCTCGCCTCCTCCCCGGCACAGGACCTTGAGACGACCTCCCTGAGCCCCACCTCCGGCTCGTAGTTGAAGAAACGGAGGAGCTTCTCGCAGTCGTCCCCTTCGACGACCTTCGATATCCTCCAGCCTCCATCCTCCACGGTGACGTGGACCTCGTTGACGCAGCCGAGGAGGTTGTGAAAGTCACCCAGGGTGTCCTGGTACGCCCCCAGGAGGAAGGTTCCCAGGTAGTAATCCTCGTCCTCTTTGAGATCATGGAGGGCGAGAAAGTCGCTATTCTCCCCGGCGAAGTTCCTGATCTCGCCATCGGAGTCGCAGGTGATGTCGGCGATCGTCCCCCTAACCCTCGGCTCCTCTGCGAGCCTGTGAAGCGGCATAGTCGGAAATATCTGCTGGACCCCCCACATGTCCGGAACCGACTGGAATAGGGAGAAGTTTCCGATATACTTCTTGCTGAGGAGCTTCTTCAGGCTCTCGAACTCCTCGGAGTCGTTCTCGTCGGCGTCGGCGAAGGAGGCGGCCTTCTGGCAGACCTTCCAGAATAACAGGTCCCCCTTCGACCTCTCCTCAAGGCCTATGTTTCCGAGGTTGAAGGCGTCGAAGAGCTCCTCCCGGTAGTGAAGGGCGTCGTGGTAGAACTCGGCGTAGTTCTCTAGGTCCATGTTTTCAAGGGCCTGGCGCATATCCTCTATCTGGACCGGGTCCTCCTCCTCGGCGACGACATCGAGGCCGTCTTTGGAGTTCTTCTTTCCGATCACCTTGAAGGCGAGGAAGGAGTGATAAGCTGCGATCGCCCGGCCGCTCTCTGAGACTATGGTGGGGCAGGGGACCTGCTCCTCATCGCAGGTCCTCTGGAGGGTGTAGACGACGTCATTGGAGTACTCCTGGAGGGTGTAGTTGGCGCTGGCGGGGGTCGGGGTCTTGGATCCGTCGTAATCGACGCTCAGGCCGCCGCCGACGTTGAAGTACTCCACCTCTGCCACCTTCCTCACCTTGGCGTAGATCCTGGCGGCTTCGCTCATGGCGATCTTGATCTTCCTGATGTCTGTTATCTGGGAGCCGATGTGAAAGTGGAGCATCTTCAGCCGGTCGATCATCCCGTTCTCCGAAAGGATCCGGATCGACTCCAGGATCTCGGCGGTGGATAGGCCGAACTTCGAGAGCTCCCCTCCGGACTCCTCCCACCGGCCGCTCCCCCTCGAGAAGAGCTTCGTCCGCAGGCCGAGCCTCGGCCTCGCCGAGAGCTCCTTTGAACACCGGAGGAGGTCGAAGATCTCCTCGAAGATGTCGATGACGATGATGATGTTGTACGCCTCTGAGAAGCTGAGGGCGAGCTTCAGGTAATCTCTGTCCTTGTAGCCGTTGCAGATAATCAGCGCCTCGGGATCGAGGCCGAGGGAGAGGGCCGCCAGAAGCTCCGCCTTCGTACCCACCTCCAGTCCGACCTTGAGCCTCTTGCCGCCCTCGACGATGTACCCGACGACCTCTCTTCTCTGGTTCACCTTCATGGGGAATACGAGCCTGTACCCCCCGGGATACTCCAGCTCCTCGATGGAGGCGAGGAAGGCGCCGTTTATCTCCTCCAGCCGGTCCTCCAGGATCTGGGGGAACCTCAAGAGAACCGGAAACTGGGCGACACCGGACCGGTTGATCCCGTCGACGATATCCATCACGTCGACCTCCCCGCCCGCCTCCTTCCTCGGCGATATCGCCAGGTTCCCGCGGCCGTTTATGTTGAAGTAATCGTTCCCCCAGCCCTCAACCCCGTAGAGGTCGACAGAATCTTCAATCGTCCACATCCATCCTCCTCCAGACCACCACCTGACTGATTTCTCCCCTTTCGATATCTGCTTCCATATCCTGCCCTTTATAACTTGATCCCGTCATTAACTCATCAACCCCTGGAACCGGAGAAGGACGAACCCGAGTTCTCCTCGATCTCCAAACCTCAAACTCTGATATCTGAACTTGAGCCTGGCATTGAGGGCGATGCCGATATATAAAACTTCAAGATCGACCTTTTTTATAGAATGATGGGCGGTCGGTGACAACGTTTAATAATCCGGGGGACGACTCCCCTCCAGCGTGATGAAAATGACCGTTAAAGATACCGACCATCTCTCCGGCGGCCTCGATGACCTCGCCACCACCATGGGGATGGAGGATCGGTCCGTCCTGCAGCTCGCCAGGGAGATGGCGAGGCTCGGGTTTCAGGCAGGCCAGCTGGGCAGATCTATGGAGGCCTGGGAGAGGATGATATCCGAGGATGAGATCACCATCTTCCTGGGGCTTGCGGGAGCCATGGTCCCGGCGGGCCTGCGAAAGCTCATATCCTTCATGATCTGCGAGAGGATGGTGGACTGCGTCGTCAGCACCGGCGCCAACATCTTCCATGACCTCTGCGAGGGTCTCGGAGTCGTCCACTACCGGGGCGACCCCTCTGCAGATGACGGAAGATTGAGGGAGGAGGGAATAGATCGTATATTCGACGTCTACGTATCCGAAGCCGGCCTCCAGAAGGGGGACCTCTACATCGCCGACTTCGCCAAGGGGCTTGATCCGGACCGCTTTTATTCCTCAAGGGAGCTTATGGAGATGCTGGGCGGGGATATGCCGGAGGAGACGATCCTCGGGAGCGCGAGGAGGGCCGGGGTCCCCATATTCGTTCCGGCATTATCCGACAGCTCCATCGGGATAGGGATGGTGCTGGCGTGGAGGGCGGGCCACCGGGTCGTCGTCGACCAGATCAGAGACGTCGACGAGATCAGCCAGATCACCGAGAAATCGAGCCAGACCGGGGTCGTCTTCGTCGGCGGCGGCGTCCCCAAGAACTTCATCCAGCAGACGAAGGTGGTGGCAGACCTCTCCGGCAGGTACCGGGGCGGCCACAACTACGCCATCCAGTACACCATCGATCCCCCCCACTTCGGGGGGCTCTCCGGCTGTACCTTCAGCGAGGGGGTCTCCTGGGGGAAGATATCGAAGGAGGCGAGGATGATCCAGGTCTTCGTCGACGCGACGATCGCTCTGCCCATCGTCGTCCACGCCCTGGACGAGAGCGGCGTCCGGCGGAGGGCTCCGCCGCGGTACGCCTGGGAAGAGGGCGAACTCACCCTCAGCTACGGGGACGGTGGATAAGACCCTGAGAAAGGACAAAAAGGAGGATATAAAAGGTAGACGGGGGGGTCTCTCCTATCGGGAGGCTGTGGCGCTGGCGAGCTCCAGGCTCTCGGCCCGGTCGCCGTTACCCTCCACCAGGACGACCTGGTTGCCGTCGTTCCAGATGTAGATGTACTTCAGCTCCTTTCCCACCGCCGACCTGATCTCCGTCACCTCCCGGCCGTTGACGACGGCGGTGCTGAACCGGTCCACCCCCACGAAGGGCGGCTTCTCGAACTTCGGCTGGCCGACGTAGTTGCTCACGGCCGCCTCGGCCTTCGCCTCATCTTCGCAGTCCATCACCGTTATCTTCGAGTCGTAGCCGGTGCCCATCTCCGCCCACTGGTAGATGCCGATGGCAGCCCGGACGGCGCCGATATCCTCATCTCCCCTGAAATCGGCGATCTCGTCTTCGATATTTATCCCCTGGGTATCCCCGTCGATGACGGCGACGAGGGTGAACCCCTCGGGAAGGTTTTCAGTCGGCACCCTCGGCCCCTCGCCCCCGGCCTCATCCGAGCTGATGCACCCGAGGTTGAGAACCGTTGCGGCGATGATCAGCATGCAAACTGCGTACTTCAGGCTCATGAGGTCTAGGTAGACCGATTGAAGCCAGATAAAGGCTTTGCTGCTGAGGGCTATCTGGAGAGACGTCTCTGGGATGGATATTACTAATGCTAATATGTTATAAAAATTGAATTGAGATAGTCCCAAAGAGGTACGAATAAAAAAAAGCGATCTGAGAGATACGGCTGAGAGGAAAAGGTCCACCTCAATAGATAATGATTTGCCTATTGATGCCGAAGATTCCTGTATATTTCAGATCCAGGGATGTATTGTGGCCCTCATCTGATCTAAAAATTCGTATAAATAAAAATTATTCATTATTTAAAAATTACATATATTATAATAGCGAAGTGGTTAAATAGATTGAGATGAGATCCTTAATGGCAATTTGCTGCAGAGAAACTGCTGCCGGTCTCTCATATCATACGACTCGCCGAAGGCTCGTCGATCTCGTTCGGATCAGATTATCTTCAGGCCCAGGCCATCGAGAGGAGGCGCAGTTTCTGAACAATTTATGTAAGAGGTGGTAATATATGGTAAATCCAGGACAGGAGCTATCGAGCATCGATTTCGAATCGATGATAGGTGGGCCTTTGATCGCGGTGGTGAACGCCCAGGCCCAGGCCGCTTTGAGCACCGTGAACTTCATCAAATCGGTGGGCTTCAAGGCCGGCGAGAGCGACGACCCCGAAGCGAGCGACACGGGGGACCCGATATATGTGACCTTCAAATACCCCAAGGAGATATCTCCGTATCAGCCGGCCGTTCCAGCATCGGGAGATACGCCTGCAACCCCTGCCGTCCCCGCCCAGATTCAGGAGATGAAGCTTGAGGTTCCCATCCTCACCATGCTGCCGATCCCATTCATCCGGATCGAGGAGACGACCATCGATTTCAACGCCAAGATCACCAGCATGGAATACAGGAAGGTCGACACCAACTTAAGGGTCGATGCCTCAGCCAGCGCCAGAGCCGGGTGGTTCTTTGGATCTGCAAAGCTCAAGGTCTCCACATCGTATCAGAAGTCCACCTCCGAGGGATCGAACGTCAATCGCACCTACTCTTTGGCGGTCCACGTAAGGGCGGTCCAGGACGAGATGCCTGGAGGGATGGAAAAGATCCTAGGCATCCTGGAAGAGTCGATGAGAGGACAGCCGGTGAGCGCCCAGCCCCCGGTGGTAAGCTGAAAAGAGGCGGGGGGCTTCAACTCCCCAAGCTTCTCATTTTTATGTTGGGTTGAAAGAGATCTGCCAGGATCGTACAGTGGTCCCACCTATATAAGGTGTTGAAGATATCAAAGGAGGGGAGTCATTATGCCCTATTTAGGCGATTACATCGGCCATTTATTATCAGAGGTTACGAACGCAAGAGTACAGGCGGACCTGGAATCTGTGAGGATAGCCGAGATCTATGCGAGCCATCCGCTCCTCCGGAATATGCCGGTCCCGCACTTCAGGCTGCCGAAGGTCGATCTCGACGTTCCGGTGGCGATAAGCGATATGAAGTCTGCGGTGGATCAGGAGGCGACCCATAGGGTCCTGACCAACATGCGTGAAAGCTTCCCCCGGGTCTTCGCCATCCAGGCGAAGAAGGTTCAGATCGAGGTTGCGAACGACGAAAAGATTCGGATCGAAAAAGAGCTCGACAAGAGATTGGCAGCTCTGAAGAAGGAGCCGGTGGTATTGAAGGCCGATCAATTGTCGGTCCAGGAGAGGGAAGAGGCGGCGAAGCGGTTGAGCATCACCACCATCACCGAGGATTTCATCTCCGCCGCGTTCAGGATAATGGAGCCGAGGCTGAAGAAAGAGGCGGGCGGGCCAGAGAGGATCCAGAAGCTGAAAGCGGATATGAAGAAGGCGGCGTTCATGGAGTTCTCCAAGTATCTGCATGAGAATACCAGACTCAACGTCGCCATTACCTCTTCGGATTTGAAAGAGATCGGGCGAGAATCCGACCCGGGAAGCATTATGGTCAAGATCCGTCTATCGATCTCAGAAGAGGCTTTTGAGTGGTCTGTCGTCGATTCCGATGGGGAGATCCGGGAGCTTCTCGTGCCGGAGTAGAGGTGGGAAAAGATGCAGATCGCAAGCTTCGAGGAGATTCGGGGTATACTCCTCCGTCTTCCCGAGATCGTCGACCGGCTGGAGGCGAAAGATCCGAGATTCTCAGATCATGTGAAGATCTGGCTTGAGGATCTGGAGACGGCGCTGGCAAACAACCGGCTTTCCCAGGCTTCATCGGTGGCGGCCCTTCGTTCGAATCTGATATCCGCCGAGAGGGGTTATCAGAACGAAGGCCTGGAGATGGGCGGGAGGAGGACCGCCCGCAGATTAAAGGAGGCTGTCGCCATAAACTCTTTGAGAGGGGCCGACGCCATAGCTGCCGATCTATTGAGAGGTTACGCCTCAAAGATCGCCGAAGGAGAGAAGCTCGCCCTGCAGCTTGTGGCCCTCTCGGATCAGAAGGGGATCCTCCAAAAGTTTTCGAGCGCAGAAAACCACACCACAATGCTGACCGCGATCTGGTCTGCCATGTCTGAGGATCCCGATCTCGCCGCAGGAACCACCGCCTTGAAGGGGCTTGTGGGATTCCGGGACGCCCTCATTCTGGTGGATAGGATGATTCCCGTCATTCAGGAAGGGATTTGAACCCGTGAGGGTCTTTCAGGCGGTGACGCCTCTTACGCCGATATTGAATGAAGAGGTGGCTAAAAAAGGCCGCCATGAAGAGCTGTATGCGGGGGTCTAAACCACCGGCTCCAGGATCGCCCTCTGGCCGGAGATGCTCACCTCGACGATCCTGCCTTTTGCCTCCTTGGTCCTTCCGAGGATGTCCTCCATCTGGACCATCTCTCCCCTGGTGACGAGGAGGACGACCCCCTCCATCAGGCTCTCCTTCTCTCCTTTCATGTAGACCTTCAGCTCGCACATCTTGATCCCCTCGAAAAATGTCTTGGAACAAATATAAGTAGCAGGCGGACCCGGTGGGATTCGAACCCACGACCCCCGGGTTAGAAGCCCGGTGCTATATCCTGGCTAAGCCACGGGCCCGCTACATGACCGAAATATTGACGGAGACCGGATCTATCGCCGCCCTTCAGGCCGCCTCGGGGACCCTCTGTCCCAGGGACGTCTTCAGCTGATCCTGGAGCTGTCCGAACCGCTTCTGGATCCGCTCCTCCTGCTTTGCGAGGGTCTTGAGCCTCAGGTCCAGGACCTCCTTCTTGTCCTTGAACTCCTCGATCAGCTTCGACCGATCGGCCTTGAAGAGTACCTCGCCGACGCTCTTATAAATAACCGCATCCTCAAAGCTCGCCTCCAGCTCCTTGACCGCCGACTCCGTCTCTCTGATGATCATCTCTATCTGGCTCTTCTGGCTCAGGAGCGCCTGAGCCTGCTGCTGGAGCTGCTGGAGCTGTGCTATCTGGTTTTGTACCTGGGGTGGCAATTCGGTGCTCATACCTTCACCATCTTTAACGCTATATCGATCAATCTGATCCACGTGTTCAGGGCCGCTCTGAAGGAGACGAGGTCCTCGCTCTGTATCCTGAGGAGGAGCCCTTCATCGCAGGGCTCGAGGGCTATCTCGCTCCTCTGGACGGGGTCTTCCGCCTCCGGTCCGAGGGCAGCCAGGACCCTTCCGGGGTCCTCCATCTCGAAGACGAACTCTCCGCGACCTTTCATTCATTCAGCCCGATATATCCGGCCAGATATATTCAGCCTCAGGACGAGATCTCCGCCATCGAAGAACTCGATCTCGCGGCCGTCGGCCCTGATCTCTCTCGCGGTCGCGGAACTGGGGGCGTATTCGAGGCCGAAGAACTCCGCGATCTCGCGGGCTACCACCCCGTCCCCTACCACCACCGACCTCTCCGTCCTCCTCCTCTTCGCATCCCCCTCGAAGGAGACCGAAAAGCCGAGGATATCCTCCTCGCCGCCGTGCCTCCTGGAAAGGCCAGAAGGGTTGCCGTGGTCCTCGACGACGACCATCCAGATGACGTCACCGTCGAGGCCGGACTTCCCCCGGGTGATGTAGTCTGCGCCGAGATAGTTCGCAAGAGTCTTCGCGATCCTCCTCGCCCGGGGCGAGGGCTTTCTGGAGGTGGTGAACCGCATCAGACCGCTTTCATCCTCTTGACGGTGGTGGGCCTCTCCTTCATGAGGATCCGATGGCCGCAGTAGGGACACCTGATGCCGCTGTACTCGTAATCGACCTCCACGGTCTTCTTGCATCTGGTGCACCTGTATGCCAATTTATTCCGCCCCCGATGCCCTCTTGACGGACCGGGCCACCGACTGTCCTACTGAGGTGACGGGTATGTATGTGCCTCCGGCGAAGGTGTGATCGCACTTGGTGCACCTCCAGATCCCGGTCCCTTCCCTCTTCACCTGCATCCGGCCGCATACGGGACAGTCGTACTTCTTCCTGCTCCTCTCCTCGATATCGGCGACCAGCTTTCGGATCTTCCTTCCGTACCGAGGCCCGAACCTTCCGGCGGACCTGGTCTTCCTGCCCTTCTTGAACTTCTTGACCATGATTTATACTTCCAGAAACTTCTCCCGGATCTCCTTAGCCCTCTCACATGCTATATCAACGATGCGGTAGATGTGATCCTGGCTTATGAATCCGGGTCGGCTCTTCTGCATCCCGCAGATCGACCCGTCGGCGGTGGTTATTACCGTCAGCTTCGTGTCCGCCACCGACTCCTCGTCGGTATCGGGATCGAAGATGATGGAGTCGCCGAACTCCACGGCGGTGGTGGCGACGGGGACGTCCTTCACCGGGAGGGGGTAATCATCTCCCAGGCCGTACTGTGCCGCCGGGACCGTCGCGGTCATCAGGGCCGCGATCGCCCCGAGGCTCGAGGCGTCCATGAGGTTGCCGCAGTCGTCGAGGATGTGGACGTCGATGAAGACTATCCAGACCTTCTCCCCCGGGGTGATGCAGAGGGCTTCAAGGTCAATAGCTCGCGATTCTCTCACGCCTCGATCGACGACCCGGGCGAGCTCGATCCCCACCTCGTTGGGGGGGCCGGGCTCGAAGTTGGGGGAGGCGAGGGGTACTAGCTCGGCGTTGGTGATGATCACCCCCTTGTCCGGGGTATCCGAGAAGGGCTCGCCGGGCTGGATCTTGACCCCCACCATCACCTGGGTCTTTCCGAGCCGTACGAGGGCGCTGCCGTCGGCCTTCCTTATCAATCCCGTATCGAGGGAGATCTCCCGGTACTCGTCTAAGGCCCTGCCGTCTGCCCTCTCCCCCTTCAGCATCAGATGGTAGAGGTAGTCCTTCCTGATCTCCGCCATCACGCCGTCGCTCATATCTCTTCCTCCGCCACAGCCTCGTCGCAACTCTCCATCTCGTTCATATGGCTGTACCTATCGACGAGGACCTTCCTCTGGATCTCGTAGATCTGCTGGCATCCGGCCTTGGCGAGCTCCAGAGCTCTCTTCAGCTCCTCCTTTGAGAGCCGCCCGTCCATCTGGAGGAGGGTAATCTCCCCGGCGGGGGTCATGGCGATGGGGACGTCCGCCTCCCCGAAGTTGTCCTCCAGCTTCATGGGGTCGAGGACGATCTCGCCGCCGACCTTCCCGGCGGCGCAGGAAGATATGAGGCTCTTCATGGGGATCCCGGCGTCCGCCAGCGCCACCGAAGCGGCGTTTATCCCGGCGGTCCGGGTCCCGGCGTCCGCCTGGAGGACCTCGACGAAGATGTCCACCACCGACCTCGGGAAGTAAGAGGTGAGGATCACCGGCTCCAGCGCCTCTCTGCTCACCTTCGAGACCTCGTAGCTCCTCCGGTCGGGGCCGGGCCTTTTTCTCTCCTCTACGGAGAAGGAGGCCATGTTGTACCTGTACCTGACTATCGCCCGGGTGACCTCCTGGAGATGGCGGGGGTGGACCTCCCTGGGACCGTAGACCGCTGCTATCACCTTGTTGTCGCCCATCTCCATGTAACACGAACCGTCGGCTCTCGCCAGGACGCCCACCTCCACTTTGATGGGGCGAAGCTCGTCGGGGAGCCTCCCGTCGAGCCTCAATCCGTCTTTGAAAAATGATAACTTTTCATCCATGCCGATCAACTTCTGGCCTCTTTCTCCACCCTCAGAAACTCCAGGATCCTGTCGGTGAGCCCCGTCGTATGAGCCTCTTTCTCTATTATGAGGACGGTCTTCAGGGCTAGATCCATGTCGTCGTCGTTTCCGTCGACCCAGATCCTCCCGTTCTGCCCCACGAAGATGTTACAGTTCAGCTCCTTCTTCAGCATATTGATCATGGAGCCTCCCTTTCCGATGAGCCTCGGAACCCTGGTGGGGTTTATCTCCGCGACCCTCCCCCTCGTCAGGGTCCCCAGCCTCCTGTCGTTCATCGTAAGCTCGACCTTCATGGTGGAGTCGACGTCCTTGACCCGGATCATCACGGAGCCGCCTATGCGCAGGTACTTGGACATCTCGTTCATCTCTATCTTTCTCGGCAGCTCGGATATGTGGAGGAGCCCCTCGTAAGGAGAGTTTATGTTGATGATCCAGTTGGAGAAGACTATGTCCTGGACGGTCCCTATCACCGTATCTCCCGGAGTGGGGACATACTTGCCTGCCAGGGGTATCACCCTCACCTTATCCTTATAGCTGCTGGCCATCCCGTAGAGGAGCGAGCGTACGCTCCCGTCCTTTACATAAGTGCCCTCTCCGGCCCGTTTTGGGTCGTCGGAGAGGAGGTCACCGGGCACCACCACGTTACGGTCCATACGATCCATTCAAAGTCCTCGGTCAAATCGTCATCGTTTCAGTAGCTTCGTCTCGGCCTCTCCTCTGGAGAGCCGGTTGACCAGGCCGTAAAACTCGTTCTGAAGCCCGGCCGGGAGGCGGACCACTCCCACCCACGACCCGTCGTTCTGCCACTCCTCCCTCTGGAGCTTTGCGAAGGAGGCGATCTCGCCGTAGGCCTTGGGGGCGTAGGCCGGAGGCATCTTCACGGCCACGTCGACCTCTTCGAACCTTATCGGAATTATCGGCCTTATCGCCTTCATGGTGAGGTTGATCAGATCTTCGAAGGGCTTTGTGGGATCGATGTTTACGTGGGCCTCTTCCATCGCCCGCTCGATCCTGGCGGGAGGGTGTGGGGTTCCGGTCTGGGGGTTGATGGCGTTCGTCGCGATGAAGCTGACGACCTGCCGCCTCTTCTTCTCCACGATCCACTTTCTCTGCTCCGCCGTCAGCTGGAGTTCGCCCTTCTTGATGATCTTTGCGGCAATCGCCACAACATCGGTCGTCTCGAAGGCGCGCAGGAGATCTTCCTCGGAGCTTCTATCCCCGCGGCTGGCGTTCTCGAAGACGTCTTCGGCGGCGAGGATCTTCTCGACGTCCACATCTTCCCCCTGACGGTACATCAGGGCCCCCTCGGGGTCCACCAGAACCTCGAAGACTATGCCGTGGGTCTTGAGCCTCGCCGTCACCGCCTCCTCCAGGGTGACCATCCTCACGCCTCTCCGACGCCCTCGCTGCCGATTCCGGCCTTCATCTCCTCCACCCGGGCCGCCACCTCCTCCTCATCGAGCTTTCGGAAGAGCTTCTCGTCGAGCTTGATCACCCCGACCTCGGTGGTGGAGGCCTCGAACTTCCCCTCGGCGGCCTTGTAGAGAGCCTCAAGCCCCAAGAGGATCGCCTCGTCGCAGTTCATATCCTCCCGGTACTTCTCCTCGAAGATCTCCATGACCGCTGACCTTCCTGCGCCTATCCCCGTCGCCTTGTACTCCAGGAGGGCGCCGGAGGGGTCGGTCTCAAATAGCCTGACCCTCGTGTCGTCGGCGCCGACGATGAGAAGGGACGTCCCGAACGGCCTGACCCCGCCGTACTGGGTGTAGGTCTGCTTGAAGTCGCAGATCCTCTTGGCCAGGACCTCTACCCCTATGCTCTCGTCGTAGACGAGCCTGTTGATCTGGGACTCGACCCGGGCCCTGTCGATCAGGACCCGGGCGTCGGCGACGAGGCCGGAGGTGGCAGCGCCGATATGCTGGTCGATCTGGAATATCTTCTCTATCGACTCCGGCTCCATAAGCCTGCTCGTTATCCTCTTGTCCACCAGGACCGCCACGCCGTCTACAGCCTTTATCCCCACGGCGGTGGTGCCTCTCCTCACGGCTTCGCGGGCGTACTCCACCTGAAAGAGCCGCCCGTCGGGGCTGAAGACCGTTATAGCCCTATCATAACCCATCTGAGGTGCCATCTGCATCAGTATCCTCTCCGCATAAATCAAAAGAGGTCAGTCCCACATATCGTGTGCCTGATCCTTCCGTCATCTTCTGGTCGTCTGGACAGAGGTCGATCTCCCGACCATGAACGCGCACAACAGATCCAGAAACGAGCCCTGAATCGACTCTTCTCACATTTTCGTCGGGCTGTAAGGTCGATTGCGGTATATACTTTTCTGTCGCGGCTTTTATCGTCCCGGAGATCCCTCGGACCCTTATCGCCGCCCTCACCCCACCTACGGAGTGGACGGTGGCCAGCAGGGCCCTGCACTCCTCCGTCCTCTCGTGGGAATGGCGGAGTATGCCGAACCTCCCGTCGAAGGATATGATCCGCAGCCGGTTTCTCGCCGCCCCCAGGTCGCCGAAGAGGGAGGTCTGGGACGCCCGGATCTCCGACGCCAGATCTGTCCGCCTGACCCGATCCTCAGCCTCCACCTCGATGGCGAAATACCTCCTTCTGTCCCGGAGGACCGGAAGCCAAGTCCTCAAAGGACCTCCACCCCCACCGACGCCCACCTCCTCCGGTTGAGTTCGACGATCGATCCCGGGAGGGCCAAAGCCTTCAAAGCCCGCTCCCTCTCCACCCCAAGAAGGGAGGCGAGGGCCACCAGGTCCCGGGGGGACCGCAGGTCCAGGTGAGATCGGGGAGAGGTCGATATCATAAGGCTGAGGTCGAACTTATCGATGAGGTCGAGGTCCCTTCTCACCATCTCCATCCACCTCACCCTGGACCCGCCCCGTAGGCTTATCATGGGTCCGAGGTCGAGGCATATCGCCACCTGGTTATCCTTAGCAGCCTTCGCCGCCGCCACCCCGATCCCGGTCCGCCCTCCGTGGGGGTGGGCGAGCATATCCACGTTGGGGTCCTCGCAGGCGGCCCGGTTGATCCTCTCGTCCCCGCCGTGGACGGCCAGAAAGTCGGCCCTATCCCGCAGGGAGGCGGCCCTGGCGTGAAGTCCCCTCTGGTCGGTCGCCACGATCTCAGCGCCGATGGCGACCTCGATCCCCCTGACGAGCTCTGCGGCGTCGAGACGGAAGGCCACCCCTGCAGGCGAATGATTGGAGATGATGATCCCGGAGTAGCCGAGTTTCTTCGCGGCCAGGGCCATCCTGCTGGGGGAGTCCGAACCGTCCGGGAGGGTGTGAAGGTTGCACTCGTAATACTTCATAAGAGGTCTCCGGCGACCTTAACCGCCCTCTCGCGCTTCGCAGGATAAGACTCCAGGTGAGCCCGGACCGAGATGGCGTCGCCGGAGTCGACGAGGCGGACCCCGCCCCGATATGCCGCCTGCTTGTCCAGCCGTAGGTGGAGGTTACATCCATCGTCGATCCTCTCCTCCGCCTCCCGGCGGAGCCGGACCATCTCCCTATCTGATAGCCGCTCTCTGAGAAGGTCGAAGAACTTCAGCCCCGCCTTCTTCTCCAGGGTGGCGGTTAAGATTTGGATCTCGTTTCCGTGATGGCCGGAGACGCTGGTTTTGGATATCGACTCCTTCGGGACGAAGAGGGATAGGGCCTCTCTCACCTTTCCATCGTCCTCGGTGGAGGCGACGAAGGCTCGAAAGGTCACCCTGTGAATCAAATCACTTTCCTCTGCTCTCGTTGGACCTTATGCTGGGACGGACCTTCTCGGCGCCGACGCCCTTCTTCCGCAGGCCTCTGCCCCTCTTTCCGGCGCTGGTCTTGCCCCGGTTCGCCCTATTGTTGTGGCTGCCGCCCCTTATCCACCCCAGGTCGGAGTCGGAGGCTATCGCCGGATGGTTCGGGTCGACGAGGATCACCTCGTACCATTTCTGCTTCCCGTCCTCTCCCACCCAGTAGGAGTTCAATACCTCCATGTTGGGGTGCTTTCGACCCGCCCTCTCCTCGGCGATCCTCTGGAGGCTCTTTCCGGGGGTGATCTTGTTGGCGCCCATGTGTTTGGTCCGCCTTCCACGGATGTACCTGGACTTCCTCCGGCCGCCGCGCCTTACCTTAACCCTGACGACGGTGATCCCCTGCTTCGCCTTGTAGCCCAGGGCGCGAGCCCGGTCGAGCCTGGTGGGGCGTTCTATCCTATGGACTGCGCCCTCCCGCCTCCAGCCTATAAGCCTCTCCTGCCGCAGCTCGCCGACGTAGCTCTCGCCGGGGGTCTTCCACGCGTCGCGGATGTATGCATAAAAAGACTTCAATCGCTTCACCTCATCCGGTTCGACCACGCCGGGTCACATTCCGGACCGGTCCCCTTATCGGCTCATAGAAGATAAACCTTTTCCGGCCTCCGGCAAAAAACCGATCCCGGACCGGATAGATCGGTCTCCGGTCGCCGCGGCGGACCTCTCCCCCGATGAAGCCGGACCGATCCGCGCTCCGGGGAGGACGGCGGAGCCCTTCAATCTCTCAGCCGCTCCGATAACAGCCACCGCCGCGGCTCTCTCTCCACTTCCAGGGCGAAGGCGGCCTTCAGTCTACCCCTGACCTTCGCCCTGGTGTATACAAGCTGCTCGCCGTTTTTGGCCTCGAGGAGGGCGAGGAGCTCCTCCATCTCGCCGTCGGATAGCTCGATCAGCCCCTCCCTTCCGGAGAGCCAGTTGAAGATCTGGACCTCGTTTATGTCCCGGACCCGTTTTACGGATTCAGGGTCGATCTCGTCGTCGATCTCAACGGACCTCCCCTCCTCTGGCGACCAGCCGATCCTCTTCTTCTCCGCCGCGAGGAATGATATGGGGACCCTCTCCCCCTCCAGGGGTTTGGGGTAGAGGGCGGTCAGCCTCTTCTCTGCCCCTTCCTTCGAAGGGACGGGATCTTCACAATCCGATCCTTCGACCCGCCTGGCGAGCCGACCCGCCCTCCCCTCTCCTGGTATCATCCCCGCTGTGTCCTCTCATCCTCATGCTCGCATCCCGTTCGCGCCGATAATCCGGCAGGTCTTCCTCCTTCGAAATCGGCAAATGATCAGGTCCTAGCCTCGTAATCGATCCTCTTCTTGAGGATGCAGCCTCCGCCCCGGAGGCCCCCCAGGGGGTGTCTTGGGGTACCCATGGAGTTCATGCACCTCGCCATCACCGCTGCCCCCCGGGCGAGGCCGTCGTCGACGAAGACGACGTTCTTCTCCGGCTCGTCGTATAAATTTAGGGCTCCGATCTCCTCTAATATCAGCTCCGGCTTGTTGCCGCTGATCCCGGCCCGGCCGGTGATCCCTATCGCCGTCTCCTTCGTGACCAGGCCCGCCTCCATCGCCACCTCCACGAGCCGCCTTGCGACCTGGGCTGCGGCTACATCTATCGCCCCAAATAGCGTCTTCATCCCCTTCTCCTGATGGATCTTCCTTCCGAGCTGGGCGAGAAGGTTGAGCTGGCTTCCGTTCTCGCCGACGTCGCAGCCTATCAGGACGACTCCGATCTTCTCGGCGGCGGCAGGGTCGACGGGAACGCTGCCGTACCTTCTCCTCCCGGGGGGGACCCTCTCTATCGTTATAAGCTCGCCGATGGCCCTGGCGTAATCCCGGGCGTGTCTATTGATCTTCGCCTTCTTCCCGTTGAAGATGTCCAGGGTCGTTCCCGTCTGGGGGTCGACGAGCCCCGTCCCCTGGACCAGGGCGTCGGGGATCGCTCCGGCGAGGCCACAGAAGTTTCCGATGGTGCTCGAGTAAGGTAGCTCCGCCGAGGTGATCCTCCCGTCGAGGGTCGTTCCGAAGTCCAGGGACAGGCACGGGTTTCGAAAGTCTACGTCGGTCCATTTCGCCCCCTCCTTTATCCCGGCGGTGGCGAGCTCTCCTTCCATCTCGTTGGCGACGATCTCCACCCCCGTCGACCCCTTCGGCGGGAAGACCGAGGCGACGGGGCCGTTGAAGACGATCTTGTCCATGAGACAGTAGGCCCGAAAATGGGGGGGGATGTTCTGGATCGACATCGCCGGGGTCATGAGCCTGGGGGGGACCCCGGCCATGAGGCACCCCTCGGCGAGGGCCTGGATGAAGGTTCCCACCTCGTCCGGCGAGGAGAAGCCGGCGACGACCCCCGTCGACCGGACAACGAAGTTCAGGTCGTCCTTGATGGAGAGCCTCGCCTTCCCGTGGCTCTCCAGGAGGGCGTCTCTGACGAGCTCCGAGACCGACTCCCGAGTGAGGGGGGTGCCGCAGAGGGTGTGGGCGAAGACCTCCTCCCCCGGCCTGGGCCTTCTGACGTCCCGGGTCATCTTCACCGTCTTGTTGACGATCCGGGTCTGGCCGTTCTTCATGTTCGTCGCGGTGAGGATGCATTTGGTGGTGCTGTTGCCCACCTCCACAGAGGCGACGATGTAGTAGGGCTCCTTCTTAAGCTCCAGGATGTCCACCGGGGGGCTCTCGGCGATCCTCGGCTTGGGCTTCGATCTGAGGAGACGGGCGATGCTCATACAGTCCGGGACGGAGTTAGAGAGCATAAACTCTTCGGGCCCACCGCCGAATCGGAAGTTTGATCTTGTTTTAGTGGAAGGGGTGGGCGTGTATTCGGCGGCGGTGGTGGGGGCGGGCCCCGCGGGGAGCACGGCGGCCCGGTTTCTATCGGAGAAGGGTCACGAGGTCATCCTCATCGATAGAAAGGAGGTGGTGGGGGTCCCAAAACAGTGCGCCGAGGGGCTCTTCGCAGGCTGCCTCCCCGAATTTACGACGGCCAGCGGCGACTTTCTCACAGGGAAGATACGATACCTCCAGGTCGTCTTCCCAAACCAGGCGAGCTACCGCGTGAGGTGCGACCTTCTGATGCTCGACCGCCCAAAATTCGATCAGCACCTCCTGATGCTCGCGGAGGGGTCGGGGGCGCAGGTCGCCCTCGGCCAGAAGGTGGAGAGGGTCCGCCCGGAATCCGGGGAGGTCTTCCTTTCGGGCGGCGAGGTCATTCGGGCAGAGGCGATCGTCGGCGCCGACGGCCCGGCATCGAGGGTCGCAAAGTCGATGGGCGAAAGAAATCGGGTCGTCCCCGCGGCCCAGGTGGAGATGACATGGCCCGAGGACGACGCCATATACGCCTACATCGATCACGACCTCCACAATTCCTACTCATGCTGGATCTTCCCCAAAAACGAGCGGGGAACGGCCAACGTCGGCTGCTTCGGCACCTTTCCCACCCTGGAGAGGTTCATATCGAAGTACAAAATCAAGGGCGAGGTGGTGGAGAAGAACGGGGGCTCCATACCCCTGGGCGTCGCCGCAAGGCTCCAGAAAGGGAGGGCCGTCCTCATCGGCGACGCCGGAGGGCTCACCAACCCCTTCACCGGCGGAGGGCTCTATCCGGCGGCCCGGTCCGCCCGGATCGCCGCCGATGCCATCGACCGATTCCTCCGGTCCGAGACGAAGGGGATCGAGTACGAGGCGAGGATGCGACGGGACTTCGTCGCCTCCGGCCTTCATCTGAAGGCGAGAGATGCCCTCGCGGCCCTCTCCAACGAGGAGCTATGCCGGCTCGGCACCGCCATGGACGGCCTCGTATTTCCCGGCCTGCGGCTCTCCGCGAGCCCCCTCCTCGTCTATCGGGGGCTGCGCCATCCCGGGATCGCAAGGCCGAAGTACGCCCCCCTCCTGAAGCTCCTATTCCGCTACTGCCTCGCGGGGAAGGTATGGTGAAGGGGCGGCAAGTAGAATATAGTAACTGGAATGCCGTACGGCCCCGTCCTCCTCGAAATTCTCGAGGATCTTTCTGCAGTGCGCCTTCACCTGGCAGGCGACGGGGCCGTCCCCCTCTTCGAGGAGCGACCGGGCCAAGAGCCCCACCTCCGCTCGCATCCTCTCGTTCAATTCCTCGCGGATGATGGGCCTCTCCCTGTGCCGGCCTATCCTCATGATGTTGACGAGGAGGGCGAGGCCCGTCCCCGGAAGGATGCGGGCGCGGCCGTCGTCGTCGAAGGTTGCGATGGGCTGGCGGTTCGGGGTAGGTTCGGGCTTGGGGGAGAGGTCTTCATGGTCCATGATCTCGGAGGCCTGGATGCGCTGGGGAGGTAAATGAGGATTTTCGTTTGTAAGGCTTGCAGCCTGTTGAGCATCTAAGTTACCATCTCTTGGGCCTGAGGCAAATTATATCTGCTTCACTGGATTTGCCGGATTGCCATCATTTCAGCGAAGGGGTTGGCCTTAACCGAGGAGGCATGGGCAGCCAACTAGTTCTGCACGCGGATCGAATATCGAGCCGACGTTCTCCTAAGCCGTCCAGCTTCCGGGATCCGATGAAACCGTCATGAAGAATATCCTTTTACGCACCGAAGTCACCACCTCAAGAGAGGAGAGATCCCCATGACCCCAAAGCACCTCCTTCTGACGGCCCTGATCCTCGCCCTCGCCGCCAGCCCGGGCCAGGCGAATCTGGACGTCTCCCACCAGGTATCTCCCGACCAGATCTGGCCGGCAACCTCGGCGAGGGGGCCGACCTTCGGGACGGTGACCCTGACGGTGGCCGCAGACGGCCCGAACGAGACGATGCCCATCGACCTCGTCCTCGCGATAGACAGCTCCGCCAGCATGAAGGAGACCGACCCGTCGAAGAAGAGGCTCGATGCCGCCAGGAGCTTCATCTCTAAGCTGGACCCCACCCGGGACAGAGTCGGGATCGTCAGCTTCGACGACGACGTCGACTTTTCGATACCCCCGACCGATAACTTCGCCATGATCATGATAGCCATCGGGAGGGTGGACAGCGCCGAAGGGACGAACCTGGACCGGGGGCTTGCAGAGTCGATCGACCTATTGGCCGCCGACTCCACCCCCGGAATGGACGGACGGGCCAGGTTCGTCGTCTTCTTATCCGACGGCGACGGGGATTATATCAAGAGCGGGAGGAAGGGCTCCCAGGCCGATAGAGCCTGGGAGGAGGGGATCGTCTTCTACACCGTAGGGCTGATCCTCCCGGACCGCTCGAAAGATAATCTGAGAGATATCGCTGAGACGACGGGCGGGAGGCACTTTGACGCCTGCGACGCCTCCGCCCTCGCCTCGATCTATCAGGCGATAGCAGAGGATGTGATAAACCTCGCGGGAAGAGATGTCGAGGTCAGGTACGTCCTCCCCCGAGAGCTTTCGGCAACCGACTACTCGGTCCCCCCATCCTCCGACGGGATCGAGGTGGATGAGAGGGTCCTCGTCTGGAAGGCGGGGGACCTCCCGGCCGGCGAGGGCTGGTCGACCTCTTTCTCCGTATCGTCTCAGATCCCCGGCATCTTCGAGCTCGGCGGTGAGGGCTCGAAGGTCGCCTACAAGAGGCGGAGCGGGTTTGAAGAGATGGTCGGGATCGAGGGGGCGTTCCTGGACGTCGGAGAGCTCCGGTCGGGGGCCTCGACTAATCTGAACTGCGAGTTCAATTATACCGCCCTGAAGGAGATCGTCCGCCCCGTCCAGGAGGTGGTGGAAGAGATCGACTCCGGCATCCTCTGGAGGTTCTCCGAATGCAGCTCTGGATGCGCTGGAGACTGGGCTTTCATCTCCAGAGATGGGAGGATCGCCGTCGCCAGCCTCCGCCCCTTCAGCCTATCGACGAAAGATGCTCTCGTCGAGGACCTCCAGAGGGTGATGGACCTGATGGCGGCAGCCGGGGCTGAGGTCTCCGGCGCCGAGAGGGCGGAGGCGATCGAAGCCGCCGAATTTTACGCTTCTGAAGCCGGGATATACCACCGGCTCAGCTACCCCTTCTCCGCCGACTTCGACCTAACCATCTTCGTTCCCGACAGCAGAATTGAAGAGGCGAGGCTCGCGGTGGCTGGAAGTGAGATGGACTACTTCGCCGGGGCTGCAGACCAGGAGTATTACATAGACGGCGAATACGTCACCGTCTGCCAGTTCCACGACTTCCCGTGGAACGGCTGGTGCACCGCCGAGGACGTCGAGATAGCCGATAAGATCCGGCCCGGGGCCCACAGGATCTCCGGGAGGATGGTATCCGACCCCCATACCATGACCATCGAGTTTATAACGGCCGAAAAGCCCGCTAAGGATTTTCTGCTGTACAGCGACGACTACAGGTCGGTCTGGATCCCGGCGACGACGAACGCCCTTCGCACTTCTGACGAGATGCTGTCGATACCTTCTGGCGCTCCGGGGTGATGTAAAGGAGGAATAGATCCAATAGGATGGGAAGAGGGGGAGAAGCCCGCTCTTCTCATCATGATCCCCTCCAACCAGCGGCGTTCTTCCCATCTCTCTCCTCCAGTCCCCCCCGTTCATCTCCGACCCGACCGTTCAGGTCAACCCTCCCGGTTCACCACCTCGAATCCGAAGGACTCCTTCAGGACTGCGGGGTTGAGCCTTCCTGCCACCAGGGTCCGCCTCGAACGAAGGTCGTTCATGACGACCTTGGCGGGGGCGAAGACGTTGTGGTCGACCTTGAAGAAGTCGAAGCCGCACTCCTTGAAGGTCTTGTAGAAAGGAACGCCGTAGTCTTTTGATGTCTCGGAGGGGGTCGCCTTCAGGTAGCCGAGGAGCTCGTCGAAGGGCTCGTAATCGACGGTGTAGTAGGTCTCGCCGCCGTAGATGATGGCGTCGTTGGAGGCTCCCATGCACTTTGTCGCTTTCCCGACGACCGGCGCGATCGGCGCCCTCCCCCACCCCATCTTGATCGTCCTGATGTCAAAGCCCATGGTGAAGAGCTTGTGAAGGCCGGTCTCTACGACCCGGGCCGATACCTGGACGAGCCCCGCCACAGAGTCGGTGGGAGCGACGGCGAGGCGGAGGTCGGCGGGGTCGATACCGCAGGCCTCGGCGATCTTGTCGGCTGCTTCTTCGTCGGGGAGGGTCTCCGACTCCAGGAAGAGGACGCCGACGTCGGCGTACTCCTCAAACTCCAGGGCGTCGTAGAGCTCCTTAGTCTTCCTCGCCAGGGCCCGGGCGGGGCCCGAGCCCATACCGAAGTACTTTCCCGCCTTCACCTGCCACATGGCGCACTGGGAGGCCATGCAGGAGACGGCGGGGTGGTCTGTCGCCACCTGGACCCCGGGGATGGGGATCCCGTCGATCTCGCACGGGGTAGGCTGGATATCGGCGAGGTCGGCCATGCAGATCCTGGAAAGGTAGATCCCGGCCCCCAGACCTCCTTTCGCCTCCACCCCTGCGTCGGCGACGACGGTCCCGTTATCCAGCTCGAAGACCCCCACCTGGAGCTCGTCGGCGTAGTCCAGCATCTCCTCGAATACCTCTAAACCAAGCTCGTTAAGCGACTGCAGAGTTCTCACCTGGATAGTCAAGATGCAGGTGGCGATATAAATTTGCCGATGAGAAAATTGGGGGGGGATCGTGCCCCCCCGTCAGCGGGGCAAGGAAGGGGATGGATGATGAATAAAGGGAAAGTATGACGAATAGAAGGAACGTATGACGAGGATAGGGGTGGACGGGAGGAGAAGGTGCGGATAATATCAGGGAGGAGATGGAGAGGAGATGGCTGGAAGGATGGTGGCGAAGCCAAGCCTTTTTTACATGCAGCTTGAAGGTGAGATCATGTTCGAACCTGATGAGGAGTCGGTAATCCTCGAGATCGTCTGCGGCCTCATGGATATTTCGGCAGAAGAGATGATGAATATCGGAGAGACGGCGAAGAAGATCTTAATCTATGATCCCGATACGGAGAGCGAGGAGGAGGCGGTCGGAAGGCTGAAGTCCGCCGTAGAGGATATGTCGAAGGAGGAGGCGGTGGTGGCGGGGGTCTTCATCTCGGGGCTCCTCCGGTGCAACCTGAGAGATCAGTTCATGCAGGACGTCGGCGATTACGAGGCTGGCGAAGAGGATGAGGGCTGTGGATGCGGCACCGGCTGTGGATGCGACATGGGCGGACCCGCGGAAAGGAGATCTGAATAAAGAGAACGAGCCGGATGAGAGGATAGGACGAACATAGGACGAACAAGATAGGACTGACCAGAAGAATCTTAGGAAGGGGCGAGCGGAGAAGCTCAGCTCGCGATCCTAGACCCCGGGGAGAAGGACCAGGGGAGCCTCTTTCTATCAGGCCTCGGGGATCTGTCCCTGGTTTTGTCCCGGTCTCCGACGGGATCGGCGAAAGATGGGTAATAGCCAGATTCCGCGGGTCCGGCCATAGGTCCCCGGCCTGCTGGGGCTCCGGCGTCCATGGAGTTCGCCATCGGGGCTGCCATATCGGCTCCACAGCTACCGCCGCCACATCCTCCACCACAGCCACCATCGCCGCAGCCGTCTCCGCCGCCACCGCATCCGCAGCCGTCGTCCTCAACGTCGGGGCCCCTGAGGCTCGCGTCCTCGAAGCCATATTCATCGCCGCGGACGGCTGTATCGTACCGGGCGGTCTCTGGGTTCATCTTGACGGGGATGTCTCCGGCGTAGACCGGATCTCTCAGATCAGCGAGCATAAGCTCCAAGGTGACCAACCCTAATTTTGCCATTTTGTCATCTATCTCCCGGATCACTCTCGACGATCGCATAATATGAACACGTCAATTACCGTAGGCTTACTATTTAAAGGTTACTAAGCCCAGATTAGGCATCGGACCTCTCCTGATATAAGGGTATGGGCTTCGTTTCGCGATCTCACCGGCGTTGAGGCGCAAGATCCAGCGGCGGCCCCGGCCGGCGCCGGCGACCCCCCAGGTCCTCTGACAAAACCCAATGATAGAGCGGCCGGGGCGGCTGGCGGTATCATCCGGCAGCTCCCCGACTAGGACCAACGTCTCTCGATCCGGTACTTGGATAAGCGAGTAGGCGGTGGCCGATGGGAGGGGCTCGGACCCCGGAGAAAGAGATAATACGGTATCGCCCCCCTTTAGAGGTCCGGGATGTGGTATTCTTGCGCAAGCTCGATAGCGTCGTCTCTGATCTGGAAGCCCGAGGGCTCAAATTCCGGCTCTCGACCTCCCTTAGGGTGGGGTACGTCGCTGACATATTATTTAAAAAAGAGAAGATAATCGTCCTCGACACCAGAAACGCCGACCCCTTTACGGAGAGGAAGCTCGCCGCCGCGGGGTACAGGGTCTTTGTAATCCCCGAGGGGAAGCTCTCCGACGAAGAGGTCAAGGGGTTCTGCGACGAGGTGGAGAGGGAGGTGAGGCGGTAGATCTGAGGGGATCATTCCCTGACGGCTCAACCTGCGGCATCCGGACCCCCGGGCTAGGGCAGGGGGCAGGGGCCGATAGGAGAGGACGGGGGAAGATCCAAAGAGGGCAGAGCGGGATGATCAAGGAGCTTTCAGCCGGGGCGGGGCCTCTCCTCTGGAGACGGCGCCGAAAGATTTTAAATCTGAAAGGATCATCGCGGTGGCGTGATTCGATGAAACTGGCATGTATACTTGTATTGATCGTGGGGGTCGCCACCGTATCCCCATCCACCGCCGAGGGCGACCTATGGAGATTCAACTCGCCGATGGAGTTCACATCGGGCTCCGTGGTGAATATGAACCATCTGAAGATATGGACGATAAACTCCTCGACCCATTTCACCCCCTCTCTGGCCCGGGGGGTGGACGGAGGGATCAAACTGACCCATAATACCGGCAGGTCCATCAACATGACCAGGGGGATTGACAGGGGGATCAACCTGACCAGAGGAATCGATACGGGAATCAATAGAACTCTCTTCATCTGCAATATCGTCTAGATCCATTCTGGAATCTAAACCCGTGATCGGAACGGATATGTTGATGCGAAGCCTTATCCCCGGAATAACGACGGGACCCGGGAGAGGCAGCAACCGCCCTAGAGAGGGGTCGAATGGGGGGATCTCTCCCCTCACTTCGGCCGCCGTCCACTCCCGCCGCCCTGGAGGAGGGGCGCCCACCGGGGGCGCGGGGGGTCGGGCGGCGGCAGAGAGGCGGTGGAGGTGTCATCGAAGCAATCGGATTTTAAAATAAAATTTAGAATATACTCCCGGCGGCGCGAGACCGCCCTGCCCGCCCTCATGCGAGCCGAACACCACCCAGCCCCCCCTACCTGGTCCGATCGACCCGGCGGCCGGATGGCGACCCGCCCACCGGAGGCCGCCGAGGACCCGGACCGCCCGCCCCCCACGGCGCCGGTTCATCCCATCGGCCTCATTTTCAGCTTCGGATTCCGAATCCAGCAACCGCCCGGACCATATATCCCCGCCCCCCGTCGGAGATGCCCGCCAGGTCCATCCCTCCCGAATCGGTCGGGCGAAGACCGAGCGGCGGAGGTCGCGGATCTCGGCTAGCCCGCGTGCGTCTCCGTCGGGCGGTCGAAGGGGCGCCAAAAATCGGTGGGGGAATCGATTTCAGCGGCCAATCTTACGGGGAATAAAAGAGGAGGCCATTCACATTATCGAATGGTTAAAATAAACTCTAAAATATACTCCCGGCGGCGAAAACCGCCCTGGCAGCCGAAATTGCTGGACGGCGAGATCTCTCAGCGGCCTACTTACCGATGGCAATCTACTCCTCCGAAAGCCCGCTGACTGCCGCCCTCGGCGCTCATTCATCACAGCAGCTCTCCCGCCCAGTGCGGAAGCGCAGGGCTGCGCATATACTCTTGGTAGGCCAGAATGAGGAGGAGCGCCCGAACAGTATCTTTCGCGATCAATTGACAAAGCTATCGTACAACCCCGCATCTGCTTGATGATCGCTTTTATCTGGTGCAAGAGAAAAGCCATCTCGGTTTCAATCTATGGTATCTGAAATTGTGAATGTCCTCTTCCAGAATCTGTCTGGAAGACCGACTGGGGCAATAGAAACGTGACCCTTAAAAGGTGTTATTGTAATTTAGGGAAAGCTCTATAAGCTGGAAATCGCTGAAGAATAGCTCAATATTTCGGAGGGATGTTATGAACTTCATAAATTTGGATTTGGATGAGTTGCGGGGCAAGGCGCCGGATTATAAGCAAAAAAATCCATTCCCCCATCAAACACGGGCATTTGAAGAACTATCTAAGAATTTTTTATTTCCAATCAATTCATACAAAGGAGGGCTTCTGGTTCTTCCGACCGGTGGCGGAAAAACATTTACCGCAGTAAACTGGATATGTAGGAATGTATTACCAAAAAATATAAAGGTACTATGGCTCGCTCAGTCTTCATATCTTCTCAACCAAGCATATGCATCATTCTATGATAATGCTCTTGATATAATAAATAGGGATAGAATAAATATGAGAGTCGTATCTAGCAGTTCTGAACATTCAAACTCTTCAACGATTAGCTCAACCGATGACGTTTTAATTATTACAACCCAAACAGCGATCATAAATTTCAATACTCAGTCCAGGGATCTAAATGGGAACGTCATAGAGACTAAATTTAAGGAGTTTATTAAGGCCAGTGCAAAATCTGGGCTCTTTGTCGTTCTCGATGAGGCCCACCATGCCCCTGCCTACGGCTTTCGTAATCTCTGGAAAGGGATAAGAGATATAGTTACAAAATTTTATATATTAGGTTTGACCGCAACGCCGACCCACAACGATAAACAAATTGGAGGATGGCTCTTTAAAATTTTTGATAATAAAATACTCTACGAAGCTGATCAGAATGAATTAACTCATCAAAAAATACTTGCAGTACCTCACTATATAGAAAAACCAACTGGTAAAGACTTGGCGGTGAACGACGATCTTTACAATAGATTGGTAAGAGAACATAGGGACTTGCCAGAGAATATAGTTCAAATGTTGGCAGATGACTCTGCAAGAAATAACTATATAGCAGATGATTACGTCAAAAATAAGGACGAATATGGGAAAACGATAGTTTTTGCTGATCGATGGCCGCAGTGTGTATATATAAAAGATAAATTGGCAGAAAGAGGCATCAAAGCAGACGCAGTTTTCACAAAGGTTCACGATAAGTCGAACCTGCGATCAGTAAAGGCCGATTTATATGATAATGAGAGGATCATAAAAGATTTTCAGGATTCTAAAGATGGCGTATTGGTAAATATCCGGATGCTGACGGAGGGCGTAGATATTCCCGATGTCAAAACGGTGATGCTCACCAGGCAGACGACAAGTTCGATCCTTATGACCCAGATGGTCGGTCGTGCCCTTAGAGGTGAGAAAGCAGGAGGAGGTCCTCGAAAGGATTCTGCAAACATAGTCCTATTTATCGATAATTGGAAAGGTTTAATCGATGTATGGGCACATCCAGGCGAGGGTTTAGAAGAGGCTCATGTGGTTCGTGGTTATAGACCTTACGAGATGGTATCCATACATTTAGTGGAGCAACTGAGCAGGCAAATTGAAAGTGGAACATTCCCTGATTTGCCATATTTGAGCTATATCCCTGTTGGATGGTACATGACAAATATTACAGTGAGCCTGGAAAACGATAATTCGTCCTCCCAGGAGGAGATGCAAAATTTCATTGAATATATAACGGTATATGGGCATACAAAAGAAAAATTTGAGAGATTTATCAACGAGAAATTCGATGAAATCCCAGATTCTTGGTCAGATGAAAAGCTGGATGAACGATCAATAGAGCCCATAGTCTCTGAATGGAGGGACGAATTTTTCGATTTACAGAACGACCAATTAACAGGAAACCTTCTCAGAGATTTGGTACGGGTATGTAGGCATATCGCAAAGAACAAAACAATCCCAGAATATCATCCCTTTGAAGAAAGAGAAATATATGATTTGGATAAGCTCGTTTTAGATTTGAAATCCAGACCAGATGAAGAGCGTTATCGAGAATTGATGACGAAATTTGACGAAACAGGAAGCCTTTGGAAGTACTTTTATAAGGATTTTTGGAAATTCTTGACAGCATTCGAAATGGCTAAACTGGGGATATGGCGCAGAAGTATGGAGAATAAACAGGATGTAAAAGTTCTGCCTGAATCTCCAATCAAGATCGATACGGTGTTAACTGACGCAGAAAGGGATCAGATAAAGAAACGAGATGGATACACATGCCAATGTTGTTTTAGGTCAGGAAGGGGAGTAATATTAGAAATAGATCATATAATCCCTGTATTTCAAGGAGGCAAAGCTAATGTGGAAAATTCCCAAACACTATGTAAGGAATGCAACATGAAAAAAGGAACTAACGCTATCAATTTCAGATCACATACTTCGCCCAGCATATTTAGCTTCAGAGAACCAGTCTATTTTCCCAAGTTTGGACGAGAGCATCCCGCACATACGTTAATAAGAGTAATTAATTTCTTTTATTATTGTCAGGCGGTCTGTGAAATTCACTTAAGTGACCGGCGTAATGGAAAATACTATTCGATTTGGAAAGTTGAACTTTTTCAGGGTAACGATCCCGAGATGATTAAAAAATACAAGGCTCTGCTAATCAAGCATATGAGGGAGAATCTAGGCTTAGAGCATTTGGAAGATATCAGGTTCATTGCCGTAAGTAGTTGTTGATACTCTCAGATACATTCAAGGAGTAGATGGTTCTGCTTTGCCTTCGGCGGGCAGCCGCCCCCGCCTCCGCGCCGCAGGGAGTATATTTTGAAAAGAATAATATTGAGGCAAAAAATAGAGGGCGTCCCCAGCCGCCCCCTCACCCCCTCCTCACCGTCTGCTCCCTTCCGGGCCCCACCGATACGATGGTGATCTTCACCCCCAGAAGCGCCTCGATCCTCTCGACGTAATCCCTTACCGCCTTCGGCAGCCCCTCGTACGACTTCGCCCCGGTGATATCGTCTGTCCAGCCCTCCGCCTCCACGTATATCGGCCGACAGCGGGCGAACTCGACGGTGCTCTCCGGCGGATAGTTTAATATTTTGCCGTCGAGCTCGTAGCCGGTGCAGATCTTTATGGGGTCTAGGTCCGTCAGGACGTCTAGCTTCGTTATGGCAAGCTCGGTGTAGCCGTTGAGGTACATCGACTTCTTGGCAAGGACGGCGTCGAACCACCCGCACCTCCTCGGCCGGCCGGTGGTGGTGCCAAACTCCTTTCCGACTTTTGAGAGGTGGGCTCCGGCCTCGTCTTTAAGCTCCGTGGGCATCGGCCCCTCCCCCACCCGGGTCATGTAGGCCTTGACGATCCCGACGACGTTGTCGACCCGGGCGGGGCCGACGCCCAGGTTCGCACACGCGCTCCCGGCCGTCGTGAAAGACGAGGTGACGAACTTCTGGGTCCCGTGGATGACGTCAAGGAAGGCGCCCTGCGCCCCTTCCGCCAGGACCTTTTTGCCGGCGTCGAGGGCGAGGTTGATCTCGTAAGATACGTCGGCGACGTTCTCTTTCAGGGCCTGGCCGATTTTGAGGTACTCGCCGAGCAGGCCAGGGTCTCTTACCACTGAAGGATCGCCGCCGAGGTCGGATATCGCCTTCTCCTTGGCGGGTCCGATCTCGGCGAGCTTAGCCTCCAGGAGGACGGGGTCGGTGAGGTCCTTCATCTGGACCTCGTCTCTGCTGAACTTATCGATGTAGGCGTAGCCGATCCCCCTCTTCGTCGTCCCGATCTTCTCCTTCCTGCCGCTCTCCCGAAGCTCGTCGAGGGCTATGTGGTAGGGCATGATGATCGAGGTCTTGGCGTCGATCCCGATGTTGGGTCTGAGGCCTTCGGCCCGGAGCGCCTCGATCTCGGACCAGAGGACCCTGGGGTTCAAGACGACCCCGGGGCCGATGAGGAGCCTCGCCCCGAAGAGGACGCCGCTTGGTGTGAGGTGGAGCTTGTATGTCCGTTCCCCCACTATGACGGTGTGGCCGGCGTTGTCCCCGCCCTGGAACCGGACGACGATGTCGTAATTCTCAGCCAGGAGATCGACGACCTTCCCCTTCCCCTCGTCCCCGAACTGAGAGCCCGTGAGTATGGTGAACATGATCTCGACCAGCCGTCGCATGATAGATAACCGTTACCCTGAAGCCTCCGACCCGATTCGACGGCGCCTAAAAAGACCCCTCGGCGATGCGGAGGACGGCGGAGGCGATCAATTCGCCGACGTCGATCCCCCAGGCCTGGTGGACCCCCCACCCCGAGGGGGTCCCGTTCACCTCCAGGACGCGCAGGCCCCCGGAGGTCTCCAGGAGGTCGACGCCGCTGTAGGCCGTCCCGACGGCAGCAGCGGCCCGGAGGGCGAGGTCCTCGATCTCGCAGGTCAGAGGGCACCTCTCCGGCGCCCCTCCCCGTGCGAGGTTGCTGATCCAGGACCCCGGGGGCGCGACCCTGTAGATCGCTCCTGCCACCTTCCCATCGACGACGAAGGCCCTGATGTCCCTCGGCCTTGGGGCCGTCGATTCGAGGAACTCCTGTAGGTAGACGACGCCGCTTTTTTCCATCAGGTCTTTGAGGGGGGAGGGGTCCTCGGCGGTCAGAAGTAGGAGCCCCCGCCCCTTGAAGCCGAAGAGGGGCTTGTAGACCGCCCGGCGGTGGCGGGCGACGAACTCCTCCGCCGCCGGGAGGCTCGTCGCCGCCAGGGTCTCCGGCTGGGGGACCCCCGCCCCCTGGAGGGCGAGAGAGGTGGCGAACTTGTTGGCGGCCCTGGCTATTGCCGAAGGGGGGTTGACGACCGGTATCCCTGCATCCTCGATGGCTGATAGCGCCTCAAACCGGAAAGCTACGTCGACGGCCCCGGACCTCCCCAGGTCCCTAGCCACCAGGCCGTCGAGGCCCAATAGGTCGGTCCCGCCCCCGTTGAGGGCAAGGCCAGCCCCCACCGACGCAGCAAGCTGCGAGAAGTCGAGGAGGATGGCCTTTGCCCCCTGCCTATCGAGGCCGGAGGCGATCGCCCTTGCCGTCCAGTCCGAGGGATCGGTGACGACGATGCCAAATCGCATGATCGGGGGGTGGCGTCCCAGATATATCGGGCTATCGGCCGACTACGGGAAGGCCTCGACGGTGCCATTCCCTGATACCGCCGGTGATGTTGATGACCGTCTCGAAGCCGAGCCGCTCCATCACCTTCGACGCTTCACGCGACCTGATCCCCACCAGGCAGTAGAGGAGGTAGGTTTTCTTTCGGTCGAGCTTTTGAAGTTCCGCTTCGAAGGTGGCAGAGTGGTAGTCGATGTTTACGGACCCCTCGATCCTGGCGAACTCGTGCTCCCCCGCCGTCCGGACGTCCAGGATGACGAAATCAGGGTCAAGCGCCCTATCCCGGATCAGAGAGAAGGATTCAAGGGGGCCGACCTCGGTGATCTTCCCTTTCGTCATGGATCTCGCAGGAAGAGAGGAGCTTTGGGATAAAAAGGATGGGGCCGACGGCGAAATTCGCAACCATGCCGGCCCGTGGCCATATTCAAAAAGGTCTAAATAGCTCTTGATTCGAGGTTTACTCAGTCGCTTCCACTTCGACGACATCGGTCTCGACGACCTCGTCATCCTCGAGGGCGGCCATGAAGAAGTAATCCTCAGATCCCTGGAGGGTTACGGAGCAGCCGGTCTCGTCCTCTATGTAGGCACCGAAGACCTCGACCTCTTGGCCAGCCTCTACGTTCTCGTCAAAGGTTCCCCAGGGTCCCGGGGTCGCCTGGAAGACGGTGACGTTGATGATCTCGCTGCAGATCTCCATCTCGTCCTCAACGGAGGTGACCTGGACGGTCCAGACGGTGGGTGCACCCATGAGCCCCTCAGCGGGCACGGAAAGCTCCAGAGCGATTCCTGTAAAGGCGACCGTCACGACCTCGGCGGTCTCCTCCTCTACTACATCTTCTGCCAGCGCCATTCCTGCGGATAGCAGGAATATCGCTAATACCATAAAGAGGCTTTTATACATTGCCTAATTCCTCCCTGGCGGCACTTACTAACGTTCCAGTATAAAGATTTATTCTATGTTTTATCTGACCAGCTTTAAAATATCGAAGTTAGAACTCGTCGTAATGGAAAATATTTCCTTAATAACAAGCTTTATGATATAAAGAGAGAAAATAGAGATAATATAGAAGATGGGCGGATAGATATGACAGATAGATGTGCCGATCTCGGGGAGAGGGAGCTTGTCAGGAGGATTACAGAGATCCTGGGGATATGGGAGAAGGACGACTGCGCCGTGGTGGAAGATGGCGATAGATATCTGGTCTGGACGACGGACATCCTCCACCGGAGGGCCGACTTTCCCGAGATCGCGACAGGTTGGCAGATCGGGTGGATGGCCGTCGCGGTAAACTTAAGTGACGTCGCGGCGATGGGGGCCGTCCCCCTGGGCCTGCTCATCGCCGCCGGGATCCCGCCGGAGACGCAGGTCGCCTTCGCCGAGGAGATCTTCAGGGGTATGAACGACTGTGCCCTGGGGTACGGCACCCGGATTTTGGGCGGCGACCTCGACTCGTTCGATGAACTGACCCTCTCGGGGACGGCCCTCGGCTGGGTCGAGAAGGACCTCATCCTCCGCCGCCGCGGAGCCCGGCCCGGTGACCTCCTCTGCACCACCGGGACCCTGGGATCGGCGGGGGCGGGGCTCCGGGCCGCCCTGGAGGCGGAAGGAAGAGGGGACGGATCGGTCGATGATCCAGACCTTCAGGCCCTGACGAGGAGGCTTCTTTTGCCCTCTCCCCGGATGGAGGAGGGGCGGGCCCTGGCGTTATCGGGGGGTGTAACCTCCATGATGGACAACAGCGACGGCCTCGCCCTCTCCCTCTTCGACCTTTCGCAGGCCGGAGGCGTCGGCTTTCTCGTCCAGGAGGAGAAGATACCCATCGACCCCCTCGTCTCGAAGGTGGCGGAGGACGGAGACGACGCCCTCGACCTCGCCCTCTACTCCGGCGGGGACTTCGAGCTCCTCTTCACCTTGAATCCGGACCGGATCGATGACGCCGCCAGGGGTTGCGACCTCGCCGTAATCGGGACGGTCCTGGGGGAGAGGGAGATATCGATCGACTCCGGCGGTCCGAGGAGGAGACTTCAGCCCCGGGGCTACCAGCATATGACCAGGGGGGAGGCCGGGGGAGGCAGAGATCGCCGGTAGGCCGATGGAGGGCCCCTCACCAAAAGACTCACCAACGCCGGCTCTTCTATCTCCCGGCTTCTGGCAGTGTCTCATCCTTCCCGCAGAAGTAGGGGCTCCGCAGGCCGACGGCCTTCTCTATCCGCCTCTTCGTCTCCTCGAGGTCGGCTCCCGCCAGGTCCACCAGGTTGTCGTTACGAAGCAGACATGGTTTGAGCCTCCCGTCGGAGGTTACCCGGAGCCGGTTGCAGTGGGCGCAGAACTGGGTGTTGTCCATGGGGCGGACGACCTCCACCTCAGCCCCGCAGAGGAAGTACTTCCTCCTGCGGTGCATATCTCTCGTCACGATCTCGTCCGCCCGCCCCTCGAGGGCAGCCTCGATCCCGGCGATCTCCCCGCCGATCCCCCGGCCGGGCCGGTCCAGAAGCTCGATCAGCTGGAGGATCGCCCCCCGGTCCCGGACGAACTCCACCATATCCCAGACCTCCCCCTCGTTCTCCTTGAGGACCACCATATTCACCTTGACGGGGAGGAGCCCCGCCTCCAGGGCCCCGTCTATCCCAGCTATCGCCCGCGCCAGGTCCTCCTCCCTCCCGCCGGTGATCTGGCTGTAGACCTGCGGATTGAGGGAGTCTAGGCTGACGTTCACCCTTCGAAGCCCCGCCTCGGCCAGAGGACCGGCCCTCCCGGCGAGGAGGGTGCCGTTGGTGGTGAGGGAGACCTCCAACCCTCCGGGGAGCCTCCCCAGGATCTCTTCGAGGTCTCCCCTCATCAGGGGCTCTCCACCGGTGATCTTCACCCTTCTGACCCCCAGGCTTGCCCCGGCGGAGATGACCTTCACTATCTCGTCCGCCGAGATCTCGCAGCCGTGGGACGTTCCCTCCTCCCCCTCGTGGTGGCAGTAGAGGCAGCTCATATTGCAGCGGGCTGTTATCGCTATCCTAAGCCCTGTCACCTCCCGGCCGAAGGGATCTGCCAGAGTCATCTCGCACCCCATGGAGGCGGATGGTATTTAGAGTTTGGATCGGAACGTTTATCCTTTCGTAAACCTGACCGGGTTGTGATGGTTGACGACTCCGCGATAGTGGCCCTGGTGGTGGCCGGATACCTCCTTCTCATGATCTGGGTCGGGGCTGCCGCTGCGAGGCGGTCGCAGACCACCGAGAGCTTCTTTCTCGCCGGGAGGACCCTCGGTCCCGCCGTCCTCACCGCCACCCTCACCGCCACGATCCTGGGGGCTTCGTCGACCCTGGGGATGGCGGGGCTCGGCTTCAGGGAGGGGCTGACGGGGGCATGGTGGCTCTTATCCGGGTCCCTCGGCCTCCTCGTCCTGTCCATCTTCTTGGCGGAGAAGGTGAGGGCTGCGGGATGCACCACCCTACCCGAGCTTCTTGGTGAGAGGTACGACCCCAGGGTGCGGTATGGGGCCTCGGTACTCATCCTCGTCTCCTGGGTGGGGATAATAGCGGCCCAGATCGTGGCGTCGGGAAAGCTTCTGGGGGTCCTCTTCGGCCCCAGCCAGGAGGTCTTCATGGTGGCTTTTGCCCTCGTCTTCGTCGGCTACACAGCCCTGGGGGGCCAGAGGTCGATAGTCAAGACCGACGCCGCCCAGATCCTGATACTTTTATTGGGGCTTCTGGTCATCTCCTGGAGGGCTTTTCACCTGGCGGGGCCCGAGATCCTGGCGGGCCAATCCTTTCCCACATCGGATGCCAGGGGCGGTATCGACGTGGCGGTCCTCCTCCTGGTGGTCGGCTCCACCTACATCGCGGGCCCCGACATCTACTCCAGGCTCTTCTCGGCGAAGGACCCGAAGACTGCGAAGCGGTCGGCCTTCGCCGCAGCCCTCCTCCTCATACCGATCGCCTTCATCATAACAGGCCTTGGGATCTCTGCCCGGATCCTCTTTCCGGGGATCGGCCCCGAGGAGGCGCTTCCCGTCCTGATATCCGAGACGCTCTCGCCCCTGGGGGTGGGGCTCCTGGCCGCCGCCCTCCTCTCGGCCCTCATCTCCTCGGCGGACACCTGCCTCCTGACGGCGACCTCGATCCTATCCCTCGACCTCTTCGGGAGGGCGAGGCCGGAGGCGAGCGATAGGTCGATGATGATCGTCTCCCGGGGCGGGACGGTCCTCATCGGCGCCGTCGCCCTCCTCTCGGCGCTCCGCCTCCCCGAGATCATAGGGACCCTCCTCTCCGCCTACACCGTCTTCGCCGGAGGGCTCATCGTCCCCCTGGTGGCGGGGTTCTGGAAGGATAGACTCCGCCTCACCTCCGACGGCGCCCTCGCCGCCCTCATTGGGGGCGGCGGCACCGCCCTGTTGTTCGGGGCAGAGATGCCCCTCCTGGGGATGGCGACAAGCATGATCCTTCTCTTCTCGGTGAGCTGGCTCTCCCCTCAGTCCAAGAGGCTCATCAGGGGATAGTCGATCTGCGGGTCGTACTCGAGCTTCGCCCTGACGACGGCCCCGTCGAGATCGATCTCCACCAGGGCCCGGATCATCTTCCCCGATAGCTCCCCGTAGCCGAAGACGTTTTTTTGAAGCATCTCCCTGTCTATCTTCACCGAGACGGACCTGACGTGAGGCTGGAGGGATATGCTCTCCTCCATCGCCGCCTCGAGGGTTCCTGCCGTCTCTCTCGATACCGGCGACCCCACGAACTGGTGGTATATCGCCCCCAGCTTTATCCCCGCCTCGAAGGCGGCCTCTTCCCTCTTCGTCGGCATAATTCGATCACCAATGGTGAAACGAGATAACCGACCAGGGCTAAAAAAGCCACCCCCGCCGAGATGCGGAGGTGTCCGAGGAGCCACGCCGTCGCAGCAGCAGCCCCCACCGCCAGAGCCGGGAGGATGAGCCTCGGATCTCTGAACTTCGGATACGGTATGGTGCTGATCATGAGAAAGGATGTCAGGACCAGAAGGAGGGCCGTCAGGGGCGGGCCGTCGAGGAAGATGCTGGCCGCCACCATCGCTCCAGCCCCTGGGATGGGGATCCCGGAGAACTCGTCCCGGCTCTTGGGTGAGACGTTGAACCTTGCGAGCCTGAGGATCCCACAGGCGAGGTAGACCGCCCCCAAAAGCGAAAAGATGGAGCCGAAGGCGGCCCAGGCGAGGAAGGCGGGGGCGGCCCCGAAGGAGATGACGTCGGCAAGGGAGTCGATCTGGGTCCCCAGGGGTCCGTCCCCTGCCTTTCGGGCGAGGAACCCATCGAGGCCGTCGGCGGCCAGAGCGAGAAATATCAGGACCGCAGACGGGACGTACCTCCCCTCCGCCGCCATAATTATCGAGCCGAAGCCGAGGGCGGCGTTGAGGATCGATACGACGTCGGCGGTCCGGATGAGCCTGAAGATCCCGGTCATCTCTCCTTCACCGCGACTACCGTCTCTCCAGCCCTCACCCTGTCCCCAACGGCGGCCCTGAGGGCGTAACCATCGGGGATCGAGAACTCCACTCGCGACCCGAACCTGATCATCCCTATCCTCTCCCCCCTCTCGAGAAGGTCCCCGGGGCGGACGTAGCAGACTATCCTGCGGACGAAGAAGCCGGTGATCTGGCTCACCGTCACCTCCCCCTCGGGGGTATCGAGGACGATCAGGTTCCTCTCGTTCTCTGACGACGACCGGAGGAAGGCGGGGCGGTGGCCTCCGTCGCCGTGCTCCACCCTCACCACCCTCCCCTCCAGGGGGGACCTGTTGACGTGGACGTTCAGATGGTTCATGAATATCGCCACCTTCTCTTTCGCCGCCTCCACCACCAGGCCGTCGGCGGGGGAGACCATCCCCTCCCCCGGGGGCGACCGTTCCGGGTCCCGGTGGAAGAAGGCCATGAAGGCCGAGATGGCGAGGGCCGCCCCCGAGAGCTGCCAGATCCCCGTCAGGGTCAGAAGGAGGGCGGCGAGGAGGGGGCCGCCGACCCAGGGGCCGGAGCTTCTCGCGAGCTTCAAGCCGGCTCACCCCCGCCGCGTCTGATCTCGGAGGCTAGCCCTTCGATCATCTCGAGCAGCTCCGGTAGGAGGAGGAATACGATGTACGCTATGGCGAAGAGGGCGACGGCGGAGCCAGCCTTGGCGATGACGTGGTGGGCGATGTAAAAGCTGTTGTCGCCGAACCAACCCCCGCCGTAGGCGACGACGACGAAGGCGTTGCGCAGGAGGTTGAGACCGTATATCACCGGGACGGAGGCGAGGAGGGCCGCAGCCTTCCTCTTCAGAGGGGCCTGGACCGAGAGGACGACCCCCGCGAAGAGGGCGATGCTCTCGATGGCGGTGCATGCGAGGACGATCTCCACGGAACGGCCGTAGAGGGCGATGACGCTTCCCCCTCCGGCGACCGCCGGGACGTCGAGGGCGTGGAGGAGGAGGAGGGTTAGGGCCGCCGTCCCTCCGATCAGGACCTCCCTGAGAAGGTCGATCTCGGCGAAGGGGAAGTAGGCGAACCCCCCTATCGCCACCGCAGAGGTGGCCCAGTCGCAGGAACGGGAGGTGGATCTCCCCGCCAGGATGATCCAGCCGAGGTAAATTGAGACCGCGGCCACCGCCAGGGTCAGTACCACGTTGAAGTGGTCCCCGATGGCGAGGTAATGGGCCGGCTGTTTCAGCCAGTGGACCGCAAAGAGGGCCCAGCCGAGCCCCGAGAGGGGACGCCGCCCCGATAGCGCCGATGCCGCCATGGAAGCGAGTCCTATCCAGAGGACGTTGGCGAAAAGCCAGCCGAGAATCATCGGTGATAGAAAATCCACAGGTTTATTTAGCATTATCTACCAACCGGGAACTCTGGGGTCGCCGGCCCCTTTGAGAGGCCGCCGGCTTCCTCGTGGGAGTGGTCATGGTTATGGACGCAGAGAGATGGAGACCGGCTTTGGCCGTCGGCCTTCTCATCGCCCTGATGGCGGCATCCTCATCGGCAGGATCGGGGTCGCAGGAAGGATCGGATCCCCTGGCCGGCGAATTGAGGGCGGCCCTGGATCTATTTGTCGACGGAGAGGGCGGAGAAGACCTGCCGGTGATAGTGATCTTCAAAGACGGAGCGGACAGAGTGGCGCAAGGGCTTCATGTCAAGCGGTCCTTCAGGGTGATAAACGGGGTCTGCGGCACCATCAGCCCGGAGGCCCTCGGGGCGCTCGGCGCTGACCCCGACGTTCTGGGGATCTACCCCGACGGGTCGGTCGTCGTCGCCCAGCCGACCAACGCCACCCTGGAGGAGAGGACCTTCTGCGCCACAGAGAGGGTGAATGCGAAACCCCTCTGGGACCTGGGGATAGACGGGACCGGGGTGGTGGTGGCGGTCCTGGACTCCGGGATCGACAAGAACCATCCGGACCTGGCGGGGAAGGTCGTCGGCGAGGTGAACTTCGTCGACTCCGAGAGGACGACCGACGACCTCCTCGGCCACGGTACCGCCGTTGCCGGTATCATCGCCGGGTCGGGGACGGCCTCCGGCGGCCGGTACATGGGGGTCGCCCCAGGGGCTAGCCTCCTCAACGTCAGGGTGATCGACAGCAAGGGATCTGGCCAGATCTCTGACATCATCGCCGGGATCGACTGGGCGATCGACAACGGCGCCGACGTCCTCACCATGAGCCTCGGCGGCCTCAACCTCGGGGAGAGCAACCCGCCGATATCCATGGCCGCAGACAACGCCATGGACGCCGGGACCGTCGTCTGCGTCGCCGCGGGAAACCTCGACGAGAGGCTTCTTCTCCTGATGCTCGTCGCCTCATCGGTCTGTCTCGGCTGCGTCGAGTCCCCCGGCGACGGCGTCAAGGTCATAACCGTAGGAGCCACCGACTGCGACGACCGGATCGCCGCCTTCAGCGGGTCGGGCCCCCTCCGGGACGGGAGGTACAAGCCGACCCTCGTCGCCCCGGGGGTGAACGTCATCTCGACGGTCCCCCAGAACCTCGATATCGAGGGGAAGATAGGAAGCTATTATGCCGCCGCCTCGGGGACGAGCCTCTCGACGCCCGTCGTCGCAGGGGTGGCGGCGCTCCTCATCCAGGCGGAACCTGGGATAACCCCGGCGGGGGTGAAGGCGGCCCTGACGGGAGGCGCAAAGAAACTTGTCAACACCCAGGAGGAGGAGTACGAGGCCTACTACCAGGGGGCAGGGATCGTGGACGCCGAGAGGTCCCTCCGCCTCCTCAACGAGGGGAAGCTCTCTGGAGCTCTTCCCGACCGCTGGTCGGCGGGAAGGTGGGTCTACGGAGACTTCTGGATAGCCGGGGACAGCACCGTCTACGGGAGCCTCGACACCGGGGCCGACAGGTTCCAGAAGAAGATCTACGCCCTCGCCCCCGGCGACGTCGACTGGAGCTCCAAGTTCCTCTTCTTCACAGACGGGGAGCTCTCGAACGTATCCACATCAGCCAGCGGGGATATATCAGACTGGACCTCCATCCAGCCCCTCCCCCAGGAGATCCCCGCCAACGGCCAGAGGGTCTTTGGAGCCGCGGTCAGCGTCCCCATCGGGGCCGAGCCGGGCAGGTACGATGGGTCCATCGATATATCCGATAACGGGATCAATATATTCTCCATCCCCATGACGATCGAGGTCGCCGAGCCGATCGAGGTGGTGACGGGGCGGGGTTCTGCGGCGGGGACCATCGCAGGAGGAGGGTGGGATTACTACTACGTCTCGGTCCCAGTCAGCACCGACGAGCTGAAGTCCACCCTCCGGTGGGAGGGGGACTGCGACCTGGACCTCTTCCTCCTCTCCCCCACCAGCGAGTACCATCCGTCGGGGCAGGGGGAGGGGCATGAGACGATCTCTGTAGAGGCCCCCTCCACGGGACGGTGGCTGATGGCGGTCCACCCGAGGAACATAACCGGAGAGGTCGATTACGTCCTGGAGGTGGAGAGGACCCTCCTCGCCACCAACCCCAGGAGATGGTCTGTCGGCTCGGCAACCCCCGGCGAGACTAAAGATATCCAGTTCAGCCTCAGAAACGGCGGCCCGCCCCTCGCCAACGTCACATACGTCGGTATGATGGAGAGCGTCGAGAAGGTGGGCTGGTCCGACTCCATCAGGGATAAGGTGATCTGGACGGTCCCGATAGAGGTCCCGGCGAACGCCACCAGGCTCGGGCTGAGCCTCTCCTGGGACGATCCAGATAGCGATCTCGCCCTCCTATTGTTCAACCAGGATGGAAGGGCCGTCGACGTCTCCTACAGCCGCGGCATCCAGGAGCTGGTGGGAGCGAACAATCCGGCTCCCGGGGTATGGAGGGCGATAGTCTACGGGTTCCATGTGACGACGAAGCCGAGGCAGACCTTCGATCTCGAGGCGACCTTCTACGTCCATGAGACATGGACATGGATTTCGGCTGCGGGTCCGGAGCGGCTCGACTCCGGGACAGAGAAGCTCTTCAACGCCTCCATCACCGTACCCGAGAACGCCTCCAGCGCCGGGGTCGAGGGTTACATCCAGATCAGGTCCGACGAGGACCGGTTCAGGATACCCGTCACCCTCACCGTGGCGGGGGCGTCCCTGACGGGGGAGACGGAGACAGACCTCATCGACGAAGACAGCGACGGCCTCATCGAGAGGCTCTGCATCCAGGTCGGCGTCGACGTCATCTCCCCCGGCGAGTACCGGGTCGAGGGGTCCCTGCGTGACGGAAACGGCTCATCCATAGGCTGGTTCGGGAATCGAGAGGTCCTCAACAGTTCCGGGTCGATCGAGATCTGCGTCAACGGGACGGAGATCTGGAGGAAGGGGACGTGCGGTCCCCTCAGCCTCGAGAACATCTTCCTCTACAGCGGCGAAGGGGTGATCATCGACCGTTATGAAGGGAATATCACGATATTGAAGTGCCCCCAGGACTTCCAGCCCCTGACGGCCCGGTTCACCGGCGAGTTCGTCGACGGGATGAGGGACGCCCCGCCTGAGGACGAAATGAAGCCCGACTCCATCGTCATCGGGGTCGAGATCTCCGTCCAGTCTGCGGGATCTTACGAGGTCTTTGGGAGGCTCGTCGACGACGACGGCTTTGAGATAGATAGAGCGAGAGAGACCGCCTTCCTGGTGGCGGGGGCGCAGACGGTCCATCTCTCCTTCAACCCCCTCAAGTTCATCATGAAGCATAAGCCGTCTCGCCTCCACCTGGTGGACCTCACCCTCAGCAGGGACGGAGAGGTGATCGAGACGAGGCCGAAGGCCTTCTCGACGGACCTCAAAAGGCCCCAGGATATATCCACGGCCAAGGATACCTACGTCATCTCCTCTCCCGTCCCGGTGTGACGGAGGGATGAGGGACCCGGGGATGTAGGGGGCCCTCGGCGCCGATATCTCCGGGGCGATCGGGTATCGTCTCCCCGGCTCCCGGTGCGGTCATCTCTCCGGAGTTCATCTTTTTGTTCATCTTTTTGTTCATCTTTTTGTTCATCTTTTTGTTCATCTTTTTGTTCATCTTTTTGTTCATCTTTTTGTTCATCTTTTTGTTCATCTTTTTGTTCATCTCTTTGATGGACCGTCAAAGAAGCCGGTCGACCTGGCGGTTCATCCAAACCGCAGCGGCTTTCCTGAAAGGAGCCCGCCGACCCGATGGATCAGGACTGAGGCGAGGGGATAGGCCCGATACATCGACAATAAATTTTGTATATCATGGATAATCCTTATAATAGATAACCGCCCGAATATTAGGAGGAGATGGTCCTGGTCCGAAGGAGAAAGGAGCTTCTGGCTGAGGATATGAGATTCGGTGGATGAAGATGAGATTCGGTGGATGAAGATCGACGAGAGGATGGGAGGGATGAAGGTTGGATAACGTGAAGATGAACCTGAAGGCCGATCCCCTGTACACGAATTTTAAGTACGACGTGACCCCGGAGGGGCTGGCCCTGGCCTTTCGGTGGATCCCCGACGCCACGGGACTGAGCGAGGTGGAAAGGGAGATACTGATCTTGAAGGCCCGGGAGGATATGGAAGATATCTGGCCCCGGGCGAAGGATCAGAAGGAGGCGATGGCCATCTTCCAGGAGCGGGCGAGAAATATAAGAGACCCGGATAAATTGAAGGTCTACCTCTGTGAGTTTCTCCTGGGGCTCGCTATCCTCGCCTCCACCTGGGTCGAGGCCCAGGAGAGGGCGGGGATGAACGCCAGCGCCCAGAGGATGTTCGGCTGAGGCCGGAAGGTCGGGTCCTACGCGCCTTTCTCCTCCCGGACCCCCATCCAGAGCCAGCCCCATCCGGGTGAGCCTCTCCATCCATAAACGACGGACAGGCGTGTTGGCGCCGGTGGCCCCGGCACCCGCCCGGGGATCTGAGCCCGTCAGCCTCCCCTATGGTCGCCTCCAAAAACACCCATAGATCCTCCAATTTCTCTCCTCCTCGTTTCCCTTCGGTGGCAAAGAACAAATATCATAATTATCCTATCTGTTGTATATCATGGACGGGAGAATAAGATCCAGCAGGATTCGGCACCCTCCCCAGATAAAGAAGCTGAGCTTGGAGCTCCAGTCCCTCATAAAGGGGAGGATGTGGCTGAAGGTCCTCCTCGGGATGATCCTGGGGACGGCCCTCGGGATCGTCATGGGGCCGACGGCGGGGCTCGTCGACCCCGGGGTCTCCGCCACCCTCGGCGAGTGGTTATCCCTGCCCGGCTACATATTCCTCGGCCTGTTGCAGATGATCGTCGTCCCCCTCGTCTTCGCCTCCATCATCCTCGGAATCGCCGCCAATCAGGATATGGAGATGGTCAAGAGGCTGGGGGTCCTCTCCGGCTTCTACTTCGTCGCCACCACCGCCGTCGCCATCGCCATCGGGATCACCGTCGCCCTCCTGATCAACCCGGGTCAGTACATCCAGGCAGATGATGTGATGCTCATGGCGGCGGTCCCCGATGGGTCTCAGGAGATAGCCGATATCCCGGAGCTCTTCGAGATCCCGGGGATAATCGGAGGGCTCTTCCCTTCTAACCCCCTCGACGCCATGGCCAGCGGCCAGATGCTCCAGGTCGTCCTCTTTGCCATCATCGTGGGGATAGCGGTCCTCACCCTCTCGCCGCGAAACTCCGGCCCCTTTATGGAGCTTCTGGGGTCGCTGCAGGAGATATGCATGACCGTCGTCAAGTGGTCGATGCACCTGGCCCCCCTCGCCGTCTTCGGCCTCATGGCGAAGTTCACAGCCCAGATGGGGATCGACACCCTCCTGGGGATGGGGGTTTATGTGGCGACGGTCCTCATCGGCCTCTTCCTCCTCTTCGTTTTATATTTAATTATAATATTAGTAGTCCTCCGCAGGAACCCCTTCCGGTTCATGGCGGACTCAAAGGACGCCCTCCTCATCGCCTTCTCCACCTCCAGCTCCGCGGCCACCATGCCTGTATCGATCAAGGTCGCCGAGGAGAAGCTGGGGATAAGGCCGGCCATCGGCCAGTTCGTCATACCCCTGGGGGCGACGATAAACATGAACGGGACCGCCCTTTATCAGGGGGTTGCGACGGTATTTCTCGCCCAAGTCTTCGGGGTGGATCTGACCCTCCCCCAGCTCCTTTTGGTTATGATCATCGCCGTGGGGGCGTCGATAGGGACCCCCTCCACCCCCGGCGTTGGGATCATAATCCTGGCGACGATCCTGGAGAGCGTCGGCGTTCCGGCCGCCGGCGTTGCTCTGATCATCGGAGTAGACAGGATCCTCGACATGAGCAGGACCTCGGTGAACGTCGCCGGTGACCTCGTCGCCTCCGGGGTCATGGACAAGCTCGCGAGAGGGAGGCTGGACACCCTGATGAAGGCCGGGGAGGAGCTGGCGGAGGGGGCGGGAGATGAGGGGGCGGGGGAGGTCTTCCCCCCTCGCTGACGGGACCGGAGAATCTCGGATCTGACGGGGCGATGGATCGGGAGGTTTCCCCTGATCACCGGATGTAGTAGGCGTTGAGGACGTACTCCTGCATCATCCTCTGGGTATTGAAGAAGGAGCCGTTGATGGCGATGGAGCGGGTCATCACGTCGGTGAACCTCTCCCTATCATGGTAGAAGAGGGGGATGATCACACCCTCCAGCTTATCGTAGAGGGAGGCGGCGTCTCTGGAGTTGTCCCGCCCTTCCCCCGACCCCCGGACGGGATCGCCGATCGACCAGCCGGTGAACCCCTCGATATGCCCCTCGACCCACCAGCCGTCGAGGACGGAGAAGCTCGGGACGCCGTTCAAGGCCGCCTTCATCCCGCTCGTCCCCGACGCCTCCATCGGCGGTTCGGGGGTGTTCAGCCAGAGGTCGACCCCGGAGGTGATCATCCCCCCCAGGGTCATGTTGTAGTCTTCGAGGTAGGCGATCTTGATATCGTCCCGTAGGGCATCCTTTGCCTGGAAGATCCTTCTTATCAGATCTTTGCCGCCATGGTCCCGGGGGTGGGCCTTTCCGGCGTAGACGAGCTGGATCCTCCCTGCCTCCCGGGAGATCCTCGCCAGCCGGTCCATATCCCGGAAGATGAGGTCTCCCCTCTTGTAAGGGGTCGCACGCCGGGCGAAGCCGATGGTAAGGACCTCCTCCTCCATATCGACCCCTCCCTCCTCCCGAACGTATTCCAGGAGCCTCCTCTTCGCCTCCATGTGGGCGGACCAGACCTCATCGTGGGGGATGGAGAGGGCGTAGCGGAGGCTGAAGTTGTCCCGCCGCCACATGGGTACGTGCCGGTCGAAGAGCTCGGCGAAGGGGGCAGATACCCACCTTCCGACGTGGACCCCGTTGGTGATGGCGTCGATGCAGTATCCGGCGAAGATCAGCCTCGAGATCTCGCCGTGTTTTTTGGCGACGCCGTTGATGTACCGGCTCATCTTCAGCCCGAGGTATGTCATGTTGAGGCTCTTGCCCTCGTAGAGGATCCCTTCGAGGCCGAAGAAGTCGTCCCTATCCCCGATGACCTTTCGGGCGAGGGCGATGGGGAACTTGTCGTGGCCTGCGGGGACTGGGGTGTGGGTGGTGAAGACGCACTTCTCCCGGACCGCTTTTTTGTCCTCTTCGGTGATCTCCCGCCTTCCCGCAGACCTCGCCGTCTCGTCGAGGATCTCCAGGGTCAGGAGGGCTGCGTGCCCCTCGTTCATGTGGAAGCTCTTGACGTCGCCGTAGCCGAGCTCCCGGAGGATCCTGACGCCGCCGATCCCCAGGATCACCTCCTGGGAGAGGCGGTAGTGGTCGTCCCCGCCGTAGAGGAAGTGGGTGAGGGTCCTGTCCCAGTCGGAGTTTTCGGAAAGGTCGGAGTCGATGAAGTAGACGGGGACGGCAAAGCCGTCGATCCCCGTCACGTCTTTCTTCCAGGCCCGCAGGTGGACGCGCCTCCCCTCCACCTCGACGGCGGTCCTCGCGTCCATCTCTTCGAGGTGCTCCTCGACCGGCCAGTCCGCCGCCGCCTCCCGCTGCCATCCGTCGGCCCCGATCTCCTGGCGGAAGTGTCCCTTCCGGTAGAGGAGGGTGACCGCTACCATCGGCACCTTGAAGTCGGCTGCGGAGCGGATGGTGTCACCTGCCAGCACCCCCAACCCCCCGCTGTAAGTGTTGATCCCGTCCTCCAGGCCTATCTCCATGGAGAAGTAGGCCACCGACGACTTATCTTCATCATTCCTTCCCATCTTCAACCACCTTATATCACCGGCGAAGTGCCTTCCATCTTCTTCCTGCCGGTCGTCATGTTGCCGCCCGATCTCATATGATGATGCCCATCCTCTCCTTCCACCATCATTAATAAGATCAATTGAGATAAAAGGAGAACGGCCCGGTCAAAACGGGGATCATCCCTCCCCAAGCTCGACGATGATGCGATACCCTTACGGACCGTCCGTCCTCGGGTTTCTGACGATCCCCCGAAGAAGCCTGCCCAGGATGTCGGCCCCGGTGATGACCCGCTTCTCCTCTTCGGCCCAGAGGAGGATGACGTCGTCGTCGATGACGTCGTCCTGGAGGTGGCGGGGACTGACCCGGAGCCTCGATATGATGTCCCCGATCTTGGCTTCGGGCCGCTTCTCGACGATGGGGCGGTGGCAGTGGCGGTAGGGGTTGAATTTATAGGGGTTGAAGAGGAGGTCGCGGATGAACTCGTCGGAGTCCATGACGAGCCTCGGCTCGTCCTCGGGGTCGACGATGACGATCCACCTCATCCCCGAGAAGTTTATCTTCCTGAGAAACTCGTCGGAGGCGTCGGGTTCGATCTCGGGGAAGACCGGCTTATTCCCGTCGAAATCGAGCTTCAGAACGCTCCCCGGATCGATCGGCTCCCCCTCCCGGGAGAGGGGGAGGTCGTCGAGGGATAAAAAGTTCAGAGCCCCCTGACCTTCCACCTTCTCGATCTCCGTCTTCGAGGAGTGCATATGGAGCCTTATCAGCTCCCGGATGTCCTTCTCCCGGTAGAAGGAGACCGCCTCGGGTCCGATCCACCTGTCCAGGGCGATCGCGGTGGGCCTGGCTGCCGGGAAGAGGAGGATCTGATAGAACCGGAGCAGGGGGCTCAAGAGGGCTCCGACCCGCAGGGCGTTTCGGGAGAAGTAGGCCTGGGGTATGATCTCGCCGAAGACGGTGATGACCACCGTCGAGAAGAAGAAGGCTAGGACCCCGGCGAGGACCGATCCGGAGAGGAGGGCGAGAAGGGTGTTGACCGCCACGTTCCCCCAGAGGATCGTCGCCAGGAGGAAGTTTGAGTCCTCCCGTAGGGAGAGGACGCGGATGGCGTTCCTGTTGTTCTTCGCCACCTCTATCTGTAGCTCCATCTTGCTGATGGTGAAGAAGGCGAGGTTGAGGCCTGAGAAGACCGCCGACTGGGTGATGCAGACGGCGATCCCCATCCATATGAAAAGATCATCCATGAGCAGTAGACACCTCTCTTCTCCTCCCCCTCCCGATGGCGGGTATCGGCTCCGGGAGGCTTAACCCTTTCGCCGAAATCCGCCATCTACCCGCCCTTTGGGATTTGCGCCGGGGAGGCGCCGGATCAGCTCTCTTCAGACCTGAGCTTCTCGTAGAGCCGTTCGGCGTCCTCCCTCCTGCAGAGCTCTGATCCCGGGGTCATGACGGCGGCGGCCCCCGAGGCGATCCCGAAGAGGACGGCGTCCCGGGGGGCCATCTCCCTGGCGAGGCTTAGGGTGATCCCCGCCACCATGCTGTCGCCCGCCCCCACCTTGCTGACGATATTGACCGTCGGCGGCCTCATGTGGGCGACGGCGTCCAGGCTGACGAATAGAGCCCCCGCCGAGCCCAGGGAGATGACCAGAAGCTCGCAGCCGCCGCCGGCCACCAGCTCCCGGGCCGCCGCCTCGATCTGGGCCTCCTCCCTCAGGTCCTTCTCCACCAGCTCGCGAAACTCCCGCAGGTTCGGCTTGATGAGAAAGACCCCCTCCTCGATGGCCTTCTTCAACGGCTCGCCGGAGGTGTCGACGATCACCTTCGACCCCGCCCTCTTTCCCACCTTTGCGACCTGGGCGTAGAAGTCGGCCGGGACCCCCGGAGGGAGGCTACCGCTGGCGACGATGAAGCCGGATTGGGGGGCGGTGGCGGCGACCTCCTCCAGGGCGCCCTCCCACTCCTCCTCCCTCACCTGCGGCCCCGGCATCCCGAAGCGGAACTGGCGGCCCGTAGACTCCTCCAGGACGGCGAAGCTCTCCCGGGTCATCCCCCTTATCTCGACCGGCCGGCTGCGAAGACCTTCATCTTCCAGGAGGGCCCGGAGCATCCCGCCGGAGAGACCCCCGGCGGTGTAGATGAGGGTCGAATCCCCGCCGAGCTTCTTTATCGCCCGGGAGACGTTCACCCCGCCGCCGCCAGGCTCGAAGATGGGGGCGGTGCAGCGGAGCTTGCGTTCTGCAACCACTTGCTCGACGGTGGAGCTCTTGTCGATCGTCGGGTTGATGGAGAGAGATACGATATCTTTCATGTTGATTTAGAGATAAGCAGCGGGCTATCTAAGGGTGATGGTATGGGGGGGGGGCGGCGATGGCGATGATTTCGACGGCGATGTCGCCATGGGGAAAGGATGGGGGACCGAGGGATCGGAGCTGCAATCATTGATTATCTACCGCATAAGAGCGGTTTATGGCGTCCTGGCCACCAAGAGGGCAGAGAGGGTTTGAGGAGGATACGGGATGACATATGTATCGATAAACATATGTTTTATCCCTAAAAATAGTTCGACAAGCTTGTATTCAATGTGGATTAAATAACAAAACATAAGGGTTATATTTAATTACTTGTAAAGCGGCTTTCCTCTGAGGTGAAAAGCTTGAAAATGAGAAGCGTTTTGTTCTTGGTCCTGGTGATCTTCGCCCTGGTGGCCTCACCAATCTCGGCCGAGGGCGGTAATTCGCAAGGACGAGGTCCCGGCAGCGCAGGAGCGCCCGGGCAGTCGGACGACGGCAGCAGGCCAGGAAACGGTTACGGTGACCAGAACCACGACCATTACGGCCCACCCGGACAGGTTCTGGTCGACTGGCTCCCATGCATCTGAGGGGGAGGTTCTCCCCCCTGCGATTTTTTTGAACTACTTTTTAGTTATTCTTCGATCCGTCTATGGACCCCATCACCATGAAGAAGAAAGGCCCGCGCCGGAATTAAAGGGCCGGGGAGGCGGGACCTCCTTAAGAGGAGATGAAGGAGGCGGCGTCGGAGAAGGTGGAGGAGAAGGTGAAGGTGGAGGAGAAGGTGAAGGTGGAGGAGAGCGGCTCCGATGCCAAAGATTAATACTGAAGTCGACCAACAGGTACGGCTAGGATTTAATCTCCAAGGAGGTGAATGAGACGAGAACCAGGGTTTTGACGGCGCTTCTTGCGGCCCTATTTGTCCTGACGATGGCGGCCGCCGCCGGCGGGATGTTCCAGGGGATCTCCGGAGGGCCGTCGATGAGCTACGCCGGGGTATCGGGGTCGATCGACGGGATCTTCGCCAGCTACTCCCGGCCCCCGGCCACCTTCCCCGGCCCCCTCTTCATGACGAGCGAAGAGTTCTGCCAGAGGGTCGCTGTCCACCTATCAAACCCCCCGACAGCCTGGGGTTGGTGACGGAACCGGCGCCCGGCGTGGCGGACCGGAGGCCCGGCTCTCTGGGTGGTGAGGGGGCCGGGCGCTGAGCGCCGAGCGCCGATCCGCGGGGGCGGTATGGACCGCTATAGCCTTTTTTTGCCGGGGGAAGCCCAAGGGAGGGGGGATCGGTGGGCTTATTGAGGTGATCGCATCAATCGCCCTCGCCTGCGACCGGGAGATGGTGACGCGGGACCTCCGGTTTCGGGAGGTAGCGGGCTCGCAGTGATGGGGTGGTAGGGGGAGGAGTTTTTTGAGGAGGCGTTCAGAGGAGGGTGCGGGGGGGGAACTACTCGCTCATATGGTCGAGGATGTGCTTCTGCACGGCCGTGCTGATAGTCGATTGCTCGACAATCATGAGGAGGTGGCCGCCTCGCTCGAAACTGACCAGAGTGGCCCCAGGAATGGCGGCTGCAGCGAACTGTGCATTGTGGTAGAGCTGCAGGGTGTCGTCGGTGGCATGGACGATCAAGGTTGGGGCTGTGATCAGGGCGATCCTCTCATTGGGCATCGTCGCCTTGTTGTCGAAAGCAGCGCCTACGGCTCGCGGCGAAGCCGGGTTCATATAATCAATAATGTGTTCAGACATTTCCCGTTGCTGGGGGGATAGTCCCGCAATGACCGTGTCGTTGGCGCCCATCAGTTCCATGAACTGCTTCTTGAAGAGCTTGGTAATGGTCCAGTACAGCGGATCATACCTGTAGATAGTCACCAGCATCTCGCCTTGCCGATTGGCCTGGGCCTGGTCTGGTGCGTCTGAAGAGGCGACCCCGGCGGAGATGAGGGTCAGCGAGGAGACCCGTTCAGGGTGCAATACGGCCAAGAGTAGCGCCGAAGGGCCGCCATGAGAGATGGCGACGACCGCAACTTTTTCGATACCCAGTTGGTCGAGTAAATAGGCGTAGGCATCGGCCTGGTCGTCAAATGTGGCGCCCTCGTTGAAGGTCGAGCGCAGATAGCCAAAACGCGAAGGCGCAATCCAATGGAATTGCTCACCCAGCACCGCCTGCACCACCAGTTCGCCCTGATCGTAGCCTCCGCCGCTCCCGTGGATCACCAGGACAGGAGGACCTGATCCACCCTCGGTGTATTCGATATCCCCATAGGGCGAAGGTATGACCGTGCTCTTTCCCTGGATCCGCTCATAGGCTCGATTCATATCCCAGAGATATGCTGCTGAAACCAAAACCACAGCTACGATCAACCCTATCGCAATCCAGCCCAGAATCTTTCTTAACATCTAGCTCTCCTTTTTGGAACCGCCTACCAGAATGGATCTCTTGATTATCACGGATCACCGTGGCGCTCGCCGGCTTTAGGTTTCAATCCTTGTTTTTCTGGAACTCGCGCCCGGACAAAATTGTTTCGGTCGTGAGGAGGCATACCAGATTATGTTTCAGTCCCTGTCTTTGGTGAACTCGCGTCCGACCATATAATATCCTGAGGGAGGCCCCGAATTCACCGGGGCGGTTCAACGGGGCCACGTCTTCTGCGACGTGGAAAACCTGACGGCTGTCCTCGACACCTCCTTCATCGTCGACCTCCTCCGGGGGCGAAAGAAGGCCGCCCTCCTCCTGGCGGAGCTGGAAGGCCGGGGCGCCATCCTCGCCGCGACGCCGATCACCGTCTTGGAGCTGTACCGGGGAGCGTACCTCTCGATGGACCCGGAGAGGTCCCTGGAAGCGGCGAAGAAGCTCCTCGCCGCCCTCATCGTCCTCCCCCCCTGGACGACGATGCAGCAACCGTCTTCGGCGCCCTTTCGGCCAGGCTCCGGTCGGAGGGAAAGAAGATCGGCGACTTCGATTGAATGATCGCCTCGATCCTAAGCTCCGCTCTTTTTAAT
>DAXT01000012.1 GCA_002506535.1 Methanothrix harundinacea
GATGTTTGAGTTATTCGAAATCCTCCACCATTATATAAATGGATTTGCGGGAGGGAAAAGGGCGCCGATTCCCCCATCATAGGGGCGATTTCATGAGATTAGGCCCTTCTGACGGTCTCGGTCATCTGTCGGATGGCTGTATCGCGGGCCCATGGGGTATTGAGAGGTACAAATGCGGTGGTCCAGAGCCTCATCCATCCATCGCGATGAGACACAATCTGCTGAATTGATAAAAACAAAAAGCAGTCATCCCCCCCGTTCGGGAGGGGATGGTTGCATCGACGCCTTTCTTTAGCTACCATTACAGTTTTAGGAGGTTTGAGGTTCGGTGGCATTGGTTTCTATATCATCGATGACTCTAATCGTGGCGTTGATCCCCTCTTCGTCTTCGTCGCATTCGGGACAGACTTCCGAGGCGGCGATTTCTGGCAATTCTGATACGTCGCGAACGCCGGCCTTGGTCATATCGACGAGCTGGATGGTGGTGACGAAGGTGGCCTCCTGGGAGATGGCGTAATCCATGAACCTGTTAAGAGCATCCAGGTAATCTCCGGAGCCGGAGACGGATGTGGTCAGACTGACTACCATGGGCTCGTCCTTGCCCTGGATCTCTTCGAACTTGCCGACGAGGGCGTCGTACCACTGGTCGGCGTCCATCCCACCATCGCTGAAGTAGCTGTCATGGAGGACGACCCTCTCCCCCGATAGGTCGCGGGTGCTCACCGGGACGGCGTAGAAGTTGTGCCCCTCTACCGGGTAGGGCCAGACGTCGTTCTCGTGGCCGGGCTCGTAGAGGAGTCCTGCCTGAAAGCCAGCACTGTACTCGATGCCGAGCCCATCCAGAGCCTCATAAGTATCCTGGTTCTGATCGAAGGACTGGGGCATGAAACCCTTCGCGATGATGACGTTAGTTCCACAGATAACGTTGGACTCAACATACGTCTTCGAGGTTTCCAGCAATCGATATTGCTCTAAATAAGGCAGCTGACTGAGCTTTTCATCGGCGTGTTTGCCGGACATGGCGAACTCGAACTCCGACTCCAGGCCCATGCGGGTGAGCCGGATCCTCGCACGGGTATCGATGAGATCCTGGGTAGAGAAGATGGTAGCGACTAGGTTTCGGCTGTTGATATCGGTGTACATGTTCACGAGATTCAGCTCCGCTGCCTTCGCCTCCTCTGCCGTCGCCGAGGGGGGCACTCCGGTGGATATCATCAGGTTGACTATGGTCGGTTCTTCTGCCGCTTGCGACGTTCCGAGGATTGTGATGATCGAAACGAATGCAATTATAGCCCATGCCGATCGAGTTCTCATAATTTATTCACCTCATCCATGGATAGAACTGTATCTTCATCTCATAATAGGATAAAATACTACAAAAACGTTTCTAGAGATAGTTATATCTTTAAAGACGATAAGTTTAATTAATGACGATGCACATTAAATGATGTGACTGGGCAATTTTGCCCGAGAATAAGAGGTGCATGGATGGAGCCATAGGAGTGGCTTCTACGGTCAGCTTATGGAGGGGAAGAACGATGAAGAAGACTTATCTCAGGATAGAAATCTGGGCTTTAGCCGTCATAAGCATCTTTGCCCTGGTGGCACCCTGTGCAGGGGTAGTTGCCTGTACGCCCACCGCTTCGATAAATGCCTTTGTAAATCAACACGTCGAGTTCCAACCGGATCCTTCTGATGCAACCACCTATTGGTACTCCTGGTCAGCATCAACAGGAGTTGTAGTTCACGATCCGCCAGGAACAGAGGATAGCACAATATTCGCCTTGGACGCTCCTGCCGACCCTGGAACCTACTCGGTGGATGTATTAATAACCAACAGTAAGGCAATAGCATGTAGTGCTCAAACCTGCTATGGACTGAATGTGTACAGCTGCTGTCCGAAAGCATTAGAAAACTATTGTACCAGCGATACACCGACCTGGTGCTGGTACGACTCCTGCGGCATCGCGGCCCCCTTTACACCATCTGGCTCGATCAGGTTTGAGTGGTACATCAACGATGGAACGACGCCCATCAGCACAAGTCCGTGCTATACCCCCAACTTCGAGAACGATGTGGGATACATTCCGCCGTCGAAAGCTGAGCCCACGAAAGCCCAGACCGTCACGATGAAGGTGATCCAGGACACAACTGGCGCAAATTATCCGCACAACCCCGTCGAGACAGAGCTCTACAGCTGCACCCTCAACTTCAACCTCCATTGGGATCCGGGAGACGAAATCGCGATCGGTGTAGCCTTCAACTGAACGGTTTGCCGGAGGAGGGCGACCTATGGTCGCCCGGCCTCAACATTTTCTCACCATTAAAACGAGGAATTTGGCGACTTCTCGTAATAAGAAAAGGTTAATAGCTATGGATGGAGAGGAAGAGAAGATGGAAGATACGGAGGCGGGAGGCATGAAAATAAGATCGATCTTGTATCTCTTAATTATCCTCGGGATCTCTCAGACCCTATCGGTTTCCGGGCAGTCGGGCTGGGACCCCTGGTGCAATTATCCGGGTGGCTCATGTACCGCAAACGATATAACAATCACAAGAGTTTACCTGCTCCAGACATCTCCGACTTCAGTCACCCTGATGGGGACATTCAACTTAAATTTGGCCACCGATAGGGATTGCCCGTACTCCGTGGTGGACATCTACCAGGCAGATGGGCAGACGCCAATAGAGCTGAAGCGTGTCACCTGGCTCGACACCCTGTCCGGAGGTACAAGTCCCCAGGAGGTCCCTCTTGCAACGATAACCTATCCCCCCGGACAATCAATAGTATTAAAGAATATATATGTTCAGTGGTCTGCGAGTAAAAAAACGTGCGGTGAGAATTGTAATAACTATCAGTCCGCCAAATGCTATAAGGACCCAGGACCCCTGGTCGTCCCCCCTCCCCTTATCGCAGCCTTCGCAGGCTATGATGTCTGCCTCGGGATACCGATCCAATTCACCGACCAGACCACCGGCGGCTACAAGCCCTACGCCTCGTCGGTCTGGAATTTCGGAGACGGGACCACCTACAGCTGTACTTCGGCCTCCCCCTGCAACCCTCCCGCTAAAACGTACGGTTCTGCAGGAAAATATAACGTCACCCTGACCGTGACCGACGATAAAGGGGTAAAGTCCACGAAGTCTCAATACTATTATATCTGGGCCCACCCGGTCGCAAATTTCAGTTACGCCCAGGGATGTGGGTTCGTAGTTCAATTCACGGATAGATCGACGGCGAATACGACGGCCGACGTAACGCCCGCGATCACAGCTTGGAGCTGGGATTTCGACGGCGACGGCTCCGAAGACAGCTCATGGCAGAACCCCGAATACACCTTTCCGGCTCCGGGGACCTATCCCGTCAAGCTCACCGTAACGGACTCGAAGGGATGCACCGGTTTCATAGTCAAAGATGTCACCGTCGATCCGGCCATTCAAGCGACGGCCGCTTCCAACTCTCCCGTCTGTGAGGGATCGACGATCATGCTGTATGGCGGTCCCGATGGCTTGAATAGCTATTCCTGGACCGGTCCGGACGGGTTCACGAGCAGCTTGCAGAACCCCACCATCTCTCCTGCCACCCTGACCAACGCTGGAACTTATACATTGAAGGTCATCGACGATGAAGGATGTGAGACTGAAGCGAAGACGACTGCTCTGGTTCAGATGAAGCCGGAGGTCTCGGCGGGCCCGGACCTCTACATATGCGAGACGGAAGAACGCGTCCTTATAGAGGGGTCGAATACGGGCGGCCCTGCCGCCTATCTGTGGACGACTTCAGGCACAGGCAGCTTTGAGCCGGAGGGCGAGCTGATTACGCACTACCGCCCGAGCGATGAGGATAGGGAGTCAGGAGAGGTAGAAATCACCCTGACGGCCGTCGGGACTGGCCCCTGCGGCACCTTCAGCACAAGCGATAATATGACGCTATCGATCTTGAAAGTCCCTGAGGCATCGATCAATGTGATCTTCTGAGGATAATAGGCCTAGGATTCGAGAGGAGGAACGAGGAAGATGCAAACCAAATCCTGTATTAAGGGAGATGATCGGATAACTCACCGTTCTAGGAAGACAGAGGTGATATCTCCTTCAACCTTCAGGGCCTATAAGGGCTGGGCTCTGGCATTTCTCCTGAGCCTATCCCTATGCTCAACGGTTTATGCGGAGGTTCCGGCCGATTATTATCCTGGTGAGACTTATACATTCAGCACGGGATTAGATCCTGACCTGTTCATCTTCGACTGGAAAGCATCCTGCTGCAGCGATCCTGGCTGCTGTGAGGATCCGACATGTTGTGGGGATTCCAGTTGCGGCACCAACACGGGAACTTCTGGCGACCAGTTCGTGTGGACGGCCCCATATGTGAAGTGCCCCACCGTCGTCAACATATCGGTATTCGTCGGCGTCAAGGCCTACCCGGCATGTAACGGCATGGCTGAGATCAGCTTCACGGTGCTGCCCAACCCTTCGATCGATATCGAGAAGGCGACGAACGGTGACGATGCTGATACCGGGACAGGTCCCATCGTGGCGGTCGGGTCCACGGTAACATGGACTTATGTGGTCACCAACTCGGGTAACGTTCCTCTCACCGACGTCTACGTGACCGACGACGTCACCGGTCCCGTAGCAGGGCCCATCACCCTGAACGTCGGAGAAAGCGAGACGTTCACAGTCACCGGGACTGCTCAGGTCGGCCAGTACAGCAACGTAGCGACGGCCAACGGGACTTATCAGGGTCAGGAAGTCGAAGACACCGATCCGAGCCACTACTTCGGCAGTGAGCCGGTGATTCTGAAACCGGGACTGGAGGTTCATAAGACCGCATCTCCAACCACTGGAGTCCCCTGTAATGACGTCACCTTCACCATAGTCGTGAAGAACACCGGGGAAGTCCCCCTGAGCCTGGAGGTGAACGACACCCTCCCCGCGGGGATGAGCTACATCTCCGCCTCCCCAGCCCCCGACAGGGTCATCGAGAACGCCGACGGGACGGCGACGATCTTCTGGGATGGGCTTGGAACCCTCAATCCAGGCAACGAGACGACGATCTCCCTTGTAGGCCACATCGACGAGGATATACCCAAATCGGCCTCGACGACCGATACCACCCTCGCCGTCCTCGGATCTCACGATCTTGGAAGAGGTGGGAGTTCCGTCGGCGAAGAGGTCCTCTGGGTCCAGCAGGTCGGTGGAGGCGGCCTCGCCGATACCATCGAGGGTCTGATCTGGCTGAGGGTGAGGCTGGAGGTGGAGCTCGCCAAGATGATAGAGCTTCGGGGTAGGTTCGATAAAGGGTCTCCTCGTCTCGTCGTCGACGTGGCAGAGGGCGACCTTCCTGGGTACGAGGTCTATAATTATACCAACCCTGCCACGAATGAGCGGCTCGTCCTCTTCATGGACGCCGGGGGGATTCTTACCAGGTCGGAGTACTACAACCCCGGAATGGACGCGGTCCTCACCTCAGAGTATGGACCCGATGGGTCCTTGATATCTGACGGCCTCCTATTGGCCTCGAGGATGGAGGGGCTTTCGATCGACTACGACGTACCCTCACCCGGCTTCAAGATCAGGACGGTCTTCGACTACAAGACCGGCGACACCCTCATCGAGACGGTTAACCCAAAAGGAGAGGTCACCCGGAGGGATTACCGGAAGACTCCGGGGGTACCCAAGTTTAAGGAGTTCCGGCTCCGTAACTCCGTTTCGGCGACCGGCACCTACGATGACGGGACCGTCTCGGACTCGGACTACGCGGACGTGATCGTAAGCTACCGCTCCGAGCTCGATCTGAGGAAGGTACCATCGCCGATCACAGCCCGCGTCGGTTCTGTCGTCACCTATAGCTTCACCGTGGAGAACGTCGGCCGGACCACCATCACCGACCTTCAGCTCTTCGACGACAGGCTTAACAGATTCATAGACCTCAACAGAACGACGCTGAAGCCCGGTGAGGTGGCGTTCGGGACGGCGGAGTATACAGTAGTCTCCAGCGACCTGTTGGGTCCCATAGTGAACAACGCGACGGTGACGGGAACTGATCCCCAGGGCGACGTGATCGAGGACTCGGATACCGCCACTGTGCCGCTGTTGCAGGAACTGCAATCGAGTATCATTTTGACCAAGACCCCTGACAAGACCGAGGTCGAGGTAGGAGGAATCGTGAAGTATTCCTTCGTAGTTGAGAACGCCGGGTTCACCACCATCACCGACCTCAAACTTTTCGACGACAGGCTGAACCGGTATATTGACCTCAATAGAACGACGCTGAAGCCCGCAGAGGTGGCTGTGGGGACGGCGGAGTACACTGTTCTGGCTGATGACCGGCCAGGTCCTATAATCAATAACGCGACCGTTACCGGATATGACGAAAACTTCCTCCCGGTAACGGCAGAGGACTCCGCCATGGTCAATGTGACCAATGCGACGTCCCCCTCAAGACCCAACGTAACCAAGACCGCCCTCCAGAAGTCGGTGAGACCGGGGGACGAGGTTACTTACAAAATTAATATCACTCATACCCCAAATCAGGATTTAATCGTCAACGACACCTTCAGCCGGCCGGTGGAGTTCGTCAGCGCCGATCCCTGGCCTTCGGCGGTGGGGGACCGGTGGCAGAGGTGGGATAATATAACGATCGAGGCTGACAGAACGCGGGTGATCACCCTAGTCGTCAGAACCGTAAAGCAGGACTTCACCTTCGATATGGTCCAGGGGGTCTCGGGGACGGGGTTCGTCAAGGTCGCGAACGATTACAATACGGCCCCGCCCTCTTACATCCTCACCAACACCGTCACCGTCACGAATTCGACGGGCTCTAATATCGGCGACGACACCGAGACCGTCTTCGTCTCCGAGGGAGGGACCGAGCTATCGACCCGGGAGCACGGCTCCGGGAGCTACGATAGCGATGAGATCCTCCAGATGAGGACCGCGAACAGGTCGATATCGATGGAGAAGGACGTCTCAGCCGCCTATGCGCCGACGACCCTGGGCCTCTACAACGGCAGGGTAGTCGAGTACTCGTCGAGGTGGAGCCAGGAGGCCAGGGGCAAAAACCGCGTCACAGGCGCTTCGATGACCGAGGCCTACCGTTACGCCACCACCATCGACCGGGAGTCGAGGCTCTTCCTGGACAAAAACGGGTCGGTGATGGAGATCGAGAGCGAGTTCGACGGCGTGGCAGAGTTCGGGTTCTTCAAGATGCCGTCGAACACCTCGGGCCCCAAGGCGACCCCCATCTTCGAGATGAGGGAGGGTTACGCCGGAAGCTTCCGGGTTTCAGAAAGGGTCGACGAGTACGGAAAGGGCGTCTCCTACGAGAAGTCGGCGGTGGGCTCGGGGCTCGTCGTTGGTGACAGACGGATCGGCACCTCCCAGAGGTCTTACGAGTCCGGGACCGGAGCTTACGACTCGGAGGAGATCATCGAGACCGCCACCAACTACATCGCAAAAGACATAAGCCTCGTATACGCCCCCGTGAGCTTGAACCTCACCGACGACGTCTCAATAGACGCCTCCGGAAAGTGGAAGGAAGGGATCTATTCGAAGACGCCGGGGATGAGCCTAATCGGCGAGGAGTACACCTCCATCGACCGCCTCGATAAGGAGTCGGTCTTCAGAGGGCTGAACGACCTGTCGACGGAGGCCGATTTCGTCGGCTCTGCGCGATACAGGGTCGTGGTGGGTGATGGGTCAGATGCGGCAGGGAGAGTCTCCGACGTAAAGAGGTCTGGAGCCGTCATCGACTACGACGAGGTCTACTCTGGTGACTATTCCATAGCCAGAAGGATCCTTATAACGGGGGTTGCCAAGTACGACCATCCCCACATATCCGTCTCCAAGGTGGGGGAGGCGGACTCCAACTCTAGCCAGGTCCACTACACCATCACCGTAACCAACGACGGTAACGTCCCCTTGACGGATATATCGGTCGAGGACACCTTCCCGCAGGGGACAGTCTACATAAGCTCATCTCTCAGGCCGCAGGTCACCGCCGGGAAGGCCGTATGGGACAGACAGGCCATGCCGGGCGAAGGCCTGACCCTGCCGGTGGGCGCAGTCCTGAAGATCGACCTCACCCTCGACGTCACCGAGGGCGCAGGCGGCCTCGTCAACGTCGTCAAGGCCACGGCCAGCGCCGGGAACGATACCGTCCTCACCGCCACCAACTTCTCGGTCCTGGAGGCGGAGTGGCTTTCCTGCTGCCCCGACGAGATCTTCGCCAGCAAGACGGCAGCCGTCGATCCGGTCCTCAATAACGTCGTCCTCTACAGGCTGACGGTACAGAACCTCCAGGAGGGGCCGATCGTCGCCAGGATCGAGGACACCCTACCCCAGGGTCTCGGACTCCTCGGATCGTCGATGATGCCTTCGGAGCACGACCGGTCTAGCGGCCTCATCGCCTGGGTCGTCGCAGATCTGAAGCCCGGGGAGGTCAGGACGATCGAGTACCTCGTCGAGGCCAGTTACCCAGGCCGCTATCTGAACGTCGCCAAGGTTGATCCGTACACCGTTGACGGAAGAGAGCTTCGGGAGGCCTCTATCTCCGCCATCGTTGAGATAGGGCCCTTCGAAGCGGCGCAGGTCCCTCCCGGCTGGGTCCCGCCGGACTGGGGGTTCAATCATACGGCCCTCACTTGTGAGATGATCTGTGAAGAGATCCTCTAGCTAAAGTGGCGTTCCGGTGGGGGGCTCGACCTCTCATCACCTGAGCCGATGATGAGGAGAAAAATAGAGCAATAAAGTCAAAACAGGGGGCTAAACGGCGATCGTCGCCGCATCATCGGAGGGGCGGACCGGCGGCGATCCCGATCACTCGACCCCTCTGCCGGTGATCAATAGCTCGGCGGTCGCCCCCTCGGGCATCGACCTGTGCTTCATCAGCCGGGCGATCCTCTTGCCCTCCCCCCTCTTCTCCAGGAAGATGGAGGTCTTGGTGGCGTGGTCCATCGCCATCCCCCCCAGGGGCCGGAGTTTACCGGTCTCGATCTCCATGTAGACCTGGTTTGTAACCACCACCGGGATCCTGTGCCTCCTGGCCATCTCCTGGAGGTCGCCGAGCTGGGCCGCCAGCGCCCTTCGAACGGGCCTGTTGTCCTCCCCCTCGAAGGCGGCCCGGTAGAGGGATGTCGCCGAGTCGAGGATGACCAGGCCGAACTCCTTTCCCATGATCTTGGTGGCGTCTTTGATGGAGGCGTGCTGCTGCTCCAGGTTCAGCGGCTCGAAGACGACGATCTTCGCCCCCACCTCCTTCGCCCCCTCTCCTGCGATCTGCCTGAACCTCTCGACGGAGAAGCCTTCGGTATCGATGAAGATCACCTTGTAGCCCCGGCCGACCGCCCCCACCGCCAGCTGAAGGATTATATTCGTCTTGCCGGTCCCCGCCTCTCCGTAGATCTGGGTTATGACCCCAGGCTCAAACCCCCCGCCCAAAAGCCGGTCCAGCCCCTCAGACCCCGAAGATAGCCTATCCTGCATCGTCCACCCTCGACTTCCAACAGCCCGTCAGACCTTTTCAATCATCAACAGCCTGCTCCATCAGCTCTTCGAGCCGGTCCATCGCTTCGATCTCCTTGGGGCCGCCGCACCGGCCGACGATCCGCCTGATCCTGAAGATCTCCTCGAGGTAGAGGTCGCTTCTCAGGGCGACGTAGCGGGTGGCGGCGACCGCCGCCTCCACCACCAGGTTAATCCCTCTGTTCACCGCCCGAAACTCCCTCCTCAAGACCTCCCCCCTGACGAACTCCGCCTCCGGGAGGGAGATGTCCAGATCCTTAGGCTCACATTTGAAGAGCGCCCAAGCCTCGGCGTCCCTCAGGGTCAACTCCCCGTCCCTCAAAACGAACATATCTTCGGGTATGTCGCCCAGGGCCGTCTCTACAAATAGCATCGGATCGTGGGAGACGTTGGCGACGAACTTTCCTCCGGCCAAAATGTTGTCCCGGGTATGGGATCCGGCGAAGAGCCGGAGCGATAGTCGGTCGCCTTCCTTGATCAGCCCCATGGGCGCGGCGTTGGGGGCGCCCATCTCACCCTCTGTGGTGGCTATTATCTCGTTGATCCCATCGAATATCCCCAGCTCCTCGATATCTCCAAGATCGTAAATCATCCTTCTTCACTCCTGAGAATAGCCCCTTCCATCATGGCTATGAAGAGGGCCGCGCCGATGAGGTCTGCCGTCGATCCGGGGTTCACGTCCTCCTCTATGAACTGATCGTCCAGCTCCCCGGCGAGGCGGAGGGTCTCGGAGACCTCGCCCCCCAGGATCGCCCTCGCCCTCCCTGACGCCTCGACCGCCCTGGCGAGGCCGAACTTGGAGGCGACGAGGCCGTCGGGGACCTGTGCCAGCGCTTCGAGGTAGGCGATTACCACCCCGTCGTTGATCCCCAGATCGCCGACCCTCTCCGCCAGGATCCGGGAGAGGTAAAAGCTCCTCTCAAAGCCCGTCGACCACTCCCTGGCCACCAGGTCGTGGCCGCAGGAGAGGCGCATCAGGTCGAGGAGGGTCCTCTTCTCCGATAGCATCCGGTCCATTGAGGTGGGGTCATCGAGGCTCATCTCCTCCACCTCCGCCACCCTGGCCCCGGCGATCTTGAAGGCGGCGTAGAACTCGACGGCGTCCTCCACGGTCGTCTCCTCCAGAACCCGGACTACCTCTTCCTGGAGATCGCCGCCTCTTCCCGCGGCTTTCGCCAGGGGGACGAGGAGGGCGATCGTCCCGAAGTGGGTGTTCTGGGATAGGCCCCACCCCCTCCAGGCCGAAACCGCCCTCCGTATCAATATGCCCGCCGGCTCTCCGCCCAGGGCGGCTTGCCTGAAGACGGGATAGGCTGAGACGGCGCTGATCAGGAAGTGGTGGAACTTGATCTCCTCGAAGTCGTGGGACCGGTCGACGTTCCCCGGCTTCGGGGTGGAGGAGAGCTCGATGAGCATCGATAGCAGTGCCCCTTGAGCTATGCGGTCGGGATCCGTCTTCATCTCTCCAGAAGTTCCTCAGCGAGCTTCTTCTTCAGCCTCATATACTCGTCGGGAGAGATCCCGTGCCTCTCCAGGACCGCGTCCCTCATGAAACAGGGCTTTGTTATTTTACAGCACCAGGTGAGGCTTCCAAAGCATGTCCCCTCCCCCGGCTCCAGGGGCGTCCCCCTCGTCAGGGCGATCTTCATCTCGATGAACTCCTGGGGGGTTAAACCGATCTTCTTTAGGGCCCCGAGGAGGGGGCAGCTCTTGACAGGGGGGCAGCAGAAGGCGACTGCCCGCAGGTCCCCCCCGGAGCAGATGTGCTTTGGGGCGTTGTACCAGCCGACGATCTTCTGGTATCTCTTCAGGGCGTCGGCGAGCCAATTGACGAACTCGGGGTCCGCCTTCTCCGATAAGGATATCATATCCGCCCCCATGGAGAGGATCTCCTTGGCGGCCTTGAAGTCGCCGACATCGATCCTCACCATGATGGGGGGGGATCCGCCTTCTGATATCCTCTTCACCACCTTCGCCGCCCCGGGGCCGGCCCCCCGGAGGTCGAGGTGGAGGAAGTCGGCCCCCGCCACCTTCAGCTCCCTTCCCAAGGTCTTGAGATCCCCGACGGCGTCGGGGCCCGCCCTCACCGATAGGGCGGCCCCCGTCCCCTTGACCGCTTCTACGGCGTCAGCGATCCCGTCGGTCCGGGGGAGGACCACCTCCATCAGCCGCCGCTCCTCCGCGGCCATCCTCCCCGCCTCCGCCAGGTCGTCTATATCTCCCCCGGCGGTTGAGAACCCCAGGGCCGACCCGCTCCGCCACTCTTCCATCGCCCTCTTTATCTCCGATGGGGCTACCTCGGATAGGTCGAAACGCCCCAGCATTACCAGCCCTGCGGAGCCGTTGAGGCCTGCGAGGTCGCGGGAGCCCTTCGGCGAGACGATCGCCAGAGGATTGTCCAGTTTCAGGTATCCGATTTCAAGCATCAATATCGGGCTCCATCTCGACTCCCTCCGCAGGGATATCAGCTTTTCGGCCTGGCCTCGCCTTCGACGGCCCGGCGTTTGAAGCCGTCATTCTGATATAATCCTGGGTTAAAAAAAAGGCCGATCAGCCCTTCCTGGCCGGGACCATCGGCTTTCCGCAGCATACGAGCTGGCCTGCGCCAGCCTCTTTGACCTCGACCACGTTTCCGCAGACGTCACACCGATAAACCTCACCTACTTTGGTCATATCTTATCACCTCTGACCTGAATAGGAAGCTTATAACCTTAAGTCTCTTTTGCCAAGGCTACGGTCCCTCAAACCCCTCGACGAAGCTTCTGATGCAGAGGGGGAGGTCCTGGTGATAGCCGCCCTCCAGGACGGCGAACCTGCGACCTATGCACCTCTCTTCCGCCCCCTCCCGGAGGATCCGGCCGATCTCGCGGTAATCGGCGAGGTCGAGGAGGCCGCCCCAGTCGAGAGCGTAGGTGTCAAACCCCGCCGAGACGGCGAGGAGGTCGAAGTCGGATTGCGCGACGGTCCTCTCCACCTGGCCGATGTAGCCGGCCGGGTCGAGGGCGAGGTAGTCGAAACCGGGGTCGATGGCGCCTATGTTCGCGACCTTCACGCCGTCATCCCACCGGAATATCCCGACGGTCCCGTCGCCGTAGTGGAGGTCGATGTCGACGATCAGGACCTTACCCGTCCGCCCCTCGATCTTGCCCTCTATCCGATCTTCAATCTTCCTGACGGCGACGGCGACGTTGTTGAGGTAGCACATCCCCCAGGCGTGGTCGCTCGCGGCGTGGTGGCCCGGCGGCCTGACCAGGGCGAAGGCTTCCTCGCCCCCGAGGGCGATCTCGGCGGCGAGGCAGGCTCCCCCGGCCGCCAGCAGGGCGGGAGCCAGCATCCCCTTCCTTCTTACCATCTCAATGTACTCTCTGCTGTGGACCCTCGATACCTCTTCGAGGCTTGCGGGGAGGGGCTCAATAAAATCATAGCTCTGAAGCTTTCGGGCGGAGAGCCTCGCCCGGTCGGGGCCCTCGACGGGGTTTGTCGAGTACCGCTCAGCGAACTTCTCCGAATATACGATCTTCACGATCGTACCTCGGCCAGCTTCGAAGTCATCTCTTCTCCCCTCAATCCTTTCCCCTTCAATCCCGATCCAGCATCCTCGGGCCGGCGGCGTAGTCGAACCTGTTAGCCCTGACGAGGCAGGATAACAGCACCCTGACCCCGGCGACCCCCGCCTCGCCGTAGGCCTTCCTCCAGATCCTCGCAGACGACCGCAGGGGCGCCGTCCGTGGGTTCACCCTCCTCATCGACCAGTCCAGGAGCTGCTCCATCTCCTCCGGCGAGATATTCGGGTGGTTCCAGACGAGGTGCTTTCCGTCGAAGTGGTGGTAGTCGAGGTCGGATATCCCGTACCTTCCAGCCACCTCCTCCCAGAGCTTCGTTCTGGGGAGGGGGGTGAGAACGCAGATCTGGGTGAGGTCGAGCTTGAGGGAGGCTAGCCTCTCGACGTCCTCTCTTATCGACGCTGCAGTATCCGTCGGAAAGCCGATCATGTAGTAGCCGACGGTCCCCAGGCCGTAGCTCTTCAGTTTTTCGACCGTCTCCATGATCTCCCCGGCCCCTTCCCGCTTCGCGACGCCGTCGAGGACCTCCTGGTGGAGGTTCTCGATCCCGATGGCGGCGCCCGCAAAGCCCCTGACGGGGTTTTTGCCTCCTCCCCGGCGGGACGGCCGCTGCCTCCTCATCTGCGCCCACTCGTCGATCTTATCTATCAGGTAGTCGGCCCGGGCCATGCACCCCCAGACCATCCCGTACTCGTCGAGGAGGTCGACGACTTTGTCGGCATGCCTCCGGTTCGCCCCGAAGCTCTCGTCCTCGATGACGACGACGTTGATCCCCTGGTCCCTGTAGTACGACAAAACCCTCTCGATCGACTCCAGGGGGAGGGGGCTCGGCCTGTTACAGAAGGAGGTCGCCTGGCAGAAGCTGCAGCCGACGGAGCATCCCCGGATGGTGAAGAGGGCGCCGTAGATGTTCAGCTTCAGGCCGATGGGGGTGTCGAGGTGCTCGATGAGGGGCGGGTGAATGATCCTGTCGACCTTTCTGTTGAAGAATCGGGCGACCTGCTCCTCGGCGTAGCCGACGAAGACCCTGTCGAACTTCTCCTGGACTGACGGGGTGAGGGCGCCGTAGTTTCCGGCCCAGACCTCGCCGACCGCCCCGGACGCTCGGGCGAAATCTGCCATCTCCAGCGCCTCCTCCGTCTCGCTTATGTAGAAGGATATCCCGACGACGTCCCACCCCTCTTCGAGCCTCTCTTTGTACCCCTCGAAGGTGGGAAACTCGACGATCTGCAGCTCCGGGATGTTCTGCTTAAGGAATCGCAGGCCGAAGGACTGGTCCCTCGGCCATCGGAACCGAAACCACCTCGACCGGGAGTTGGCGCCGATGTAGTCGTACCCCTCCCCCTCTCTATACACCGTCGTGAAGAGGACCCGGGGGGGCGCCTGAGGCGCAGGCTCCGTCATATCGTCAGGGGTGATTCCGTCCCGCTCTTCATGATCGTCGATCGTCATCGGTCGTCTCCATAATTATCGCCACCGTTTAATTTAAACTCGATTTCGGTGTCACCGCTCCTTCCTCTATCCCGCCATTAAATATAGTTCGTGACCGGATACATAATGGGCGACCCCCGGGGCGATATTCATCATGAAGGAGGCGATGAGCCCCGTCAGATCCAGGCCCTCCCATCAATTGATTAAGATTCGATGATATAATCTCACCAGCATGTCCGAAGTTGATAAGCTCGAAGCCTACCGCTCGAAGAGAGACTTCGCCAAGACCAGCGAGCCCCCCGGCTCCGGCGGGATAAAGCCAGGCGATAAGCCCCGCTTCTCGGTCCAGAAGCACAGGTCCAAGAGGCTCCACTACGACCTGCGCCTCGAGGTCGGGGGCGTTCTTCGCTCCTGGGCGGTCCCCAAGGGCCCATCCCTCGATACGAAGACGAAGCGGCTCGCCGTCCCCACCGAGGACCACCCCCTCGACTACATCGACTTTGAGGGGACGATCCCCACAGGAGAGTACGGAGCCGGCACCGTCATCGTCTGGGATATCGGGACCTACAAGAACACCACCAACGCCGATGAAAAGGAGGTCCCGATCTCCGAGGCCCTGGAGCGGGGCCACGCCACCTTCATTCTCTCCGGAAAGAAGCTTCGTGGCGGCTATGCCCTCACCCGGACCGGCCGGGGGAAGAACGAGCGGTGGATCCTGGTGAAGATGAAGGACGACTTCGCGAAAGCCGATGAGGACGTCCTGGAGGCGGAGCCAGATTCCGCCCTGACTGGGAGGTCCCTGGAGGAGGTGGAAGAAGAGGGGCGGGCTGCATAAGACGCAGCAGCGACGATCTGAGGGCGGAAGATTCGATACTGGACGATCTGTTTTGCCGCCTCTTCAGATCCCGGGCCTCTCCGCCACCGCCTCCAACCTCACCATCCCGACGTGGACCTTCCCCTCGCCGTCGGGGGGATGGAGGCGGAGGTACCGCCCGACGACCTCGGATATGAACTCCCGGCGGCGGTCCTCAGGGACCCTCTCTAGATAGGGAAGCCAGGTAGACTCGATCCAGCCTGCGAAATCCTGCGCCCCTGGCTGGACCATATCCTTGGGGATCAGCTCGACCCTTTTTGGGTCTAACCCCGCCTCTTCGATCCAGATCCGGTACTCTTCGGGGCCGAAGAAGGCGTACCGGAAGTCGAAACCCTCGAAGGAGCGGCGCCATCTGTCCTCGGCGATCAAATCGTCGGCTATCTGGAGGGGAACGGCGGCGTTCCCCCGTCCGCCGAACGTGAGGAAGGCCCTCCCGCCGGGCCTGAGGGCGTCTCGGATCCCCCGGAGAACGGGTACGTGGTCGCTGACCCAGTGGAGGGCGGCGAAGGAGACGACGATCTCGAACTCCCCGTCGAAGTCGAGGTTTCGGGCATCGCCCATCTGAAACGACAGGTTTGGGTGCTCCTCTTGCGGATGCCTCTCCACGGCGAAGGCGACCATCGCTGCAGAGCTGTCGATCCCCAGGACCGATCCATCGGGTACGAGTTCCGCGATCTTCGCCGTGATCCTGCCGTCGCCGCAGCCTATGTCCAAGACCCTCTCACTGCCTGCGATATCGATCTTGGACAATAGCTCTTCTGCCCATAATTGCTGGGCCAAAGAGCTCTTCTCGTACTTATCCGGCCTCCAGTTGTGCAATCTCCATCCCCTCTAGAAAGGTCGTTTCCAAAGGTCATTCCAGGTGGTGGGCGAAGAGCTCCTCGTAGAGCCTCTTGACGTTCTCCCCGGTCTTTCGCATCCGCGGAAACCCGGCATAATCCATCGCCTCTCCGACGTCCTCGGCGAGGTTCAGGCCGTACTGGGACCGGGAGAGGAACCACCCCTGGCTCCTGTAGTACCTGGAGAGGTACTCCTGCTCGGTCTGGCCGGGGGTCGGAACGAAGAGGCCGTGCCGCTTCTCCAGTTCCGCCACCTCCATCATGGTGGTGTACCCCGACCTGCTGACGACGAACCGCGCCCGGTTCAGAAGCTCCACCTTCTCGCGGTCCGGGACGTAAGAATGGATGACCGTCTCGTCGTCGGGCCTCCTGGTGAAGGACTCCTTTGGGTTGCCCAGGAGGACGACCTTGCTTCCGGGGAGGTCTTCGACCTGGGGCAGGACGATCTCCTGCAGCTTCGTCCTCTGAGGCTCGGGCCCCGAGATCAATATCAGATAGTCCAGGTCTTCATCGAGGTCCATCCTCCGGGGGCTGCAGAGGATCCCCGAGTAGAAAGCCCTCCCGTTGGTGACGGACAGAAAGGACCGGGAGAGCTTCCCGCTGAGGGTTGCCTCCCCGGGCTCGTTGTCGGGGACGATGACGCCGTCGTACTTGCTGTGGAAGAATCCGTTGACGTAGAGGGTCAAGATCTCCACCGGCCAGAGGTAGAGGGGGACGCTGAACCTCAGCTGGTGGGTTATGAAGAAGGAGGGGATATCCCTGGAGTAGACCCCGAGGCGGTTGTCGCTGATGATCATGTCGTAGTCGCCTTTCGAGAGGATCCGGGAGAGATTTCTCCTCTCGTCGAGGAGCGCCTTCATCATCAGGGGGATGTAGGCGGTGAACTTGGGAAGGAAGAACCGGGTGGAGCTGTAGGGGGCTGGATAGTCCTCGAAGGTGACGAACTGGCACTCGGGAAACTCCCCCCTCAAAAGCTCCAGGGCGTTCCCGCTGGAGGCGACGGTCACCTGGTGGCCCCGGCCCAGAAGCTCCCTTATTATGGGAACGTCTCTTGAGGCGTGGCCAAGCCCCCAGTTCAAAGGGCTGACGAGGACATCTGCCATGATGAGATCCGTCTACTCCGGGGGATATTATAGTTGTGGCAACCCAGAAGAGGAGAAAAATAGGCGAATGAAATAGGGTTTCGATATCGATCGCCCTCTGCCGGGACGGCAGGACCTCCCCATCCATCCCGGCCTTATAAGGAGGCGGTCTATAGCTTCATCATCTCGGAGGACCTAGTCGACGTCCCCCTCGATCTTGAAGGATACCCTGACCTTGGCCCTGTAGGCGACGATCTTTCCCCCCTCCAGCTTCACGTCCAGCTCCCTCACCTCGGCGACCCTCAGGTCTCTCAGGCTCTCGGCAGCCTTCTCGATGGCGGCCTTCGCCGCTTCTTCCCAGCTCGTGGGAGAGGACCCCACCAGCTCCACGATCTTATAGACGCTCTCCGGCATAGGTTACTCCTCCATAGAAATGTGATCTCTTATTATAGAAGTCAAAGTTTATATAATTTATTGACCTTCTCCGCCGTCCTGGACCAACAGAGGCGATCCCGGGGCGGAAGGGGGCCAAAGACGGGGGCTGGAAAGGGATAGATAATTCACCAGATCGGCCTATCCCCCTCGCCCTCCGATCTTCTCGGGGGCGATCGTCCGAAAAGGTATAAAGAGATCAGGTCCGATGATGGTAGGATGAGCGACGCCGACAGCCCGGGGTTAGAGGAGGAGTTCGCTGCCCTGGCCAGGATCTCGGATAGGGCTGCAGAGGCGATAATAGACAAAAAGGAGGTGGTCGTCGCCTCCCACGTCGACGCCGACGGCCTCACCTCCGCCGGGATAATATCGGCGGCCCTGGCCAGGGCGGGCCTCGATCGTAAGACTCTCTTCTTCCGCCAGCTCGACCTTACCGCCCTGGAGACGATCGCAGACCTCGGCTCCGATCTCGTCATATTCACAGACCTCGGGTCTGGGATGCAGACCGAGATCCTTGATATGGGCCTCTCAGCGGTCGTCGCCGACCACCACCGCCCCCAGGGGTCGGGGATCGACCTCCACATAAACCCGCACCTGGTGGGCCTCGACGGAGCGACCCACCTCTCCGGGAGCGGATCTGCCTTCCTCCTCGCCAGAGCCCTGGCGAAGGCGACGGGCAGATCCGGCGATAACGACGACCTGGCGGGGCTTGCCATCGTCGGAGCCGTCGGCGACCTCCAGGACATGGCCGCCGGAAGGCTCATCGGCCTCAACCGGCAGATCCTCGATATCGGGGTCGAGGCAGGCGTCCTCTCCTTCGGTCGGGACCTGAAGCTCTTCGGAAAGCAGACGCGGCCGGTCTTCAAGATGCTGGAGTACTCCTCTGACCCCTACATACCGGGCCTCTCGGGGGACGAGGACGCCTGCATCTCCTTTCTCAAAGAGCAGGGGATACGGTTGAGGGGGGAGAGGTGGCGGCGGTGGATCGATATGGACTCCGGGGAGAAGGCGAGGATAGCCTCGGCGCTGGTGAGGAGGGGGCTACGGTCCGGTTTATCCAACCGGCAGCTGGAAAGGCTCGTCGGCGAGGTCTACACCCTTCTAGCGGAGCCGGAGGGAACAGAGCTGCGGGACGCCAGCGAGTACTCGACCCTCCTGAACGCCACCGCGCGATACGGCTTCTCCGGCGTCGGCCTCGCCGTCTGTCTCGGCGACCGGGGGCCTGCCCTGGAGGATGCGAGGCGCCTTCTTGCCGAGCACCGCCAGAACCTGGTGGCCGGCCTCAAGCTCGTCAAGGAGGAGGGTATCGTGGCCCTCGACCACATCCAGTACTTCGATGCCGGCGACCGTATCCTGGATACCATCGTCGGGATCGTCGCCGGGATGAGCTTTCAGACCGCCGACAGGAGAAAGCCGATACTGGCCTTTGCGATCTGCGATGACGGAAGATTGAAGGTCTCTGCCAGGGGGACCCAGGACCTCGTCAGGGCGGGGCTCAACCTGGCGGAGGCGGTATCAAAGGCCTCTGAAAAGGTGGGCGGGGTGGGGGGAGGCCACAACGTAGCCGCAGGGGCGACGATCCCCCCGGAGGCGAAGGACGAGTTCTTGAAGATCATAGACGGCATCGTGGGAGGCCAGCTACGACCCTGATGGTACCGTCTATATCCCGTTAAATGCAGCCGAAGATCCCCGTCTCGTTCATATCTCTCTTCATCACCAGGATCTTCTCGTCGATGGTGAAGTTTCCTATGAACTCGTGGCTGACGTCGACCATCACATCCCTTATGTCCATGGAGTCCTGGTTCAGGACTATATACCCCATCCTCCCCGTCCCCTGGCTGAAGTTCGCCTCGATGGCGATATCGACCCATTCCCGGTTGCTCTCGAGGTATATGTTCGAGGAGAGCCTCTCAGCCCCGTCGAAGTCCTTGTAGGCGGCGACCCCCAGGTGGTAGTTCTTGAGGGTCGTGGTATCGCTGAACTTCTGGTCGTAGGAGAAGAGGGAAGCGTCTGGGTCGCTCTTGCTACCGAGCTTCATCGGCTCGGGCCCCTGGAAGGCGAGGCTTGAGCCGACGACCAATATGATCGCCGCGATGACAGCCACGAGCTTCATCATACAGTTCACCTGACGCTATTAAGCTATATTACTTGCGAGATGTCCCAGTGGAACTCGTCGCTGAGCAACCCGGAGTAGACGGTGGCGGCGGGCCCATCCATAAAGGCCCTCTCGCCTTCAAAGGCGATCAGGAGCGGCCCGCCCCTCGTCTCGACGAAGACCTCATCGCCGACCATCCCCATCCTCCTGGCCACGGCGGCGCTGGCCACCGACCCCGTCCCGCAGGATAGGGTCTCTCCCTCGATCCCCCTCTCGAAGGTCCTCACCTGGAAGGTGTCTGCGACCCGGACGAAGTTGACGTTCGCACCCTCCGGGAAGAGGGAGGAGTGCCTTATATGAGGGGCCACCTCCTCGACCGGCAGGTCCAGGAGGTCGTCGACGAATATCACAGCGTGGGGGACTCCGGTGTTCACCGCCGAGACCTCGAAACCCTCTAGGGGCTCCATCAGAAACTCCCCCTCGCCGATCGCGGGGATCCCCTTCCTGTCGAAGCATGGAACCCCCATATCCACCCGAGCCCAGAAGTCTCCCCCGATATCCCTCACCTTCAGGGGGATGATCCCGGCGAGGGTCTCCACCTCGAAGCTCTCGCCGACCATACCCGAGTTCCAGGCGTACTTGGCCAGACAGCGGACGCCGTTTCCGCACATCTCCGCTTCGGAGCCGTCGGGCTGGAAGAGGCGCATCCTCAGATCTGCATGATCCGATAGGGAGAGGAATAAGACGCCGTCGGCGCCTATGCCGAAGTTCCGATGGCAGCACTGGACGGCAAAAGAGGGCTTGAGGGAGTCTGCTACAGCCACACGATCGTGCTCGTCTATAAGGATGAAGTCGTTTCCGTTCCCCTGGAGCTTGGTGAAGGGGATGCCAGGGTTGTGGAGGGGTCTCACCAACTCCCTGATCCCGGTCGTCTCTTTCAGCTTCATTTTATATACCATGGTCTGTTCTCTATCAGCTTGGCTTTATGGTGGTGATCTTATTAAACCCATTCTACAGGTTGCCCTGGACCTGCTGGAGCTGGATAGAGCCATCCAGATAGCTCTGGAGGCGGCCGATGGCGGTGCTGACTGGATAGAGGCCGGGACCCCCCTCATCAAGAGCGAGGGGATGGACGCCGTGCGCGAGCTACGCAAGGCGCTCCCGGGTAAGAAGATCGTGGCGGATATGAAGACGGTGGACACCGGCTCCATGGAGGTGGAGATGGCGGCGAAGGCGGGGGCGAAGATCGTGGCGATCCTCGCCTCCTCGGACGACTCCACCATCGCCGACGCCCTCCGGGCGGCGAGACAGTACGGCGTCGAGATCGTCGTCGACCTTCTCGGAGTTCCCGATATCGTCAAGAGATCCAGAGAGGTGGAGGCCCTGGGCGTCGACTACCTCTGCGTCCACGTGGGGATCGACCAGCAGATGGTGGGGATGAGGGCGATAGACCTTCTGTACAAGATCGTCGATGAAGTCAAGATCCCCGTGGCCGTCGCTGGCGGCATCGATGCCGCCTCGGCGGCGGAGGCGGTCGCCTCGGGGGCCTCCATCGTCATCGTCGGCGGGAGCGTTACCCGAAGCCCCGACGTCAAAAGATCCTGCAGGAAGATCCGGGAGGCTATGGACGCCGCCCTCGGTGGATCGCAGAAGAGGGAGAGAAAGAGCATGGACCAGGAGATGATGGAGATATTCAGGGAGGTATCGACCCCCAACATCTCCGACGCCATGCACCGGAGAGGGGCGATGCGAAACATATCCCCCATCAATCCGGGGTCGAAGATCGTGGGCAAGGCGATAACAGTCCAGACCTTCGAAGGGGACTGGGCAAAGCCCGTCGAGGCGATAGACCTCGCGGGGCCCGAGAACGTCATCGTCATCTACAACGGAAGCGGCCAGATCTCATGCTGGGGGGGGCTTGCCACCCTCAGCTGCAAGATCAAAGGGGTAGCAGGCGTCGTCATCGACGGAGCCGCCAGGGACGTCGACGAGATCAGAGATCTCGGATACCCGATCTTCGCAACCTCCGTCACCCCCAACGCCGGAGAGCCGAAGGGTATGGGGGAGATCAACGCCGAGATCACCTGCGCAGGCCAGTCTGTAAGCCCCGGCGACTTCATCGTCGCAGACGACTCCGGCGTCGTCGTCATCCCGAGGGAGAGGGCCTACGAGATAGCACGAAGGGCTAAAGAGGTTGAGAAGACCGAGAGCAGGCTCCGGGAGGAGATCAAGCGGGGAAAGACCCTCTCTCAGGTGGCTAACCTCAAGAGATGGGAGAAGAAATAGCCGCTCCCCTTTGATCTGAGTTTATGAAGAAATGCTGATAAACGACAACTCGTAAATACGTTGAACGCGGTTGACGAAAAAAAGAGGATACTTGCATGGATCCAGAGACCTTCATCTCTAAATACGAGCCCAGGAAGATGGTGGCGATATCCCTCGCGGTTCTCGCGGTGGCCCTCGCCATCCTGGGATTCACCTACATAAATACGGGATCCCCCGTAAGACTGGGGGTCGAGTTCACGGGAGGCACCATAGTAACGGTTCCCGGAGTCGAATCAGAAGGAGAATTGGCGGCGAAGCTCGCGGGCTACCCGGTCATGGACATAAGGGACGTGGGCCACAGGTATATGGTCCAGATGGGGCCCATGAACGACGCCGATTACAGGCGGCTTTCGGCATTGATCTCCACCGAGTACCAGGACCCGGAGATCAAGTATATGGGTCCGGTATACAGCACGCGCCTCCAGGAGCAGGCCAGGACCTACATACCGCTTTCCTTCCTCTTCATGGCGGTGGTCATATTCCTGATATTCAGGACGCCCTTCGTCGCCCTGACGGTGATCTTTGCCGCCTTCTCCGATATAGCGATCGCCGCCGCCTGCATGACGGTGGCAGGTGTAGATCTGTCCCTGGGAACGGTGGCAGCCCTATTGATGCTCATAGGTTACTCGGTGGACAGCAACATCCTCTTGAACATGAGGGTTTTCAAGCGGAAGGGCAAGATCGAAGATAAGATAGCAGGGGCCTTCAGGACCGGGCTGGCCATGACCACCACCACCCTCAGCGCGGTCTTCGCCCTCTTCCTGGTGGCGACCTTCTCTTACCTGGTATCGCCATCCTTCACTCAGATAAACATCCTCTTCGACATATCGATAGTGCTGATCTTCGGCATAACCGCAGGCCTCATGAACACCTGGGTGATGAACTCCAACGCCCTCCGATGGTACATGGCCCGTCCCAAGAAGGCGCCGGCAAGGAGGCAGAAGAGATGACTGATATCACCAAAGATCCAAGGGTCATAATATTCTTCGCGGCAGTGGTCACATCCCTATTAATCCTGGCTCCGATGCCCAGCGAAGACGGCCTCAAGAGTAGGCTGAAGTACGGCCTCGATCTGGAGGGCGGTTCGTGGCTCCAGCTGAAGCTCCAGGGCTCCATGATCCAGCCTCAGGTCGATCCGATAAAGATCCTGGAGAAGCAGTTCGGTGAAGCCTTCGGCGCGCCCGTCCAGGTGGAGTGGCGCCAGGCGACGACAGAATACGAGATTATCGCGGAAGGAAGGGTCACCAGGGCCCAGGTGGAGGATCTGGGATACCCCCAGGCGACGGTCACCCCCAGGGGCGACGCCACCAGAATAGCGATCGCGGCGTCTCCCGTCGGCGTGATGATGAACTACCTGCAGACCTCCCTCGACTCGGACGTTAAGTACCTGGGTCCGGACCCCATATCCTTCGAGGTGAGATCAAACGTCACCAGGGAGTCTATTGAGGCGCTCCTCGCCGAGGTCGGCGGGACCCTGGCCCCCGGCGAGGCCGGGTTCTCGGAGGGGGTGACCGAAGAGACGGTCGACGAGACGAAGCAGATCCTGGACAGGAAGTTGAACCGTCTAGGCCTTGCGGATATCAAGGTCAGGGTGGTGGACAACAAGTTCATCCTCATCGATCTTGCGGGGGTCAGCGTCACCGACGCCCAGGATATCGTCGGTAAGCCCGGGGTCTTCGAGATCAGGATCCAGACCACAGGCAACGAGTCGATCCACGTCCTTTACGGCAGCGAGATCGTCGACGTATCCCTTCCCACCGGGGATCGGGCAGGAAACTGGGGCGTCCCCTTCACCCTCTCTGAGGATGGGGCTCTCGCTTTCCAGAAGGCAGCGATCGATACCGGTGCCATCAAAAACAGGATGGATCACGAGATATCGATGCACCTGGACAACGATCTCATCTTCTCTGCACCCCTCGCCCAGGACCTGGCAGCGAGCCTCGAGGTCGCCCCCATGAGATCCATGGTCGCCCAGGTTGGCGCAGACAGCCAGAGGGCCCACGACCTATACATCCACCTGAGGGAGGGGGCTCTGCCTGTCAACGTCGAGATCATAGGGTCTGGCCAGGTGACGGCGGCCCTGGGAGAGCAGTTCAAAAAGCAGGTCCTGATAGCGGGGATCCTGGCGATGCTCTCGGCAGGGTTCATGATATTTTTGAGGTACAGGAGACCCAAGATCGTCGCTCCGATGGTGGCGACGTCCTTCAGCGAGGTCCTGATGATGCTGGCGATCGCAGCCCTCCTCAACTGGCAGCTCGACCTGGCAGCTCTCGCCGGGCTGATCGTGGTGATAGGGACGGGGATCGACCACCTGGTGATCATCACCGACGAGCTCCTCTACGAAGGAAAGATGCCCAGCGGCAAGGTCTACCTGGCGAGGCTCTCAAGCGCCTTCGGGATCATCATGGCCGCGGCGGCTACCATGATCGTCGCGATGCTCCCGCTCTTCGGGATGGGCTTTGGCGCCTTCAAGAGCTTCGCCCTGATAACCATAGCCGGGGTCCTGATAGGCGTCCTCATAGCAAGGCCTGCCTACGGCAGGATCATCGGATGGATCATGCAGGAAGGCCGGCAATAAGACGGAAAAAAAACTGGATCCGGGGTTTGGTCGGGACGAAGGCCCGACCAAACCCCATTTTTCTATTTATAGCGCCCTCTTATCCGCCATCCAGTTAATCTTCTTTCAGCCAGGATGCCACATCCCGGGCCGCGCTGATGGTCTCTTCGCAGATGGTGGAGGTGAAGTCGTCGGGGAGCTTCTGGTGAAGGGGTATAGTCTCGCTGGCCGCGAGGGCTTTGGAGCCGTCGAAGTTGACGTAGGCGATCCGGGCCGAGAGCTCGCTATCGGGGCGGCCGAAGGCCGATCCGGGGAGGATGGCGACCCCCTTCTCCGCAAGGAGCCGCTCGCATAGGGTCGCGCCGTCCCTTATCCCCCTTCGCGCCAGCTCCTCCGCCAGGGTCGAGAAGTCCAGAAATAGGTAGAACCCCCCCTCGGGGGCGTGGACCCTGATCCCGGCTCCCCTGGCGATCTCATAAAACTCCGAGCCGAGGGCCGAGAGGATCCTTCGCGCGTGCCAGAGATACCTCTCCATGGCGATCCCTCCCCGGAAAGCGTGAACGGCGGCGAACTGGATGGGAGCGGAAACGGAGGTGTACGTCTCGCTGGCGACGGTGGCCATCGCCTCCAGGAGCCAGTCGAGGTCCGGGGGGAAGGTGAAGGTCCCAAGCCTCCAGCCCCCGGCGCCGCACCACTTGGAGATCCCCGAGCTTATGATCGTACCCTCCGGGTAATACCGGGCGACGGAGACGTGCTCTCCCCGGTGATGGAGCTGGCCGTAGATCTCGTCGGATAGAAGGATCACCTCGTACTCCCGGGCGATGCGGGCGATCTCCTCCAGCTCCTCCGCCGAGTAGGTGAGGCCGTCGGGATTTCCCGGGTAGTTGAGGATCAGGATCCGGGGTCGATAGACGTCCCTCTCGCTCTCCAGAAACCGCTCCAGCCTCTCGGAGGTTATATGCCACTTCTCCTCGAAGGTGGTGTGGAGGAGGCGGACCCTTTTGCCCAGGATCTGGGCCTGGGGGACGTAGGAGACCCAGGCCGGGGTCGGGACGATGATCTCGCCGTAGTAGACGAGCTGGAGGAGGAACATCAGCTCCTTGGAGCCGGGGCCGACGATGACGTTCTCGCCGCTGGCGGTGACCCCGTCCTTCTTCCTGTGGAACTCGGCGACCGCCTCCTTCAGGGCCGGGAGCCCCTTCACCGGGAGGTAGTCCTTCTCCGAGGCGTAGAGCCTCAGGGCGTTGACGACGGGGGTCGGGACCGGGAAGGGGGACTGGCCGAGGCCGAGGTTTCTCACCCGCACGCCCTGGCTCTCCAGGAGCTTGCACCTCTCGTTGATGGCTAGGGTCGCGGACGGCTCGACCCCCCGGACGTTGATGTTGAGGCTGACGTGTTTACGAAGGTTCATCTATCTCGACTCCATCTGGAGGATCTCTCTACAGGATCTCTCTACAGGACTTCTGGTTCTCCGATATAACATTTATAAAAGATGCGGACCAACCCGGTTCCCTGCAAAGGGAAGTGAGGTTACGATGACGGGATCTTCGGAGGGCTTGAAGCGGAGTTCGGTTATGGGTATCGCGGCGGGTTCGGCGGGCACGGCTATGGCAAAGGCGGTCATTTCGGCTCTGGTGGCGTATCTTATCATCTTCGCTCCTCCGGCTATGGCGGCGGAGGAGACGGTCACCCTCGGCGGGTATCAGGTATCCTTCGACCTGGGGAACTATACAGCCTACGCCTTAGAGTTTGAGGAGGTACCCTACGCCAACGTCGACGGCGAAGAGCATCCGTCCTCGGTATGCTGGATCCGGGGCGATAGGTCGATGATGATCGCCCTCACCGATTACGGCGTCCCGGTTGAGGCGACTAGCTCCCTGACCCGCAGGGCGGTGACCCTTTACCTCACCAACGCCGAATGCAAGAACCTCCAGACCCACGAGATCCAGATCGACGGAAAGCCGGCGATCCTCGGCCTCGGGGAGCGGCCGAGCGGCTCGATCCTGATATGCGCTGTCTTCTGGCCGGATATCCGGGAGGTCAACGGGTCCCTCGTCGCCCAGGTCGACTGCACCATCGCCTCCGAGGAGTCGGCGGAGCTGACGGAGAGGCTACTCAACTCCATCGCCGTCAGGCTCCCCGGGGTGGCGGAGGAAGGGGGCGCAGGAGCTATGTCGGAGTCGGACAGGATCGTGCTCTGATCTGGGCAGAGGAGAAGATCCACGGTTATTTGGGCGATGGCCATGATATCCGAAGACTGCGACCTGGACCGGTTCATAGAGGCGATCGAAGACCTCCCCTACCACGACCTCCTCATCTTTACTCTGAAGGAGGGGTACGCCGCCGACGACCTCATCGTCCACAAGGGGAGGGACGGCGCCTCCCCCGAGGAGATGGAGAGGATCACCGGGTACAACCGGGCGCTGCGGTCCTTCATATTCCTCCTCCAGATCGGACAGAAGCCCGACCTCGCCTCCGAGAGGGAGAAGGAGAACTACTACAGGTTCCGCAGCGTCGCTGCGAAGCTGGTGGAGAGGAGAGAGCTCCTACCAGCGATCCTCGACTACTTCGATGGGTGATCTTTGCCATCGGCCGCTGCATTTTTATGGGATCGGCTGATCCGATCCTCCGGGGATGCATGCAGCTTTCCAACAAACTCGGCGACGCAGTTGCTGCGACCTAAATAGACATTGGTCTCTGCCGTCGGCCAAATGCTGGTGTCAGATATGAAACATCTTAATATATCCTTGAAGATTTTATTTATCCTGGTCGGGGCTATCCTCGCCGCCCCATCGGCTCTGGGAGAAGACGGATCGGCGGGAGAATTGGGCCCGTCGCCCGCAGCCTCTCCAGACGTCGACGAGCTGGTATCATTTGTGAAGTCCGCCGTCGCCTTCGCCCAGGAGAAGGGGAGGGAGACGGCCCCGAGAGAGTTCAGCGATAAGAACGGCTCCTTCGTCAGGGGAGAGCTGTACATATACGCCTACGACTTCCGCGGGAAGAATATCGCCCATCCCTTCAAACCGGACTGGACGGGCGAGGATAAGATGAACGAGACGGACGCCAACGGCGTTTTGTACATCAGAAACCTGGTGGCGGCCGCGAGGGGCGGCGAGGGGTTCACCTACTTCATCTTCTCAAACCCCGCCCACGAGAACAGAGATGAGTTCAAGATCGGCTACGCCATGAAGGTGGACGACGAATGGTGGCTCGGCTCCGGCCTCTACCTCCCTGAGGTCTCGGCGGCCTTCGACGGGGAGGAGAGAGAGGATCTGGTGGCCTTGGTCGAGGAGGCCCTGGAGTTCGCGAGAAAGAAGGGCAAAGACGAGGCTATAGCGGCGTTCAACGATCCCTCGGGGGAGTTCACCCGGGACGGCAGCTACATCTTCGCCTACGATTATGAGGGAACGACCCTCGCCCTCCCCCACCAGCAGCATCTTCTGGGAGAAAGAAGGATCGAGGCGGAAGACCCCAGGGGGGTCAGATTCATCCAGGAGGCGATCGACGCCGCAAGAAACGGGAGCCGCTTCCTCTATTACATCTATCCCGATCCCGAGAGAGAGATGAGCCCGACTTTGAAGCTCAGCCTCGTCGCCGACGTGGACGGGACCTGGTTCTTGGGCACGAGGATCTACTCTGGTGCGGACGGAGGAAAGGATGGATGAGCCCCGTCTGGTCGTCATCCAAATAGGATCGTCATCCAGATAGGATCGTCATCCAGATAGGATCATCATCCAGATAGGATCATCATCTAAATAGGATCGTCATCCAAATAGTATCATCTATGTCGACAAGGGGTTATCTGATATGAAGAGAAATAGAAGCTTGAGGGAGGGCCTGTCCTGCCGTCTATCGGTGGCGGCCTTGGCCGCCCTCCTTTTTTGCGCCTTAGCCGCCTCGGGGGAGGATATCCCACCGGCCGGCGCGTCCTCTGGAGGATCTCTGCCGGATATGCCCTTCCTCCTCCTCCAGATCCAGGCAGACGTCCAGGGAAGCCTCAACGATCTGGAGGCGGCGGTGGCCGATGCGTCTGCGGAGCTATCCGCACCGGGGCTTGGGGGGCACGCTGCCCGGCAGGTCCTCGGAAGGCTCCTGGACGCCAATCCTGACCTCGTCGAGGCCGTCACCTTCGATATCGACGGGAGGATCGTCGTCGCCGAATGCGACGATTGCGAGGGGGCCGAGGGGGCGCAAGGAGCGGACATCAGCGGCCAGGAGCATATCGCCCGGGTCCTCAAGACCAGAAACCCCGCCTTCAGCGGAGAGTTCGTCCTGGTGGAGGGATATGCGGGGACGGCCATCGCTTATCCGGTCTTCAACGAGGATGGCGAGCTGCTGGGGGGGATAAGCGCCATCATCAAGCCCGAGGATATGATCGGCGGCCTGGTGGCCGAGAAGCTGCGCTTCGACGTCTCCACCCGGTCCCAGATCACCGACTACAGCTTCTGGGCGATGGACCCCGACGGCCTCATCTTATACGACCGGGACGAGAGCCAGATCGGCAAGCTCCTCTTCGAGGACCCCCTCTACCAGCCGTTCCCAAGCCTCCTCGAACTGGGGGAGAGGATCGCGGCCGAGAGGGCGGGACACGGATACTACAGCTTCCAGGTCGCCGAAGGGGACGAGACGGTGGTGACCAAGGAGAGCTACTGGACGACGGCAGGGCTCTACGGGAGGGATTGGAGGCTCGTCGTCACCAGGATCGCTGAGTGAGGCCCCCCCCGCCACTATTTTTTCCAGGCCGTCTCATGGAAGCCGGATAGACCGGGCCCGTTCTATGGGATGCCCTGGTCTACGAACTCCTATCAGAAGATGACCCCGTCCGGGATCGTCGGACCGACCTGCCCCAGAGAGATCCTCCGTCAGACCCGCCAAATCTCCTGGGGGAGCCTCGTCAGCCTTGTCGGACCGGAATCGGTGGTGAGGAAGGTGTCCTCGATCCCCACGACCCCGACCCCCGGGTATATCATCTTAGGCTCTACGGCGACGGTCATGTTGGGGAGGATCTCATGATCGACGGGCCCCAGCACCGGGTACTCGTCGATCTCAAGGCCTACGCCGTGGCCGACGAAGCCGCACTTCGCCCCGAGAGGGCCGCCGAGGGCGTCCCCATACCCCAGCTCCTCGCCCCTGGCCTCGGAGATATCATAGATCTCCCGACCGCAGTTTCCCGGCCGGAGCGCCTCGGCGACGGACCTCTCCACCTCCAGGGCGGCGGCGTGGGCCTCCTCCAGCTCCTCGGGGAGGCGGCCTATCGAGAAGATCCTCGTCTCGTCGGCGATGTAGCCGTTGTAGACCCCGCCGTAGTCGACGAGGACCGGCTCGTTCCTCTTGATCTTGCGAAAGCCCGGCCCCTGGGGCTGGAGGAGGGACGGGCCTACGCCGCCTGTCGGCGAGGCGACGTAGCTGGGATAGGCGGCGTTGGGCCCAGCCATCAGGTGGCCGAGGGGTAGATCGTGGTTGAACCTGCGGAAACGGAGGGACCCCTGGTGGCCGAGGGATCTCATCTCCGCTTCGAGCCTCGCCGCCAGCTCGATCTCCATCATCCCCTCCCGAAGATGGTCGGGGACGGAGCCGATCCCGGCGTCGAGGATCCGGGCCGCCCCCTTGAGGAGGCGGATCTCGAACTTCGACTTGACGGACCTGACCTGCTTGATCTTTTCGGATACGTCGACGAGCTCTGCATCTCCCAGGGCGGCCTTCACCCGGGCGTAGTTATTGAAAGGAAGGACGTCCAGCTCCAGGCCGATCCTCGCCCCATCGGGTATGGCGAGGTCCGCCTTGAGGTTTTTCAGGCTCCGAAGCGGCCTGACCTCCAGGGGCGACTCCTCCCTCGCCCTATCCAGGCTCTTTCTCACCATAACGACGGCCTCGGCCTCCGGGTCCGCCGGGACGTAGACGAGCCCATCCTGGGCGGTCCCCGAGAAGTATAGCATGTCCACGGACTGGAATATGATGGCTCCGTCGAGCCCCTCCATCCTCCTCTGCAGCCTCTTAGTCCTATCAACGATCTCCGATATAGGGTGCATCAAGTATTCCATTTTATTTATCTCCATTTATAGTGCTGAACCAAAAGATTGATACTAACCATCGATATCCATTGGCTTATCTATTGGCCAAATAAGTATTATAACTTGGGTTCAGCACTATAATCACAAATTATCGCAGCATTGATTACCGTTACTATGTAGTGATTAATCGATAAGATGCTAGTTCCAAGATCGGTAAAATCATTGGTTCCTCTTTTAACCAAATATTATTAAAATCTTGCGGACTTCTCGAAGATTGATAATAACGTTTATATATTAATTTTTTTTTTAAAAAATTCATAATTTTGACATATTTTAGTCGATTCACTATTCTACCATGAATCTGAAATTCCAGGGAATTCATTTATATGATTAGAACCTGCATAAGTGCCAAAATAGGAGCTGCATATAAGATGACAAAGAGAGGGATGGAATTTACAGCTAAAACAAAGAAGCAAGATGTCAATACCAAGCTCACTAAACATCCAGCTTTTAGAATCCGTCATAGTCTACGAGGTCATGAAAGTATGATCCTCAGGATTGCCTTATCTCCAGATGGAAGTATTATTGCATCTTCCTCTAAAGACGGAAAAGTACTGCTTTGGGATGCGGCGAGCGGTAGACTTCTGCATACATTTAACCATAATTTGTCAGTTAATTGTTTATCATGGTCTCCGAACGGAAATGTTCTTGCGTCAGCTACAGATCGTATTCATCTTTGGGATTTAAATACAGGGGAAAAAATCGGATCATTGATCGATAATCGACCATCTCATATTTCAGATATTTCCTGGTCACCCAACGGCGATATTCTTGCTTCATCTTCGAGCAATGTTTTACTTTGGGATATAAAAAGCGGTAAAATTTTACATAATTTAAATCTTGTTCCACCTAACTGTGGATTTTTATTTAACTGTTTTATACCTAAAATCCGCTTAGCATGGTCTCCGAACGGAGATGTTCTTGCATTGGGTACAATGGAATATGTGATTCTATATGATCCGAAAACCGGGGAAAAAATTGGATCATTAAATAATTATCTACAATTACTAACTCCAATTATAGTCATGAACCTAACTATT
>DAXT01000014.1:0-30196 GCA_002506535.1 Methanothrix harundinacea
GGACCAGATGATCGATAAGCAGGACGAGACGACGGGAGAGGTCCGGGGGCTGCGGTCCGACATGAAGGGCAACATCGATATGCGGCTTGAGCGGATCGAGACGGCCCTGAAGGAGAAGGGGATCATCTGAGGGGCCGGGGCTCAGGCCCCTCTCGCCCTCAGGTCTTCGATGGACGCCTTGATCTCGGCGATCTCCCGGCTGAGCTCCTCGTACTTCTCCTCCAGGCTGCCGCTCTTGAGGATTGATATGATCTCTTCCCTCTCCCGGCGTGCCTCATATCGGGCAGTTGAGACCTCCTCTTTTATTGCTACCATCTCGGAGGTGTCCTCTTTGATGTTCTTGAGGATAGATATTGAAGTGTCTTGTTTATCGAGCATCTGATCCTGCTTATCCAGCATCATGCACTGCTTTTCCAGCATCTTCTCTTGAGTCGTTTGGATCCGCAAGATGGCGGGTATGCCCTTGTTGAGCTGCTGGACCTGGATGATGTGCATGAAGTCCGTCGTGGAGGCGATCCTGCCGTCGTACTCTTCGATGGTCACATCGGATACCTCGGCGTCTCCGGGCCTCTCTCTGGCGATGAGCTCTCGGAACGTGGCGATCTGGTCGTCTTCCCCCTCCGCCATGACGGATACCACCTCCGATCCGCCGTCGGTCCTGTTGTAGGCGGCAAACCTCTCGATCCCCAGCTCCAGGGCGAGGTCGAGGAGGAAGACCCGATAGCCGACGTCGTGGACCTTTTCTCCTTTAATCCTGGCTTTCAGCTTCATCCCATCCAAAAGAGGGGCTCTCCCGATTTATAAATGCTGGTGATGGATCGGCCCCATCTCCCCCCTCAGGCCGGGCTGGAGGGCGCGGCGCCGCGTCGGACCCCCCCCGCCTTTCCAGAGGACTCCTCCCCTCCGCCAGCCCCTTTTCTCCTCCCCCCGCTCCTCGCGCCCCCGCCCCTCCTCCTCATCCTCCTCTCCTCTCTCCTTCTCCCTTCATCCCCGTCTCCCCACCTCTACCCCTCCTGCGGCGCCCCTTCACCTCCTCCCTCCCCCCAGGCCTCCACCTCCACCTCCTCCCCCCCCACCACGCCGCCAGCCCGTCGGTCCGTCGGCCCACCGCATCTCCGGTCGGGAGTCGGGGATCCCCGAGATCGCCCCCTCCTCCCGCCACCCCTCCGGCGGCTCAGGCCACCGGCGCCAAGAGGAGAGGATGAAGTGGAGGGTTGGGAGCTGGAGCGGGAGGGGTACCTCCTCGGCGGAAGGGCGCCGGGAGGTCCGGAGAGCCGGAAAACTTTTAGTAGCTTGGAATATCTGGGGAAGATCGTGTCTTCCATGAGGCCCTTCCACGTGATGATCATCCCCACCCTCGGCTGCCCCTCCAGCTGCAGCTACTGCTGGTCCTCCGACGAGAGGTCGCCGGTAATGACCGTCGAGACGGTGAGGGAGATCGCCCTCTGGCTCCAGACCTTCCGGGACGACCCCGTCACCTTCACCTTCCACGGTGGCGAGCCGCTCCTCGCCGGCCCCGACTTCTATCGGGAGGCCCTCGCCCTGATAACCGAAGGGCTCCGCCCCCGGAAGATCGCCTTCGCCCTCCAGACGAACCTCTGGAGGATGACCCCGGAGATGGCGCAGGTTCTGGCGGAGTACAAGATCCCCATCGGCTCCAGCCTCGACGGTCCGAGGGATTTGAACGACCTCCAGAGGTCGGCGGGCTACTTTGATAAGACGATGGCAGGCTATAAGGTGGCGAAAGACCACGGCCTCTCCGTCCAGTTCATCTGCACCTTTACCTCATACTCGATTGACTTCAAGGAGGATATCTTCAACTTCTTTTTGGAGAACGGCCTGACCCTCAAGCTCCATCCAGCCCTCCCGTCCCTGAAGAGCGACGACCCCGAGAAGTGGGCCCTCTCCCCCCAGGAGTACGGGGAGCTGCTCGTCTACCTCCTGGACAGATACCTGGAGAATATGGAACATATCGAGGTCAGAAACATCAACGACCTCTGCCGGTGCGTCTTCACCGGCCGGGGGACGGTCTGCACCTACGTCGACTGCATGGAGGACACCTTCGCCGTCGGCCCCGACGGGACGATCTACCCCTGCTATCGGTTCGTGGGGATGGAGGAGTGGGCGATGGGTAACGTCAGGGACCGGCCTACGGTGGCGGATCTCGCGAACTCTCACGCCGGATCGAGGATGCGCGCCTTCAAGACGATGGTCGACCGGGAGTGCAAAGGCTGCAGGCACATCAGGTACTGCAGGGGGGGATGCCCCTACAACGCCATCGCCCCCTCCGGCGGCGAACTATCTGGGGTAGACCCCCACTGCGTCGCCTACAGGAGGATCTTCGACGAGATATCGGAGAGGTTCAATAAGGAGATCTTCGGGTCCATGGGGATGGGAACCTGCTCGATCCCGCAGGGACCCTCCGCCGGCAAGCCCGGGATGATGGCCCTGATCCAGAAGATAATATCAGGTTAGAATATGGTGGCATCGGGCCCATGACCCCCCTCTCTCATCGAGAGGGGATTGGGAAGATGGATATCCCGCCGGGATATATCGAGACCTCCCAGAAGGCACCTCATGGGTGGGGGTCAGAAGCCGATCGTTCAAGACGTTTCAGAGTATCGTCAGTATCGCCATGATCTCCAGGAAGTATATCGCCAGGAGCATCGACCCCTCAAACCGCGTTATCTTATTTCCCAGGACCATGAACCCCAAAAGGAGGCTCATCAGGACCACCACGGGGAGGGTGACGGAGACGAAGGGCTCGCTGACGGCGACGTCTCCCACCAGGGATGAGGCCCCGAGGATGATCAGGGCGTTGAAGGCGTTGGCCCCGATGATATCGCCCATGGCGATATCCCCCCGGCCGTTCTTGGCGGCGACGATCGCCGTCGAGACCTCCGGAAGTGACGTCCCCACGGCGAGGAGGATCACCGCCACCACCGCCTCGGAGATCCCGAGGGTCGCGGCGATATCCTGGATGGCTTCGATCATATATCTCGCCCCCACCGAGAGGATGACGACCCCTGCGATGAAGAGGGCGATCATCTTCGGCCTCAGATCCTCCATACCCTTCGAATCGTTCTTTCGGTGCTCCGAGACCTCGTGATGGATGAAGGCGAGGTATATGGCTATTAGGAATATCCCCTCGACCCAGGTGATCCTGTAGTCCAAAAAGACGACGTATAGGGCCAGAACCGAGGCGAGGAGGAAGGAGAGGTCTGTCTCCAGGATCTTACGGTCTATATATATCCCGTAGAGGACCGCCGCCGCCCCCAGGGCGAGGCCGGTATTCGCCAGGATCGACCCCAGGACGTTCCCGGCGGCGATCTCGGGCCTCCCGCCGTCGACGAGCATCGCTGTCATAGAGGTCGAGAACTCTGGGAGGGCTGTCCCGAAGGCGACGACCGTCGCCCCTATGACGAACTCGGATATCCCCAGGACCTTGGCGAAGTGGACGGCGCTCTCGGTGATCGCCTTCGCTCCGTAGTAGAGGGCGACCAGGCTCCCGGCGAAGATCAGAAACTCCAGCAATAAACCCGCCTCCGTAGCCCCCTGGCGTTCCTCATTAATTAACCAATCCATATCCGACCGCCCTGGAGAGGTACTGGGCCGGATCGGGCCGAAAGCCCGCAGTCGGCCGCCGTAATTCGGGGAGGAGAGGATAATAGGCGTTGAATAGGTATATTAATGAGAAGATACAAAGGATTTCCCGGTTATATATCGACCAGGGGGTTCTCGGGGAGATAGAGGCCCTGAGATCATCGGGCCGGGGGGTTTATCACCTCTCCGGACGCCGATCGGAGTGGCAAAGGTGGTCGCCGTTGCATATCAAGGAGATAGAGCTGAGAAACTTCAAGTCCTTCGGCAGAAAGGTAGTCATACCCCTCCATAACGACTTTGTGGCCGTCACCGGCCCCAACGGCAGCGGCAAGTCCAACGTCGTGGACGCCCTCCTCTTCGCCTTATCTCTCTCCTCCAGCAGGGCCATGAGGGCCGAGAGGCTCCCCGACCTCATCTACCGGGGCGACAACGGTAAAAACCCCGACTTCGCCCAGGTGACCGTCAAGTTCGACAACTCCGAGAGGGCCGTTCCGGCGGCCGGAGACGTCCTCGAGATATCAAGGAAGGTCAGGCTGACCAAGAACAAGTACCAGAGCATCTACTATTTTAACGGAAACCCCTGCACCCAGACGGAGATCCACGACCACCTGGCGAGGGCCGGGATCACCCCCGAGGGGTACAACGTGGTGATGCAGGGGGACGTCACCAGGATCATCGAGATGTCCCCCCTGGAACGGAGGAAGATCGTTGACGAGATCGCCGGAGTCGCCGAGTTCGACGAGAAGAAGAGGAAGGCCCTCGACGAGCTGGAGGTGGTGAGGGAGAGGATCGACCGGGGGGATGTCATCCTGGCGGAGGTGGAGTCCCAGCTGGGACGCCTCGCCGAGGAGAGGGAGAAGGCCCTCGCCTACCAGGCCCACCGGGAAGAGAAGCGGCGGATGGAGGCCTTCCTCCGTCTGGCGAAGCTCCGGGAGGCGCAGGCCGACCTCGCGGAGCTACACAGGGAGGTCCTCGACCTCCGGGATAATGAATCGGTCCTATCCGAGAGGCTCTGTCGGGAGAGGGCAAAGCTCGAGGAGATCGATGGAGAGCTCTGCGACCTGAACGCCGAGATCACCAGGAAGGGCGAGGACGAGCAGATCGAGGTCAAGCGGCGGATGGTGGAGGTGGAAGGCCAGATCGAGTCGGACGAGAGCAGGATCGAGATGGCGCAGGCCGAGATCGCCGGGATGGAGAAGGAACAGAGGTCCGACTACATGGAGGCCGACCGGCTCGCAGGCGAGGAGGAGGACCTCGCCGGATTGATCAGGGACGGGTCCATCAGGAGGGCGAGCGTCCTCGCTGAAGTCCAGGAGAGGGAGGAGCAGCTCCAGGGGTACAGGGACGAGATCGCCAGAGCCGACGCCCGGTACGCGGGGCTGAGAGATCAGCTCTCCTCCGTCAAGAAGGAGGTGGAGGAGGCGAAGTCCCGGGCTGGAGACCTCATGAGGGAGAAGGATCGCCACCTCGACGCCGCCAGGAGGAGGTCTCTACAGAAGGAGGAGGCCGCCTTCGAGATATCCGAGGCGATGGAGACGGCTTCGGGTCTACAGCGGGAGAGGGAGAGGATCCTCCGGGATAGGGGGGTGCTGGAGGACCGGATCTCGGACCTCGAAGAGGAGAGGGATGACCTCGACTCCGTCAGGATATCGATACGCAGGGAGATGGCCCGGATAGACGAGAAGCTCCAGAGGCTCCAGATGGAGAAGGCGAGGGCGGAGGCGAGCCTCAGATCCGCGGGGGAGGGGTCGGGATACTCGAGGGCTGTGGAGGCGATCAGGTCCGCCATCAGCGGTGGCCAGCTCACCGGCCTTCACGGGACGGTGGCGGAGCTTGGCGACGTCTCCGAGGTCCACGCCACCGCCCTGGAGGTCGCCGCCGGAGCGAGGCTCCAGAGCATCGTCGCCGAGACCGACGGGGACGCCGCAAGAGCCATCGAGAGCCTCAAGAGGTCGAAGGCCGGAAGGGCTACATTCCTCCCCCTGAACAAGATGGAGTCGGGAAGGGCGCCGGCACCGCCCAAGGAGGCTGGGGTCGTCGACTACGCCCTGAACCTCGTCGGGTTTGACCCCCGGTATCTCCCCGCCTTCTGGCACGTCTTCAGGGAGACTCTGGTGGTGGAAGACCTGGAGGTGGCCAGAAGGCTGATGGGCCGGTATCGGATGGTGACCCTGGACGGCGATCTGGTGGAGAAGGGGGGCGCCATGACGGGAGGCCACTTCAAGTCGAGGCTGAAGTTCGCCGCTGACGAGCGCCAGAGGCTGGAGGAGGCGAGGGGTGCCCTGGCATCGGCCCAGGCCGAGAGGGAGGGGCTTATAGAGAGGCTAGACCGGGTCGAGGGGGAGGCCACCACCGTCAGAAGGGAGGCAGAAGAGCTCGGCCGGGAGGCGTCCAGGATCGAGATCCGGATCGAGGAGATCGACGGCCAGAAGGCGAGGCTCGACCGGCTCGTCCAGGATAGGAAGGCTCACCTGGCAGAGATGGAGGCGGAGGCCGTCGATCTGAGGAGGACCCTCGACGGACTGGAGGCGGAGATCCGGGACCGTGAGGCGGAACTGAGGGTCTGCGAGGGCCGGTCGAGGGATCTCGAGAAGTCCCTGGAGGGCTCCGAGATCCCGGAGCTATCGGCCCTCGCCGACGGCCTCGCCACCGAGATCCGGGGTATGGAGCGGAAGGCCGCCGAGATCGAGGCGGAGATCACCGGCCACCGGCTGAGGCTTGAGAGCACCTCGGTCCGGAGGGAGGAGCTATCGAAGAGGAGGGCGGTCCGGGAGGAGAGGAGGAGGGCTTTGGCCGAGAAGAAGGCAGCCGCCGCCGAGAGGATCCTCGGGGCGAAGGTCGCCCTCGCAAATCTCGCCCGGCGGGAGGTGGAGATCGAGGAGGAGCTATCCGACCTCAAGGGGGCGAGGAGGGTCCTCCTCGACCAGGCCTCGGCCCGGGGGAGGGAGGTCGACTCCATCGAACGGGAGCTTGACAGAACCCGATCCAGGATCGCCGCCGCTGAAGGAGCAGCGCAGGAGATAAGGGCTGCCGCCGACGGCCTCGCCGCCGAGATCGAGGGCTTCGGGATCGACGTCTCGCAGGAGCCTCCCAAAAGCCAGACGATTATAAGGAAGATAAGCGCCCTGGAGAGGTCGATGGAGGAGCTGGAGCCGGTGAACATGCTGGCCATCGAGGAGTACGATCAGGTCTTCGACCGTATGGAGACCCTGAGGGACCGGCGGGAGACCCTCAGGAGGGAGAGAGAAGACCTCCTGGCGAAGCTGGACCGGTACGAGGAGATGAAGAGGGAGGCGTTCATGGCAGCCTTCGACGGGATCAACGTTAACTTCAGGGATACCTTCCACAGCCTCTCCGACGGCGAGGGGGAGCTCGTCCTCGAGAACGAGGAGGACCCCCTCAGCGGAGGGATGACCATCAGGGCCCGGCCGGCCAGAAAGTCCTTCCACAGGCTGGAGGCTATGTCCGGTGGTGAGAAGAGCCTCACCGCCCTCTCCTTCATCTTCGCCATCCAGAGATTTCGGCCCGCCCCCTTCTACGCCCTGGACGAGATTGATATGTTCCTGGACGGGGCGAACGTCGAGAGGGTGGCCAAGCTCATAAAGGGGATCAGCGGGTCCGCCCAGTTCATCGTCGTATCCTTGCGCAAGCCCATGATCCAGGAGGCGAAGTACGTCGTGGGGGTCACGATGCAGGAGGACAACATATCCACGGTGACGGGGGTCTGCCTCAATTGAGCGAAGTCGATGTAATGGAGGCTCCTGAGACCTTCGGCATGGAGCCGGATCCTGTCCAGGTCCTTCTCGACCTGGCGAAGAAGGGCGAGATAGACCCCTGGGACGTGGACCTCTCCTCTGTGACGGAGAAGTTTCTGGAGAGGATCGAGGCGCTGGGGGATAGAGACCTTCCCGCCCTGGGGAGGACCCTCCTCTACGCCAGCATACTCCTGCGGATGAAGTCCGACTCCATCGAGGAGGGGGAAGACGAGCCGGAGGAGCTCTTTGAAGAGTTCGACGAGGGGCCTGTATACAGGCGGCGGCTCGTCGAGGGGCTTCCGGCCCCCCCAATCAGGAGGATAACGAGGAGGCCCGTCACCCTGGAGGAGCTGATAGCAGAGCTCCAGAGGGCCGAGGCCGTCGCCGAGAGGAAGGTCGCAAGGTCGAGGGAGCGGCCGGAGCCGACGGTGGAGGAGGCGGTGGAGAGGGCCCACGATGAGGGGATCGAGGAACGGATCCTCACTCTCCGGGCGGCGATCTTCGAGGGGCTCGAAAGAGCGGATCGGATCCCCTTCTCCGAGGTCGGAGGCGATGTATTGAGTTACGTCTCACTCCTCTTCATGGCCGGGAGGAGGGAGGTCTGGATCGAGCAGGAGAGGCTCTTTGAAGAGCTTTATATAACGCGCCACCCCGGAGGCCCCGGAGAGCCGCTCTCATGAGGTGGATATAGTTTGGTGGTCGAGGAGGGCGGGTCCGCGGACGAAGCGGCGGTGGTGGAGGCGGCGCTCTTTGCGGCGGGCCGTCCCCTATCGGCGGCCGAGATAGCGGAGGCGACGGACCTTCCTGCAAGGGTGGTGAGGAGCCTCGCCGATAAGCTAGTCCTCGACTACTCCGGAAGGGGTGGCGGGATCGAGGTCAGGGGGTTTGAAGACCGGTACGTGATGCAGGTCCGGTCCCATCTGGCGGAGAGGGTGAAGAAGGTCGGCCCCAAAGAGATCGAGGCCCCTCTCCTTCGGACCCTCGCCATCATCGCCCGCCACCAGCCCCTCCCCCAGAGCGAGCTGGCCAGAATGAGGGGGAACAAGAGCTACTCCCACGTCAAGGAGCTGGAGGATCGGGGGCTGATCCGGGCCGAGAAGGACGGGAGGACGAAGCTGCTCACCACCACCAAGAGCTTCGCCGAGTACTTCGGCCTCGACTTCGACGACCCCGACTTCGTCAAGAGGGCGATGGAGGAGAATAAGAGGCTCGCTGTCACCCCCATGTACAGAAGCCTCGCCGAGAGGATGGGCCTTGATTTTTCTGTCGTCAACCCCTACAAACCCTACAAGAACGACATCCAGAAGATGAAGAGGCTCGACCTTCTGGTCATAGCCCCCGGCTACCTGGACCGGGCGAGGGAAAACTACTCGGGGGAGGTGATCGAGGCGGGGATCAGGACCTTCACCCAGCTGAAGGAGAGCATAGATCTGATCGCCGAGATGTCGGGGGGGTCAGACCCCGCAAAGACCGCCTCCCTCATGGAGGAGATCGACTCCCTCCTGGCGGGTTACCGGGAGCGGGCCAGGGGCGCAAAGCCGATCAACCCCCTCTCGCCGATGATCGAGGAGATCGCCCTGGAGATGGGGATCCCCACCGGCGAGAACGGAATCTCCGCCGCCCCCGACTACGCTGGTATCGAGGCCGAGATCCAGGTCCCAACCCACCAGCCTTACGAGATGGAGATCCTCGAGAGGATCATGGAGCGTTACGAGGCTATCTTGAATGGGTTGACGGAAGATGAAGATTCGAGATAGATGTGGGGGATGGAGAAGAAGAGGCGGATGAGTAAGAAGAGGCTGATCAAGATGGTCGAAGAGAAGGGAGACGGGACGAAGTGCGGACGTTGCGGCCGTGAATATCCGGAGGATGACCTCATCGAGGAGGCCGGGGGCCTGATCTGCGAGAACTGCTACATCTCCGCCCACTCGAGGATCAAGGTCTGCGACCCCTGGGCCGTCCGGTCCAAGAAGATCCTCCGGGAGAGGGCTGGGCTCGTCGGGGCCGAGGGTCTGACCGACTCCCAGAGGGATATCTACGACTTCATCGTCTCGGGAGGCGGGGCGACGAGGGAGGAGATCGCGCTCCGGTTCGAAATTCCGGCGGAGGAGCTGGAGAACGAGTTTGCGATCCTGCGCCACTGCGAGCTCGTCAAGGGGCAGAAGAGGGCAGACGGAGTCTACATCGTACCCTTCGAGGATTGAGGAACCTCCCGGGGACGCAGATCCGGAGGTGGTCCTGATGGAGATAGAGGTTCTGGAAGGGCTTTCGGCCTGGTTTTCCGGATACGTCCAGACCTTCAAGACCGGCGACTTCGACGCTGACAGAAACATAATCCTCAAAGAGGGTCACACCGCCCGCGTCCGCCGGGAGATCCGGGAGTTCGGCGAATCCCTCGGCCTTCCCGGAGAGGACCTGCGCCTGGCGGAGGCCGCGTCCCTCCTTCACGACGTAGGCCGCTTCCCCCAGTACGCTTTGTACAAAACCTTCTCCGACCGGCGATCCTGCGACCACGCCGCCTTCTCCGTCCAGGTCCTCAGAGATGAGGGGGTCCTCGACGACCTGGATCCGCGGGAGCGAGACCTCATCGTCAAGGTGGTATCATATCACAACCGTGCCTCCATCCCCCAGGAGGAGCCGGACGGCCGGTGCATCTTCTTCTCCAAGCTCCTGCGGGATGCGGACAAGCTGGACGTCTGGTCCCTCCTCCTCGACTACTACCACCGGCGGGCTTGTGAAGGGTACCGGAACGAGGCTCTAGAACTGGACCTCCCCGATGGCCCGGAGATCTCGGAAGAGGTCTGTCGGTCCCTCTTGGCCGGAGAGATCGTGAAGGTGAAGGACCTTTTCAGCCAGAACGACTTCAAGCTCCTCCAGGCGAGCTGGATCTTCGACCTCAATTTTCGGCCAGCCCTGGTGGCCGTCAGGGATAGGGGCTACCTCAAACGGACCCGGGAGCGTCTCCCCCGCTCCGAAGAGGTAAACCGGATCTTCGAGCTCCTCGAATCCCGCCTAGAAGAGAGGATCAAGGCCGAGAGGACCCAGGGTCCGGATTGATGGACGATATCATCTCACCCATCGGCCCAAACCTTCACCTCCCATCACCTTTCCCTCTCTCTTCCCGAGAGCTTCCAGGTACTCCAAAACCGCCAGGACGAAGGCGGCATGCGACCACATCAGGGGGAGGACCGATCTCGGGCTGCCGTCGTCGGCCACCTGCTCGGGCAAGAGGCCCGTGGTGGGATGGGCGTGATCTGAGCACCAGCTGATCAGCTCCAGAGCCCTCTCGAAACTTCCTGCCGCCGCGTGCCACGAGGCTAGCCAGAGGGTGCAGATGATCCAGCTGTTCATCCTGCCGCCGTATTCGTCCCCCTCATACCGGGCGACGCCCCCCGACGGTCGCGACAGCTCCCTCTCCACCGCCGTCATGGTCCTGGTCACCCTGGGATCGTCGGGGGGGAGAACTCCAAACCACCATACTCCAAATAAGGAGGAATCGAGGGCCGGGTCATCGACCGACCGCCTGAACCTGCCAAGATGGTCGTCGTAAAGGCTCCGGAGTATCCCTCCCCTTATGCGATCCGCCCCCTGCGACCACGCTGCGGAGAGGTCGTCGTTTCCGAGGGCGAGGGCCAGCTCCGCTGCCCCCCGAAGCCCTGCGTAGACGGTGGAGGCGCTGTAGGTGAAGACCCCCTTCCTCTCCTCCCAGAGGTCGAAGCTCGGTGGAGGAAGGCCGGATCCGTCCAGGGACTGGAGGAGCCATTTGGCGGCGGGAGATGCTATGGAACCGAAGTACCTCCCCGCGGTCCATACGTTCCTGGAGACGAGCCAGTTGAAGTAGAGGGCGTAAAGGGGCAGGCCGGTCTCGTCGATCTGGATCATCGGGACCGGGTGCCAGGTGGACCCGAAGTCTCCCGCCGGGGTGTACTTGTGGAGGAAGTATCCCCTATCGGTGATCGTCTTCGCGAAGAAGTCGAAGACCTCGCAGCTGAGGTGGTGGTAGCGTGCCCGATCCAGGGCTATGCAGGCCCAGGCGGCGTCTCTTGGCCAGCAGTAGGTGTAGAGGTCGGCCCCGAACTGCTTTATCTCGGAGTCACAGGAAGCGATCACCGAGCCGTTGACGTCCATGTGGGCTACGGTGGCGAGGAGGCTCCGATAAAAGATCTGGCGGACCTTTTCAGGAAGGCGGCTCATCAGGGCGGCTTCGGGGAGGATGGAGATCCTTTCGAGGAAGGAGTTCCAGAAGCAAAAGGAGGTCTTGTAGAGGCTCGCCATCTCTCCACCCCTGATCCGCTGGTGGAGGCTCATCACTCTTTTGTAGCTCTTTGCGGGGATGATCCACATGCAGACCCTACCCAACTCTCCGGGATCAAGCCCAGAGATCGTCCAGCCCAAGGTCGAGTCCACCGACCCGTGGGCGACGGGGTTTCCGCTGAGCTGCCCGTTCTTCATGATCTCCTTCCAGGTCCCCTCCATGCCCCTCCACTCGGCGGTGCCTGTCGCATACTGGTCGAACTTCGGGTCGCTCCCGTGGAGGATGTATCGGTCCCGCTTGTAGTGGATTAAAACGTCCCGGTCCACCACCGCCGTCTCGCCGATCTTGCTCTCCAGGATCCTGTAGTTCTGGTTCGAAAATAGCCTCAGGTTTCTCTTGGCATCGGAGACGTTTTTAACCTCGAAGGTCCTGAAGAAGACGTTCGCGGAGGGGTGGACGGCGTCCAGGACGACGACCTCCATCTCCATGGCAGGATTTCGGAACGCCGTCTCTCCGACGTTCGATATGAGGTCGTGGACAACGCCAAGCTCGTCGGCCTTGGGATCTCCCGCCAGGGTTTGCGATCCCCTCAAGAATTCTGCGCGAAAGCTGGATTTGTACCTCTGGACCGGGCTCCAGCCCTCAAACCAGCTGCATCGGCGAGATCCGTCCAGGTCGCAGATCCCCGCCCTGATGGAGTGGCCGTGGTTCTCGAGGCCCACGGAAGGGAAGTAGACGTCCCTTATCGTACCCTTCTCATCCTGACAGATCAGAATTCTGCCGTTTGCGAAAACTAGAGGCCTTGCCAAAGGGATCTCCTCAACGGGCGGATGATATATCTTTGTCAACCTCGGTATTTTAACCTCTTCTCCTGGGGGATCTTTTCCCCAAACCTAAAAAATATTGAAAATAAATCTTTTATATCAGTAGGCTACAAAGTGTATTCCAGGGAGATTGTTAGCATGAAGGAGATTATACTCTTGATGGCCGCATTGGTCATCGGTACTGTATCGGTCTCTCCTTCCCTGGGCGGGAACGATGAGATCGCGTCGCCTTTTGAAGGGGACTGGTTCGTCTGGGGCGACGACTTTGATCTTGGCGACGGCTTCGTCTGGGGTAGCGCCGGGACTCGTGAGGGACCTTCTCCGGGAGTGGCCTCTATAGCGGTAGACGAGGCTGACGCCTCGCCGGACGACTCATGGGAGGAGCGGATCGCCGGAGAAGATTGGATCATCGACGAGAACTTCTACAGCGATTTCGCTGGATCTGAGGGAGAAGAGCCGGGATGGGCAGATACTGACGATCATCCTGGGATGCCGGGCCCCGACGAGAACGCCCTCTGGATAGTCTTCCCGTACAGCACCAATGTGCGGACCACGAACCTCGTGATCCAGAAGAACAGGTACGCAAAAGAGCTTCTGATCCCGGGGATGGACGGGAAGGTGACGATCTACGAGGAGAAGCCCGACGGGACGATATCGACTTACGTCCCCGACTGGCAGGTTAAGGCGAAGAGGGCTTATAGAGTCTGGTTCACCGCCGACTCCGTCGGCAACTATACCGTCTGGTACACCGTCTACAACGCCAGGGCGAACGTCACCACCACGTCCAACGTGATCAGGTACAGGGTCTTCGAGAACCTGGCGGTCGTCGTCCTCAACGAGGCGAAGTGCCCCGGCGAGACCGCTACATTGAGGGCGATAGCCTCGGGCTGCGCTGAGATCGCCTACCAGTGGTTTAGGGGGAGCGACTCCAAAACGGGGACGATAATCTCCAATGAGACCAAGAGCGTCTACGTCATAAGAAACGTCTCGCCGGAGATGGCGGGCAACTACACCTGCAAAGTGACCTGCAACGGAGAGAGTGACGAGGACAAGGGGAGGCTCTACATCGGATGGTGGGAGTGCAACGGCATAAGCCCCTGCAAGTGTCAATTCCGCCCCCGTACAAATTAAGGTCGCTTTGACCTAGTTGCTGGTCAAGGCACCACCTTTTTTCCTCTTCTTTTTTCCTCGGATCCTCAGGGCGGAGAATCGATGAGGATAAAAGAGACGAAGGGTGGAGTGGGGTTTGGGGCCTCAGCTGAACTCCAGCTTGCAGGCCTCTGCCGCCTCCACCATATACGCCTCTCCGGGGACCATCGACCCGTCTTTATCGATGTGGACCCAGCTGCCGTCTCTGTAGCTCCAGAAGAAGCCGGAGAGTATGCCTTCGCCGACGGCCTCGGTGAAGTTGTAACGCCGGTGGTTCGCCCTGACGGCGACGTCTTTTATCTGGACCGTCTCGCTGGTGGGGACTCCGACGAGGTTCCAGCCTTTGTGGAGATCCACCAGGTAGGGGAGTTCCACCGGCTTGCCTGGTATCGAGAGGTCGAAGCTCTCTTTCCCGTCGATGACGTAGCCCATCCCGGGGAGAAGCTCGGTGACCATCCGGGCGGAGTCCTCGTTGATGGTGTAGTTCCAGCCGTCTTCGGAGAGGGTGAATATACCCCGGTAGCTCTTACGGTCCAGGAGCTTTGTGACGGATCCGTCTTTGGGCTTCAGGTGGACCGAGAAGGGGCTCCACCCCACCGAGACGTTGACGACCTGGACCATCCCCGGTACGAGCCTGTACTCCACGGTGAAGGACCTCCTCTCCCCGATGGCGGGGGATAGTACCGGCCAGACGACCCGCTTCTCTCCCCCGACGATCTCCTCGCCGTGCCAGACCGCCCGTCCCCTCTCCTTCACCACTATCTCCTCGGCGTCTTTTGGAAGTATCACCTCCCCCATCAGGGCCGGAGGGGCGTTGAGGTTCCGGTAGCCGCCTGCAGAGTCCTTGACGATCCAGTAGATCCAGTCGGCCGACCACTCAGAGGTGGGGGTTATGGATATTGAAACCTCGTTCTTCTCCTCCGATTCGGCGACGACGGAGGCCTCCATCTTGTAGGGGAGGTCCGGGGTCACCGGGATCGTCGGCCTGAAGGCGGGGTCACCGAAGAGGGTGTAGATGTGGACCGTCTGGTTGAGCATATCTTCGAGGGAGACGTACCACGGCTGGTATTCGTCGATCTTCTCGAACGTAATCCCATCGGTGGCCTGCATCTTCGATATGTATAGGTTGTTGGCGGCCAACATCGCTTCGCCGATGGTGGCATTATCGAAGACGAGGGCCTGGAAGAACCTTCCCGGGTGGTCGTCGGATAAGAATATCCAGGAGTTAGCGCTCGATCCGACGTAGTTGACGGCTCCGGCCTTCAGGAAGGCGAGGGCCATGGAGTCCTCGTACCTGATGGGGAGGTAGACGTCGATCCCGTCCCTGTAGGGGAAGATCCTCCCCTTCAGCTTCGAGGTGAGACAGGCCGACGTGGCGGTGGTCTGGGGGGCGAGGGTCAGCTGCTTAACCTGCTCCTCGTCCATGATCTGGTCCATCAGCGCCCAGAGGGAGAGCTGCCAGCCCCAGTCGATGCCGTGATAATCGAAGTAGACTATGTTCTCGCCGCTGTTCATCTTCGATGAGACCCTCTGGTATGTAGCCTCCTCCCACCGGAGGTTCTCGGCCTGCAGCCCCGCCGCCCGGAGGTACTCTCCGATCCGAAGCGGTATCGGCGACTGGGGCCAAGTAGCTGGATAGTCCGTCGGCGAAGAGATCACAAGAGCGGAGTCCCTCCAGTCTCCCTGGATTTTCTCGTAGGCGAGGGTCCGCGCCACCGTCTGGGATGCGTCGTAGACGGATAGGCCGATTATCCTCCCCGCGGCGACGTCCTGGTAGCCGTCGTCGTCGAGGCGGATCATGTACTCTCTATAAAGGTCGTACTCAAAGGCTCCCGAGGGCTGTCTACCTCCCGTGGAAATGAAGGGGAGGGATCCGTGATCTCCGACGACGATCAGGTACTCCGGGGATATATCCAGGTCTTCCACCAGGATCTGGAGGTCAGCCTCCACCTTCGACGGATCGATCCCCTGGGGATCCGTGGCCACGTCCACCACTATCCCCCTCCTGGCCCCGGCCATCGCAGATGATAGGAGGGAGAGCTTCGGGACCTTGGTATGGCTGAAGGCGGTAACGTTGACGGGGCTCGCGGAGGTCGCCACCTCCATCGTGAAGTTCCTCGTCTTATGGTCTATGACCGTCTCGCTCCTCCAGGCCTCGAGGTTGAAGGTCCAGTCGCCGGGGCTGCTGAAGAGTACCGACGCGTTGCACCTCTTTGCTGGGCTGCAGTCCGGGAAGACCATGTTCCCCTTCCAGCCTTCCGGGCTGTAGTAGTTCAGAACGATGTGATGGGGCTGCCTTGCCACCTCCCACGATATCTCGGACCATCCCGGGGATCTCCTGGAGGGATAGGATATGTTGACGATGGGGCCGTCGTCGACCTTCTTTCTCACCTCGCCCCCGCTTTCGTTATCGTTCTTGCCCCTATAGGTGACGGAGATCCCGCCGTCGAGGGGCTGGGTCCATCCGGCGTCGAGGGCGTGGAGGATCACCACCTCCAGGTTCAGGGTGGCGAACTCCCGGGACCCCAGCCTTTCGATCGTCCAGTTAAGGCGGGTCCCGCCGAAGAAGGCGCTATCGGCCGTCGGCACCTCTCCCGTGAGGGGATCTGCGACCTCGACCTTTCCTGAGGCGGTGCTCCACCAGACCACAGCCCTGGCGGGGAGGATCACGTCTGTCAGGGCCACCCTCTCCAGGTCCTCATCGCCGCTGTTCTTGAGGGTGAGCTTCAGCCGGACGATCTCACCCTCTCTCTCCGAGGGTATCTCCCCGGGTTTCGCCTCCACCTCCAGGAGGAGCTTATCGTCTATCTTGGTCCTATGGAGCTTTGATACGGGATTTGGGGCCAGGAGAGAGTGGTCCCGGGAGTTGGCCAGGACGACGGACTTCACATCGTCTCCCCGGGAGCGCATCTCCCTTATCAGAAGCTCATCGTCGTTCTCCACGACGGTGATGTTCAGCTCCGATAAGCGCGATAGGGCGTCAGGGGATATCGCCCCTGCCGTCACCACCGTCTTCGCCCCCAGGCGGAGGAGGGCATCCTCGGTGGAGTTGGTGAGCCCGTCGCCGGCGAAGAGGATCGGCCAGTTGAGGTAAGATGCGATGGCTGCGGCCGAGAGGGCGGAGCTGTAGTTATCGCCGGCGATGACCGCCCCCGGCGAGATCTCCCACCGCGAGGCGATCATCGACGCCATCTCGGAGCTGTCGCCAGACTCGATCCTGGAGTCGGAATCCACTGAGAGATCGCCTATGACGAGGGTATCTCCTTCCAGCCTATCGAGGAGCCACCGTACCGAGGGGGACGGGGGCAAGAGCTCAGACCAGAGGGGGGTGTAGACGACGTCATGCTCGAAGGCGATACCGGCAGCACCGCCCCTCACCAGGTCTTCGATGCGGCCGACGGTTCCCTCCACGTTCTGGGTCGATATGGTGTACTCGACGTAGTCGTCGCTGAGCCTGACGAAGAGGGGGGTCGTTGTCATATCGGCGGCCACCGTAATGTCCGCCAGGGGGACGGGGCTCGCCACCACGAAGTCGGCGAGTTTCGAGATCTCGGCGTAGTTGTACCCCTCGCTTCTATCGAAGGGGTCGCCGATGGCGACGCCGAGCTTCGCGGGGCCGAGGTCCCTCGTCATATTCCCGACCATATCGACGACCTCCAGGACCTGTTCTTCCTTCCACCGTTTCCATAGCTGGCGGTTGTAGCTGCTGGAGCTCACCCTCGATAGGTCGACGCCCGTATCCTTGTAGAACTCTTCCTTGCAGACGTCGCAGAAGCAGTGATCCTCGTCGAGGAACCCGAACCTGTAGAGGACTACGCCGTCGGCCCGGTAATCCTCTATCACCTCTTCAACCCTGTCGTAGATGTGGGTCCTGGCATCGGGGTCCACCGGACAGAGCCGGTCGGCCACGACGATCCCCCGGGGGCCGACGGCGATCTGGGCTGAGTCGGGATACAACCCCCTGACCGCCGGAACCTTCCCGGATCCGGCCGCCTCTCCCAGTCCCATCTCCTGGACCAGGAGCTCAGCGAGAAGGCCGAGGGCGGCATCTCTATCCCTCGCCGCCAGGAGCGCCTCTTCGGTCACCGTGGGATATGAGCTCTTGGGCGGTTCCAAGGTGGCGGTGACGTAAGCTTTGACCCCCTCTTTCTTTGCGGCTTCCACCATGCTCTTCGCCAGGTCCCCCTCGGCGTCTATGACAAGAGCCGATACGTTGGCTATCGCCATGGCGTGGAGGGCGGAGACGGGCCCGTACCTTTCTAGGTCGGCCTGGGAGATCCAGCCCATCCTCTCCCCCGCCTCGATATCCCTCGGCATGATCAGGAGGGGCCTCATCTCTATGCCGTCATCCTCCGACCAGATGGCAAGAGGTGTGGCGGCGACCACAGCCCGCCAGTCGTCAGCCCCCACCAGAATTATCTCTTCCAGGGACTGCGACTTCGTCCCCCTCTCCATCTGGGCGTCGGCCGCCATCGCATAGATCGCAAACAACGTCAGGAGAATTAAAAAGCGTCTCAATTATTCCGCCTCCTCGATCGAGATGCCCGCATCTTCGAGCGCCTCTATAACGGCCTCATCGACCCCGGTCCCCCAGATGAGGGCCCTCGATAGGCCGAGCTCCTTCATATCTTCCAGCGCCGAGAGGCTCGCCTCCGAGAGGGGTCCACCGCAGATTATCAGGGGCGCTCCCATCTTCTTAGCCTCGTCATAAGCCGCGAAGGCCTCCACCTCGTCAATCCCCGCCAGGACCACCAGCTCTTCACCTTCGGGCCAGAGGATCGAGGCGAAGAGCCAGGAGGTCTCGCATACGTCTTCGCCCCCGATCCTCTCCGTCGGCATCATCTCTTTCAGGAGCCTCTCGACCTCGGAGGAGACGACCGATTCGTTCCCCAGGATCACCGCCCTCGCCAGAGGCTGTCTCTCCAGCTCCTCGATCTCCTCGGCATCGATCTCTCCTCCTGTGAGGGTCACCACCGTCGCGGTGACGTTCCTCCTCCCCTCGGCGTAGGATAGGGCCAGGGCTCTGTAGAGGAGGCCGTCTCCGGTGACGATGGCGAAGGAATCCGTCTCTATCGCCAGAAGCTCCGCCCTCTCTGTGGGGAGGGGTACATTGAAGGAGTCGTGTAGGAGAAGCCTGATCTCATACCGTCCGGGCCGGGTGGCCATCAGGGTGAACTCTCCCTCTCCGGACTTCGTCTTTCCCACCGGGATCACCAGGCTCTGGGGCATGACCATCATGTCCGGGGACGCGGCCACGTCCACCGAGATCTTCTCGTCTACGTTGAGGTTGATCTTGATCGATCCTGTGTGGGTTCTGTTGACGACCATCGCCTCGGGCAGCCTCAATATAGCCTCATATGCCCGGATCTCCTGGTTGAGCTCGATCTCTGCCTTGACCGAGGCGTTCTTCGAAGGGTCGCTGAGGGAGGTCGCCGTGATTTCCATCTCCCTAACCTCTCCTGCCATCCCACCCACTATCTCCAGGTTGAGGACCCGGCTGACCCCCGAGTTGAGGGTGAGGTTGTAAGGGATGTCTACGGATTTGCCGCCGTCGAAGAGGATCGCCGTCCATCTCGGCGGCAGGCTGGGAAGATCCACCGATATGACGTCTTTGAAGAGCCCTGCGTTTCTGACCAGAAGCTCAAACTCAGCAGGCACCTCAGGGTCCACATTAGCAGAAGCCGATCTCGCATCATCGATCTTCAGGCTGACCCCGTAGCTCTCCTGCTCCGTCAGCTCCACCGCGAACTCCACCATAAGAGGCAGTGATGAGGTTTCATCAAAGAAGTAGACGAACCCCGAATATGCCCCGGGATCCGTCTCCGGAGGCGATGAGAAGGTGATCTCCACCTTCAGCTCCTCTTTGTCGTATATGTCCTCTGACTCCGGTCCCAGCTTCTCGAACTTGGGGATCGCCACCGTCACCAGCTCCTTTGCGGTGCCGGCGACGGGGGTTTGTTTGATGGCGAATACGGGCTTGTCGCCGAGATTCTCGAGGATCAGGGTCCTTTTGGTCATCTCACCGGGATGGAGTTCCACTTCGAATCGGTCTCTATCTGCCGCGAGCTCTGCCGCAGAAACGGCGACCAGCAGCGACAGGATGGCGAGCAGTCTCAATAACTTCATCTGGGCACCACGTTAGGTTGATAGCGGATCGGTCGGATCGCGGGTTTCCCCCCTTCTCCCGGCCTGGGGTCGTCCGCCCGGCTCCAGGGAGAGGTTGGATCTCAGTCATGATCTAGTACGGTCCCGGCATATTTAAGGATCGCAAACTGCGGTGAGTCCTCGCTGGGGTTATGCGATTCATCATCACCGCCTCCAGAGTGAAAGCCATCTCCTCTCGGGATTTTTCGCCACGAGCTAATTATATGATCAGGCGAATTAGAAGAACTATGGGCGAATAAGCTTTGCGGCCGATCTTTGGATCAGAGATCGATCATATCTGCCAGATCCTCCTTGGACGAGCCCTCTCTTTAAATCAGAAGATATTTAGGCCGCGGATCTGAGACCCTGTTCTCGCCGGTACAATCACGATAAGTTATAAATGCATGGCCCATCATAATGGCGATTAAACCACTGATGGGCTATCTGTGCTTATGGAGAGGGGGTCACCTCCTTAAGATATGGACAGTCCCCAAAGCCCATGGACTGAAAGTGAGGTGGAAAAATTGACAGAGAAGACTATTAAAGGTTTGGTGCTCGCCTTCGCGGTCCTCATATCGACGGCCGCGATATCGGCAGCGCAGCTGGGTTATCCTGATCCGTATTCGGACGACCGTTACTGGCAGAATCCGTGGTCATCGCAGGATCTCTGGCCACAAACGGATCCGCGGTCGCAAGAGAATGTATGGCCGGATGATTGGTCACGCCTATGGGATCAGCCTTATACGACGCCCCAGCCAGGGACGGGTACCTCAGCGGGTTCCAGCACCGGCGGCGTTCCCACAGCCACGAGGCCGGGAGGTCTCCAGCCTTCGAGCACGCCAGCCGCCTCGACAAGTTCGCCGATCAGCTTGTCCTCGGAGTCGTCGGATTCTCCCATGAGCTGGCCCTCGGGGATGATATCCTCTCCCATGGGCGGGTCCTCGGGAATGATGTCTTCTCCGATGGGCGGGTCCTCGGGGATGATGTCTTCTCCGATGGGCGGGTCCTCGGGGATGATGGGTGAAGCTGCGTCCTACTTCGGCGAAGGGGCCTCCCTCTCCGAATTGGATGTAGGAGGCCTTCCAGGGGGAGATGTTCTCTTGTCTTGGGGGGGATCTCCAGCACCCTTCTCGTCCGGGATATCTGATGGTCTCATGAGCTATTACGGCGGGTCCCCGGCGTATAAGAGATACTACGGGGGGCTTCAGCATTGGATCTACTACTGCGGAAGCTGGAGCACCGGCCCGGCGGCGTTCTGGCTCGGCCAGCAGACCAACACCATCGTAAGAAACGACCAGCCTCAGAACATCTGGTATTATGATAGATATCCAAACAGATACGAGCAGTGGTGGTACGGAGGATACCGATATCCTGGATACATCTTCGGCTACTTCCGGGCGGATATGAGGGGCTGGCACCAGATCGCCGTCTGGGGAAGCCGGTCCGGATGGAGCAACCCGATATGGGTCTACGTTTGGTGATCTGACTATATGGTCCGGCTGCCTGAGGGCGTTTCGCCCTTGGACGCCGGGTGAGGCACCGGGGCCTTCGATATCGAGGGTCTTCCCGGTCCTCTCTAATCTCTTTATATCATCGATAGCTTCTCTTCCATCATATCCGAGCCTTCAGGTCAGATCGAAGGGCAGCCGTGGCGGACCGAGATCTCTGATCGATATATATCTGATCGACATCTCTCTGATCGACATCTATTTGATGCGCAAGAAATAGCCGAGATGGCTATGACGAGGATGAGATACGTGGAGGGGGGCGGGTTCATTGGATCGTGAGCGGGAGTATCTGGTGGCCACACCCTTCAAGAAGCGGGATAAGAAGGTGCTCAAGATCAGCGACTTCGTCTTCGCCATCTCTTTAGACCTCAAGTGGGGCCCTCCCGAGAAGGTGAGGGCCCTCCTCCAGGAGGCGGCGGACGCGGGGATCGTCAGGATCGAGGGGGATTACGTCCACGCCGCCTTCGACGAAGGAGAGGCCGAGGTCCCCGTCGGCTTCGTCCCGTCGAAGGATGAGGACTTCTTTGATAAGGGCGTTCGTCTGATCGTCTCAGCCACGGGGATGGGGAGAAAGGAGGTGATCTCCATGGTCAACGAGCGGCAGGATTCCCTCCAGGGGCTGGTGAGCCTCGACGCCGCGACCCTCCTGGTGGCGAGGGAGATGGGGATAGATGTGAGGGATCTGGCTCTGGAGGCCTACCAGAGGTTGGTGGAGGAAGGACGGCGGGGGTAGAAGCGAAGGATTTATCCAAGGGGCGGTCATACCTTTCCGGGGGTGAAGCATCGTGAGATATTCGCGTCCTCTCCGTCCTCTCCGTTTCCTTAGGGCGTATCTCCTAATATCTCTCCTCATCTTTATCGGCGGATCATCGCCAGAAGGCGAACCGTCGGAGGGGCTGTACCTTCTCAAGGACGGCCATGTGGTGATCCAGTGGTCTCCCGGGGTGGAGTTCAGCCTAGACCCTCCGGCATACTCAGGCGACCTGACCGTGGCGGGGAGGGCGAAAGGGAGCTACAACTCCAGCTTTGGCCTTATCGGGGATGATATATCGAAGGGCTCTGGCGTGGCGGCGAAGTCGAATGAGAGCCTCAGCACAAGATTCGGCCTTCTGGAGGCTGATATATCGGCTTTGGGGATCGGCGGCTCCCGCCTGGGCTGGTCCTCCGTGAACCCCCGGCCCGACGGGAGGGGGCGCCACCAGGAGTACGGCCGAAAGACCACCGATCTTGTGGGGGTATTCTCGATAGATATGACCATCAAGCTCGGATCAGGGGCCGGACCGTCTCCAGGATCAGCTGATTGGATCCCCTGCCTTTAGGGCGCTCGATCTCCTTTTTCTTCCATCAGCATCCGCCTTCTTTGGCCGATGGTGGCGCTGAGGTGAGCTCCGTAGAGTATGATCATCCCGCTCAAATAGACCCAGAGCATCAGGACCACCACCGTCCCCAGGGACCCATATACCAGCTGTTGTCTTGCCATCCATATATTCAGGTACCACGAGAAGGCCGTCTTGCTGACTATCCAGCCGAAGGTGGCGACGAGAGCGCCCCATCCGGCCTCCTGCAGTCTCACATCGGTGTTGGGTGCCCAAAGATACAGGGAAAAGGAGATCACAAGGACTAGAAGGGCGGGAACCAGACTTGAGAGAGCACCCAAGAACCAGGCCTCATAGAAGGGGATGTTCTCTCCCAAGATCCGAGATATGAGGCCCAAGAGCCCCGCCAGTAATAGCGACACGACCAGAAACCCCACCATCAGGCCTCCTGCCATGGCGAAGCCCAGGAGGTGCCATCTCCAGTAGTTTCGCCGGGCCGCCCCCTTCCAGGCCCGATCGACGTTCCTGGCCAGGGCGGTGAAGACGGAGGTCGAGGACCAGAGAAGCCCGAAAGCCGCCAGGATACCCATCGGCAGCCTGAGCTTCATCACCTCCTGGACGTTCACCTTCATAATATCCTCGGCCGGTGAGAGACCACCCATATCCAGGATCCTCTGGATGTTCTCACTGACCATCTCCTCCCCTGGTGGCAAAACCTCCCTCACCATGCTCAAAATCTGGACCTGAACGTACTGGTTCTGCAGGAGAGTGCTGCCAACCGCCACCAGTATGATCAAAAGCGGAAATAGCGAAAAGAGGGCGTAGTAAGCGATCGCCGCCGCCGCCTCAGATCCCCTGGCCCCGTTGAGGCTTCGTAGAGCTTCGATCGATAGGCCCATGGCGCCACGGCTGAAGCCGTCGGCCCGGATGAACAGGTCTCCTGCCCAATCCCCGGTCTTCTTTCTCAATCTATCTGTCTCGGAATCCGTTTTTTTCAAGAGGGCTCACCCATCACAGATCGAGAGGATTTATGGTTTCGGCATATCTTTTGGACCGCAGCCCTGAAATAACTTGTCAGTGGTTTTCTCTTCAAATCCACATCCGACCGTTTATTTAAAGTCTCAATAGACAACAATCAGGCTTTGGGGGAATGCCGTGAAAGCTATGGCAATTTTATTAGGTCTATTAGCGTTGACGTCCTCGGGGCTGGCCCAGGAGGGTACGACCCTGACGGTGGCGGGGGAGGGGGCGGTTACAGTCCCGGCCGACGTCGTCATAGTCTCCGTAAGCATCACCGTCGAAGATGAGAACGTCACCCTGGCATCGCTACTAGCCTGCGAAGGGCTGAACCGGACGATAGAAGCTCTCATCGAAGCCGGCGTGAATAGAGACGACGTCTCAGCCGGCCGCGGCAGAAGCGTATCGAAGATCCAGAGCACCAGCAGAATCTGCGATAACTCGTCCTGTGTCGCCGTCGCCGACGAGGCGGTGACCCTGGTCAAAGAAGAGGTCACCATCAGGTTCGATCCCCGAAACGAGGACCTGATCAACAGGAGCTTTGAAGCGGCCACGTCCCAGGGCGCCGAGGCTGCTATTTCGTGGTATGCTCTGGAGGAGAAAGAAGAGGCCTTCACCGAGGCCCGCAAGAAGGCCGTCGAAGACGCCGAGGAAGAAGCCAGAGCTCTCGCCGCTGCTGCGGGGCTTAGGCTCGGAGAGCGGCTCGAGATATACGAGCCGTCGCCCCCCACCGTCGTCCAGGACTCCGGTGCCGTAGACCTCTTCGATATCGCAATGATGGATCTCTTCGACCTCTCCTGGCCCTGGAGCCTCGACCCCTTCGAGAAGGAATCACCTCCGCAGGCGGGGATGCTGGAGGTAAGATCGATGGTGATGGTCACCTACCGGGTATATCCGTGATGGAGGGCCGCTGAAACCGGGGAGTCTCCATATACAATCTTTTTATATATTTATATTGAATTCTTGGGCTCTCTCTGGCCGGGAGATACTTTAGAAACATAATTTACTTATTCTATAAAGTCCATCTATCTGACGTGGTCAGAATGAGATGGTCATATTGTCTCGTCCTCATATCGATCCTCGCCTCCGTTCCTTCAGCAGAGGCGCTGAAGATCATGGGAGGAGATCTGGTCAGCATCGACTCTCCCATAGCCGACGACCTCTTCGCCGGCGGCAACACCGTGAACGTCAACGCTCCGGTGGATAGCGCCTTCATCGCCGGAGGGAACGTCTTCATAAACGCCCCCATAAAAGGCGACCTCGTCGTCGCTGGAGGAGTAGTCGATCTGAACTCCGACGTCGGCGGAAAGGTGGTGGCCGCGGGCGGCACCATAAACCTTGCTGGAGACGTCGAGAGGAACGTGGTGATGGCCGGAGGTCAGGTCAGGATACTCCCCTCGGCGAGCGTCGGGATCGACGCGGCCATCACCGGCGCAGACGTATACCACGCCGGGGATGTGGCGGGGACCCTATGGGTCAGCGCCGGAAGCTTCGAGAATGAGGGAACGGCGGGCGTAGTGAAGTTCTCGATCTGGGAGAGGGACGAGGCGGCCGACGAACCGAAGCCGTTCATCTCGACCTTCACCGTTCTGATGATCCTGGGGTTCCTCTTAGTCGGCCTATTATACGTCAGGCTCTTTCCGGAAGGGTTTGGTGCCGTCGATCTGGAGATGAGAAGATCTCCACCGATCAACCTCCTCACGGGCCTGGGGCTGATCGTCGCGTTGATCATCCTGATCCCGATATCGATATTGTCCGTCATCGGTCTCCCCCTGGGACTACTCCTAATGGCCCTCTTCGTCGCTGTACTCCTGGTCGCTAACCTCTTCGTCTCCTTCAGCCTGGGAAGATGGATAGTCTCGTACGCCAAGCGGGATATGGGAGAGATCTCCTCCTTCGTATTGGGGTACGCTATACTGAGCGTCCTCTTCCTCGTCCCCTACCTCGGATCCGTATTGTGGATCTTCTCCACCGCCCTCGGCTTTGGGGGGATCGTCGCCGTCCTGAACGAAAGCCGGAGGAGGGGCTGATGGTTTCAGGTCGGCGGGAGGGGGTCTGTACGAGGTTCGCGAAATATGGTTCTGGGTTGGTGGTGCTGTTGGAGATATCTCGCCTCGGCCCTGACGGCGAAGTCCAGGCCGGACCGGCCGGGAGTCGCAAAGATGAAATGAAGTTGCCCCAGGATCGCAGCTTCAAAGAGCTATTTCGCGCTAACTATGAAAAAATCCATATACCAATAAGCTGCTAGTTTCAATAAGAAGCCCAGGTGATGGTGTTGAAGTCGATTATAGATGAGGCTCTTAACAGGGCTGAGTTCGAGGGCCGGGCGGCTCCATCGAGAGCCATGGAGAACGACGAAGATCTCGAGGTGAGGAGAGCTCCTCCGAAAGTGATGGAGAACGACGAAGATCTCGTGGCGATATTAGAGGGGCTCACGACGGTTATAAAGGTAATCGGCTGCGGTGGAGGTGGGTCCAACACCATCGAGCGGCTCGCCGAGACCGGTATTGAAGGGGCGGAGCTCTTCGCGGTGAACACCGATGCCCAGCACCTTCTCCACATAAACGTCGACCGGCGTGTCCTGATAGGTCGGCGGACGACCCGGGGGCTGGGGGCGGGAAGCCTACCATCCATCGGGGAAGAGGCCGCAAGGGAGAGCATCGACGATATCAGGGCTGTCTTGGAGGGGGCGGATATGGTCTTCATCACCTGCGGCCTTGGGGGCGGGACGGGGACCGGGGCCGCCCCCGTCGTGGCGGAGGTGGCGAGGGAGATGGGCGCTCTCACCATATCGGTGGTGACCCTCCCCTTCGCCGCGGAGGGTGCCATCAGGATGGCCAACGCCGACGCGGGGCTAAAACGGCTCCGGGATGTATCGGACACCGCCATCGTCGTTCCCAACGACAGGCTTCTCGAGGTAGTCCCCGATCTTCCCCTCCAGGCGGCCTTCAAGGTGGCCGACGAGGTCCTGATGCGCTCGGTCAAGGGGATCGCGGAGCTGATAACTAGGCCCGGGCTGATAAACCTGGACTTCGCCGACGTCAGGACGATAATGTCCAACGGCGGGGTAGCCATGATCGGCCTTGGGGAGGCGGAAGGGGAGATGAAGAGCAAAGATTCTGTCATCAAAGCCTTGAGGAGCCCTCTATTGGACGTGGACATCTCGAACGCCACCTCGGCGCTGGTCAACGTGGTGGGCGGCTCGAGGATGACGATATCGGATGCCGAGGCTGTGGTGGAGGAGGTATACGAGAGGATCAATCCGGACGCTCGGATCATCTGGGGGGCCCAGATAGACCCTGGCCTTGAGAACAGCATCAGGACGATGCTGGTGGTGACGGGTGTATCATCCCCCCAGATCCTGGGCAAGGAGGAGTCGAAACAGAGCCGGGTCGTCTCCAAGTACGGCATAGACTTCCTCAAGCGAGGGAGGACCGAGCTATAGCGACCCGATGAATCTCAGGCCGATCGGGGCGAGGATCCGGAGGTTTCGGGGTTCATATTCGGGCCCATCGGTCACCCGGTCAACGAGATAACATGACCACCCCGGCGGCTCGAGGTCGGGGTTGGGCTTCATCTTCATTCTGGCAGGTTTCGTCCCCCAGCCGAGGAGGGTGGTTGGGGATGTTGCCTTCCACCACCAGTTCCACCTTCTGCATATAAAGGAGAGTCTGGCCTACACAGGGCATCAACTTGAAGATATCGGGGTGGACATAAAGGGCCTTCAGATTATGACAGGCCTGCAGCATTCTATAAATATCGCGGTTCGTCGGCACGAAGCAGATCACGATCTCCTCGTCGCCGGGGACGAGGCGCACCAGATCGAGCTCCGAGTTCAAGATCTTCAGCATCTTAAGATCACCGTTTGTCATTCATCTGGAAGGCTGTCCCTCTGAACTTCCGAATCTCCTTGACTTTATATCATATTCCAGGAACCCCTCGTATATCAATCTGTTGATTCGAAATAACTGTGGATTGATAGGGGTCAGATCCGCTTATCGAGCGATGGCGACATGAGAAAGATCGTTATACGAGAGGATGAGATCTTCCCTCTGAGTATTTTGGATCCCTCAATATGATATCATAATCGATGGGCAGAGTTTGACCCTTCATCCTCCGATGAGGGCGGGGGGACGAGGCCAAAGGCTCCGCCTTCCGGCCCCTTCTCCATCCGAAGCGATTGAAGATCCCGTCTATATATGATAACACGGACCATGTCAATCGATGGAATTATAAAGCATAGAGATGGCTTACTAAATATTGTTAGGGGTGAGGCGATTGGATGTGAAGATATGGTGACGGAGAAGGTGAAAAGAGAGCTTGAGATGCTAAAAAGGCACCTGCTCATCCTCAAATACGTGGTTGAGAATGAGCCTATAGGCATCCTCAAGCTGGCAGAAGAGACGGGGATACCTAGCCACAAAGTCCGATACTCTCTGCGGGTGCTGGAGCAGGAGGGGCTCATCGCCGCCTCGGCGCCCGGGGCGGTCACCACAGAGAGGACAGAGTCGTTTCTTAGAGACCTGGACATCTCCATAGACCGGCTTCAGGATATGGCCAGAGGGCTCAAGGAAGTCAAGATCGAGCGGTAGTATTCGATGCCCCCCTATATGGAGATCGCTGTAGCTCTGGAGGCGGTCGATAGAGAGGAGCGGAGAGTCCAGAAGGTCGAAGTGATCGGATCCCTTCTGAAGAGGACGCCTCCGGAGATCCTCAGGCCGATCGTCAGGCTCGTATCAGGGGAGCTATGGCCCTCCTGGGAGTCGAGGGAGATGGGGATCGGTCCCGATACCCTGGGGGAGGCTCTAAGGGAGCTCTCGGATCAGGGGGGCATTCTGGAGGCCACCCCCCGCCAGCTGGGAGATCTGGCAGAGATGGCGGTTCTGAATCGGTCCCAGCGGACCCTCACCTCGTTGGAGATGGACGCGGTTTGGGTATACGACGCCCTTCGGCAGATATCGGACCAGAAGGGCGCAGGGTCCCTTTTTAGAAAGAAATCGATACTCAAGGGGCTTCTTCTGAACGCCTCCCCCCTGGAGGCCAAGTACATAGCAAGGACCGTCCTGGGAAGGATGACGGTAGGCCTTGGGCCGTCGCTGATCTCAGCGGCCATAGGGAAGGCCTTCTCTCTCGATCCGCCCCTGGTGAAGAGGGCTTACGATCGACTGCCGGAGCTGGGTATGATCGCCCTCCACGCCTTCCACGGGGATGTATTCGAGGTGAAGCTGGCACCCCCAAACCCTGCGAGGTTCATGCCTTTGAGGCGGGTTCGAGGGCTGATGGAGCCGGTCGAGAGGGCGAAGCCCGCGGCTTATATCATCAGGTACGGGGGGCTCAGGGTCCAGATCCACAAGCTGAACGACCAGGTCTTCATCTATACAAGCCAACTTCGAAACGTCACCCCTTCCCTCGACGACCTGGCTGAAGAGATCAAACGGGCGAAAGTGAACCTGGTCGTGGAGGGAGAGCTAATCCTGGTCCGGGATGGGAGGGTCCTCCCCACTTCGGAGATGGTGGGGAGGATAAACCTCAAAGGGAGGTCCAGAGGCCCGGAGGATCTCTTCTTCGCGGCATCTGATCTCCTCTTCTTCGACAGAGGGGAGGTGATCGATGAGAGATATGCTGTTCGCCGGCAGCTTCTGAGGCGGGCTTTGCTGGGGGTGGCAGGAAGGCCCTTTCGCGAAAAGGTCTTTCTGGCGGAGGAGCGGGCGTTGACCGATCATGATGAGGCTCTTGAGATGCTCAGACGGTCTATCGATCACGGGTATGGGGGACTCTTCATCCGTCATCTCGATGGGGCTTACACTCCGGGAAGGGCGAGCCGGGAGGATGCGGTGGCATCCGAATCGCCACCTCATTGATCCCCTCACCAGAGAGTAGTGAGCCACCGGGAAGGTCGTAGCCCGAGGTCCTTTAATAGATCCAGGAGACATACCATCGCCTGCAGGATAAAGGACCGTCTCCCGAGGTCTGAGATTCGAACTGAAAATAAAAGTCGACGGAGGCGTTATCCATGAGATTACGGCCGAGAAAGTCTATATATGTGAAGAATAGTCACTCCCTCAAGGGCCGGTCAGCAGGGCGGTTCTTGTCAGAGGGGAGAATATTTAAGCTCAGTATGTGAATAAGTTTAGAGAGGAATCGGAGGAAGGATTAGATGACCAGAGGATTTTTGGCGGTTTCGGCGGCGCTTCTGGTGGCCGCCATCATGTTATCGCCGGCAATGGCTTATACCATTTGCAGTTCAGGAAAATCACCATACAGCATCGGCTCTGGGAGCCCCTACCAGTACACCGCGGGATCCGGGGCGCTTCAGCCCTATTCCGTCAGCTCTGGGAGCCCCTACCAGTACACCATCGGTTCCAGTGGTCTCCAGGCCTACACCGCCGGCTCTGGGAGCCCCTATCAGTACACCATGGGGTCCGGGGCGCTCCAGCCGTATTCCATCGGCTCTGGGAGCCCCTACCAGTACACCATGGGATCCGGGGCGCGCCAGCCCTATTCCATAGGTATGGGGACCCCAGCATCGAGCATCGGTACTTGCGTAGTGACAGCCCCGGCCGCCACCCCTGCACCTGAGGTTGTGCAGCCTGTGGCCGAGGAGCCTGTAGCCGAGGAGCCCATG
>DAXT01000014.1:30314-157989 GCA_002506535.1 Methanothrix harundinacea
TGTGGAGCCTGTAGCTGAGGAGCCCGCTCTTTCTAGCATCCTCGAGACGGCTATAGCTGATGGCAACTTCAACATCCTGGTAGCCGCAGTTGAGGCCGCAGAGCTTACGGAAGTTCTCAGCGGTGAGGGTCCCTTCACGGTCTTCGCGCCCACCGACTCCGCCTTTGCAGCCTTCGGCGAGGTCGACCTCAACGACGTTGAAGCTCTGACGAAGATTCTGGCCTATCACGTCGCTTCTGGCAGTTATATGGCAGAAGAGTTGGCTGATATGACCACCATCACGACCCTCGAGGGGTCAGATCTCACGGTTGAGGTCACCGATGAGGGTGTCAGGGTGAACGGCGCCCTGGTTGTACTAGCCGACATAGTCTGCAGCAACGGCGTAATCCACGTCATAGATGCGGTTCTGATCCCCACACAAGAGGCGGAAGAGCCCGAGATGCCTCCGGAGACGGTGGTTGACGCCGTTGCCGAGATCGTCCCTCCTGAGGTTGAGGAAGCGGTCGGCGAGACCCCCGGTGAGGTCGAGCCTCCTGTATGATCTGAACCTGGGATCGAACGGTATACATGATGGGCGCTCAAAGAGGGGAGACGAGGAGATGGGGATTATTGAGACGGATGGAAGTCCGTCCCCCATCTGTCCCATCTGCTGCATATTTTTATTAATATTTCTTAATATTGTTCTGTCATATCTCGAGTATCCCATAGGGACGATCTGATATGGGTATACCTCGAGAGGGCCTGGTATCAATAGAGAGAGAAGATCTGGCTGAGGTGATATATCGATGGTGATGGTGAGACGGAAGCTCTCCGGATTAGTCCTGGTTTTAGTCCTGCTGGCTCTCCTCGCCCCGACGTCAGCTAAGACGCCTGATTCCGGGGGGCATGAGATCGTTGACGCTCCCGTGGAGTCGGTCTCCGGACAGGCGGAGGTCTCCATCGATCCGGGAGCCTCTCGAGGTCTCGGGGAGACGGGCGGCTCAAACCTCGAAGATCTGAAGGGCGCCTTCGCCTCAAAGGTCCCGATCCCAAAGGTCCCGATCCTCGATGGCGGCTCCGATATGCCGCCGATCTCGGTCCTCTTGAACAGGCAGGTCTGGTTTGATATTGAGGACCGCAGCCTCGACGGGAGCGGCCCTTACGGCAGGTTGGTGGTGAACCGCCTCCCAGTGGGGTCCCCGGACTTCAACAGGCTTCTTGAGAGGGCGGGTTACGCCAAGGCGAGGGAGTTCGACAAGAGGGCAGAATCCTGGAGCTGGTGGGAAGACCCCAGGGCTCCAAAGCTCCCTTACCGTGAGGAATATCGGGATCTTGATGCCAATTCGTTCGATGTAAAACGGTTCTATGTAGGATGGGCCTATTCGAATACGTACCACTACCCGGATTGCAGATGGTCGAAGAACATCCCCATGGGAAGCCAGGTATGGTTCTCAAGCCCTGAGGAGGCGAAGGCCGAGGGTTTCGCACCCTGCACCACCTGCAATCCGCCATGACCGGCTCTACGTTTCCGACTTTGGTAGCGGCCCGCCCTCTTTTAGGTGGCATCAACCTCGACGTCGTCTCAATCCATTATCAATCCCTCTAACCTCTGTGAGAGGATCACCTCCATTCGGCGTCTGAACTGAGGAATCGTCGAAAGGTCCCCATGGACCTCAGGAACGTTTTTACCCGACGGCTCCATCTCCCCATCATGACCGATACAAAGAGGATCATACCCTGTCTCGATGTGAAGGTGGTGGACGGCCAGCCCTCCGTGGTAAAGGGGGTCAAGTTCGTCGACCTCAAGAGGCAGGGCGACCCCGTGGAGCTCGCCATCCGCTACGACAGAGATGGCGCCGACGAGCTGGTATTCCTGGACATAACCGCCTCTTCGGAGGGGAGGAAGACGATGGTGGACGTCGCGAGACGGACCGCCCGGGAGGTCTCGATACCCTTCGCCGTCGGCGGCGGGATCGGAACCGTCGAGGGGATCGTCGAGATCCTGGACGCCGGGGCCGATAAGGTCGGGATCAACACCGCGGCGGTGAAGGACCCCGACCTCGTCAAGGAGGCCGCCAAGGCTGTCGGCTCCGACAGGATCACCGTCGCCATCGACGCCCGGAGGAACACCGATCTCAAAGAGGGCGTCAGCGCCTTCAATATCGAGGACGGGACCCGCGCCTGGTTTGAAGTGGTGATATATGGAGGACGGACGGCTGTCGAACTCGACGCCGTCGGCTGGGCCCGCCGGGTGGAGGAGCTGGGGGCTGGGGAGATCCTCCTCACCAGCATGGACCGGGACGGGACGAACGAAGGCTACGACATCCCCCTCACCCGGGCCGTCGCCGAGGCGGTGGATATCCCGGTGATCGCCAGCGGCGGGGCCGCAAACCCCGATCACATGCTGGAGGCCTTCAGGGACGCCGGGGCGGACGCCGCCCTCGCTGCCGGGATCTTCCACAGAAGAGAGTTCACCGTAAGGGATGTAAAAGAACACCTCAGATCTCACGGCGTCAGGGTCGATCTGGGCTGAAGGGCGATGTCGCCCGGCGGAGAGGAAGCGGGCGGCACGCCTGTCCGCTCTTCTCCATCATATGACGGTACAGGGCTATCGACCTCGATAGGTCTCCTCCAAGCAACTTTACTGGGCAGAAGCACCGCTGCCGTGATCTCTATACTGTCTAAGATTCAAGAGGATACACCTGCAAAAATAGCGACCTTCTAGCCCTAGTTTCTCGCCATCTCTCTTATATCCTTATAAATGTCCAGGGTTATGGCAAAGACTATGCCAGAGGATAGCAGAGCGATGAAGACAACTTCCAGTATCAGAACAACCACTTCCCAATACTCTATATAGTAGTATGTTCTATATATACTTTATGATCCGTCGGACTCCCATCTCATTTTGCATGCAGTGGGAGGTGCGTCTCCGTCCCCGCCGGATCGGAGGTTGTTGTACGGATGTGGCGTCCTTTTGGCCGGTATATTTTGGCAGGAGATGAAGCGGAGCTTTTATCTCGCTACCGATATGCTATATCGGTTTTCTCGAATCCGTCCTGAGGAGGAAGACTCGATACCGAAGAGAATCCGGCGAAATTGATCTACGAGATCCGGCACACTCGCCAGGATTCCTTCAAACCGCAAAATTTAACTATGTTAGACAGTAACTTTAATGGGATGATGAAAGATCGCTTCGGTGGCTCTAAAAGAGTCTCATCTTCATCTTCCGAGAGCCGATACAGGATCACGGGCAGGATACGAGACCGGGACAACCGGACCGTCGAAGGTTATACCGTCCAGGCTTTTGATGAAGATCTGGGGAGCCGCCTGAACCCCGACGATCTTTTGGGGGATGTAAAGACCGATAAGAACGGCACCTTCGAGATGACATTCTCAAAAGACGCCTTCGAGGACTGGTTTGATCTTGATCCCGACGTCTATCTGGTGGTCAAAGACCGGTCTGGGAGGGTTACGATCAGAACGACCGGAAAAAAGAACACCACGAAGCTTATGGATTTCCAGATAAAGCTCGATGGAGGAGAGATACGCCCTCCAGGGCGAGATCCGTACAAAGACAGCCTCTTATTGATGATCAGAGCCCTCAGGGACGCCGGGGACGCCGCCGATCCCTTCAAGGGCGATGCCAAAGTCATATTCGAGCTGCTGATGAGGGTCGTCGCGGGCTGGACGGTAAACAGGGACGAGCTGGTGAAGCTTCGCGGCTATGACAGCATCCAGGTCCCCAAGAATCCCCGGGGACAGAAGCACCATCATGTGATCAGGTGGGACAAACCCATCTATCGAATTTGAGCTCAAACTCAGGTGATCTTTCAGCCGTGGATATGTTTAACCGATGGTTGGAACGATGGGAGGTCTTTGATTGAGCGGGATTTATGGGGTGGAGGATCTCTGGGGGAGGCAAGAGAGCTACCAGATCGTCGAGGGGGACGTTCTGGAAGAGGCGGACGTCTGCATCATAGGCTCGGGAGCCGCGGGGTCGGTGCTGGCAAATAAGCTCTCTCTTGCCGGAAGGTCTGTGGTTCTGATCGAGAAGGGCGGATACTTCGAAGGCGATGACATGAACCAGAGGGACGAGGAGATGCTCCCCCTTCTCTGGAAGAACTGCGGAGCAAACTTCACAGACGACCTGAGGATCGCCATCGCCCAGGGTTCGTGCCTCGGCGGGTCGACGGTGATAAACGACGCCGTCTGCTTCTCGATACCATCCATCGTCAAGAGAGAGTGGAGGAAGCTCGGTGTAGGGATCTCCGATGAGGAATGGCAGGCCGCCAACATGGAGGTGTCGGAGAGGTTGAACGTCACAGAGGTCAGAGACGACGAAATAAATATAAATAATAATATGTTAAAACGTGGCTCCACCCTGACCGGCTACGAGAAGCAAAGCCCGAACTCGAGGAACTGCGTCAGCTGCATGGGGTGCGGCTTATGCCATCTGGGATGTCATTACGAGACCAAACAGGATATGCGGGTCACTTACCTCCACCGGGCTCTCAACGACCCCAAATCTGATCTGAGGATATACTGCAACTGCTCCGCGGAGAAGATCTCATACACCGGCGGCGTCGTCGACGGGGTGGAAGGAGACTTCCTCGACCGGATGGGAAGCGTCGTATTCAAGCTGAGGGTCAACGCCAGGGTCGTGATCGTTGCGGCGGGCTCCATAGCCTCGACTTGGCTTCTTCAGAAGAGCTTCATAGCTGAGGGGAGGGCGGGAAAGGGCCTCAGCCTCCATCCAGCCCCCTTCGTCATCGGGGATTTTCCCTTCGAGATAAAGGCCAATCAGGGAGCGCCTATGACCTACACCCTCCATGAATTTGGGGTGACAAACGGCGTCGATGACGGCGGATTTCTCATCGAGTCGGTATTTCTTCCGCCGCTCCAGCTCTCCATGGCGCTTCCGGCCGTTGGGGGTTTGATGAAGCGGCATGGCAACTACGCCATGGCGGGAGTCCTGGTGAGAGACGGACCCATCGGGGAGGTCTATCTCTCCGATCTGGGCTCTCCTCGGGTATCTTATAGGCCGGGGACCAAAGAGCTGGATGCCATGGCCAGGGGCTCTGAGCTGATAGCCCGGATGTGGTTTAGGCAGGGGGCGACGAGGGTCATAACCTCGCACCTCTCAAAGAGCATCCTCAAAAGTGCCGAGGAGATCCCAGAGCTGACAGAGGCTATAAGGGGAGATCCTGGGAGGCTCCTCCTGGGTTCGGCCCACCCCCAGGGCGGAAATAGGATGGGAGCCGATCCTCGAAGCTCTGTGGTGGATCCCAACGGGCGGGTTCACGGGTTCTCGAACCTCTTCGTCTGCGATGCCAGCGTCTTTCCGACGGCGGTGGGCGTCAACCCTCAGCTGACGGTGGCGGCCCTCGCCACCATAATATCCGACCGGATAAATCGGAGATGGGAAGAGTTTGCCAGCCTCAGGCCGCCAAAGAGGTTCGGCGAGGTATGCTCGATAAGCCAGCCGATGTACTGTAAGACCGAGAGGTTGAAGGATCTCTTCGATAAAAGCAAGAGCGAGTTTGGAAGAGACGTTCTTGTCAACTCATCGAAGATGGATATCGTCGACGGGGAGAACTGGTCTTTTGATATCGACGATCTGACCATATGGAACGACAGGTACTGGAAGGGTTTTTACGCCAGCGACGAGGACCCCCTCACCAAGGGGCTCGTTTACACCCTCGGCTTCTATAAGAGGTTCTGGAGATCTGGGGGATCGATAAGGGGAGAAACCCATCCCTACTACTCGCAGATATATGCGGCCAACGAAGCTACAGATTTCGAATATCCAGGGCATGGAGATGTTACCCTCCTTAGGTACTTCGACCTTCCCTACAGATTGTTCTATGATATCCTCAAGATAGTCGACCGCGATACCCTGATAGGGGAGGCGTTCGGATTCGGATCGCCGCCCAAGGGAAAGCACGTCTTCTACTTCATCCTCTCAAGAAGATATAAGGTCGATTTCATGACCCAAGACGACTTCAACTTCATATTCTCAAATAAGGCGCGAGCTTTCGACCCAAAGGAGGTTCTGGGGGTCTGGGAGGCGAGGCTCGTCTCAGATCCCGCCATCTCTCCGGTGGTCTTCAGGTTCAGGTACTATATGGAAGGGGGGAGGCTTATGGCTCGGTACATCCTCGGAGGCGTGCTGACCATAGGCGGCAAGGAGGTGGAGTTCGACGACGATCTGATGCGGGAGTTCGACTTCCTCGGCAAGGCCAAGAGATCCGAGATCAGGATGGTGAGCCACGACTTCATGCTGGGCAAGCTCTGCGGAGCCGATTCCCCCCTCTTGGGCATCCTCAAGGGATCGAAGGGGTTCATCATCCAGGATGAGAAGGGCGTATGCCTCCCCTACGTGCTGAGGCGTGTAGGATAGTTATATATAATGAAATTATATATTGAAAATTTTAATCTATAAAAAAAAACTTATCTGATCGCTAGGCTTATATTTTAAAAAAGCTCAGTTATATTACGGAGCTTCTCCAGGTCGGGAGGTCGTAATCCATGAGTTTTCTGATCGATCCGCCTCTTCTTGTATTGTCTGGCATCTTGATCTACTTTGGGGGCCGAAGGCTCGGCTGGAATAGACATGCGAAGATCGTGGTGGGCGTTGCCATAGTACTTATATTTATAATATTTAGCTCTCTATTGTACGCCGATATATTCCGTGCCGTCTTCCCCCTCTTCCCCGAGAATACCGGCTCTGCTTTCATGTTCCATTCGCAGACCACCGGGATCACCAAGGATATGGTTCCCACCGCCTTGGTGGTCGTCCTCTTCCTCCTCTATCCGGTCTGGCTATTCGCCGGGTATGCAGCCGCCCTCCTCATAACGAAGCGGAGGCTAGTCTCCGGGGAGGTCTTATCCTTTTCGGACGTAAAGAGCCGCGTCGTCCGGAACCCCTCGCAGTATGCCGTGAAGAGAGGTACCGACCCCAGAACTGCCGTCAGGGAGGCTGTCGCAGACCTCGGCGGGATCGAGAGGTTCGTCAAGGCCGGCGACCGGGTTTTCATCAAGATCAACATCTGCGGCGGGGTGCCGGAGGTGAAGGGGACTTTCACCAGCACCGATGTCGTCGAAGAGATCGTCGATATGGTGAAGGGGGCGGGAGGAGAGCCGGTCGTCGGGGACGCCGACATGATATGGAGCAAGTTCTGGCAGGTGGCGGACGCCTCCGGCTGGTCCGACTGGGCGAAGAAGAAGGGGGTGAATCTCGTCAACCTCTCGGAGACGAAGATCGTGGGCTTCGATTTCGGAGAAGATAGCGTCATCGGGATAGACAGGGTCTCAAAAGAGGTCGTCGACGCTAACGTCATAATATCGGTGCCGACGATGAAGACCCACCTCCTCACGGGGGTCACCCTGGGGATGAAGAACATGTACGGCACCTTCCCGGAGGTGGACAAGGCCAAATATCACAAGATGAAGATCGAGGAGGTGATCTACGAGGTGAACAGGGCCTTCACCCCGAACCTGGTGATCATCGACGGGTCCATAGGCAACGAGGCGATCGGGCCCTTGAGCTCCAGGCCCATCGACTATCAGACGATCATCGCATCAAACGATGTCGTATGCGCCGATTCCATCGCCTCTCAGATGATGGGGTACGATCCGTCGCAGGTGGCTCACCTCTCCCTCGCCGCCGAGCGGGGGCTGGGGGACGCCTCTGCAAGATTCGACTTCTCCAGCCTCCCATATAGGCACGCCAGCGGCAAGGACGGGAACTGGGACCGGCCCGAGGCAAAGGTTAAGGACTTCTACAACTGGGGGATCGAACTGATGCTGAAGTTTCCAGGGTGGCCCACCCTCTTCAACATAGGAGCAGACTTCTTCCTCTACGACATGGCGAGGCTTCCGGTATTAAAGTACCTCACCCCCGCCATCCTGAAGCTGTTGAACGATTCGGTCTATCTCGTCCTCCGGGGGCAGGGGGATACTGAAGCCGACAGGTCCAGGAGGAGGACCAACTTCTTCATCCTCCTCCTCCTGGCGGAGGCTGCCCTTATAGGCTTCTGGATGGACGGGTATCTGCGAAACTCCTTATTCTTCGATCTGAACTTCCTCCTCGCCATAGCCGTCTCGATCCTCGCCGCCGTCAGGATGAAGACGAGGAACCTTCTCGCCCTCATCCTCTCTTCGGCGGCGGTGATGTTCGTCGTGGAGAGGATCATAACATCGGCGGGGATCGTCGATTATTCTGGAAGCGTAGGCCCTACCCTCTTCGTCGTATCGGGGTGGGCGCTGATGATGGTGGCGATCTTCGGGATATCGGATCTCTTCAGGCTCTGGTTTGAGAGGCTCCACCTCTTCGATCGGCTCGAGAGGTGGCGGCCCCTCCCCTTCGCGGCTGCCGCCGCCGTCTTCGTCATATTCTTCTATCTGGAGGGGTACTTCCAGCTGGCGGGAAGGGAAGTTCTGGGGCTCTACGCCGCCATGGTCCTCCTCGGGGTCTTCTTCTCCAGCCGGTCCTCTATCGCCTGGAACGCCGCCCTCATCGTCGCTGCCATCGCCCTTGGCGGCTACATGGAGCTCTTGGGGCTCTTCGCGGGGATCTGGAGCTACGGCCTCACTGAAGGTCTCCCCATCATCATGACCATCGCCACCGCCATCAACGCCGGGCCCGTTCTCGGCGTCGCCTCCATCGCCGGGGTGGATCTATCCCGCTCTAACGCCGGGAAGGCGGAGGACCGGCCTTTCGGCCGTGCTGGGGGCGGATCTCACCGTTGATCCGATCCGGAGACCCGGTCCGGTCGGCGACGAGAAGCTTCTCCAACATTCTGGAGGTCGCCCCGCCCGCCGGAACGGGGGCCCCCAGATCTTCCAGAATAGTAGACGCGGGACCGGCCCGGTCGCTGTTGGGGTGCGGATCAACCGGCGGCCTTCTCGAATATGGTGATCTCCTCCGGGCCGACCACTTTTCTTCTCTGAGATTATCATTCCACAATGGGCCGATGCAACCTAATCGAAATCTCGTAACTATATTTATTACAAACAGAAACGTTTATATGAAAAAAGGCGGCTTTAGCCTGCGGTGTTATATGATGAAATGGAATATCGTCATCGCCATGGCTCTCCTGAGCCTTCTGGTGGCCCCCGCCGCAGCCCACAGCCTCTGGGTGGAGGCCGAGGACGCGGTGGAGGTCGGCGCGGTTAAGGATGTCTACTCCTTCTTCGGCCACCCCGGAAGTTCGGCGGGGATGTACGTGCCCCTGATGGAAGCCTTCTATCTCGTCTCCCCCGCCGGGGAGAGGTTCGACCTCGCGACGGAGGAGGGGAGCTGGCTTCCCGGCTTCGGAAGGATGGGCTACCTCTCAGGCAAGGCCGCCTTCTACTGGCCCGGGGACTACGTCCTCGCCTCCGTCAGGGCCCCCGGGGTCTACGATACGGGATGGCACGGCGGAGAGAGCAACCCGATGCTGGTCATGGATTACGCCAAATCTATAATCGCCGCCGGGGAAGGGGGCGAGAAGACCTGGGACGGAGGCTTCCCTCTTGAGATCGAGTTCGACAGCGCCCCTTACGGTGTCAAGTCGGGGGATAGTTTCAACGCCGTCGCCACCTTCAACGGCGAGGCCGTCGCCGCCAACTACACCGCCTGGTACTGGACCGTCGACGCCCACTCCTCTTCCGAGGCCCTGAGGGGGACCGCCGGAGAGGACGGGAGCTTCTCCGTCCTCTTCAACAAGGCAGGCCCCTGGATGATCGAGGTAGAGACGACGACCGAAGAGCCGGGAGAGTGGACCGCTACCTACAGCAACCCCTACTACAAGGAGGGGGACCTCGTCTCCTACGAGAAGGTCTGGCACCGGTCCTCCCTCACCCTCTGGGTGAGGTGATCTCCTCCCCTTTTTCACACCGTCTCTTCAGCTTCTGGGAATTTTTTGCACTTCAGCATTTCGATTTCATAGCGAGTCGATGGGAAACCCTCCCAGGTAAATAAGAGAATAATTGTTACTAAATGTTATCTGCGAAATCTATTTATCGTACCAGTGATACCTGATCCTGGGTGATTAAAACGAAGAGCATAATAACCTTGTTGCTCCTCCTGATCCTGGGAGGAATGACGATGAACGCCAGCGCCCACGCCCTGTGGGTCGAATCGAAGGATATCGCCAACGTGGGAGACTCTCAGCCCGTCTACTTCTTCTACGGCCATGCCGGGAGCGTTGCGGGGTTCTCCGTCCCGTTGATGGATGCGGCCTACCTCCTGAACCCGGCGGGCGAGAAGCTCGACCTCGCGATGGAGACGGGCGACTGGGTCCCCGGATACGGCTGGGTCCCCTATGGGCACAGTGACGTGGCCATCAGCAGCCCCGGCGACTACGTCTTCGCCGTGGCGAGGTCTCCCTCCGTCTACGATCCGGGATGGGGCGGGACCCAGCCCAGCAACCCGAGGCTCGGCTACAGCTACGCCACCATGGTGATCCACGCTGGTGACGAGGGTATGGAGAGCTGGGAGGCGGGGGTTCCCCTGGAGATAGTCCCGGAGAAGGCCCCTTACGAGATCGGTGCCAAGGATAACGTCACCTTCACGGCCCTCTGGAACGGCGAGCCTGTCAACGCCACCTTCACCGCCTACTACTGGACCTGGGACGCCCACGGCGGATACGCCGTCCAGACCGGGTCCGCCGGGGACGACGGCCAGTTCACCGTCAGCTTCACCCAGGCGGGGCCCTGGCAGGTTATGGCCAGCGTCGACCTCAACGAGCCCGGGAAGTGGACCGCCACCTACGACCACAGCGCTGGAAGGTTCAAGGCCGGGGATGAGGTGGACTACAACGTCGTAAGGTACACCAACGTCATGTCGGTCTGGGTGAAGGCGTAAGCCCTCCCCCGCCTATTTTTCTTCCAGGCGACCTGCCCTCATAAGAAATCAGATTTTTTAATAAATACGGATTATAAAACCACAAATAGGTATCTTATGCGGCTTAAAAAAGCCTTAAATCATATAACCAGCCTTAAATCCTATAACGATAATCCTCGCCATAATCGAGATGACCATCAGGATAGGACGGTAGAAGAAGAGGAGGCGATAAGATATGAGACGGCTTTATATCTCGGCATTGGCGGTCGCCGGGCTCGTCGCCCTGGCGTCGGGTCATATGCTCTTTGCGGTATTTCCCGAGGACGCGAAAGAGGATTCTGACGTGAATATATGGATCACATACAGCCACGACGTCGAAGGGGAGACGGCGCCCCAGCTCGCAAGAGCCGTGGTGACCCGCCCCGACGGGACGGAAGGGCTGAGCCTCGCCGAGAGGGACGGCGGCCTGGCGGGGACGGTTGATGTCGGCGGCTCGGGCTGCTACATCCTGGACTATGAGATGGAGCCCACCTACTTCGACCCCGGCTGGATAGGCTTCAGCGGAGAGTCGTCGTTCCTGCCGAAGTCAGGACGGGCCATAATGCCGGTGGGGACCGGCGGGGATTGCGAGATCTCGACCGGCGAGGGGCTTGAGATCGTCCCGCAGGTCGATATGACCGGCATCGGTCGGGGCGACCAGTTCAGGGCCGCCGCCCTCTGGAACGGTGAAATGGTGGAGGGAGACTACACCGCCATGGTGGTGAAGACCCCAGAGGACCTCCTGACGGTCCTCCACGCCTATGAGAGCGAGGTTGAAGGGACCACGGGCGATGGGACGATCGATTTCGACCTATCGAAGCCCGGCCTCTGGGTAGTCTCCTTCGAGGCGACGATCGAGGAGTCCGGGACCTGGACCGCCACCAGCGACGATCCGAGCGGCCGGTACGGAAAGGGCGACAGCCTAGACTACGACCAGATCGCCCCCACCGCCTACCTCACCTTCTGGTGCGGCAGGTGACGGGAGGAGGTTGATGGTTTGGTCCATATATCCGATGGCGTCCTATCGCCGCCGATCCTGGCGGGGGGCTTCCTCCTCGCCGGGGCGATAATCCTTCTGACGTTGAGGGACGTCAAAGCGGAGGAGGTCCCCAAGATATCCCTCATCACGGCGGCGATCTTCGTCGCCTCCCTCGTCCACTTTCCAGTGGGTCCGACCAGTGTCCACCTGGTTATGAACGGCCTTGCCGGGATCCTCCTGGGGAAGAGGGCCTTTGCCAGCGTCGCCGTCGCCCTCACCCTCCAGGCGGTACTGTTCCAGCACGGCGGGATCAGCGTCATCGGGGTCAACGCCGTCAACATGGGGATCCCCGCCCTCCTCGCCTGGCAGATCTTCGAGGGGCGCCGCGGCCTCTCGTCGCCCAAACGAGAGGTGGTCTTCGGAGCCGTCGCCGGGGGGTTTGCCGTACTTGGAGCAACCCTGATCCTATCCGCGGAGCTGCTCATCCTCGGGGAGGCGTTCAGGGAGATCGCGGCCCTGGTCCTGGCGGCCCATGTCCCCATCATCCTCATCGAGACAGCGGTGATAGGGCTGGCGGCGGGCTTCCTCCAGTCCGTGAAGCCGGAGATGCTGATCCGCGCCAGGGGTTCTGGCCATGGAGGTGCTTGATTTTGAGAAGAGCTGTTATTTTGGTCCTCCTTCTTCTCCTCACAGCGGGGATGGCGGAGGGGCACAGGATGTTCGTCGGACACCGGATGAGCCTTGAGATCTTCGCCATCTACGACGACGGCGAGCCTGCGAGGAACGCCGAGATCGCGATATACCGTCTGAACGCGACGACCCAGAACTACGACCTTTATGAGGCAGGTGTGACCGACTCCCAGGGGATGTATTTGATGACCCTCCCCGGAAAGGGGACCGGCCAGTGGCGTTATGCGATCTCGGGCTCCGGCCACTCTGAAGAGGGCTACATCGGCATATCGAGCGAGAGGCCATCATCTCCGGACGGAAAGCTCTTGACCCTCGCCATCCTTCCCCTGGCTCTGATAGCATGGAGGGTGAAGAAGAGATGAAGAAGGTCGCCATATACGCGGTCCTGGCGATACTGATCTTCGCCGGCGCCGCCTCAGGCCACCGGATGCTGATGGGCTACAGCATAGAGGAGCTCTCTTTATCCGTCTTCTACGACGATGGTACCCCCGCGGGTGGCGTCGCCGTCAAGGCCTATGACGGCGACGACCTCGTCGCGGAGGGGTCGACGGATTCGAGGGGCGTATTCACCTTCAGGCCCGAGGGGAGGAAGGTCGAAGACCTTCTCTTCGTCACCTCTTCTGTCGGCCATCGGGCTGAGACGAGGATAGGGGCGGCTGGCGTTGCTGCCGTCGAGCCGGAGATCCCGGTGGCGATGAAGGTCGCCGCAGGGTTCGGCTACCTTTTGGGCATCGCCGGGATATCGATGATCTACGCCTCGAAGAAGAGGAGATAGGAGGGAGGATGGGGGCCGCATCGAGGGGTGTTGCGGAGGGGTGGGGGTCATGAGCGGCTTCGAGATCGACGGCCACGCTGGGATCGACTCTCCGATCCACCGGTGGGACCCCCGTGCTAAGATCGCATCGATCCTCATCCTGATCTTCTCCGTCGTCATGGTGGAGAGCATCAGCGTGGCACTCCTCGGTCTTGCCCTCTCCGTGGCGGTCCTCCTCGCCTCGAGGCTCCCCCTCAGAGACGTCGCCAGGAGGGTGAGGTGGCCGGTGATCTTTCTTCTTCCCATCTTCTTCATCCTCCCCTTCACCGGCGGGGGGGAGAGGACCGTCGCCATATCGACGGTGGACCTCAGCTTCGACGGCATCATCCTCGGCTCCCTCATCCTGACGAGGGGGGTGGCCGCCGTCATCCTCGCCTACCCTCTATTCGCCACATCCCCCTTCAACATCACCGTCCAGGCGATGAGGGGCCTAAAGATGCCGGATGTCACAGCCCAGATATTCCTCTTCACGTACCGTTACCTCTTCCTCCTCAGGGAGGAGATGATGTCCATAGAGAAGTCCCTAGCCTCCAAGAGCTTCGCGAAGAAGACCGACCTGCGGACGGCGAGGGTGATAGGGACCGCTCTGGGGATGCTCTTTGTAAGAAGCTACGAGCGGTCGGAGAGGATATACCGGGCGATGGTATCCCGGGGATACGAAGGGACCCTGCCGTCGACGGTGAAGTTTGAGATGAAGAGGGCGGACTGGGCCAAGAGCTTCGCTGTGGCGGGGGCGGCCCTAATGCTGCAGATCATCGATTTCGCTGCAACCCAGGGGATGATCATCTGACGAAATATGCCATCGAGATCCAGGATCTCAGCTACAGCTACCCCGACGGGACCAGAGCCCTGGAAGGGGTCAGCTTCTCCGTCGAGCGGGGGAGGTCGGTAGCCCTCCTCGGCCCCAACGGAGCCGGAAAGTCGACCCTCCTCCTTCACATGAACGGCCTCCTTAGGGGCGATGGGACGGTCAAGATCCTCGGCCGGAAGGTCAAAGAAGATAACCTCCCCTGGGTTCGCAGCCGGGTGGGGATGGTCTTCCAGGACCCCGACGACCAGCTCTTCATGCCGAACCTGCGGGAGGATGTCGCCTTCGGCCCCCTGAACCTCGGCCGCAGCGGGCCGGAGATGGAAAGAGACGTCTCCTGGGCCCTGGAGGCGGTGGGGCTCGAAGACCTGGAGGGCAAGTCTCCCCACCACCTCAGCTTCGGCCAGAAGAAGAGGGCCGCCCTCGCGACGGTCCTCTCCATGAGGCCGGAGATCCTGGTCTTGGACGAGCCGACCTCAAACCTCGACCCCAAGTCCAAGAGGGCGGTCGTCTCCCTCATAAGAGAGCTCTGCGATTCGGGGACGACGATCATCACCGCCACTCACGACGTAAACATAGTGACGCTGATGGCCGACGAGATCCTCCTCCTGGATAAGAGGGTGGTGGGGTACGGCCCTGCGAGAGAGATCCTCGAAAGGAGGGAGGTACTGGACAGCCTAGGCCTGGAGGTCCCGATCCTGGTGGACCTCTTCCACTCCCTGAGGGGCTGCTGCGGCCACCACTTCCATAAGACGCCCATCACAAAAGATGAGGCGGTCGAGGGTCTAAAGAAGATCCTCGGATGAGGGACCGGATATCGGCCGCCTCCCCCGAGAACTTTATTCTCGACCTTCGCCTCCTCCGGTTAAGAAGAATAAAAGACGAGGGGGACCTTTCAGTCCGCCTCGGGCTTTATGTAGTCTGGCCGGAGGGTCAGGACGGAGAAGTAGCCTGTTCCTACAAAGCTCTCCTCGACGGCGTCGGGGCCGTGTTGTGGCAGAAGCACCATCTGACCATCTTTATGCTCCGTTGCCACGATCCAGAGCCCCGGCTCGGGGACGGCGAGGACGACGACTCCATCCTCGTCGGTGACGCCCGCGGCGACGGCAGGATCTCCGGGGGTCGCAAGCCTCACGTCCAGACCCGCCACAGGCTCTCCATCGAAGAGGACCAGGAACCTGAAGTCGCCGGTCCCCAGGGCGGTGATGTTGTCCAGGGGAATTATCTCCAGCCTCTGGCCGACGGGGACGGAGGCGGAGGCGAAGTCGGCGTTCTCCGCCACCAGGAATAGCTTCGAGAACTTCACCAGGTCGTCGTAGGCCTCGGCGATGTACCAGTCGGGGTCCCAGCCGCCGGTCTCGACCTCATCCCAGTCGATCTCGTCGTACCCGTCCATCTCCTCGTTCGGGGCTGCGAATCTCGTCCGAAGGAAGGTCAGGGGGCCTTCATGCTGCTCTCCCGTCGCGACGTATAGGCCGGGGAGGGAGACGTCGAAGTCGACGCGGTAGTAGGGGCCGTTCGTCTCCGCCGTTTCGTCGAGATCGAACTCCTCAATGTACCCTTCGGGCCCGGTCATCCCGATGGATATATCCCCTGGCGGCGGCGCCATGGGGACGAAGGAGTGGCCTTCGGTCATCTGGACGAGGGCTACATCCCCCTCGCTCGCCCACCCGCTGGTGGTCATCAGCCATGTATCGTGGGCCTGCCCCCCGGCGACGGTGAGGGCCAGGAGGAGGCAGATAGCCAATATTCTTTTCATTCAAAACACCCGTAGACCTTTATTAATACTAGATACTTAAATGCTCTCACTGAATGATCAGAAAAATAATATTAGCAGGCACGGCCTCTGCATATCGGTGACGAGATGACTGTCCCTTTTGAGGGGGGGGGGTTATCCCCCCAAAAGAAGGGCTTTTCAGTATCCATCAGGTCGATAGTCGGATCTGAGGGTGAGAGCCGCCCGGTATACCGGTCCAACGTAGCTCTTCTCCTCGCAGAGCGGTCCCCTGGGAAGGTCGACCGCCTCCACGATCCTCGGGTCCATCTTGGTATCGGCCCTGACGATCCACTCCGTCAGCTGTGAGCCCTCGTCGGTGAGGTTCAGGGTGAACTTCCCCTCCCCGTCGGTGACGCCCTCCACCGGGGTGTCGTCGCCGACCTTCATCGCCCAGACGTCGATGCCGGAGATCGGCTCGCCCTGGAATAGGACCTGGAAGGCGAAGTCGCCCTTCCCGACGGTGGAGATGTCGTCGAGGGGTACGATCTCCAGCTCCTGGCCAGCGGCCTGCTTCGCCTTGGAGAGGTCGGCGTCATCGCCCACCGCAACGAAGGCCTTGGCGTAGCAGTTCTTAGGATAGGACCGGGCTACGTACCAGTCGTCAGCCCAGCCGGTCTTGTTGAGGGCGTCAAAGTCGATATCGTAGGCGTAGGCGTGCTCCCAGAAACTTCCGTTCGGAGGGTTCGTAATGATGTTGGTCCAGGAGCCTTCGGAATGGTAGACATCGACGACGTAGAGGCCGGGCTCCTCGGCGACGAACCTGTAGATATCCCAGAATCCGGAGATTTCGCCCATGCCGTCGAGGACGGTATCGCCCGTCGGGCCTATGACGGTGACGTTGACTATCCCTTCAGGCAGCTCGGTGTTGGCGGTGGCGTGGCCGCTTCCCAGGGGTAGGTATACCACATCCCCGGGGTTCGCCCACCCGGATATCGGTCGCAGGTACGTCTCGTGGCAGCTAGCCCCCATGGTGAGGGCCAGCACCAGCATCACTATATATATTGTGACTTGTCTCAAATTATCACCCGATGACTCATTAGTAATACTATTATATCATTCTTCCCACCATTTGCTACTAATTAGGAAGAAATGATTGAAAATCCCAGGCCCCCCTTTCGGCGACCTTCGGCGGTTGGCTCGCCCCACCGTTGAGGAAGGCGGCGGCCGGATCCGGGGGTGGCCGCCAAGAAAAGGGATATGAAGACGGCCAAGACAGTCGATTTCGGGAGAATGACAAAAAGTTTTGGTCCAGGCTGCGCCTGGACGATCAGGCGGTGAGCTTGGACTTGGCGATGTACTTGATCAGGTCGGGGGCGAGCCTCGTCCTCCTCTGGATCGCGGCGGAGGCGTCCTCGATGGACTCGCCCTGCTTGATGAGGGCCCCGATCTCCTCGATCGCCTCTTCGTCGACGACGTAGTACTCGTCGATGTCTTTTCTGTGACCCCAGACGTCCCCTTCCAGGAGGTCTATCCCCTGCATCTCCAGGAAGAGCTTGATCGCCTTGGACATCGTCTTGTGGTACGACGGGGGAACCTGGACGGCCCGGAGGCGCGGGCAGCTCCTCATCAGGTCGAGGAAGTCTACGTTGGAGGGCCTGAAGGCCAGGTGGACTATCCTCTCGTTGGGATTCAGCTCCGAGATCTCATCTTTTGAACTCACAACTCTAATTCTCATGACAATTCACCTCAACAAATACTAAGATGTGAATCTTAGTATTAATAGCCAATTGTGTTGTATACTAACGTCCATATGGATCGCCAAATCTATGAAGACGCGACGCATGCCCGGCTTCAGCCCCGAGGGATCCCTCCTCGTCCATGCGAAAATATAGCATCATACCGGCCGGGTCTTGGTGGATTAAGAAGTCGTGTATCCAAGATCACTTTCTTAAGACATTTATCGATAGAATTATGGAAGATATGTCGCACCCTCGCCCATGCCCAAACCGCCTCTGGAGGGCAATTGTACGGTAAAAGAAGGGATGTGGGATGGCGAGGATCTTGCAGTCCGAGGACCGCCTGAGGTTTCAGGCGGTGATCTTGGACTTGGCGATGTACTTGATCAGGTCGGGGGCGAGCCTCGTCTTCCTCTGGATCGCGGCGGCTGCGTTCTGGATCGACTCGCCTTCCTTTATCATGGCCCCGATCTCCTCGATCGCAACTTCGTCGACGACGTAGTACTCGTCGATGTCCTTTCTGTGACCCCAGACGTCCCCCTCCAGAAGGGTGACCCCCTGCATATCGAGGAAGAGCTTGATCGCCTTGGAGAGGGTCTTGTGGTAGGAGGGTGGAACCTGGACGACCCGGAGGCGCGGGCAGCTCTTCATCAGGTCGAGGAAGTCTACGTTGGAGGGTCTGAAGGCCAGGTGGACGTTCCTCTCGTTGGGACCGAGGTCCGATATCTCTTCTTTTGAACTGACGACTCTAATCTTCATGGTCTTTCACCTTTACAATTACAAAGATGTAATCAATGTACTTATAGTTACTTGTGATGTATAGTAACGTCCATATTCAGTCTGGCACGTGATAACAGGTATCATAGAGCTTCGAAATTATGACAGCATAGATGATTCTCTTGATAAAATTGGACCTTATTTGCCCCCGTCTTTCGCTGCAAATAGATCATTACGCCCCATTACCGCCCCGACGGGATATCGCTACCTCTCACCTTTGATGATCCTCTCCATCCCAAACCAGGTGGTTCCTCGAGGACTCGGATCGAAGACAGAATCGGAAGATCCCGGCCGTCAATATGGATGGTCTCTCTTAGATGCCGGGTCCAGGCAGCCGCAGCCACCAGGTGGCTATCCAGGGCCTTGCGACGTCGTTGATGAGATCGTTCGCAATCCCCGCATCCTCTGTTATATCCTCTTTCGCCTCTCAGATGGGATCGATCTTTCGGATCTGCAGGAAGGACAGCGCCGCTATTGATATGGTCCTTTAGCTGACCCATCCGGGAACGATCCCCGATCTTCGAGGCAGGAAGCGTCCGCCGTCTCCGATGGAGATATCCAAAAATTGAGGGGTCGAATGGTTTATCCGCGAAAGATAGATGCGGGGTGTCAGATTCATCGGCGGCCCAAATCCTCTTCAAAATGCAAGAAGATCGGCGGAGGGGCACCTCCGCCCGACGGGTGGTTCGAATCTCAAACTGCGATCTTCGATTTTGCTATGTATTTTATGAGATCTGGAGCCAGTCTCGTCTTCTTCATGATCTGCTCCGTCGCCTCTTCTATGGTCACCCCTTCCGAGATCATAGACTCGATCTCGCTGATAGTCTCGTCGTTTATCATGAAGTATTCGTCGATGTCTTTTCTGTGACCCCAGACGTCGCCCTGGAGGAGGTCGATCCCCTGCATCTCCAGGAAGAGCTGGATCGCCCTGGACATGGTCTTGTGGTAGGATGGCGGGACCTGTATGGCCCGGAGCCTCGGGCATATCTTCATCAGGTTCAGGAAGTCGACGTTTGATGCCCTGAAGGCGAGATGGACTATCCTCTCGTTGGGGTTCAGATCCGGTATCTCATTTTTTGAGCTGACAACTCTAACTCTCATAAATCCTCACTAATGGCGAGATGAAAACAAAATACTAATAGACACTTGTGACGCCCACTAATGTCCAGATCGGATTATTGGAGCGATAACGTCTCCTAACGGAGGACTGATCGGGACCGTCGAGGGGATCTTTCGGTCCTAAACGCCGTATATTTTCCGGGATTGATCTGGAAACCACCTCCTCCTACTTCGAATAACAATTTATCAAACCTTCATAACAATCAAAGAGTAATGGCGCGGGTTCGCAGCTGGCGACCCTCCTCGATCTCGATGGCCTATATCGAAGAAAAGTTGGCACCCCTCTCCTTTGGTTCCGACGACGGTCTATCTCGGATGGTCGGCGCCCCGTTCTCTTCAGAGCCGCCCTCTTCGCCGCGGTGGAACCTCGCATCCCACCATATCGGAGAGAGCCGTTACGATATTATTCCCGGACGCCGTCATATTTTTAACCCTTTGATCGAAACCTGCCGGTCGGTCCGGACGGCCGCCGATGCGAGAGGGAGTCCAGATGACGATATCAAAGAGAAGTGTTACGATTGGATAAATGCCATCCCCCCGAAGAGTCGACGGGGATTCAACCGTTGGTTTTGCAATGATAGACGGATGGATTCGAAGGAGATTATTCTGGTATCTCAGAAGGGAGGACGTGGCGGCTTGGTCCGCCAAGAAAGTCGGAGGATGCAATAGATGCGGCAGATGCTGCAGGGGGTGCCCCGCATTCGATGCCAAAGGGATGCGCTGCCGGATATACGCCCACCGGCCTGAGATCTGCAAGGCATTCCCTCCGGTCCCCAGGGATATAGTGGGGGTTGAGAGCTGTGGATACAAGTTTGAGACTGAGGTCCGAACGGGATCCCAGGATACTTAGACGAGCGAATTCTCTTGAAACGCCTCGACTTCGGTTCCAGTAGCGGAGATCTGAGAAGGGGGTTGGGATATCTATAATCTTCCATCGGTCGCAGGAGAACCCCCGGGAGTGGGGCTTCTAATCCGATCCTTATTCATCTCCACCAGGTTTAAATAACTTATAATAATCTCTCCCCGGAGAAAAGGTTCAGGCTGGCAACCCTTATGAACGTTGACGAGATAGTCAGGTGGGTCCTCAGCGCAGATCGGCGCCTTCTATTGATGAGGACGATCAGACATTCCAGGGTGGTTAAGGCATCGGAAGTGGCTCGAAGTACGGATCGATCGATCCAGAATATAAGCCGAGCGATAAAGGAGTGCGAAGAGCTGGAACTGGTGGAGTGCATAACCCCCGAGAAGCATACTTGGAAAAAGTACATGCTCACCGACCGGGGCCATCACGTTTTGAGAGAACTAGAAAAACACAAGATGATCTGAATTAGATGGAAGGTTGATCTCATGGGTAAAGTAAGGATAACTGAAACGGTCTTCAGAGATGCTCATCAATCACTTCTTGCCACCAGGATGAGAACAAGGGACATGCTCCCGATAGCAGAGAAGCTCGACGAGGTGGGCTTCTTCTCCATGGAGGTCTGGGGGGGGGCCACCTTCGACTCCTGCATCAGGTACCTGAACGAAGACCCCTGGGAGAGGCTGCGGGCCCTGAAGCTCGCCATGCCCAACACCCCCCTCCAGATGCTCCTGCGGGGCCAGAACCTGGTGGGATACCGCCACTACGCCGACGACCTGGTGGTGAAGTTCGTCGAGAGGGCGGCGGCAAACGGGGTAGACATATTCAGGATCTTCGACGCCGTCAACGACATCCGAAACATGACCGTCGCCATCAAGGCCGCAAAAGATATGGACGCCCACGTCCAGGGCTGCGTCTGCTACACCACAAGCCCGGTCCATTCCATCGGGCAGTTCACCAAGATGGCGGTGGAGCTAGCCGACCTCGGCTGCGACTCTCTCTGCATCAAGGACATGGCCGGACTGATCCTCCCCCATGACGCCTACGATCTCGTCCATTCGATGAAAGAGGAGACCGACATCCCTGTCTGCCTCCACTCCCACTGCACCAGCGGGATGGCTCCCATGAGCTTCCTCTTCGGCTGCGAGGCGGGGGTAGACATCCTCGACACCGCCATATCCCCCCTCGGCTGGGGAACCTCTCACCCCCCCACCGAGTCGATCGTCGCGGCCCTGGAGGGGACCCCCTACGAGACCGGTCTCGACCTCAAGCTCCTGACGGAGATCAAGAGGTACTTCGAGAAGCTGATGGAGGTCTACGCCCCCCTCTTCAACCCCATCTCCGCCAGGGTCGATACCAACGTCCTCGTCTACCAGGTCCCGGGCGGGATGCTCTCAAACCTCGTCTCCCAGCTGATCGAGCAGAAGGCCCTCGACAAGTACGACGAGGTCCTCGCCGAGATCCCGAGGGTTAGGGAGGATCTGGGGTATCCGCCCCTCGTCACCCCCACCAGCCAGATCGTGGGAAGCCAGGCGGTCCTCAACGTCCTCACCGGCGAGAGGTACAAGGCCGTCCCCAAGGAGGTGAAGGATTACGTCAAGGGGCTCTACGGCCGGTCTCCCGGGGAGATCAACCCCAAGATCAAGGCAGAGATCCTGGAGGACGAGGAGTCTATCGACGTCAGGCCCGCGGACCTGATCCCCCTCGAGTACGATAAGATGAAGGCCGAGGCGGAAGGCAAGGGGCTCGTCAGGAGGGAGGAGGACGTCCTCACATACGCCCTGTATCCCCAGGTGGCGGAGAAGTTCCTCAAGGGGGAGGCGAAAGAGGAGGTCCTCAAGAAGGCGGCGTCTGCAGATCTCCAGACAGGGGCCATCGGTGGAAAGCCGGCGGCCTTCAACGTCGAGGTCGACGGCGAGGCGTACCTCGTCAAGGTCGCTCCGGCGGGGATCTCCGTCGAGGCGGCGGAGCCGAAGGCCCCCAAGGATGGCGTGACGGTCCCGATGCAGGGGGTCATCATCCGCTACCTGGTCAAGAAGGGCGACAAGGTCTCCAAAGGGGACGCCGTCGCCGTCCTCGAGGCGATGAAGATGGAGAACAACGTCTCCGCCAACAAGGACGGCTCCGTCGCGGAGATCTTCGCCGATGTCGGGGCGACGGTATCCCCGGGCGACATATTGATGTCCATCGACTGAAGACCGTCTGCCAAATCTGCCCAACTCAAAGGAAAATGGACAGTAAGGGACGGTAAAGGGACGGTAAAGGGACGGTAAAGGGAAGGATCTGCTGATGTCGGTCAAAAGGGAACAGGTGCTCATCGAGGCGCTCCCGTACCTCCGGGAGTTCTGCGACTCGATCATGGTGATAAAGATAGGCGGATCGATCATGTCGGACAAGGAGGTTCTGGACACTTTCGTCCAAGACCTCGTCCTCCTCCGGTACGTCGGGATCCATCCCGTCGTCGTCCACGGGGGCGGCCCCGAGATCTCCGAGAAGATGGCCCGGTTCGGCAAGAAGTCCGTCTTCGTCGGGGGCCTGCGGGTGACCGACGAGGAGACGCTGGAGATCGCGAGGATGGTCCTCCTCGGGAACATCAACTCCAGCCTCGTCACCCTCATAGGTAAGCACGGCGGCAAGGGGATCGGCCTCTCCGGCAAAGACGGCCAGCTCCTCATTGCGACGAAGAAGGCGCCTATCGTCGTTGACGGGGAGGAGGCGCCGATAGACCTCGGATGGGTCGGGGAGGTCGTCCGGGTCAACCCCGAGATCCTCCTCATCACCGCCGGGAAGGGTTACATCCCCGTCATATCCCCCATAGCCGTCGACGGCGAGGGAAACAACCTCAACGTCAACGCCGACACCGCCGCCGGGGTGATCGCCATAGCCCTGGGCGCGAAGAAGCTGATCTCGGTCACCGACGTCGAGGGGGTCAAGCTGAAGCCCGAGGACCCCAACAGCGTCATCTCAAGTTTTCGCATATCAGAGTTCAGGAGGATGGTCGACGAGAAGGTGATCACCGGCGGTATGATCCCGAAGGTGGAGGCCTGCGTCAAGGCCGTCGAGGGCGGGGTCCAGTCGGCCCACATCGTCGACGGGAGGAGGCCCCACGCCCTCCTCCTCGAACTATTCACCGACACCGGCGTCGGGACGATGATCGAGAGGGGATGAGGGCCCCTCACGGTCGGATATATTTTCCTGGGTCATTCTATGTTGCCGGAGCGTTTTACTTTAGGTTCGCTATCTTCGGATATATCCCAGGCACCTCTTTTGTTATCTCGCAGGTCGTTGTATTCGATGACGCCGCAGCCACCTAAGTGAATCCATACAGCTTCGAAGTTGTTTCTGTTGATACGGTTTTGGCGTACGTTGGGGTTCCCCCCAAATGTTATCTCCACTCCAGAATAGGCGTTTCCAAAAATGTCGTTCTCTTCCAGGATACCCAGCCCGTTATTGCTGATTTCGACTCCGTGCGTCATCCCGTCGTGAATTTTGTTTCGTCGTAGAGTCGGGTTTCCGCCCGTCGTAATCTGCACCCCAGAGTTGGCGTTTCCGAAAATGTCGTTCTCTTCCAGGATACCTTGACCGTTATTGCTGATTTCGACTCCGTGCGTCTTCCCGTCGTGAATTTTGTTTCTGCGTAGGGTCGGATTCCCGCCTGTTTCAATCGTCACACCGGTGCTGGCATTTCTGAATATTTCATTTTCTTCGATAATTCCCAGACCATTCTTGAAGACTAATATTCCATTTCTTTTTCCTTCGTAGATCTTGTTTTTGCGGAGCTTTGGGTTTCCGCCTGTCGTAATCTGCACCCCAGAGTTGGTGTTTTCGAATATCTCGTTTTCTTCTAAAATTCCATTACCGTTATCATAGACGAATACTCCGACGCTGTTTCCTTTGTATATCTTGTTTCTTCGGAGGGTCGGGTTTCCGTTCTTCCAAATACGCACTCCGACGTCGGTGTTTCCGAAAATATCGTTATCTTCCAGCGTTCCCCTTCCGGTTTGCCAGACAAGTACTCCGCTTTTTTGACCGTCATGAATCTTGTTGCTTCGGAGGCGCGGATCAGCGCCGTCGTGAATGGCGACGCAGGCTTCGCTTTGGCTGGATATGTCGCAGTACTCCAGCTTAAGTCTTCCCTGACCGATATCTACGCCGTAAAGCTCTTCTTCTCCACCCATCTGGCGCAGTGTCAGATTGGCCACCCGACCGTTGGTGGTTTTAAAGACGATGGCGCTCTTTCTCATTGCCTGAATCTCGATCTCGTCTCGTTCTCCTTCGCCGACGATCTCCAGGGGCTTGTCGATGACGAGGCCCTCCTGGTAAAGGCCGGGGCGGACCAAAATTTTGTCGCCGGGATTTGCCGCTTCGATCGCTTCGGAGATGGTTGCGTAGTCGCCGCGGCACATTGGATCAACTATTAGTGTAGAATTTCTTTTGGATGTATGAGGGATATGCTTCTTGGGCTCGTCGATTTTTGGTGATGGGGAAACAACCTCCTCTAAAGCATCACGGATCTGGACTGCAAGAGATGCCATCTTTTTTCGAGCCACCGAAGAATCGAAAGGCTCAAATCTCAACTCTCGCCAATCTACATATTGTCGCTTGTTAATTATTTGGGCCAGCTTATCGTTCTTTCGCCGGACGCCGTCTTTGAGTAACGGCGTCTCGATATAGTAAACCGGGAGGATAAGGTCTTCTCGCCCTAAGTCCTTCTCTCGCTCCAGAAACTTCTCTAATTCTTTGCGGCATTCTATGCTCTTGAAGAAGTTGGGAGTAATGATGGGTATGATGAACGTGGCGGAATTAAGCGATTCGTCAACCTGTGTCCTCCAGGCGTGTCCCCACTTTATATCTTTTCTATCCTGGAATATTAAAAAGTTCTCGCCTGTATAAACACGCACTTCGCCGCTCAGCCTTTGGCAAAATGTAGTCAGGGCCCCGCCATCGTGCTCGTCATCGAAGTGGGAGTAGCTCATGAATGCTATCGGCTTTTCACCCGTCATGGATTATCCGTCCGCCTCCGTCTTTTTATCGACACGCGGTTAAATGACATAAATGTTATTGAAGGGGTCATAGCACTTCTCTCATTTTGACGCGAGGGGCTCATCCTTCAGCTCTCGGTTGTCTTCTGTCGTTTCCCCGCTTGCTCCTGATACGAGACCCACTTCGCGTGCTCGGTGGAGATCAGCGCCTCGACCCTCTCGGCGAAGAGGGTTTCGAGGGTGGGGTTATTGGGATCCTTATACGGCCCGGCCTTTGCCTGCCAGAGGAACTTCTCGTGCTTCAGCGCCTCGGCGGTGGTCCGGTAGTTCGTCCAGTTCTGCTGGAACTGGAAGAGCCCCATCATCGATTCGATGATGACGACGACAACTCCGAGGCCGCCGGTGATCCACGGATCGGCCCTCAGCCCCGCGGCGAAGGGTATCAGGGCGGCGGCGATGATCTCGATCACCTTGAGCCCTTTGAACCATTTCTGGTTCCATCTGCTCTTTTTGCTGTACCATCTGAGCTGATCTTCCAGCCGTTCGAGGGTCGGATTTTCCGAGGTCAGGATATCACCACCAGGATTCGCGAAAAGCTCTCTACACCTATTAGGGGCTGCAACCTTAAAATTATTTTGTCAGCGAACATCTCACATGAGCTGCCGCCAATGTTAAGTTGATTTGGAGACGATTATCCCAAGAGAAGCGCAACAAGAGGAGCCATATCATGAACTTCATCGAGATCGTTGTGGAGGGGAAGGGCTCGGCCCTGGCCGAGATCGACGGCCGTAACCCCCGGACCGCTGCGGAGATATTCGAGAGGCTCCCCCTGGAGGCTAGAGCCCAGCTCTGGGGGGAGGAGGTCTACTTCGAGCTTCCTTTCGCCTTAACCGACGAGAACCCCTCGCCTGATTCGGAGGCCTGGGACGTCTCCTACTGGACGCCGGGCTCGGCCTTCTGCATCTTCTTCGGGAGGACCCAGCCCTACTCCGCCGTCAACCACATCGGGAGGATCGTCTCCGGCATCGACGTATTCCCCAAAGTCGAGGAGGGGGACCGGATCGTCCTGCGGAGGGGGGAGGCGTAAGGCGGAGCCCCAGCCTTGCCGCCGGTGGGGCTTTCTCATGATCAGAGGAACATTAATAGTGAAGGCGGCAGATATAATCTGAGCACGATACTTTGAGCTGGATCTTGAGGTGAACGATATGACGAAAGTACTGATAGTTTATCATTCCCGGAGCGGGAATGTCGCCAAGATGGCGGCTGCGGTGGCGGAGGGCGCGAAGGAAGGAGGGGCGGACGTGGTGGTCAAAGAGGTCGACGAGGCGACCCTCGAGGACCTCGCCGCCGCCGACGGGATCATCCTGGGGGCACCCACCTACTTTGGGACCCTCTCCGCCGAGATGAAGGGCTTCATCGACAGATCGGTGAGGATTCGGGGCAAGCTGGAGGATAAGGTCGGCGCTGCCTTCACCTCCTCGGGGAGCCCTACGGGGGGAAACGAGACGACGCTCCTGTCGATCATCCAGGGGATGCTGATCCACGGGATGGTGATCGTCGGCGACCCCCTGGAGACCGGCGGCCACTACGGTGCCGTCGCCGTGGGGGCTCCCGACGCCTCGGCCCTGATCGCCTGCCGAAAGCTCGGCGAGCGGGTCGCCAAATTGGCGAAGCTCGTCGGGGCGGCCTGAAGCCCGGAGGATCATGACCCGCCCGATGGACGAGCTGCTGGATACGGCCGAAAAGATACGGTCGATGGAGATCCGGGGGGCGGCCCTCATCGGCAGGGCGGCCGCCGGGGCGCTGAAGGAGTTCGCCCTCTCCATCGAGCCGACAGGGATCGAGGAGTTCAACGGCGAGGTCCGCCGGGCCGCCGACGTCCTGCTGAAGACGAGGCCGACCGCGGTGTCGCTATCCAACGCCATCAGGATGGTGATGCGCTACCGCGGGGACGACCTGGCATCGGCCAGAGCGTCCCTGGCGAGGAACGCCAATTCCTTCGTCGAGCGTTCTCTGATGGCGGTCGAGAGGATCGGGGAGATCGGGTCCCGGAGGGTCCGGGACGGGGATGTAATCCTCACCCACTGCAACTCCTCGGTGGCGCTATCCATCATCAAGACCGCATTCGACGCCGGCAAGGATATCAGGGTCATCGCCACGGAATCGCGCCCCCGTTACCAGGGCCACCTGACGATAAAGGCGCTGGACGGCTGGGGGATCGAGACGGAGCTGGTCGTCGACTCGGCGGTGAGGTCGGTGATCAACGAGGTCGACCACGTCATCGTGGGGGCGGACGTGATCACCGCGAGCGGCTCCCTGGTGAACAAGATCGGGACCGCCGCGATCGCCCTCGCCGCTCACGAGGCGAGGACGAGCTTTGTCGTGGCGGCGGAGACGTACAAGTTCAGCCCCGAGACGATGATTGGCGAGCTCGTCCCCATCGAGGAGAGGGCCGCCGAGGAGGTCTATCCCGAGATCTCGCAGCTTTCGCACGTCCGGGTGAGAAACCCCGCCTTCGACGTCACACCCCACCGGTACATCGACGTCATCTGCACCGAGGTGGGGGCGATCCCCCCCGAGATGAGCTACCTCGTCATAAAAGAGATGCTCGGCTGGGAGATGGAGGGGCGGATCCTCTGACCACCCTCTCTTCTCCTCTCCCCTCTCATGGCACCTCTCTCATCCCGCCTCACCCTCTCCTGCCCCGCCCCATGATCAGGAGCAAGGCCATCGCCCCCAGGGCGGCGGATATCCCGAACCCCGGCGTCTCCTCCTTATCGGATCCAGCATCTTCTCCGGCTCCGCCGCCCTCCATGACGATGGGGCAGGGCGGGTACTCCTCCTCCGCCAAAACCTCCTCAGGCTCCTCAAAGCCGGCTTCTCCGGCCAGGTCGGCTTCAAGGGCGAGCTCTCCGGAGACGATCACCTCGACGGGGGTCCACCCCGGCGGGGCTCCTGCGGCGACGATCCCGATCTCGAAGGTGTAGTTCCCCGGCGGGACGTCTGCCGCCTCCACCCTGAGCTGGCAGTCAAACTCCCGCTTCGTCCCCGAATCTACCCATTTGGTGCACCGGGGGCCGACTATGGAGAGCCCCTCGGGGATGTTCCTGAACATGAGCCCCGCGTATCCGCTCTGGCTTCCCAGATTCTGGATGAAGACGGTGAACCCCGCCTCCTCCCCGGGGTTGACCTGGACCGCAGGAACCTCGACTATCTTGAAGAAGACCGACCCCTCGGCCTGGGCCGCCAGCATCACCAAGATAACGACGGATAAAATTCGTCTCATGCTCTTTTATCGGCGGATCATGATTAAAATCTTTTCGGAGAAGGAGCGGAGTTGGATATGGCCAAGGAGATCCGTTAAGTGGTTGAAGGATCAAGAAATGGGGGGAAATTTGCGGTCGCCCCCCCATTCGGGGGGAGAACGCAAACCTCATACTGGGAACGGATTATATGGGTACAGGTAAGCGAGGGTGGTCACGTCCACCGGCTGCACCTTCCCGCTGGCAGCCGTCCCCTGAGCCGGCGCCTGAGCTGCCGGGACCTCTGGGGCCGGAGTCACCGCGGCAGCAACGGCCGGAGAGGCTGCCGCTGGCACGTTGGCTGGGGTGTATCCCGAGGTCTCGGGGTTGGTCATGATACCCATGACGCTCCCTGTTTTGACGTTGCCGTTGCTATCAGACTGGACGAGGCTCCCGCCGATGGTTCCGTCGGATGCGGGACCTGCGATGAGCGTCGAGACGAGGACGCCGTCCTGGAGGGAGAGGATCTGGATCTGGACCGTATCACCAAAGACAGATCCCGTAACCACGCCGTTCCAGGGTTTAGGGGTCTGGGAGTTGGCGGCTCCAAAGAGGATATCCTCCGACTGGTACAATACCATCGATATCTGGCCGTCGTCGGTGTTCAGGATCCACGTCCCCTCAAGGTCCTGAGATCTTGCCCCTGGAAGGGGCGTCTCTACCTCGGCCGTCGACGGCTCCGTCGGTTCGACGATATCCGTCGTTTCCTCAATATCTGATCCGTTGACGGCGCCCTCCTGACCCAACAGGCCGTCGTCTGCGGATACGTTCCCATCTTCTGCCGTGGAGAGCCCCGATATAAGGGCGATCGCCAATATCAGAGATATGGCGAAAAGTCTGGAATTCAAGCTGACACCTCTTTCATTATTATCCCACTCCGCAATCGGGCATAACTCTGCCCCAATGCTATCGCCCCATTTCGTCCCACCATTAATAAGCTTTTCATCGACCAGAAACGGGCTTTTTATAGACTAAAACCAGGTTCTCCTCGACGAAAAACCGGTATTCTCTAGCTCAAGAGCCCCCGGCGGGATGGAGCCATGCCAGCATTCCATCGGGGTCTGTCGTCGGAAGCTGGCAGACGTATCCTCTGCAGACGTAGGCGGTCGCCTTTCCGTCCACTGCGGTGAGGTCACTTGTGAACTCTGCGATCTTCGCGATCTGCGGGTCCTCCTCTCCCGCCTCCTTGAAGAGGACGACGATCTCCGGCAGAAACCTCGACCAAAGGGCCTTCTTCATCTCTTCGGTATCCGGGGAATGCGGATGGCCCACGATCACCACCTCAGATGTCGGCCCCAGGGCGAAGTCGAGGGCAGAGAGGAGGTGGAGGTGGGCGGCCGGAGCAGCCCTCGCCCGGGGTGCGAAGGCCCCGAAGGCTTTTGAGGCGATCTCTTCGAGCTTCGCATCAGCGGTCATCCTGGCGAGCCGGAGAAGGTCCAGGACGGCGACGGCGTTTCCCGAAGGGAGGGCTCCGTCGTGGGAGTCCTTCCGCCGGAGGATCAGCTCCTCGCCGTCGGAGGGGGTGAAGTAGAAGCCCCCACCCTCATCGTCAAGAAACCTCCTAACCATATCTTCCGCAAGCTCCTTGGCTCCTCGCAGGTATTTCACATCAAACCCCGCCTCGTAGAGTTCCAGGAGCCCCCATATCAGGAAGGCGTAGTCGTCGAGGTTTCCCAGGATCCCGGCGGATCCCTGGCGGTAGCGGTGGAGGAGCCTTCCTTCCCCATCCAACATCCTCTCCAGGACGAAGTCCGCGGCCCTGGAGGCCGCCTCTTCAAGGTTCTCATCCCCGAGGACCCGGGCACCCCGTCCGAGGGCGGCGATGGCGAGGCCGTTCCAGTCGGTGAGGATCTTGTCGTCCAGGAGGGGCCTCGCCCTCTCCTTTCGGGCGGAGAATAGCCTCTGGCGGGCTTTCTCTAGCCTCTCTTCCAGCTGCGGCTCTCGGACCCCCAGATCTTCCGCCACCTCTCCGAGGGGGCTCTTCAGGTGGAGGACGTTCTTTCCTGTGAACCGTCCCGTCGCCTCCTCCCGGAAGTTTCCCTCGCCCCGGACGTCGAAGACCCTTGCCACGAGATCCGCTTCGTCGCCATCGAGGACGGCGTTCAGCTCGCCATTCGTCCAGAGGTAGAACTTCCCCTCCTCCCCCTCGCTGTCGGCGTCTTCGGCGGAGTAGAAGCCCCCCTCGGGAGATCTCAGATCCCGCAGGACGTACTCGAAGACCTCCCCGGCGATCCTGCCGTACCTCCCGTCTCCTGAGGCCTGGTGAGCCTCGAGGCATGCTATGGCGATCAACGCCTGGTCGTAGAGCATCTTCTCGAAGTGGGGGAGGAGCCAGGAGGCGTCGGTGGAGTAGCGGTGAAAGCCGTATCCGAGATGGTCGAAGATCCCGCCCCTCCTCATGGCGTTCAGAGTTATCTCCGTCATTGAGAGGCCCCCGGGGTCGCCAGTCCTCCTCGCGTGGCGGAGGAGGAAGAGGAAGGTGGCGGCCGAGGGGAACTTGGGGGCGGAGCCGAAACCGCCGTTTCTGGCGTCGAAGCGGGCGACGAGGCTCTGGTAAGCCTGCCTGATCGCCGCCTCGTCGAGGCTCCTTCCTGGGACCTCCGGGGGCGTCCGCCGGAGGGCGGCGGTCACCTCCTCCGCCGAGCTGAGGAGCTCGCCCCGCTGCGTCCTCCAGAGGAGGCCGATCCTGGGGACGAGGTCCAGCATCCCGATCCTTCCGAACCTCGACTCCCGGGGGATGTAGGTGGCGGCGAAGAAGGGCTTCTTCTCGGGGGTGAGGATGACGTTGAGGGGCCAGCCGCCGGAGCCGGTCATCATCGAGGCGACGTTCATGTAGACGGCGTCGATATCCGGCCTCTCCTCCCGGTCTACCTTGATCGGGACGAAGGTTGCGTTCAGAAGGCTGGCCACCTCCTCGTCCTCGAAGGACTCGTGGGCCATGACGTGGCACCAGTGGCAGGTGGAGTAGCCGATAGAGAGGAAGACCGGTTTATCCTCTTTCTTCGCCTTCCTGAAGGCCTCCTCTCCCCACGGGTGCCAGTCGACGGGGTTCTCGGCATGCTGGAGGAGGTAGGGGCTCGATTCGTACGCCAGGCGGTTCTTTCTCTTTGCCATAGATCATCACCAGGTCGACTCTTCAGGGCGCCGCCTCTCCGCCGGCGGGTATCGGGCGGGTCCTTTTAGAGGCGGCGTATCCCTCTCCTCATCGACTTTGGCCCCGGTCCCGATGAGGGGACGGCGGCGCCGTTATCGATCACGCCGCTCTTCAATCACCGTGATATATCCGCAGAGCCTCTTCGACACTTCTGTCCTCGACGGTTATCGCGTAGATGGCGTCGCAGATCCTGACCGCCTCCTCGAGAGGCTTCTGGTGGATGTTCCTCCCGGTGGCGTTCCCGGCGGCCCCGCTTATGTGGATCTGGTCGTGGAGTTCCTGAAGGAACGCTCCGGGGTCGCGGCTCGCCCCTCCGGCGCAGACGACCTTCGTCCTCCCGGCGGCGGCCACCGCCTCCTTGAAGATCTCCTCGGACCTCTCCCCCTCCTTCTTCGGATAGTTGACCTTTACAAAGTCTGAGCCCAGGGCCGCGGCGACCCCTGTCGCCCCCGCGATGAGGTGGGGGTCCCTCTCGTCTCTTACGGCTCTGCCCCGGGGGTAGATCCAGAGGACGGTGACGAGCCCGAGGCTATGGGCCTGATAAACCGCCTGGGCCGCCTCCCGGAGCATCTCCGCCTCGTGCTCGCTTCCCAGGTAGACGGTGTAGCCGACCCCCAGGACGTCGAGGCCGCTGTCGTCGGCAAAATCCGCGACCTGATCGACGTCGATGAGCTGGAGGCTTATGGGGTCCATCTGGTCTGACTTGACGAGGTCGGTCTTGGAGTTCAATTTGACGAGGTAGGGGACCCTCGGATAATCCATCCCGTACCGCGCGATGAGGCCGAGCTGGGCGGCGAAGACCCCGATCTTGCCGCGGTCGGCGATCCGAAAGAGGTGCTCGGGATCCGCGTCCTCGGGGCTGATCCCCTCTCCGTAGAAGTCCCGGTTAAGGTGCTCTATCTTCTGGTCGCCGGCGAAGAGCATAAGCCTGCCGCTATCTTTTGTTATCTTGAGGTAATTATCGATGTAATCGTCCCGCATCCCCGGCGGGACGTCCAGGGGGACCGATACGTCCTCCCGTCCTATTCTCGTCGTCAAGTTTTTCAATCCTCCGATACCGTCTCAACCTCCACCTGGGGGACGATCCTCTCCACGTCCTCCCTTCTGGCGAGGGCGGTCCCCCGCCGCAGCGTCGTCGCCGTCCCGGCGGCCGTCGCCCAGATCAGGGACTCTTTCAGGTCAAATCCTTTCGAGAGGCCGTAGATGAAACCCGCCACCGAGGAGTCTCCGGCGCCGATGGTGTTCACCACCTCCACCTTCGGAGGCACCGCCTGGTAGGCCTTCCCGTCGGAGACGAGGAGGATCCCCTTCGGCCCCATGGAGACGAGGACGGTTGCGACCCCCTTTCTGTTGATCTTTCGGGCCGCCTCCAGGATCTCCTCCCTCTTCTCAAGCTTTTTTCCTGCAAGGTGGCTCAGCTCGTGGATGTTCGGCTTGATGACGTCGGGCTTGCCCCTTATCCCCACCGAGAGCGCCTCTCTATCGACGTCCAGGACCACCTTGGCTCCCCGCAGCCTCGCGGTCTCTATGATCTTCCTATAGATCTCGGGGTGGGCCCCCGGCGGGAGGCTTCCACCGATGCTGAAGAACTCTGGCTCCTCAACCAGTTTCACCACGTCGACGATCTCGATAAGCTCGAAGGGCTTCACCTCTGGGCCCAGGGAGTTGAAGATGATCTGACGGCCGGTGGCGATCTCGTGGACGATGACGTTGATCCTCGTCTCGCCGGATACGGGGATGAAGCTGCAGCCGGTGCCGTCTCTGACCAGCTGGGCCTCCAGCTGCCGGCCCGCAAAGCCGGCGATGAAGCCGAGGGCTCTGTTCTCTGCGCCGAGGGCGGTCAGGACCTTGGATACGTCGATCCCCTTTCCTCCGGCGTAGCTCTCCTCCCGGATTATCCTGTTGGGGACGTCCTCTCTCATCTCGTCGATGAGGAGGGTCCGGTCGAGGGCCGGGTTCAGGGTTATGGTATAAATCAATCCCATCCCCTCCTCTCGCGATAGATCTTCATCATCGTCTCGATCGTATCGGGATCGACCATCCCCACCGTGGAGACTGTCTCGTAGAACCTGGCCGGTACCCTTAACTTTTTCAGGTCGAATCCCTCCCGCACCTTGAACCTGTACTTCTCTTCGAAGATCTTTCTTCCGAGGATCTCCAGATCCTCCTTCGTCTTCTCGATCCCCACCGAGCCCAGGGCTTCAACGATCTTATCGGGGGTGTAGACCCCCCTCGCGAAGAGGCAGCCGATGAGGGAGTTATAGACCCCCCTCGCGTCGTCCTCCGCGATGATGGCGTCGACCATCTCTTCGGGGGTGAGGGGCTTCTTCGCCGCCGTCTGGTCGATGCTGTAGCCGGCGTTGTCGAGGTGGGAGTGTCTCACCCCCACGGTCAACCCGAAGATGAAGGCGGGACCGGTATGGTAGCCTGCCACCTCGTTACCGCCGAGGGCCATGGCGAAGTCCCTCCCGCCGTATCTCTCCGAGGCCGCCTCGACCCCCCTGGCCAGGGTGGAATAGAAGTCGTTGGGCGCCTTTACTATCTTCTCTATCGCCTCGAGGTAGCCCTTGACTCCGTCCCATCTCAGGGGGATCCCGAGGGTCTCATCCTCGGTTATCATCCCCCGGTCGAGGGCTTCCGTCGCCCAGGCGAGGACGACGCCGGTGCTGATGGCGTCGAGCCCCTGCCGTTCGCAGGCCTCGATCAGCTCCAGCATCCCCTCCGGGGTGGTGACCCCCAGGTTCGACCCCAGGGCGTAGATCAGCTCGTAGTCGTAAGATATCTTCCTGATCTCGAACTCGTGATGGCGGGAGAAGGAGGTCTTGAGCATCCCTATGTGGATGCAGCCTATGGGGCAGTGGGCGCAGGATACCCTCCGGAAGAGGTAGTTGTCGGCGAGGTGCTCGCCGCTGATCTTCTCCGCCTCCTCGAAGCTGCTCTCCTGGAAGTTTCGGGTTGGAAGCCCCTTCAGCTGGTTTAAGACGTTGACGTTTATGGGGGTTCCTATATCGTGGTACTTCTCCATGGCGTCGGTCTTGACGGCGGTCTTGTAGAGCTGGTTGTAGATCTCCCTGTACCTTTTTGGGTCTGGGACCTCCACATCCTCCGTCCCCGATACGACGATCGCCTTAAGGTTCTTCGAGCCGAAGACGGCGCCGAGGCCGAGCCTCCCGAAGTGTCTGTAGGTGTCGACGACGACCCCGGCGTACCTGACGAGCCTCTCCCCGGCGGGTCCGATCCTGATGATCGACCGTCGGCCGACACCAGCCTCGACGTCCCGAAGGATGTAACCGACGACGGTGGCCGGGACCCCCCATATCGATGCAGCGTCCTTGATCTTCACCTCGTCGTCCCTGATGGAGATGTAGCAGGGGCTTTCGGCCGCGCCCCGGATGACGATGGCCTCGTGGCCCGCAAACCTCATGGCCATGGCCAGCCTCCCGCCGGCGTAAGACTCCCCCAGCTCGCCGTTGAGGGGGGACTTGAAGGCCGCGACGGTCTTGGTCATCGCCGGAAAGAGGGCGGTGAGCGGTCCGATCCCAAATATTATCGGGGCCTGTGGCGATAGCGGATCTGCGCCTTCCGGACACCCTTCCAGAAGGAGCTGGGTCGCGACTCCGGTCCCTCCCAGCCACTCCTCGAAGAGGTCGTACCTATCCTCGACGAAGCTCTCCTTTCTATCGAGATCGATGTAAAGAACTCTTCTGAGCATCCGATCCACCTCCTTGCCCGACCTTCCTCACTCCTCCACTTCTTCCATCTCCAGGACCCCGTGGGGGCAGAAGGCGACGCATGCCCCGCAGTGCTTGCACTTGATCGCCTTCCCTTCAGCGTCCATGGATATAGCCCTGATGAGGCATGCGTCGGCGCAGCCACCGCACCCGTCGCAGAGGTCTTTTTTGAAGACGACCCTCCCGTCCTCCCTCTTCTCCAGGGCCCCAAGGGGGCAGGCCCTGACACAGGGGGGGTCTTTGCAGGCGCGGCAGATCACCACGGCGAAGTCGCCCTCGAGGCCCCCCTGGGTCTTTACCTTGATGGCGGACCTGTCCAGGGACGCTCGACCGGTGTTTATTCTGCTGCAGGCGAACATGCAGGATAGACAACCGATGCACCTTTCGGGGTGGGCGACCTTCAGCCTCCTCCTCTTCCTCGTGGCCTTCTCGGGGTCGGCCTTCTTCGATCCCCCGTCGGTTCGAGCTTCAGCCTTTCTTATAGCTCCTCCCTCCTTCTCAAAACTGTCACCGCGATCTGTTGGCGCTTCCGGGCCAACCAGCGGCCTCCGCCGGTCCTATATCAGCCGTCTATTCCCGGAAGGCGGAACGGTCCGTCCAGGTTCGCCCTCCAGGCCGACTTAAAACTAGCTGGCATAATTATTGATCATTTCTGATCTCTCAAGGGATGAGGGGGTGGAGGCGGGACGACGGTTGAGCATGGCGGTTCTGAAACGGCCGATCTCTCTTCCTCTCCTCCCGTCTTTGGACTTATCACTCGGCGTCCTCGAACCTCGCCCCAAGGGCGTCGAGGACGTGAGGGAGGGTTGTGTACTCCATATCCTCCATCGGGAGCCTGTGGGGCTCGAAGGGGCCGTGCCTTCGCATATAGTCAGTGATCTCGTGGACCCTCTGCCTGGTGAGGTCGAAGGCGGGGTCTCTAAAGAGGTCGACGGGTCCTATGAGCATCCCCTTCGCGATCTGAAACCCTGCGGCTATCACCCTTGGGGGGCCGTCGAACCTGGTGCAGACGGCGTCCTCGAAGGCACAGGGCATCAGGGGTCCGTTGTGGCTCCCCCTCATCCAGCCGCTGACGAGGTGGCCGAGGGAGAAGGGCTCCAGGACCTCCCCCAGGGCGGGAAGACCCGACTGAGCCCTCACCAGGGCGACGGGGTCGTCCTTGCCGACGTAGGTCCCCGCCGTCTGATAGAGCTTCTCGGTGCTTATGACGGCGGCGGGCTCGTCTGCGGGGAGCTTTCCTGCCTTGGGGTAGACCCTCTTGATGACGTACCTGCTCTTGGCTCCGACGAGGGCCAGGATGTCGTACATCTCCTCTGGAGAGTTCATCATCACCTTCTTGTGCTCCATGATGTCCCAGATCTCGAAGATGAAGCCCCTGTGGATGCTGGGGTCGATGACGAGGCCAGCGGTGTTGAAGGGGTCGGCAAATATCCTGAATATGGGGAGGTTGAAGGCTCCCGGCTCGGTCTTGTCCATCATGAAGGCGACGACCGGCTCGGCCGTCCGCTCCTCAAACTCCATCTCCGCGACTCCGGGCCCCATCCCCTTGATGTTGCCGCAGAAGGCATCGCAAAGGAGGTCCTGGCCCGCCCCGTAGAGCTTCAGCTCCTCGGCCTTCTCTGTCGCCTTGCACATCACCTCCCAGGCGAGGCCGTGAATCTCGGCGCTGTCCACTCCCTGAAGGTGGGTCATCAGGAGCTGGAGGTCGTCGCCGACGGACATCACCTTGAAGTCTATGATCTCGCCTTTGGCCTTCTCCGGGGCGAGAACCGAGGTTGCTGTCTCCTTCAGTGCGGGGTGAACGGTGGCGTGTCCGGGCCATCCGCCGACGTCTGCCTTGATCAAGCTGATAGTGATTTTGCTCATCTATAATCCCCTCTATCCGGTCGACCCCTCGAATCATGATCGATATCTTTTAGCCCATTTAGCCCTTGGCCGATGACCTTTGGGGCGCGTAGATCCGGATCGTTGCCAACCGGCCGCGGTGATTCAATGAGATCAAGCTATACCTGAAGCCTTTTACCTGTTACGGTTCTTTTTTTTCATCTCTATCCCTAAAGGTTAGGATATCAATGATATTCTCCTCTGCCGCAGGCCACGAATCTGAGAGGTCCCGGAGAGTTATATAACAGGTGAGGACCAATTCTCCCCTCCAGGAGCGTTCGAGGTTATGGAAGTCATAGCAAAATATCGCGTCGAAACAGACCTTTCCATCGAGAAGGCCGCAGCGGAGATAGCCGCCGAGCAGTCGACGGGGACCTGGACCGAGGTGGAGAGAGAGAAGCTGGCATCTGACCTCTCCGGGAGGGTGATCAGGGCCGAGGGGAGCTTCGCGTACGTTGCCTTCCCCGAAGAGCTCTTCGAGCCGGGGAACATACCTCAGTACTTATCCGTCGTCGCGGGAAACCTCTTCGGCCTTTCGGCCCTCAAGAAGGTCCGGCTCCTGGACGTCATCTTCCCCCAGAGCCTCGTCTCGGCTCACAGAGGGCCGAGGTTTGGGATAAAGGAGGCGAGGGAGATCCTCGGCGTCTTCGATCGGCCCCTGGTGGGGACGATCATCAAGCCGAAGGTGGGGCTCAATCCCAAGGAGACGGCGGAGGTGGCGGGGCAGGCGGTGAGGGGCGGTCTCGACCTCATCAAGGACGACGAGACCCTCACCGACCAGTCCTTCTGCCCCATGGACGAGAGGGTGGAGGCGGTGATGGCGGAGCTATCCAAGGTGGAGGACGAGACGGGCAAGAAGGCCTTCTATGCCGTAAACGTCACCTCCGGGGCCGAGGAGATTCTGGAGCGGGCGGAGGAGGTCATCGATCGGGGCGCCAATATGGTGATGATAGACGTCCTGACCTCGGGCTTCTCCGCCCTGGAGGTCCTCTCCCGGGGGGTCAGGGTTCCAGTCCACGTCCACAGGACGATGCACGGCGCCTTCACCCGGGACAGACGCCACGGGATATCCATGGTGCCAATATCCAGGCTCGTTCGGATGGCCGGAGGGACGAACCTCCATACCGGCAGCTACCTCGGCAAGATGGCCGGTGACCGGGAGGAGAACGATCAGTGCAGGGACGCCCTCCGGGACGAATGGTACGGCCTATCCCCGGTATTTCCCGTCGCTTCAGGGGGGCTCCATCCCGGGAACGTCCGCCCCAACCTCGATGGCTACGGCACCGACTGCATAGTCCAGGCGGGGGGCGGGGTCCACGGCCACCCCCGGGGGACGACCGGCGGCGCCATGGCGATGGTCCAGGCGGTGGAGGCGTGGACGGCGGGGGTTCCAGCGGAGGATTACGCCAGGAGTCACAAAGAGCTGGAAGCGGCGTTGAAATTCTGGTCGAGATGATATATTCCAGAACGGGAGACGATATCCCCCAAAACCGAAGAGTTTATATTGTTACATGTTATGAGGAGAGAGCGTTTATCACAGCTTGAGTGATTGTACCGCTGTCTGAAAACGGTAGGGATGTAGTGAGGGTAGAGGGATCAGATGACGAGACACGAAATCTTATCGAAGATTAAGCAGGCGGAAGCCGATGCTCAAGCCAGCATCGAGCGGGCCCAACAAGAGCGAGACAAGCGAATCGCCGATGCCACTGCCGAAGCAATGAATATGGTGAAGAACGCTGAAGCTGAAGCACAAGAGTATTACCAGAAGCATCTCGAAGATGCCGAGAAGGGTGTTCAGTCCAAGAAACAGGCGATCATCGACGAAGGGATGAAAAAGGTCGGTGCGATGAAGAGCGGCGCCAGCGGCAGGGTGGATAAAGCGGTTGACCATCTGTTAAAGGAGTTTATGGGGTTGTTGCATGCTTAGACCCGTTCAGATGAGTCGTGTTGTCGTCGCCGGGTCGAATAAGGTAATAGAACCTGTCATTGAGAAGCTGCACGAGCTCAACCTGTTGCACGTCGTCAACTATTCTGGCGCCGATGAATCTTTTGAGATGGGTAAGCCCGTGGGAAAGTCATCCGAATATGCCGAACAGCTCATAAAGCTCCGGTCCATCGAGAGATACCTGGATATCACCGACAAGATGCCTGACAAGCAGTTCTCCGAAGATCAGGTCGTCTCCCAGATGGGCGGGATCCTCGGCAGCGTCGGCGATGACGTCATCGCCACCGCAGTGCGGATCTCTGAGATCGATAACGATGTCAAGATCAAGCAGGATCAGGCCAAGACCCTGAAGCCTCTTGCCGCGCTTCCGGTCGATCTGGAGCTGTTATATGGCTACAATTCCCTGGCAGCTTTTGTGGGAACCGTCTCTTCTCCCGTTGAGGCCGACGTATCGAAGGTCTCATATGTAAACGAGGTATTCTCTGCCGGTTCTGGCGGTGCCACCGCGGTGGCAGTCTTTGTTCCGGTGGAGAAGGCGGGAGATGTTTCGGCAGTTCTCGCTGAGCATGGGTTCTCTGAGATATCCGTTCCCCGCGGACCGACTGGAAGCATCGCCGGGGCCATAAGCAACCTCGAGTCCGACGCCAAAAGGCTGGAGGGAGAGAAGGCGCCACTGCAGAAGAAGCTGAAGGACATCAGGGCTCAGCACGAGGACCTGATCCTGGCCATAGACGAGCACATATCGATTCAGTCCCAGAAAGCTGAGTCGCCTCTTAGGTTCGCCTCGACGGAGAACGCCTTCGTCATCGATGGTTGGCTTCCCACCGACCAGTTCGATCTCGTTAAGAAGGAACTCGAGAGCGCAGCCGGGGGGCGAGTCCAGGTCGAGATGCTGGAGAGCTCCGAGGCTGAGAAGTTCGTCGAGGGCGGCGAGGACATCCCCACAAAGATGGATAATCCCAAAGTGGTCCGGCCCTTCGAGCTTATCACGCGTCTCTTCGCGATTCCTGAGTACAAGGAGTTCGATCCGACGCCGTTGATTTTCATCTTCTTCCCGCTGATGTTCGGCCTGATATTGGGCGATGTAGGGTACGGAATTATCATCTTCGTCGTCATGCTGATGCTCCGGCGAAAGTTCAGGACCCCAGGCTGGCAGTCTCTGATAAACATCGTCATGATATCGAGCATATGGGCGATAATATTCGGTATCCTCTTCGGCGAGTTCTTCGGGCCTCTCGGACTGTGGGCCTACATATTCAGTGGCGCTCACCATGTCGGGCTTCTGGGGACGGTGGCCGATCCGCACAGCGTCGGCATCGACTTTGGACCTGAGTTCTACGGTCCCCTTGGAAGGATAGGCCCCACGATCGCCGGCTTTGCTGGCCCCGTATTCCCGATGTTCAGGTTGGAGACCGCCTCGGTTCTTGTCTTGATCGGGATAAGCCTCTTCATAGGCGTCCTCCACACGGGCGTCGGTTCTATCCTGGGCGTCAAGAACGAGCTGGCGCATGGCGAGAAGAAGCACGCATACTTCGAGAGGCTCCCTGTGCTCCTCTTCCAGGTCTTCTTTGTCGTCGGCCTTCTGGGAATGATCATGGGTGGATTGACTCACCCGCTCGTAATCTTGAGCGCGGTCGTCCTCGTCGTTTCCATCGTCATGATGCTGAAGGGTCCTGAAGGGGTCATGGGCGTAACTCACGTGCCCTTCTTTGTGAGCAACTTGATATCCTACCTGCGACTTCTGGCCATAGGCCTCGCATCGGTGGGCGTCGCTTTCGCTGCGAACCAGCTGGCATTCTACGTTGCGATGCCGATGCTGAGCGGCGGAGGACATGATGGCTTCACGACGATCGCTATCGTCGTCGGTATAGTTGTGTTAGTCGCTGTTCACTTCATCAACCTGCTTCTTGGGATCCTCTCTCCGTTCATGCACCCCCTCAGGTTGCATTACGTCGAGATGTTCACCAAGTTCTACAGCGCGCACGGTGGTGGAGTTGAGTATTCACCCTTCGGACGTGTCCGAAGGTTTCTGAGAGATTGAGATTAGGATTAGTTAACGGAGGGATAATGAAATGGTAGTAGAAAATATTGTCGATGGTGGAATACTGTACGGACTCATAGCTGTTGGTGCAGGTCTTGCGACTGGACTCGCCGGTATCGGTGCGGGTGTTGGTGAGCAGGGGATCGGAGCTGCTGTAGTGGGCGTCGTGGCAGAGGAGCCCGGCTTCCTGGGCAAGGGTCTCTTCCTGATGCTTCTGCCCGAGACTCTCATCATCTTCGGCCTTGCAGTTTCTCTGATCTTGATGTTCGCCTGGACGCCCTTCGCGTGAATTCGCCATCCTGAGCGAGGTCGAGAGGAATGGCACTAGACGCAGTGGTAGAGGACGTCCTTGCCACCACCAAGAGCAAAGTCGCGGAGATCAACGCCGAGACTGAGCAAGAGGTCGCAAGGATACTTAATGAAGCCAGAGAACGTGCCGCCGAGATAAAGTCCGAGAAGATGGGAGAGGCAGACAGCGCTGTAGAGGCTCTTGAGCGCAGGGTGATATCCAGCGCTCGTCTTGAGGTTAAGAGAGCCGAGCTTAACGTGCGCAAGGATCTCATGGAAGAGACTCGCAAGAAACTCGTCGAGGCGGTATCAAAACTGCCGGAGAAGGAGAACGAGAACCTCATCAATGAGATCCTCAAGCAGTACAACCTGAAGGAGATGAAGGTCAAGTCCGGCAAGAGGGACAAGACCTTCGTCTCTTCCCTTGCCCCCCACTTTGCCGGGACTGTTGATACCGCAGGCGGCGTCGTGATAGAGAGCGAAGATGGATCGATGAGCTACGATCACACCTACGAAACTCTGGCGAGCGAAGCATTCAGCAAGTCCATGAAAGACGTCTCCAAGATACTGTTCGGGTGAGTCCATGCCGGTACTACGTTTGCCGAAGTTCGGAAAACCGGTGAAGTATGCTTACATCACGGGCCGGGTTCGAGCGATGAAGACCAAGCTCATACCCCACGAGATGTATCAGAGGATGCTGGGCATGGAGATACCCGAGATCACCCGTTACTTGGAGGAGACTCAGTACAAGGAGGAGATCGATTTAATGGCCAAGGACCACTCTGGCGCCGAGCTGGTGGAGTACGCCACCTTCGCCAACCTTGCCAAGACCTACAGGAAACTCCTGAGGGTCTCGATCGATGAACCCGAGTTTCTGATCCTCGAGTATCTGAGGCGTTGGGACATCTGGAATATCAAGACGATACTCCGAGGCAAGTTCTACGGCGCCAGCGACGAGGAGATCATGAAGTACCTCGTGCCTGCTGGAGAGCTGGATCAGGAGTTCCTGGAGGGTCTTGCCAAGAAGGAGAAGATCGAGGAGGTCATACAGGCCTTCGATGGGACCGATTACTACGAGGCTCTGACTCAGTATGATGGACAGATGCTCTCTTCGGTGGAGAACGCCCTGGACAAGCTTTACTACTTCAGGATGGAACGGGCCGTGGGCGGCACCCTCTCCGTCGGAGGAGGTCTCTTGCTGAAGTACGTCCGAAAGGAGATAGACGTCAAGAACCTGGTCACCTTATTCCGGATGAACAAGGCCGGAATCGAGGCAAGCGTGATACAGGAGAACCTGCTCCCCGGTGGAAAGCTCCACGAGGAGTTGAGCAGGATGGCGGGCCAGTCTTACAACGAGTTCGTAAGGGGGCTTGAGGGCTATCCCTTCTGGGGCGCCATCTCGGACGTCGTTGCCGAAGGAGGAAGTGTGAGCAGGATAGAGGCGCGTCTGCGGGCATACCTGGTCAGGTATGCATGGGCGATCTCGAACTATCATCCGCTCTCGATCCTTCCGGTTCTGGGTTATATCGTCAGCAAGGATACCGAAGTTTCAAACATCAGAAAGATCGTCCGCGGCAAAGAGGCGGGCCTTTCTGCTGAGCTCATCGAAGAACAGGTGGTGTCGTAATGCAGATCGCAGTCATCGGCAGAGGCGATTCTGTAATAGGTTTCACCCTGGCTGGGATACGGAAGGCTTACGAGACCGCTTCAGAGGACGAGCTGATCTCGAAGATCGAGGAGGTCATGGCGGACCCCGAGGTCGGCATTCTCGTATTGAGCCAGTCGGATTTCAACGCGCTTCCTTCAAGGCTGAGGGGAACGCTGACCGATTCTGTCAAGCCAACGGTGATAGCCATCGGAACTGAGCAGAGCACAGAGATGAGAGAGAAAATTAAAAGGGCAATAGGTGTTGATTTATGGAAGTAGGCACGGGCAAAGTTCACAGAGTTGCCGGGCCGGTGGTGCAGGCTACAGGTCTAAAATCTCACATGTACGATCTGGTCTTGGTCGGCGAAGAGGGGCTGATGAGCGAGGTCATCGGCATCTCCGGAGACAAGCACGTCATTCAGGTATACGAAGATACCGCGGGCGTGAAGCCGGGCGAACCCGTCAAGGAGACGGGAGCACCGCTGGTAGCACAACTCGGTCCAGGGATTCTTACCTCTATTTATGACGGCATCCAGAGACCTCTCCCACAACTGATAGAGGCATCTGGAAACTTCATCAGCAGAGGTCTTTTCGTTGATGGTATTGATCACAAGAAGAAGTGGGAGTTCACCCCCGTCGTAAAGAAGGGCGATAAGGTGGAGCCGGGACAGACGATCGGAACCGTCCAGGAGCAGCTCCTCATCAAGCACAAGATCATGATGCCTCCAGACAAGAGGGGCACCATAAAGGAGATCCATTCCGGCAACTTCACTGTCGAAGACACGATCTGCGTCCTCGAAGACGGAACCGAGCTTCCCATGATCCAGTACTGGCCCGTTAGGAAAGCCAGGCCATCACGGATTAAGCAGGCTCCAACCATCCCCCTGAGAACGGGACAGAGGGTCATAGACGGTTTCTTCTCCCTCGCCAAGGGCGGAACCGCGGCCATCCCCGGCGGCTTCGGCACCGGCAAGACGGTCATGCAGCAGACCCTTTCCAAGTGGTCGGACGTCGACATAGTCGTCTACGTCGGCTGTGGTGAGCGCGGCAACGAGATGGCCGACCTGCTTCACGAGTTCCCGGAGCTTGTGGACCCCAGGACCGACAGGCCCCTGATGGAGAGATCCATCGTCTTCGCCAACACCTCGAACATGCCTGTAGCCGCGAGGGAGGCATCCATCTATACCGGGATCACCACCGCGGAGTACTATCGAGACATGGGATACGACGTCATGCTGACCGCCGACTCCACCTCTCGGTGGGCCGAGGCGATGAGAGAGCTCTCCAGCCGTCTTGAAGAGATGCCTGGTGAGGAAGGGTATCCCGCTTACCTCGGAGCGAGGCTCGCCGACTTCTACGAGAGGTCTGGCAGGGTGACCACCCTGGAGGGGACCGAGGGTTCCATCAGCATCGTCGGAGCGGTCAGTCCCCCCGGCGGAGACTTCACCGAGCCCGTCACTCAGAACACCCTCCGTATCACGAAGGTATTCTGGGCTCTCGACTCGAAGCTGACTCAGAGGCGTCACTTCCCGTCGATCAACTGGCTGGACAGCTACTCCCTCTACGACCTGGCCCTGGAGCCGTGGTTCATGGAGAACGTCTCACCCGACTGGAACAAGAACAAGAGGCGTGCGATGGAGATCCTCCAGGAGAACGCCGAGCTGGAAGAGATCGTGATGCTCGTCGGGTCGGATGCTCTGCCAGAGGATCAGCAGCTCACCCTGGAGGTGGCCAGGATGATCATCAACTTCTGGCTGGCTCAGAGCGCCTTCCACCCGGTGGATACTTTCTGTCCCTACAAGAAGCAGTTCGACCTCCTCAAGGCGATCCTGGAGTTCAGGGATCGCGCCTTCGATGCCCTGGCCCGTGGCGTGCCTACCGACGTAATCCTCGGAACGCCCTCGAAAGATGCCCTGGCCAAGGTCAGGCTCGTTGAGGACTATGAGCCGGAGCTTGCGAGGGTGGCGGCTCAGATGGAGAGCGAGTTCAAGACGATGTCATGAGGGTGGTTCACAATGACCAAGGAGTACAAAACGATTAACGAGATCAAGGGCCCTCTCCTCTTCGTCGAGAAGACCGAGCCCGTAGGTTTTAGCGAGCTCGTGGAGATCCGGACCGAGAAGGGAGAAGTGAAGAGAGGCCAGGTTCTGGACACCTCTAACGAAGTCGTCGTAGTCCAGGTATTCGAGGGAACGGGGGGCCTCGGCAAGGAGTCCTCTGTGAAGTTCACCGGGGACGTCATCAAGATGCCCCTCTCTCCTGACATCATCGGGAGAGTTCTTTCAGGATCAGGGCAGCCCAAGGACGGCGGCCCGCCGATCGTTCCCGATGTGGAGAGGGAGATCGCCGGCGCGGCGATAAACCCCGCCGCGCGAGAGAAGCCGAGGGCTTTCATCCAGACCGGCATATCCACCATCGACGGGACCAACACCTTAGTCCGTGGCCAGAAGCTCCCCATCTTCTCCGGAGCAGGTCTTCCTCACAACGATGTGGCTCTCCAGATCGCCCGTCAGGCCAAGGCCCTCGGAGAGGCCGAGTCCTTCGCCGTGGTCTTCTGCGCCATGGGTATCACCAACGAGGAAGCACAGCACTTCATGGCCGACTTCGAGAGGACCGGCGCCCTGGAGAGGGCTGTCATCTTCCTGAACCTGGCTGACGACCCTGCCGTCGAGAGGCTGCTGACGCCGAGGCTCGGGCTCACCACCGCTGAGTATCTCGCCTTCGACCTGGACATGCACGTTCTGGTCATCTATACCGACATGACCAACTACTGCGAGGCGATGAGACAGATGGGGGCGGCCCGTGAAGAGGTTCCCGGACGAAGAGGATACCCCGGTTACATGTATACCGACCTCGCCATCCAGTACGAGAGGGCCGGGATCATCACCGGGAAGAAGGGGTCCATCACCCAGTTCCCCATCCTCACCATGCCCGGCGATGACATCACCCATCCCATACCAGACCTCAGCGGCTACATCACCGAAGGTCAGCTCATCGTATCTCGTGAGCTTCACCGAAAGGGGATATACCCGCCCATCGACATCAGGCCATCCCTCAGCAGGCTGATGAACTCTGGGATCGGCGCAGGCCACACCCGAGAGGATCACAGGGCGGTCTCAGACCAGCTCTACGCCTACTACGCAGAGGGCTGCGACCTGCGAGGCCTCGTCGCCATCGTCGGTAAGGAAGCTCTATCAGAGAGGGACAGGCTCGTCCTGGAGTTCGCCGACGCCTTCGAGCAGAAGTTCGTCAACCAGGGCAGAGACGAGGACCGGTCCATCTTCGATACCCTCGACATCGGATGGAACCTTCTGCAGGCCCTTCCCGAGACGATGCTGACGAGGATCGACGACCACCTCATCAAAAAGTACCACCCCAGGTACAGGAAGAAAGAGTGAGATCATGGCCGTAATCAGAGGGACGAAGCCGACTAGGGCGGTTCTGATCGCCCTCAAGAGGAGGATCAAGGTCGCTCAGATGGGTCACAATCTTCTGAAGATGAAGCGTGACGGTCTGATGATCGAATTCTTTGAGGTCCTCACCCAGGCGAGAACGATCAGGCAGGAGCTTGTGGAGGACTTCATAAGAGCTGAGCAGAGCCTCAACATGGCCAAGGCCACCGAGGGTGCGCTAGCGATCAAGAGCGTCGCCTTCGCCCTCCAGAAGGAGCCGGCTATAGAGCTGGAAAGCAGGAACATCATGGGCGTCGTTGTGCCGAAGATTACGGCGGATTCTGTTCAAAAGCAGATGTTTGAGCGTGGATACGGCATCATCGGCACGAGCGCAGCCATCGACGACGCGGCCGACGCCTACGAGAGCCTCGTAGACAAGATCGTCACCGCCGCAGAGGTGGAGACGGCCCTGATAAAGCTGGTGGAGGACATCGAGGCCACCAAGAGACGGGTCAACGCCCTGGAGTTCAAGGTCATCCCCGACATCCGCGATACCGTCCGGTTCATCGGCTTCGCTCTGGAAGAGATGGAGAGGGACAACCTCGTCAAGCTGAAGATGCTGAAGGGGAAGGCACAGAGGGCCGAGAAGGCCGCAGAAGCCGCGAAGCTGGCGGAAGCGGCGAAATCCAAGGCTGCATAGGCATCTCTTGCGGCGTCATCATATGCCCAACCTGCTGGAACGAAAGGCGAAAGATTGGTTTGGAACCCCCGAGAAGAAGGCGCGACTGCTACAGTGGCTCGTGTACATATCGAACATGTACATAATCCTCGGGGTGTTCGTCCTCATTTACGTTCTGTACGGCGATCATCTGGTCGCCCTATGGAACTCTCTGAGGTGACGGCAAAGGGGGAACGGTCCCCAGAAGAACGGGATCCCGGTTCCCCTCAAAACCTATTTTTATGTGTCAAGGATATAGGCGGTCTAGTCCATCCTAACCTTTGATGAAGCTTCTAAATCCTTGAGCTGGGCCATCCTGTAGCCACAGATCACCTGCCTTCTACCCGCAATCATCTCGTCGATCTCCGGGTCGCCGGTATCCACCAGGAGACGGGGCGTCTCCTTCAGCTTATGAGGGGTCGCGACGATGATCAGGTTCTCAGGCCCGGCCTTCCGGAGGACCTCGCAGCTTATCTGCTGGCTCCCCCGTCCCAGGACGAACCCCTGGGCTCCTATGGGGCTGACGATGATCTTCGCCCTTCCCACCTCGTCGATGATCCGGAGGAGGTCCCGTTCCGAGGCGTCTAGGCAGATCGTTTTGCCGTCTTTGATTACGTCAACCCCCAGGAGGGTCTTCTCAACTCCAAGGGATTCGGCGATCTTGGCGGTGGTGGTCCCCGCCCCCAGGATGTAGGCTGAGCCGTCCCGCATGAACTCCGATGCGAAGATGGCTATCTCTTCTTTGAAGACCTCTTCGTCCCGGCTCGAGTAGATCTGTTTTCTCTCCTGGACCAGGGCCGGTCTGTAGGGCGTGACAGCGATCCCGTAGATCTTCGTATCGAGGGTCCCGGATCTGTACAGCTCTTCGTCGACGTCCACGATCTCCGTCTCCCGGGTCGAGAGGTCCCCTCCCAGCCATTCCCGGATCAGCTCTCCAGCAGCTCTGGGATTTATGGCGAAGACCCCCGAGTGCATCTTGACTCCGGCGGGGATGCCGATGATGGGGACCTGCGATCCCACGACCTCGGAGACGTCCCGGGCGGTACCGTCGCCGCCACAGAAGACGATGAGGTCGACCCCGTTCTCGATGAAGGATCTGCAAGCTCTCCGGGTATCGTCGGCGTTGGACACCCCTGTTGACCTATAGACGACATGATATCTATGGCCGGACTTCTGGAGGGCCGACTCCCCCATACCTCCGCCGGCCGTCAAGAATAGGGCGTCGACCCCCGAAAGCTCCGCCAGGGCCATCTCGGCCCGGCGGGGTGAGACGGGGACCGCCCCTCTAGCCACCGCCTCTGCGGCGAGGCCGTCGGTACCCTTGAGGCCGACGGCTCCGCCCATTCCGGCGATGGGGTTTACGACGAACCCCACCTTCTTCAGCGGGATCACCCCATCAGAACTTGGGTATCTTCGCCAGGGACTGCTTCACCAGCTCTTCAGGGTACTCGTAGTCCACCAGGTTGCCAGAGAAGTAGGCGTCGTAGGATGATAGGTCGAAGTGGCCGTGGCCGCTGAGGGAGATGACGATCGTCTTCTCCTCGCCGGTCTTCTTGCAGGCGACGGCGTCGTCGATGGCGGGCTTTATGGCGTGGGACGCCTCGGGGGCGGGGAGGATCCCCTCCGTCCTGGCGAAGGTGACGGCGGCCTTGAATACCTCGTTCTGGTGGAAGGACATGGCCTCGATGACGCCGTCGTGGACGAGGTTGCAGAGGAGAGGGGCGTCCCCGTGGTACCGGAGGCCTCCGGCATGGATCGAGGGCGGGATGAAGTCGTGGCCGAGGGTGTACATCTTGAGGAGGGGGGTGAGCCTCGCGGTGTCGCCGAAGTCGTAGGTGAAGAGCCCCTTCGTCAATGTCGGGCAGGCGGAGGGCTCGCAGGCGACCATCCTGATATCCTTCTTCTCCTTGAGCTTATCGGGTATGAAGGGGAAGACCATCCCGGGGAAGTTGGAGCCGCCGCCGACGCAGCCGTATATGACGTCGGGATAGTCGTCGGCGATCGCCATCTGCTTTTGCAACTCCTGGCCCTCGACGGTCTGGTGGAGGAGGACGTGGTTTAAGACGGAGCCGAGGGCGTAGTTGGTGTTCTCGTGGGTCGCCGCGTCCTCGACCGCCTCGGAGATGGCGATCCCCAGACTTCCGCCGGTATTGGGGTGCTCTTTTAAGATCATCCTCCCGGCGTTTGTCAGCTCGCTGGGGCTGGCGACGCACTCGGCGCCCCAGACCTGCATGATGGACTTCCGGTAGGGCTTCTGGTCGAAGGACGCCCTCACCATGTAGACTCTACACTGGATATCGAAGAGGCACGTCGCCATGGATAGGGCTGAGCCCCACTGGCCGGCGCCGGTCTCGGTGGCGATCCTCTCGACCCCTTCCTTCATGTTGTAGTAGGCCTGGGCGACGGCGGTATTCGGCTTGTGGCTCCCGGCGGGGCTGACCCCCTCGTACTTGTAGTAGATCTTAGCCGGGGTCTTGAGGTGCTCCTCGAGCCGGTGAGCCCGATAGAGAGGGGTAGGCCTCCAGAGCTTGAGGATCTCTCTGACCTCGTCGGGTATGTCGATCCACCGGTCGGTGGACATCTCCTGCCTGATCAGCCCCTTCGGGAAGATCATCTCCAGGTCTTCGGGCTTGAGGGGCTCACCCGTCTGGGGGTGGAGGGGCGGGTCCAGGGGTGTCAAAAGGTCTGCGGCGACGTTGTACCACCGCTTTGGTATCTCTTCTTCATCCAGCAGAATTTTGGTTCTCAAGGGCGTATCCTCCAGAAACGATGAGTTTTGATGTACTCAAATGTGCATCAGGGTAATGATGGCGGCGTTATTTAAGGGTTTTGGGGACGAAAACATAGTGCTAAAACTTACATATTAATTTAATCTTATATACAAATAATTTTGATTTAGGATCATCTGGTAATCATTATATTGTTTTGATGAAACAAATCTATCGTTGAAAGAAATTTAATTATTTAATAGAGAAGTTTGAATTAATTCTGCTATTGCTGATTCTATTAGTATCATTAATCCATTAAGTTGCTTGTCGTCAATATCGAATTTCAATTCATGCGTTCCACGGCTTAATATGTCGATAATTTCAATAACAAGTGAAATCCGCTTACTTATCACACTCTCTAGAGGATCTTCACTAATACTCCTGTATATATATCTAAGTCTGCCTTTCCTTGTTGGTTTCCCCTCATGGAAATCATTTTTATTAATGCTCCAGGATTTAATTTCTTCATCCGGTGCAAGTTCGCGCAATATATGTGTGAATAACTCTCTTAAAGAAACAGCAAGATGCCTATTTTTGTCAGGATTATTTGAGTTCAAGGCATTTCTGGCCCCAATCCATATATTATAAAGTTCTGGTTTTAGTTCCGATAATAGAGATAAAAATTCATCTTCTACAGAATTATATGTTTTATATCTTATAACTTTATTCTCCTCACGTTCATTATAACTCTCATCAGTAAAAATGTCCTTAATCAGGTCGGTAGTGATGAAAAACCCTCTGGCGGCAAGATCTGGAACGACTGAAGGCAATTCGATCTGATCAATTTTAAATTCTTGTAGGGCTGTTGAGTATGAATTCGAATAATCTATAAATGATTTGGCTATGTTTGCCATATCGTCATTTTCTGATACAATAGCGATCCCGATTTCATTCCACGGTATTTGAGATATAGAACCTAACTGGAGGTCTGAGGTGGAGAGATCTTTGATCCACATCTCATTAAGTTGCGATTCAAACTCAAGACTTCTACTACTCAGTTGGTTCCCGAGAAGTTCTAATGAGTTTTGACATGCTTCTATAGCTGGGGTTTGATAAATAGTTTCACTCATTCCGATCATATTTTCAGGAATTATACTCTCAAATGGATTTTCTAAAAGACCTTTTGGAATTTGACATGCTTCGATAGCTGGGTTTGATAAATAGCTTCCGATCATATTTTCAGGAATTATACTCTGTAATGGATTTTCTAAAAGACCTATTGGATTTTGACATGCTTCGATAGCTGGGATTTGAGAGATAGTTTCATTAATTTCGATCATATTTTCAGGAATCACACTATTCAGTTGTTTTTCGAGAAGCTCTATTGAGTTTTGATACGCATCGACAGTCGGGATTTGGTTTATAGACTCGTCTATCTTAAATATCGTTTCAAAAGCACTATCTCGAAGCATGTTCTCCATGCGCCTCATCGCGCTTTCGTATGCATCAATTTCCGGAATTCCCATTAGCATCCTTCTATACGTAGCAGTTATATATGTCTTTTGATATGGTTCTCATGTCGTTTCTCTCCTACTTCTAATTCGTCCAAGGGTCAAAGTTTATCTATTTTGGCGGTGATCTCTCCGGCCATGGCTGGTTATACCCTCTCTGAGAAGATCTTCTCTCGAGCCTCGAAGAAGGAGGTGAGGGCCGGCGAGTTCGTGATGGCCGATATCGACAGGGCCATGGTCCACGACATCACCGGCCCCCTGGCGGTGAAGGGGTTTTATGAGATCGCAGGCGAGGACGGAGCGGTCTGGGACCCTTCCAGGATAGTCGTGCTCTTTGATCATCAGGTCCCGGCGGACAGCCTCGCGGCCGCCGAGAACCACATTATGCTGCGAAAGTTTGCAAAAGAGCAGGGTATCCTCAACTACGACATCTTCGAGGGGGTCTGCCACCAGGTGATGCCGGAGAAGGGGCACGCCCTCCCCGGAGACCTCGTCGTCGGCTCCGACTCCCATACCTGCACCTACGGCGCCCTGGGCGCCTTCTCCACCGGGATCGGGAGCACCGATATGGCCTCGGTCTTCGCCACAGGAAAGCTCTGGTTCATGGTCCCCGAGACGCTGAGGCTCAAAGCCGAGGGGAGGCTCTCTAGGCTCGTCACCTCCAAAGACGTCGTCCTGAGGATGATCGGCGACATCGGCGCCGACGGCGCCACCTACAAGGCCTGCGAGTTTGCGGGCTCCGCGGTATCGAGGATGTCCGTCCCCGAGAGGATGACGATGGCCAACATGGCGATCGAGATGGGCGGAAAGGCGGGGCTCGTTGACCCCGACGAGACTACCTATCGATACATCGAAGAGAGGGTCGGGAGCTTCAATCGAAAGACGGTCCTCCACGGCGACGACGACGCCGTCTTCGATGAGAAGATCTGGGATGTCAGCGACCTTCCGCCCCAGGTCGCCGTCCCCCACAACGTCGATAACGTCGTGGCGGCGAGCGAGCTTGCCGGAACTAAGATCGACCAGGTCTTCCTCGGCTCCTGCACCAACGGGAGGTTCGAGGACCTCGCCCTCGCCGCCGAGGTGATGAGAGGCGAGCCCCTGGCCCGGGGGGTCCGGATGGTGGTGATCCCCGCCAGCAGGACCGAGTACATGAAGGCCCTCCGGGCGGGGCTCGTGGAGACGTTCATGGAGGCGGGCGCCACCGTCGAGTCTCCCTGCTGCGGCCCCTGCATGGGCGGAAGCTTCGGCCTTCTGGGGGACGGGGAGGTATCCCTCTCGACGTCTAACCGAAACTTCCAGGGCCGCCAGGGTAGCCCCAAGGCCCGGGTTTACCTCTCCTCCCCGGCGACGGCTGCCGCGGGGGCGATCACCGGCGAGATCACCGACCCGAGGGAGATCTGATCCGGCCTCCAGGCCGGGGGGGCCGTACGATATCCGTACCTCGATCCCCGATGTCTTCTGGATAGAGCATATACCATGAAAGTCGCCTTCAAGCTCGGCTACCTCGGAAGGAACTACCACGGCTTCCAGCTCCAGCCCGGAGTCCCGACGGTCCAGGCCGCCGTCGGCGAAGCGCTGCGGTCGCTCAAATTGAACGACGGGAGGTTCTGCTACGCCGGGAGGACCGACCGGGGGGTCTCCGCCCTCTCCCAGGTGATCGACTTCTACATCGACCCGGCCAGGGCCGGTCTCGCCGTCCCCCGGGTCCTCAACAGCAGGCTCCCCCCGGACGTCTGGGCCTGGGCGGTCGCCTCTGTCCCCGAGAACTTCAGCGCGCGCCACGCCGCCCTCTGGCGGGAGTACAGGTACATCCTTCCGGAGGGGGGCATCGACGTCGATCTGATGAGGGAGGCGGCCTGCAGGCTCCAGGGGGTCCACGACTTTAGAAATTTCTCCTCGGAGAAGACGAGGCCGACCACCCGGGATCTGATGAAGATCGAAATATCGGAGGATGACGGGATGATAATTCTGGAGGTCAGGTCCGACGGATTTCTCTGGAATATGGTGAGGAAGATCGCCACCGCTCTTGCCGTTGTGGGCAGAGGCGAGCGGGAACCGGAATGGGTCGATCTCCTCCTCGATTCGAGGACGAACCAGGGGGTAGCCGCCGCCCCCGCCGAGGGGCTGATACTGATGGACGTAGGATACCAGGGTATCGACTGGAGGGTGGAGCCCTACTCCATCAGGATGGCAAATGAGAGGCTCACTGCCGTTTGGAAAAGAGATGCGGCCCTGGCGGAGGCGACGAGGGTCCTCGCCAGGTCCATGGTCGTATGAAGCCGGTTCAGAGGATGATCTCGATCCCCAGCTCCTCTGCCAGCTCCTTGTAGCGGTTGCGGATGGTGACCTCCGTCACCCCGGCGACGTCCGCCACCTCCCGCTGGGTCCTCCGGTCGCCGCAGAGGATCGATGCGATGTATATCGCCGCCGCTGCCACCCCAGTCGGTCCCCGGCCGCTCGTCAGCTCCTTCTCCGCCGCCTGCCGTAGGATCTCGATCCCCTTCGCCTGGACCTCGCCTTTTAGGCTCAACCCGGAGCAGAACCGGGGTATGTAGTCGATGGGGCTCGTCGGCATCAGCTTCAGAGCCAGTTCCCTCGATACGAACCTGTAGGTCCTCCCGATCTCCTTCCTGCTGACCCTCGATACTTCGGCGATCTCGTCTAAGGTCCTGGGGACGTTACACTGCCTGCATGCGGCGTAGAGGGCTGCTGCGGCTACCCCCTCTATGGACCTTCCCCGGATCAGGTTCTTGTCGACGGCCTTTCGGTATATTACGGCGGCCGTCTCCCTGACGTTCCTCGAGAGGCCCAGGGCGGAGGCCATCCTGTCCAGCTCCGATAGGGCGAAGGCGAGGTTCCTCTCGGTGGCGTTGCTGACCCTGATCCTCCGCTGCCACTTTCGCAGACGGTAGAGCTGGGCCCTGTTCTTGGATGATATCGTCTTGCCGTAGGAGTCCCGGTTCCTCCAGTCTATCATCGTCGATAGGCCCTTGTCGTGGATGGTGTAGGTCATGGGGGCGCCTACCCTCGACCTCTTCATCCTCTGGTCGTGGTCGAAGGCCCTCCACTCAGGCCCCTGGTCGATGAAGTTCTCGTCGATGACGAGGCCGCAGTCGGAGCAGACGAGTTCCGCCCTCTCGTAGTCATGGACGAGGGCGTGGCTTCCGCACTCGGGACATTCCACTATGAACTTCTCGAACTCGTCTACCTTCTCCTTCTCCCGTCTGAGCTTGATCTTCTCCTGGATCTTCTCCTTCTCAGACCGTTCGATCTCCCTAATCTTTTCTATTTCTTCCACCAAATCCGCGCTCCTCGAAATAGAGTTTTTTTCCCAGATGAACTGCCATATCGACGTCTCTATATGGTTTGACGACGATGTAGGGGTGATCCTTCGGGCCGAATATGTCAAAAACCCGGCCGATTCTGGCCTTCTTCTGATCTACAACCACAGAATTGATCCTCGGAAGCTCTTCCTTCTTTTCGCCGATCATCGGCTCTCCGCGCACAATCAACTTCTTCTGAACTGAATGGACGGTGGTGCCCAACCTCTTCAACAGGTCACCTCACCTCTGCTTGTTTGGCCTTATTCTATATAAAGGTTCCGCAAACATTTTATTCGATGAGTTTTCCCTCCAGACTCAAAGTTTATCTCCCTTTAAAGACGTCCGTAGCGGTTATGTTCGAAAGGCTTCCAACCGTCCCCACGTCTCAGGAGCTGGTGGACCGGGCCTTCAGAAGGTCGAAGAGGGCGGCTTCGAGCCGTAAAAAGGACGAAGCGATGCTGATGACCGCAGGGAATATCCTCTCAGACAACCTGACAAACCTGGTCCGAAAGTATCCGTCCTTCACGAACATCCCGCCCTTCTATTACGACCTCGCCGACGCCGTGGTGGGGGTGGACGAGATGAGGATCCACCTCTCCAGGGTCTCCTGGGCAGGCTCCCAGATCCGGACGATCACCAAGGAACACCTGGCGGAGATGAAGGGGGCCAAAGATAAGCCTTCCATCAGGAGGGCCTCCTTCGGGAGGATGGCCTCGGTGATGAAGTCCATCGAGAAGGACCTCCTCTTCCTCAACGACGCCCGCCAGAAGCTGAGGTTCATGCCGACAGTGGACCCTGAGCTACCCACCATCATCGTCGCGGGGTACCCGAACGTCGGCAAGTCCAGCTTCATGACGGCGGTGACAGGGGCGAGGCCCGAGATCGCCAGCTACCCCTTCACCACGAAGGGCGTTGGTGTGGGCCACTTCACCCGGCTTCATCAGAGGTATCAGGTGGTGGACACCCCGGGGCTTCTGGATCGTCCCCTCTCCGAGAGAAACGAGATCGAACTCCAGGCGATGGCCGCCCTCCGACATCTCCGGGGAGCTGTCCTCTACATACTGGACCCAAGCGAGCACTGCGGCTTCTCCCTGGAGGAGCAGCTGCGCCTTCTGGAGGATATCAAAGTCTGGCTCCGTCTTCCGGTCCTGGTGGTGGCGAACAAGACGGACCTCGCCGCCTACGATGGTGGAGATATGACGATGTCAACCTTGAGCGGCTCCGGCGTCGTCGAGGTGCTGGACCGGATGGTGGAGATCCTGGAAGGGGTCGGTGGAGATGAATACGAGACGGGAGAAGAGTAGCTTCGAAGTGAGATGGGAAGGTGGATCGGCCTGTACCTCAGGCCGACTGTCTGATGATGTAGTCCACCATCGACGCAGAGAGCTTGGCTTCCCAGGATATCCTCGATGAGATCTCTTCGACGTTCAGCCCGTCAGACCGCAGCCCGCGTATCCTGTCTATCATCTCGTCGTCGATGACGTAGTACTCGTCGATGTCCTTTCTATGGCCCCAGACGTCCCCCTCGATGATCTCGACCCCCTGGGTCTCCAGGAAAGCCCGGCCGGTGTAGGGCATGCCCTTGTAGTATGACGGCGGGACCTGTACGGCCTTGAGCCTGGGGCTCGACTGCAAGAGCCTGAACATGTCGGTGCTGGAGGCCCTGTAGGCGAGGTGGACCGTCAGATCGTTCCTCGTGAGGTCTTTTATGTCATCCTTGGAGCTGATTATCCTTATCTTCATCATAGAACCACCACCGAATCTCCGGGACGGCGTGTCTTCGGACCGATAACCCCCTTACGCCCCGGCCCCTCTCTGGCCCGGGAACTGTTATCGGGGCCGATATCGGCTGCAGACACGATTGTCCGGAGAGGTCGGATATCCTCAAGCCGTCTGTTTTATCATGTACCTGACCATCGACGCAGAGAGCTTCGACTCCCTGGAGACCCTTCCGGCGATCTCGTCGGCGTTTATCCCCTCGGACTGGAGGTTGTTTATCCTGTCGATCACCCTGTCGTCGACGGTGTAATATTCGTCTATGTCTTTTCTATGGCCCCAGACGTCTCCCTCGATGATCTCCACCCCCTGCATCTCCAGGAACATCTGGCCTGCGTGGGACATGGTCTTGTAGTATGACGAGGGGACCTGGATGGCCCTTAGCCTGGGGCAGGACTGGAGGAGCCTGAATATGTCGGTGTTGGAGGCTCTGAAGGCAAGGTGTATCATCTGCTCGTTTCGGTTAAGTTGGTCGATCTCTTTCTTTGAACTGACGACTCTGATCTTCATCATCAAATCACCTCTGATATAACGGGTTATTGTGCCTCGCATATAAGTTTATTGGAATCGAACATTTTTGCTAAAATGGGGCAAAATGGAGGCCCATCCCTCTAACGGTAAAATCTCCTGATGAGATCCCGAGATCTTATCAGATATCGAGGTTAAAGGGCATCAATTCGCATCGTTCAAGAGGATCCTGGGTCATCAGGTGGAATCGCCCGAAGACCCCGTTTCCACTCTGGATTTATAATGTATATTTAAATGGCTTCGCGAGGGGTCCCCTCCCTCCGGGATCTTCCCTCCCGAAGATCCGGAGTTGGCCCCCCGGGAAGGGAGAGCCTCAGGACCAAGAGCTCCTCGAAGAAATACTTCTCCGCAGCTGCAACCTCGACCTCCAGCCCCACCCGACGCGCCTTCTGCGCCACCTCCGATGGGTCAGAGAGGCTTGAGACGAGGAGGAGGGCGCGACCTCCCCGGGCCCGCAGATGGTCCCCCAGAGCCTCCAGGAACCTGTTTATCGTATCTCTACCCGTATCTCCGCCGTCGAAGGCGCGGTTCAGCCACCCTTCCAGAACCTCTTCCTCTCCGGTGGGAAGGTACGGCGGGTTGAAGAGGATGAGATCGAAACGCGACCTTATGCCGGAGAAGAGGTCAGCTCTGATCGTATCGATCCCCTCTCGCCGGAGGAGACGGACGGCACCGGGGTTGATATCTGTGGCGATGACCCGCCGGGCCAGGGGGACCATGCTCTTCGATATCAGCCCTCTTCCGGCTCCCATCTCAAGGACGACGTCGTCGGCAGAGACCTCCTCAAGGGCGGCCCGCAGGAGCAGGCAGGTATCCTCGGCGGGCTCGTAGACCTCATCGAGATCTCCATCCTCAGGTGGAGGTACTGCCACCGGCTTTAGAGGCCATCTCTCATCCATCTCGCCATCTATCTGGCGGGGCTTTTTCACTCCGGTTTCTCGGTCTTCAAGAGCCAAAGGTCCTGACCTCCCGATCCCTGAGATTGCGTCCATCCGACGATGGCGAGCCCTCCGTCCTTCGTCGGGACGATAGACCTCCCCAGGTCGAAGCCCGCTCCACCGAAGGTCTTCTCCCAGACCTTCTCCCCCCCGGCCCCTATCTTCAAGAGCCACAGGTCCGGTTGGCCTGTCCCCTGAGATCCGGTGTAACCGACGACGATGATGCCATCGTCCTTTGCCGCCAGGGCCGACGAGCCGCCGTCATCGGCGGAGCCTCCATAGGTATTCTCCCAGATCTTCTCTCCCTCTCCATCGGTCTTTACGACGAAGAGGTCCCTTCCGCCAGAGGTCCCGGACGTTGAGGCTCCGACGATATAGAGGCTTTCGCCGACCTCCAGGATATAGTTCCCCCTCTCGTCGCCGTCTTTGCCGAAGGTCTTCTCCCAGATCCTCTCGCCGCGGGCGTCGGTCTTCACGAGCCAGAGGTCCTCTCCGCCAGCGCCGTAGGATTCCGTCGTCCCAGCCAGGAGGTATCCGCCCTCCGTCTCTGATATCGAGGTGAAGCCGTCGTTCTTCGACCCTCCGATGGCGACCTCCCACAGAAGGTTCCCATCGGGATCTACCTTGACGATCCAGCCGTCGGAACCTCCGGACCCGCTGGAGGTGGTCACCCCGGCTATGGCAAATCCGTCCGCCGTCTCCAGGATGGCGACGCCCCAGTCGTCTTCGGGACCGCCGAAGGTCTTCTTCCACCTCTCATAGCCGTTGGAGTCGGTCTTGACGAAGAGGAGGTCTTTTTTGCCAGAACCCCAGGAGTCGGTGACTCCGGCAACAGCGAACCCGTCTCTCGTCACCGCTACAGCCCATCCCTCGTCGCGACCGGGTCCGCCGATCGTCCTCTCCCATTCCAGATCCCCCTCTTTATCGGTCTTGATGAGGAGGATGTCTCTCTGCCCGGCCCCCTTTGATCCCGTATAGCCGGCGACGATGAGGCCGGCGTCTCTCGTCTCCTGGAGGGAGAGCCCCCGCTCCTCCCCGGCACCGCCGAAGAACCTCTCCCACTGGAGGTCTGGAGGCTGGGCGAGGGCGGTCTGGGCCGTGATCGAGATGAGGAGGGCGGCTCCTGCAACGGATCCGATGGCATAGAGACCCTCTCGAATCCCGGGCCATCTTATCTTCAATTCGGCGGCTTTCATCTTCATCGATCTCTAAAGGTATCTCTCGAAGGCGACGAATATCATCAGTATCAGGACCGGTAGGGCCCACAAGAAGGATCCTTTGCCGGAAACGCCGCCCTCTCCGGCGTCTTCCCCGGCTCCGACCCCGTCACCTCCATCCCGGACCGGCCTTGCGCCGTTCTCCTCCTCCACCGGAGATGGGCGATCCCCGGTGGTCTGTATCGATCCTCCGGTGGATGCAGTGATAGAGCCGGTCCCATAATCCTCGACGGTGATGCTCAGCCGCGACGATTCGATGGTGCAGGCGGTACCGTCCTCGTCGCGGTAGCATACGCTCGTCGCCGGGATATCGAACCTTCCGGTCACCGGGCAAGATATGGTATAGACCAGGGAGGCGGTCTCCCCAGGCAGGAGGACCCGGGATAGGTCCGTCTCCCCGGAGGCGATGCTTGCCCAGGCGGGAACCGTAACCTTCGCCGAGACGATGGTCCTCCGGTTGCCGACGTTCGTCGCCGTCAGGGTAACCGTAACCTCTTCTCCCTTCTGGACGGTGGTGGCAGAGGCCTTCTTCTCCACCTCCACCAGGGGGCCGATGACGTCGATGACGGCGCTTCTCGAGGCGACCCTGTAGGTCCTGCCGTCGAGGGTATAGGTCGCCTCTGCCGGGGGTAGGACCTGCCCCTCCCCGGGCTTCCTGGCGGTGATGGCGTAGCTTCTCGTCTCCATCTCCCCCGGAGGTATCGTCGCCTTCCAGTTCAGGCCGGTGTCTGCCCGAAACTCCCGGCCGACGGAGTCGGTGATATCCACCACCAGGGGCCTGTCACCCCGGTTGCTGACGGAGAGGCGGACGAGGCTCTTATCTTTCAGCTTCATCGCCTCGTCAGCGTACTTGTTAATCCTGAGGGGGCCATAGATCCGAAAGCTCGTCCCGCCCCAGGATTCGTAAACCGACCCATCGCCGTCGAGGTAACGGGCCTGAACCTTCACAAAGACCTCTTCGGGGCCCGCCATCGAGGGGGCGGCGAACCTCATCTTGATGGGGTCGACCTCCCCGGGGACGAGGCTCGACCTCCTGTACCTCGATGAGAAGATCGGCGGGTCCGTCGTCACCTCCACCACCAGATCTTCCGCCTCCGCCAGCCCGACGTTCTCGATCTCGACCCTGAGGTTCACCACCTCCCCAGCCTCAAAAGAGTCATCCTCCGACGCCACCATGACCCGAAGGTCTGGAACGGCAGAGACGAGGAGGACGACTCTTGCCCGAGGCTCCGCGAGGCCGTCGATGAGACGGTCCCTCATCCAGACCTCCTGGACGATCACCATCACATCGTCGTCCACTGAGAAGCTATCCCCTGATCCGAGGGCTCTGGTGGCGATCAGCTCTTCGCCCCTCGATAGCTTCAGCATCACCATCCTCGGCGTCACCTCTTCGGGGGTGAAGTCCGCCGCCACGAGGGAGTACCCTGCGATGGTAAGGACCTCTCCCCAGCGGAGCTCCCCCTCGCCCCTGTCCCCCCACTCGACGGCAGAGCCGATGGCTGAGGCGGAGAGGAGGCCGGCGAGGAGGAGATAGGCGAGGAGATTTGTCATGATCTCAACGCCTGAAGAAAATGATGTAGATGACAAGGATCGCGCCCACCGTCGATAGATAGAGGGTCTCCCTTCGGCCGTCGGGAGACCCCCCCTCGGGACCGTCTCTCTCTTGGAGGCCGGTCTCGGCCTTCTCTAGAGCCTCCGGCTTCGCCGTCTCTGAGGCGGGTTTGACCCCGCCGGAGTCTGATGACGGGCCCTTCGCCAGTGTCTGGGACGGGATATCCTCACCCCCGTCCTCCGTCGTGGCGGTCCTGATGCTTGGAGCTGCAGCTGTGCTGCTGGTGGCGGTCCGGGGGTTGTTCGTCCTCGACTCCGTCTCGAAGGTCATACCCTTCGGGGCGTAGAAGGTGACCGCGCTCTTTCCCTCGACCCTGACGGTCTTTCTATTCTCGTATTCGATCTTGGTGGCGGGGTCCAGCCACCTCACCGCCAGGATGTGGGTTCCCTCTTCGATGCTGAACTTGCCGAAGTCGGTGGTGCTCTCCTTCTTGGCGGTCTTCAGCCTCTCGTATTCGCCGTTGATGTAGAGGTAGGCCTCAAGGTCTTCAGTGTTGTCGTTTCTCAACATCACATTGAGGTCGAACTTCTCCGGCCCCGTATTACGGGTTGTATAGAGGGTGACAGCCGTCACCCCATCTATCGTCGCGACGGTCTCCTCTTTATGGGTCTTCTTGGTGTCGTCGTCCCACCATGTGATGGCGAAGCTGTGGGGACCCGACTCCAGGGGGTAGTTGCCGAACTTCTTCTCCTTATCTTTGGCTACGTCCTCGGTCATCTTCAGCTGCGAGTCTATGAAGAGAGATACGCTGAGGGTGTCGTCGTCTCTGTTGAAGACGTAGACAGCGGCCTCAGAGATCGTCGGCTCTGACGCCTCCGGCTCCATGACGATCTCTCCGGGATCCTCTGCCTCGCCCTCGCCAGATCCCTCCGGCTCTGATGGCTCCGGTTCTACCTCCACCGTCTGGCCCGCGGCTGGCCCAACGGTCACCTCTGGCGCCGTCGGTTCCATGGCGACCTCCTTTTCGCCGATCTCGCCGTAGATGTTCGCCTCCAGATCGGACGCCTCGGACGCCGGGGCCGATATGAATAGGAGAAGGAGAGCCATGATGGAGAGGGCTGCCAACGCTCCGATATCCCAACAGGAAGATCTGCCTATCATAAGGAACGTATCAAGTTGGACTTTATCATTTATGAATCATACGTCTCGTCGGTCCAGAAGCCCCCCTCCAGCTAAAAGACGCCCAAATCTTAAATATATTCGACATCAAAACCCCCAGAAGAACCGGCTTTCCAAAAGGGTCCAGATGAAGGATATCGATACGCTCTGCCGATCGGCTCTTATAATATTGATCTATGCGATCGTCGTCTTCAGCTCCGGCTCCTGGGCCCTCGAGGATGAGAGCGGGGATTCCAGGAGCCTCGTCCTCGACATCTACGCCGACGATGCCGGCAAGGCTCTATTGACGGGATACGCCAGTGGGATCGAAGGGCTCGCCTTCCTCAACGGCTCTGAGTATCAGTACGACGAAGAAGCCCTCCAGCTCTACGCCGTCACCAACGCCCTCACCACGAAGAACGGGGACGACTGGGAGATCAGACTTCCGGCCACTGGAGGCTACGGCGAGTATCACATCACCTTTTACCTGTCGGAGAACGTCCAGATCAGCGAGATCTCAGGGACCGAAGGTCTCGATTATCTCGTCTCCTCCTCCAGCGACTCCTTTGTGGTGGAGTTTCACGGCTACGACGTATCAAGCCCCTCCGCCGCCGTCAGGTACCGGCAGCCTTTGAAGAACGAGATGGTAGGGGCGCAGGCGGCGGAGGTCGGTCTTCAGCCGCCGGCCAGGACCGCCGCTCCTCTAATCCTCTTAGGTCTCCTCCTCCTTGCCCTGGTGGTCATCTTCGGATCGGTCAAGTCCAGAGGTCTCGCCGGGAGGACCTCGGACGGAGCCGGCCCGGAGGACTCGAAGCCCCAGAGAGATCTCTGCGAGGTCGATGATCTCCGGGTCGAGGGGGCCGATGGCGAGATCGTCCCGGAGGATGGCGGCTCTCCGCCGCCTTCGGGTGGAGCCATAGCCCCCATATCGGGGGAGATGACGGCGGTGATGGAGACGCTCACCGGCAGAGAGAGGTCGGTCCTGGAGGTTCTGATAAGGCACCAAGGAAAGATGACACAGGCCGAGATCAGGTACGAGACGGGGATCCCAAAATCCTCCCTTACGGGGATAATAGTCTCCCTTGAGAGGAGAAATATCGTGACCAAGAGGGAGTGGGGGAGGACCAACGTCATCGAGCTATCAGAGCGGCTTACTGGGGGGGGCAGATGAGGACTATCACGAGATCGGACGGTTTTGTTATGGCGGCGCTCCTTCTGGCGAGCTTTGCGGGAGGGGCAGGGGCCCATCCCGGTATGGATATGATATCAGGTCCTGGCGCCGGGCCGGTGCTTCCTGGCATGGCCTTCTGCACGATCGATGGTGGCCATCACTGCGGAGGAGGCGATCCGGATCTCATATCCATCGTCCGTTCCGAGAGGGGCGTCGCCCTGAGGACCGACGGCGAGAGGATTCCCTTAAGGCTCCGGGTGGAGAAGGCGAGGGGGATCGATCCTTCCCTGGTCCGGCGGCTCCTCGAAGAGAACAGGACCCTGGGGGAGATCAAGGCGGAGATAGAGGGGTACGACAGGGCTTACAGCTATCGGGGAAACCTCCGCCTCGGGCGGGCTCACTACCTCCTTGAGGACCTGAAGATCATCGTTGATGGCGAAAACTCGACCCTGGAGGCGGAGCTATTGGAGCCGCCGTGGGGGGAGATTCTGGCGCCCCCGGCAACGGGGCGAAATAGGGTGGGGAAGATCGCCATCGATACCCGGCTCCAGGACGGATCTTATATCAGCGTCGGGAGCCTCGTCATCCGGTCCGGCCCCCTCGCCGGAAGCTACGTCATCGTCATGGATCCGTCGGTCGGAGGAGGACGGGTGCCGCACGCCTCCGCCGTCTGGATAGGAGATATGATCCGTTTGGAGGAGAGATCCGAAGATCCAGGGGCCCATACGAATCTGGGCCGGCCGCCACACCCTGGATGGGGCTGGAGAGGCCGCGAGGTCACCATCTGGGGGGCGACCTGCGGCCGGACCGGGGTTCTTCCTATCTCACCCTCCTTGGGTCCCGGATCAGGGATGGGTCCTCCCTCCCTTCGATCGTCATCTTGATGATGAGACGGTCTTGGAGCTGCGGCGCCGAGGTCTCAGTCCTCGTGGCTCCGGCGAGGCGGGATGAGACGTTGAGGAAGGTCCGGCTGGGTTGTTCGGAGATGGTCCTCTCCCGTAAATCGAGAGGCATCTATTGAAAACGAAGCGGAATCGATTTCTGACAGGCTATCAGCTTATTCTGATCAGGTAAGTCCGCTCTTCTGCGGCCTCCCTCTCCCAGGACCGTTTGTGGATCATGGTTATCACCGTCTCGCCGGCGACGACGGGGACGAAGGTGAAGGTCTCTATCCCACCCCCCCCTATCGCAAGAGGCTGGTTCGCCTCGAAGCTCTTATCCTTCAGCCTTATCATCTCACCATCGAACTTCGCATCCCAGACGTATCCGGTGGTGGGGACCGATTCGATGGAGAGGGTGAACTCCTCGTTCACCTTCGCGTTCAATTCAAGAGATCTCATATCTTGGGCCACCAGTGATATCATCAGATAAATGATGAAGAGAGGGATATAGACTATCATCCCTCTTCCTCATATTCATCCCTCTTCCTCATATTCATCCCTCCTTCTCATATATATATCACTTGATCTCGATCTCGGCGACGACATCGTTGTAGTCCTGGTCACCGAGGCCGTAGAGGTCCTCCCACCTCAGCTCCCACTTGTACGTCCCCGTCTGGACTTTTATGACGTGGTCGCAGGCGTCCTTGTTCCAGGCGTGGATCGTGTAGTAGGTGTTCCCGTCGGGGGTCTTCAGGGCGAAGATCAGCTTCTGGCCGGCGCTGAAGGTCCCCACATCGAAGGTCTTGCCCACCTGGGAGTCGGAGGCCTTGAATATCAGCTTGTTCGTCGGAGACTGGAGCCGAAACTCGCTTTCGAACGCCGCAGACTTGCTCTTGAACTTGGCGACGACCTTCCCGGTCTTGGGCATGATTATATCGTCGTTGAGGGCCGGGAACTCTGCGGTGTAGAAGGCGAAGGTGCTCCCGATCCCGCACTCGCCGTACTTTATCCTGAACCATCCCTTCTCGCCCCAGCCGGTTCCCCAGCTGTTCTTGCATATCCAGCACTGATCCTTTTCGCTGTAGCCGACGACGGCTATGGCGTGATATCCTGCGAGGTTTCCGCTGGTATGCCGGTATACTCCGCCCCTGTAGCTGAAGAAGTCACCGTAGACCGCCATCCCCGTGATCACCGGGCCATGTCTGCATATCCACTCCTTCGCCTGAGATGCGGTGTTTATCGATCTCCAGCCCTGGATCTTAATTATCCTCTTGGCTCTGTCGGGGCAGGGCTTGCACGGCTGGTCCTTGTCGGCATAGGGGTAACAGGCCTCGTCGGGGATCCCCTTGCTCTTGACGTAGTCGAGGGCGGGGGGGAAGTTCCATCCGCTCGGGCAGCACTTGCCGCAGCCGCAGAAGAAGAGGTCCGCCTCAGAGAGGTTCGGGTTCAATGTGGGGCTCCGCCGGAAGATCTCCAGGTTCGACTCGACGACGGCGCTGGTGGCAAAGGCGACGCAAGAGCCGCACCCCTTCTGATCTTTGACGGGGGTCGTCCAGTCGACGCCTCCGACGCTCCTCCAGTCCCAGCTGGTGAGGTAGGCGAAGCGGAGGCCCTCGCTGGCCATCATGGCGTCTTCCTCGACGATGGCTGTCTTCAGCATCTCCATCTCTTTCTCGTCTGTCGCAAGTCCCAGGTACGTCTTCCTCTTCGCATCGGATAGCTCGCTGACCTCGGTCTTTCCTGCCGACCACTGGAACCCCTTCTTGCTTATATCTCCTCTTATCTTCTTTAGCTCCTCTAAAGGCATCTTCTTTCAACTCCTTCTCATTTGGTCTACCAGATCGAGATCAGAGCGTTTAAGGATACGAAATGACGTTCTAGTATCATAAATTACCTTATTCCGATCAAGATTTGATAGCGCTTTATCGATAGATGGCTGAAGATCTTCAATCCGCCTTCTTCAGATCTATCAACATTGTTTAGACAGAGGTTGTAGTTAAGCTTTACTATTTCTTTATTATTTATATTGTGTTTTATCAAATATCAGTATATATTAATTCCATACGTTGTCCTGCATCCAGCCGACATTCCATCTCGATGATAGAGGACGATTGGACCTTTATGGATGAGATAATCTCGGGAAATTGGGGATGAAATCACTGCAGAAAATATCAGGTTGTGGGGAGAAGATAGAAGCTTATCTCTTTTATGGCTCTTCGCTATTTCCTGTGGGTAATGGATAACCACTTATCATATGAGGTTATAGAATAAAAACCATGTCAATCTCACAAGAGAATCTTTTTAAGCTGGCCCTGAACTTGCAGCCGCCCTGGTATATCGATTCAATAGACTTCGACTTGGAGGAGAAACAACTCGACATCCACATAGATTTCAAACGAGGTGGCAAATGCCAGGCGGTTCGCAGGAGACATTTTTTACGTCTTGGAGAGCGAGATACAAATTGGACAAGTCAATGCTTACGGATACGTACTGTTCAATAAGAAACGTGAAGGTCAAGAGATAAATTCGTTCTATAATAGATTGATTGATATCGAATCTGCTCTCAACGGAAAAGAGTTCAATAACCCCCTCGGCCAATTCAAGCTGATAGCGGGCAATTTTGAAAGATATTTCGAGTGCAATGTGGACGGAAAAACGATCCAACTTCGCAGAAGAGTCAATGCCATATCCCAGGCTGTAAACCGATTCGGAAAGACCATTCTCATTTCAGCCACCAAAAGAAAATGGGTTGAAGTCCTTTCGCTATATCGAGAAAGGGATGAAGTCGAGAAGAGGTTCGATGACCTCAAGAACGAGCTTGAGGTTATGCCCCTGAGAGTAAAGAAGATTGAAACGCTTCAGGGACTGTTGTTCATCTTCTTCATATCGTTGATCTTGAGGGCGATATTGCTTCAAAGGGCAAGGGAGGTTGAGCTTCTTGATAAAAAATCTATCGAAGATATTCTCATGGAACTCGCGAAGTTCAGGGCGGTCAAAGTCGGGGGTAAATGGAGGCTGACAGAGATATCAAAAAAACAGAGAACGATTCTGGAGAAGATGAAGATCGGAATTCCGATTGAAGCAAACCTGGTTATTAAAAAGAGCGGAGCTTAGGATCCATCCCTCCCCTCTCCCGGCCCCTCGTCCTCTGATCCTTCCGCCTCCACCATCCTCTTCAGGATCCGGGCCCAGTTCGCCTCGCAGACGATCCACCAGCCGAGGGTCTCCTTCGCAAACTCCCTCGCCCCGGGGCAGAAGGCGTCGACGGCCAAGTGATACGGCATCTGCCTCAAGGGCGGGTGGAGAGGGTAGCAGGTGCAGGTCTTGGGCCTGGCGGGGTAGATGACGCACCCTCTCTCTTCGGAGTCGTAGAAGGGGCAGGGCTGCCGGAGAGCCCAGACCTTGGCGTTCCTGTCGCGACTGCAGAGGGCCTCCAGCCTCTCAGCCGGCCAGCCGAGGTGGCGGCATATCCTATCCATATCTTCCCCGTCGAGGTATAGCCCCGCACCGGGGGAGTAGCAGCACCTGCCGCACCCGGTGCACCTAAACCTCTCCCAGAATAGGTCCGCTCCCCAGGACGTCCCCTCCGGGTCCTCGCGATCCTTGGCGGGGAGGGGTATGGCTATATCGAAGGGCTCCGTCTCGCCCCGGTCGATGGTCCGGTGCTGCTCTTCCCGCTTCGACTCCGACCAGTGGAGCCTCCGTTTGAGGAGCCCTTTGTATAGCCCTGAGCGCTTCATCTCGACGCACTCTCTCGCACACAACAGGTGGCAGAGCCTCTTCGCATCGGAGAGGGGCTCCCGGGGCGATGGGTCTCGCCCCGTCTTTTGATGGGTCTTTTTAGAGATGATGATCTCCGCCTCTGGCTGAAGGGTGGTTCTTTTGAGCCTCGCCACCAGGAACCCCCGAGACGTTTTATCCTCGATGGGGAGGAGGCGATAGAGGATCGAGAGTCCCTCCCTGAGAAGGGACCCGGATGATGGCAGGGTCGCCGCGGAGTATGAGGATCACAGTTCTCGACATGCAGGGGGGACTTCGCGCCGTCGCCTCAGATCCACCAACGGCGACGGAGAGATCCTCACCTCTTCCAGACGATCTTATCGCCCTTGATCTTTACCACGCCCTCTTTCTTCAAAACCCGGGCGATCTCCTCGGCCGCCGCCGATCCGTCCACCATCATGACGAAATCGTCCATATCCTCTTCGAAGACGAGCAGGTCCCCGAACTCTTCCATCTCGATCTTCGCCGCCCCCTCAGGCGGTTCGAGGAGCCGCTCCATCGTCATCCCGATGGAGCAGATCTTGTAGTACTCTTCCGGGTATTCGTCGGCGAAATCGTCGGCGACGTTCTTGGCCAGTGGAGCCGTCATCTCGTCGAGACGTAGCTCGACCCATTTCTCCAGCCGGACCGCCAGGACGGGCCTTGCGAGCTCGTCGTCGGGGTCGACATCGTCTACGTCGACGGGGATCCTCAGGACCGGATCGTCCCCCATCTGCGCTCCCGCTTCTCCGCCGATCTCGATATCGTTCAGATGCAGGGCGTCCCCCATAAACTGGATCGCCTCCAGCATCTCCAGGAGGTCTTTCGCCCTCTCCACCATCCCGTCGGGAGAGTCATCCGCCCCCTCAGAAGAGACAGTCCCATCCTCCAGAAACCCGGCCATACCGTCCTCCTTCTCCTTCCAGGAGGGGTCCAGAAGGGATAGATAACGGTCTGTGAACTCCTCCGCCTCGATCCCCTCGGCGAGGGCGGCCTTGAGAGCCTCAATGTAGCGGTCGTAGACCTCGAACTCCTCGATCCGTTCCCTCAGCTCGCTCTCCTTGCCCTCCAGATAGACGGCGCTCTCCACGGAAGCGGATATAACCGGTTTCAGATCGACCTTCACGCCGGCCCCCTTGAGGTGGGCTGCGATGTCGGCGGCCTCAAACTCTTCGTATTCACCTAGCTTGAACATCGTGAAGAAGGTAGGCAGGGGTTTTATTTAACGGGTTTGGCAGGCGGCCCAGCAAATTCTGTCATTCTGGGGAACGGTCACGCAGTGTATATCCCAGAAGATCCACGGGAAGATAAAGGAAAAAAAGAGGGGATCATCAAAATCCGTCCTGGAAGGCCCGGGGGGAGGGCTGCGCCCTCCCTACGGGGATCCAGCCTTCGACCTTGTATCCATGCCTACGGATCTTTGATCTAGGAGCTCACTCTCCTGCCGCTACCGGGGGCTTCATCAGGACGAAGGAGACGATCATCCCCACCACGGCCAGAGCCGCCACGATCAGGAAGAACGGCTGGTAAGCGCCCAAGAGGTCCTTGGCCTGGGCGGAGACGATCCCGCCGATGATGGCGCCGGCACCGTAGGCGGTAAAGACGAGGCCGTAGTTCTTGGCGTTGTCCTTCATCCCGAAGTAGCTCGCCGTGGCCGTCGGGGCGATGGCGAGCCATCCGCCGAGGCAGCCCCACAGTATGCAGAAAGCGATGATGTACGCGTATACCGAGGAGTAGGCCATGTACATCAGAATGCAGGCGACGAAGATGAGGACGTAAGATATCATCGCTGTATTCTTGGGGGTCAGCTTATCGGTGAGGGACCCGAATACCGGCCGTCCAGCTCCGTTGAAGATCGCAAACGGCAGTATCAGGAGGAATATCAACTCGTTGGCCGCTACCGCTTCCATCCCGGCGTTGGCGAATACCTCTCTACCCACCGGCCCCGAGATCCCTATCGCCGTCAGCCCCGCAATAGCCCCGATGGTGTAGCAGAGCCACAGGCCGAAGAAGGTCTTCGTCTTGGTCATCTCGTGACGCATGAAGTCGACCTTCCGGGCAGCGGTGGATGGGGGAGCCGTCCAGCCTCCTGGCTTGCAGCCGGATGGCGGGCACTTGAGGAACATCGACAAGACCACGGTGACGATGATGAAGACGATACCGAAGGTCTGCATAATGCCCATTATGCCCCAGCCTGCATCGAGCATGAACTTGGTGGAATATGTGATTATGGCGGAAGAGAAGCCGAAGCCCAATACCGTCAAGCCGACAGCGAGGCCGCGCTTGTCAGGGAACCACTGGGCTGAGGTATAGATCGGTGCGCCGTATGCGATTCCTACACCAAGACCGCCGATTACGCCGTAGAGGGGTATCAGCATCGCCGGGGACGTGGCGAAGGATGCTGCGAGCCAGCCGACGCCGCAGAGGGCGCCGCCCACCATGGCGACCTTCGTCGGACCCATCTTCTGGATGTGAGGGCCTGCCATGGGCATGGTGATGGCGAACATCGCCAGGAAGACGATGAAAGGCCAGGTCATATCCATAGCTGAAGGGTCAAGCCCCATGCCCTTGAAGTGGTCCACCAGCGGATTTCTCAATACTCCATAAGCATAAATGGCACCCAGACAGAGCTGGATCATCATGCCTGTTACAACTATCGCCCACCGTCCACCCGGCGGCTCATAGGTTTCAATATTTCCTGCCATAAATCAAACACCCTCATTCAATGACCTTCGATTCTCATTCGATATGCACTACCGAAAGATCTTTTCCAAAATGGCGTCTCCCTCCAAGAGAACGTCATAGCAGAGATTTGTTAGGTTTGATTATAAGTGTATCTTATCTATTTAAAATTAGCGCCAATTATCTTTATAATAAGTTACGCATCTTTGAAACGCGCTTCTTAAACGGCGTTCTCGCCGCGACGATCCATTGACGGGAAGCGGTCGAGATCTCAAGTTCTCCAGGGACCCATCAGATTATCAATAATTTATATTATTTTTCCAGTCCCGGCAGCATTTTTATATCGAGATTCATTATGAAAATAACACGGTCGTTGATCATAATGGCTTTTATCTTAGAAGGTAGGTTAGATGACGGTGAGTTTGATGAATAAAGCAAACCCAAGATGCAGCTGGAATGACGCCGTATCGACGCCATCCATATCAGACACCGCTTACGTCGATGGCGCCGCCACCGTCATCGGAGACGTCCGGATAGGAGAGAGGGTCTACGTCGGACCGGGCGCCTCCATCAGGGCCGACGAGGCGACGCCGATCATCATCGGAGACGATTCCAACGTCCAGGACGGCGCCGTCTTCCACGGCCTCGAAGGGACGAGCATAAAGCTCGGCCGCAGGGTCTCCATCGCCCACGGCGCCGTCGTCCACGGCCCCCTGGAGATGGGAGACGAAAGCTTCGTCGGCTTCAACGCCGTAGTCCACGCCTCGACCCTGGGCAAGAAGTGCTTCGTCGGCCACCTCGCCCTGGTGGTGGGGGTGAAGCTCGCCGACGGAAGCTTCGTCCCCCCCGGCTCCGTCGTCGACTCCCAGGAGAAGGCGGATAAGCTCGGCCCCGTCCCGGAGAGCCTCAAGGGCTTCAACGACGGGGTGGTGAAGGTGAACACCGAGTTCGCGACGGTCTACAACCTGATGGAGAGGTCCTGCTAGAGGTCTCGCCCGCAAGAAAGGGCGGTGATGGAGACGGAGCACGAGCGATATCTGCTCCGGCTCCTCCATACTCTTTTTTCGTTCAATCCGAGCCCATCACCGGTTTTGTCATATTTCGAAGGACCTCGCGTATCTTCTCCCTCAGCTCATCCAGCATATCCTCCCCCCCTTCGTATTCGATGAAGCTGGCCCGGATCAGCTTTGGAGGGAATTTTGGACACCGTCCCCGCTGGCAGAGGACCAGAGACTCCTTTCCGATGGCGTGGGCGATCCCGAGCATGTACATTACCATGGGGTCGGGCCCCGAAAGGTCTGCCACCACCATCCTGGACCTGCATATATCCCTCCAGATCGCCTTGAGCTTCTCCTCGTCCTCGCCGAAATCGAGGGCCCTCACGGCGATGAGCCCCGCCCGCTCCAGGGCCGGCTTCACCGCCCCGTCGTAGAGGTCGTCGCCGTCGTCGGTCAGGGGCACCAGAACCGAAGCCATCCTGTCGTCGACGATGTAGGCGGCGTGGCCGAAGAGGGGCCTGATCTGCATCAGGCTCATGAGGTTTATCGCCCTCTCGACCTCCGCCTCGACGTGGGCGAGGGCGATCACCCGGAGGATATCACCCCGGGCCCGGTCGCCCTCCTCCAGGATCACGGCGGGAAAAATTATCATGTAAGGGTCTTCGTACCCGAACTCCCAGCGGGCGCTGCTGAGGGCCTTCTGCTCTGAGATCCTCTTCTCGGGATGGTAGGTGTACATGGTGGATAGGGAGCCGGCGTGGTGCTGGGCCAGGATGTAGAGGGTCGCCTTGTCCAGGACCGCCACGACGCTGCTGGGGTTCATGCTCCGTACGACCCCCCTCTGGATCCTCCGCTCCTCCACCAGGTTCTTTACGATCCCCATGAACTGGTCCAACAGGCCGTCCACCTTCTCTATCAGATCGGAGGGCATATCCCCGCCTTTGATTCTATCTCCAGAGACCATCATGATCTATACACCACTAATGACAGAGGTCTTCAGTGTATATGGTTCTTTGGTGGTGATCGGGAAGGATGGCAGAGGCGGGGTTCAAGAATGTCGGGAGACGACGTCGCCGACCTTAAAAAATGAGAAGGATATGATATCGACCGGCCGGTTCTATGCTGGCCGGATCATCATCTCCCCGATCCGGCTACTTGACAGGCCCCAGGGGAAGGACGGTCCTCCCGTAGACCTCGTTTATGACCTGGGCGCAGGCGGCGTATATGGCGGTGAAGCCGCAGAAGATCCCCTCGTAGCCGGTGATCATGGCGATGGTGGCGCTCCCGGTGTAGTCCCGGATGGCCAGGAGGAAGAAGAGGATCGTCAGCGTAAAGAAGACGACCTGCAGAGCCCTGTTCAGCCTCAGGGTCCCTATGAACATGTAAAGCGTGAATAGCCCCCACATGAAGAAGTAGGCTATCATGGCGTTCTTCTCTGGGCCCTCCCACCATCCGAATTTGGGCATCAACAGCAGGAATACCAGCGTCAACCAGAAGAGGCCGTAAGAGGTGAAGGCGGTCGTCCCGAAGGTGTTCCCCTTCTTCCACTCCATAACCCCTGCGATGATCTGGGCGATCCCGCCGTAGAATATGCCCATGGCCAGGATCATAGACCCCAGAGCGAACCAGCCAGCGTTGTGCATGTTCAGGAGAACCGTAGTCATCCCGAATCCCATCAGACCGAGGGGCGCCGGGTTTGAAGTGGCGTCCTTCAACTCCAGAGGTCCAAGGCGCATCATCTCCTTGGCCCTTTCTCCACCGTTTTCTGTGGCCAAATAAATTCCCTCCACCATTTGCTCGAAGGCCGAAAGATTCGACGCCAGCTGTCGGTACCACATCGGATATAGCCTTTTCCGTTTTAGCAAAACCTATATCATTAAACATGTTAATTTCAGTAGAGAATACAAATTTTTCTCCACTTATAATCAATTTTCAGTGTTTATTTCCGTCATTTGCCGTACAGGCCCATCGACCCGTCTCCAGATCCTTCCGCCCCGGGTCTGGACGGACTGGAGGGCGAGGAGATAGATTTACAGCTGATGGATCACCATGGATGGAGCATGTTCCCAGGGATCGGTGGCAAGGGGGTAAGCCCCAAGAAGATGAAGCAGATGATGAAGCAGATGGGGATCAACATCGAAGAGATCGAGGGGGTCGAAGAGGTCACCATCAGGACGAAAGACCGGGAGATCTTCTTTCTGGACGCATCGGTCACGGTGATGGACGCCCAGGGAAACAGGTCGTACCAGGTGGTGGGGACCGCCCAGGAGAGGGGCCGCGAGGTCTCGATACCCGATGGCGACGTCGAGCTGGTGGTGGCCCAGACCGGATGCAGCCCCGATGAGGCCAGGGCGGCCCTCAAAGAGGCGAAGGGTGACCTCGCCGAGGCGATAGTCAAGCTCGCCCCCAGCTGAGAGGATTGTGGTATATCGAAGTCCTCCTCAGCCGAGGGTGGAGGATGGAGGGACCCTGACGGCATGAGACGAAGATTGAAACGCCGTCGCGACTCCCGCGACGGTAACGGTTCCGATGAGGCGGATAGAGAGGGGGAGAATAGGTGGAGAGGGCGAGGATAGAGACGGAGCTGAACCTGGTGCTCTTGAAGATAGCCGAGATCCAGGATGGGGTCAGGGAGGGTCTGGAGCGGCTCCACGAAGAGGGCAAGTTGACTCAAGAGTTTGAGGATATGGTGGAGAGCGTCATGAGAGAGGTGGATGCCTGGACAGACCAGTGCACCGCCGCCGCGGAAGCGCCGCCGGTCCTCCTGCGGAGGATGCAGGTCCAGTTGGAGCGGCTCGAGAGGATCGAGAGGCTGATAGACGAAACGGTGGCGTGAATGGCGGCGACGGTCTCGGTATCTTCCATGTTCCTCTGGGATCTGGATCCTGATGGAATCGCAGAGGTCGTCGCCAGAGCAGGGCTTGAAGGCGTCGAGCTCTGGGCCGAAACCCCCTGGTACTGGGAGGGGGGAAGGCAGGAGGAACAGGCGGAGAAGATCAGGAGGGCACTTAGAGGTCTGAAGATCACCCTTCATGCCCCGGTCATGGACCTGAACCCCTCCTCATACAACGACCTCGTCTGCCGGGCGACGATGGAAGAGTCCCTACGGGCCATAGACCTGGCGGGATTTTTCGGCGCAGATCTGGTGACGATCCACCCCGGCAGGAGGACGGCGAAGCGGCCCGCAAGAGAGGCGGAGCGGGAGAAGCTTTGCCGCTATCTTGAGGCATGCCTCGAGGAGGCGGAGGAGAAGGGGATACCCCTGGCTCTTGAGAATCTGGAACCTCTCCCCTGGAATATCTGCGCCGAACCCGAGGAGATGGGCCGGTTCCTCGACGAGTTTCCCCTCCTGAGGATGACCCTGGACATATCCCACGCCGTACCCCCCATATCGAGGGCCGTCGACTTCGCGGAGACCTTGGGAGACCGTATCCAGAACGTCCACGTCAGCGCCACCAGAGATGGGACGAGACACCTTCCCTCAGGCGACGGATCCGTCGACGAGGTCCTCGTCGCCCTTCGAGAGATCGGATACGATGGGCCTCTGACCCTGGAGCTGGACGATAAGAAATTTCCCGCGACCCTGTCAAAGAGAGACAAGGTCGGGGTTTTGATAAGAGAGCGACGCCATATGGAGTCGATCTTCGGCTGACTCAGCGATCCTTCTCCCTGGAAGCCCTTATGCCATCAGGTCCCCATCATCCGGCCCTTCTGGTAGAAGGACGGCGCCGACTCAGCTGATGAGCTAGCAGACACGCTTCCCATCATCTGACCCTTCTTGAAGAAAGGCTCCGGCGCCACCACCGGCTCGCCCAGAATGAACTCCCTCTGAGTGAGGGTCCCCGGGTCTGTGGTGTCGATCAGGCTCTGGTTGACGGGGAGGTCCAGGAAAGCGCCCTGGCTGGAGGTCGTCGAGAGGTTGGTGTCGATCAGGCTCTGGTTGACGGGGAGGTCCAGGAAAGCGCTCTGGCTGCCCGTAGTCGAGAGGTTGGTGTCGACGATGGGTGAGTCTACCGTGGCGTTGACGGTGGCGTTGGGGGTATCGTTGACGGAGCCGTTCAGAAAGTCGGTGAGGGCCGCCGGGGCGTCCACCTCCGAGCTGAGGGTGAGAGAGTCCTGGATGTTCTGGCCCATCACAGACCAGGCCTGCAATAGGGCGAGAGCTACAACCATGAATACTATAATCCTTCTCATAATGGAGGGCTAATACACCGGATGTGCATAAATCTTTCCGTCTGAAAGGGCGGAGTTCCGATGGAGGGTCCCGGTTCAATAAAGGAGATCGGTGAGGGTTATTCTACCGGTCAACCTGCCGGTCGACCCTCTTCAGCACCTCTGCCGTCGCAGAAGGATGAGCGCTGAGGTATCGAGCGACCTTCGGCCTGTGGACGAGGTCGCAATCTACGCAGGACCAGAGCCTTTTGCCCCTCTTCGTCTCGATGAACCTGCCGAGCTCCCGGTCTTTGCAGGGGTAGAGGGGACAGAAGCAGTGGGTGCAGTCCTGCCCCTCGAAATGACACGGGTAGTACTGGCACTCTCCGGCTTTTACGTCCGTCGCCTCCTCGTCGGCGGCCTTGCGGACTCTGCAGGGATCGTCGGTGACGATGCCGTCGGCCCCGAGCCGTTTCAGCCATCGGACCTGATCGGGATCGTTGATGGTCCAGGGATAGACCTCGATCCCCACTCGGTGGGCCTTTTTGAAAAGGTTTGGGTTTGTCAGCCTCGGGAATATGGAGTCGGCCCCGGCCTCGATGGCCAGGTCCACCGGCTTTATCGGTAGCGACGCGATGATGATCCCCGTTTTGACCTCTGCGATCTCCTTGATCTCGCGGACGGAGGCGTGATAAAAGGAGGTGACTATAGCCCTCTTTCCCCGGACCTCCACGGCCACCAGTTCCTCGAGCCCCTCCTCCTTCATCTCGACGACGATCCCGAGATCCAAGAATTCGGCGAGGTCGACCGCCTCGGCCAGGGTCGGGACCCTCTCTCCCGACCCGGCGTCCAGGTGCGTTATATCCTCCAGGGTCATCTCATCCACCCGCCCCGTCCCGTCGGTGGTACGGTCGACGGAGTCGTCGTGGATCACCACCAGAAAGCCGTCCTTTGTGAGGCGGACGTCCACCTCCACGAAATCAGCGCCGCACCTTCCGGCAGCCCGGATCGACTCCAGGGTGTTCTCCGGGGCGAGGGATCTCGCGCCGCGATGGCCGATGACCGTAGACATCATGAAAGGATCTCTCGATAAGGATATATCACCTTTTCTCCGGGCCGAATCGGGACCTGTTCAGGGGAAGAATTATACCGTAAGCGGGCTCAAAAGTGGCAGAGATGCTCGAAGATCTCAACAAGTACAGATGCCTGAAGAGGGGCACCGCGGGAGCGATAAATATAGACCCCCTCCAGCGGGGAGGAGTCCTCACCCCGGAGGCGAGAGATGCGGTGATGGAATGGGCCGACGGCTACTCGGTCTGCGACTTCTGCACCGGATCCCTGGAGGCGATCGATAACCCGCCCATAAGAGAGTTCGTCCGCGAGGCGCTCCCGGCGTTTCTGGAGGCCGACCAGGTCAGGATAACCCACGGGGCGAGGGAGGGGATCTTCTCCGCCATGCACGCCCTCTGCGAGAGGGGCGAGACGGTGGTGGCCGACGGCAACGTCCACTACACCACCCTCCTGGCCGCGGAGCTGGCGGGGCTGAACGTGGAGCTGGTCCCCGCCGGCGAGAAGCCCCTCTACAGGGTCGACCCCGGGGGTTACGAAGAGGCTATCGAGAGGGCGAGAGGGCGCGGCGAGAGGGTGGGGATGGCGGTCCTCACGTACCCGGACGGAAACTACGGCAACCTGGTGGACCCAAAGGCGGTCTCGAAGATCTGCCGTCGCGAGGGGATCCCCCTGACCATAAACGGCGCCTATTCGGTGGGGAGGATGCCCGTCGGCGCGAAGAGCCTCGGGGCGGACGTCATCATCGGAAGCGGCCACAAGTCCATGGCCTCCTCTGGTCCCATAGGGGTCATAGGCGCCACCGAGGAGCTGGCGGCGAGGATATTTCGAAGGTCGAAGCTCGTCCCCAATAAAGAGCTGGAGATGCTCGGCTGCACCCTCCGGGGCGCAGGGATACTGACGATGATGGCGAGCTTTCCCGCCGTCGTCGAGAGGACGAAGCGGTGGGATGAGGAGGTGGAGAAGGCCCGCTGGTTTGCGGGGGAGATGGAAAAGCTGGGCATAGTCCTCCAGGGGGACCGGCCCCACAGCCACGACCTGATGTTCTATAAGTCAGAGATGCTATACGAGATCTCCAAGACGGCAAAGAAGGGTAGGTACTTCCTCTATAAGGAGCTGAAAAAGAGGAGTATCTTCGGGATAAAGCCCGGCCTCACAAGGCAGTTCAAGCTCAGCTCCTACCAGCTCACCCGAGACGAGCTGAACTCCGTCCTCTCGGCCTTCGAGGAGATCGTCGCCCACCATCCCAAAGCATAAGCTTTATGAGATATGGCCTCCAAGGCCATCCCGAGCGGCTGTGGTCCAGGGGTTAGGACATGAGCTTCCCAAGCTTGTAGCCCGGGTTCGATTCCCGGCAGCCGCACCTCGCCTTTTCTCCAAGTCGGCTGGGGCAGCCGTCTCCCGGTGACGTCATGCATTTTTGATTAAGACAGATCGGTAGATATTTATCTCAAAACTCACTATTCTTTCGACCTAATTGACCATTGATCCCCGGGCGGTTTCTCCGGATTTAATCGATGATGGAGTCGGATTAAAGAAGCTTCTACCGTCCAGACGATAGATAGACAGATGATAGGTCTCAGCACCCCCATAGGTTGGATGGCTAAGTATGGAGAGATGCGATAGATACGACGTGGCCGAGGAGTCGCTGAAATCCTTTACGCGCTCCAAGGTGAGAACCAAGATCCTCCTTTGTCTGAGAGCTGGAGTGAAGAACACGAGCGACATGGAGAAGGAGATCGGCATAAGAAATACGACTATCCTCCATGCCATCAAGGAGATGGCCGAATCCAAGATGGTGGCCAGAACCGAAAAAGGCTACGCCCTCACCAACCTGGGGATGATGCAAGCCTGCATGTTGAACGAGATGATCGACTTCGTCTTGGTCCTGGAAAGATACGGTGATTTCTGGCAGACCCACGACATAAGCGCGATACCCGATTCTCTTATGACCAGGATAGGTATGCTGAGCAAGTCTGAGATCCTGGAAGGTAACCCGGCTGATATCCTGAAGACTCAGGAGTTCTTCATATCGGAGCTGAGGAGGTCGACGGAGATCCGCGGTCTTTCCCCGATCATAATACCCGGCTATGAGGAGGCGGTAGCGACCGCCACCATGAACGGGGCTGAGGTCGACCTCATACTGACGAAGCCGGTCATTGATATCGTCATAAGAGAGCATATCGAGATACTGAATCAGCTACTGGAATGTGAAAACTTCAGGTTATACCGTATCGATTCAGAGGTCCCAGCCGCCTTTACCGTCACAAATTCGCTATTCTCCCTGGGGCTATTCAGGGTCGACGGGGGTTACGACGTGGGAAAGGATCTGAACTGCATGGGTGAGACGGCCATCGAGTGGGGGAACGAGCTCTTCGATCATTACTTACGGAGATCAAATCGGATCGATTCGATCTGATAAAATTCTTTTTGAAAATGCCCCACGATTCTCCTCCAGGCTGAAACCCATATCAGGTCCGATATACCTCCTTTGCCTATCGGATGATGCGAGGGTTTCAGCAGAATCACAGACTATAAGGATAATATCAGAGAATATGATTATTAGCAGATCGTTCTGGCGATATATGCCAAATAGGGGCGATGATCGAATATGAAGTGATATATATTGTCATATATTGTCTATTAAATTTTATATATAGATAAGGTTTATGAAGTTAGATAAACATTACCAGTTCGGTGTTGATTATGGGGATCTCGTATTATTCACGTAGATTAATTATTCTTAATTTCTTAAGCAGAATGTTTACATTCTTGTCGGTCAGTTCCCTCTTCATTGGAGGAACTGGTTTCTTTAAGACCTACATAGGGTTCATACTCCTGGGAGAGGTCCCAGAACTGATCATATGCTTCATAGTTTTTTTGATATCTTTCTCGGTTTACAGCCTTGACAAGATCACAGATATAGATAAAGACGTCATCAACGTCCCCCAGAGGAGGAGCTTCATTCATGGAAGAAGAGGGCTGATCCTCTCCACCTCCCTCGCTGCATACGGTTTGGCTATAATTCTGACGCTCCTCACCACGCCGAAGGCGGTCCCTATAGTTATGGTCCCCATCATCGCCAACGCCTTCTACGGTATGAAGCTTCTGCCGGGGGTTCCAAGGCTGAAGGAGATCACCATGATGAAGAACGTCGTGGTGGCCCTGACCTGGGCCCTGATCACAACCATGATGCCCGTCATTGCTACAGGACACCCGGCGGGATTCGACGTCGTCATCGTCGGATACTTCATGTTTGTGAAGACCTTCGTCGACACGATCCTCTACGACGTGAGGGATGTAGAGGGTGACAGATTGAACAGGATCGGAACGGTTCCCGTGATCCTGGGGTTGAGGAAGACCAGAGCCCTCCTCGTGGCCGTCAACATAACCCTGATCTGCATGCTGCCTTTCATGTACGGGGATGTAATAACCCTCGTCTCCATCCTGATCGTATACGGATTGGCCTACACCCTTTACCTCATGAAGAAGAGAGATCCTCTGATCCTGGACTTTCTCGTGGAGGGAGAATGGATGCTTGCGACATTATTCTTCCTCTTCTACTTCTGATCATGCAATAACGGGGAGAGGAGTCTTCGGGATCGAAAGATCTGAAATTAAAGGGCTATTATGGACGAACCATGGAAAAGGATAGAGGGATCGCCCCTTGACGAGCCGGGGGGAGTGTCCCCTGGGGCTTGGGAAGGCCCCCTTCAAGCTTCTGCTGTCTCGTAGTCGGTGTCCATGGTATCCTGCAGCCCATCCTTGGAGATGTGGGTGACCATCCTTTCGGAGACGTCCTGGTCGGAGATTATATCCTCAAACCGCTTGGTATATCCGTCCCTCTCGGCCGCCTCCTGGCAATCGAAGATGTTCTTGTACTCGCTGATGGTGGAGGGGGCGACCCCCAGGCTTTCGCTCATCTCCTTTACGGAATAGCCGGCTGAAGCAAGCCTGAGAAACTCCTGCTTTTCAAAGGGCGGCTTGAGGTCGGATCTCCGGAATAGATGGAGCTTGATCCTGGCGCGACTGACGGTCTTGTTGAGGGCCCGATCTCCCAGCCCCTCGGCGATCTCGGTATCGCTGAGCCCTTTATAAAATAGCCTCACCAGGGTGGCCAGCTGTTCGGGGGTGAGCTTCGTCTGTATGCTGTATCGTTCGCACATATCGGATACTACCTCTCGAAGTCTCCGTTCGATCTCTTCACTCCCTTTGAGATCGCCATGAAGCTTGGCCTGCTTCTCGATCACCTTGGTGCTGCTTGAGATCTTCAAGAACAGCTCTTTCAACTGCTCCGTCTTATCGCTCATTTAAGTACACACCCCTTCGATAACTCCCTTGTTTATACTATAAAGAGGTTTCCCATAATATTGCCTGGGGGGGCTGAGGAAACATATATTTGAGGATGTTATCGGCAGCACCTCCAGAATAATGCGGAAAGAGCGGTCGAATTATCAGGTGTATCTAACCATGTGGTGCAAAACAATTTGATCCTGCCTTTCGTGGAGGCAGTTCTGCGTCCACGGTTACAGCCCCCTTTATAGCCCTGAAATGATAGACGTCGGAGAGGCTGGATCGGAGCCTCCCCGACCGATTCTTTCACCAAAAGAGGTGATCATGATTTAATTGGCTCTAACTGAGCAATACGCCACAGGATGCCGTGGCAATTGTCATGGCTCTCCCATTTTTGCAGCTGTATCCGGTGGCGCTGACGTTAATAATCACGTACGGAAGCTGACGATCCTGCGAATCTATATTATACTCCGCAGTGAGGGTTACATTCTCTCCCCCTTCCAGGTCGAAGGGACCCACCGGAGTGACCCCGGGGAGGCTGTTGTTTATGGTTATCCCACAAAGCCGTTCCTTCCCTGTATTATCGACGTTGTACGTGATGGTGACAAGATCAACTTCTCTCGCGTCGTCAGGGGTGGCAAGGACCTCCACCTCAATCGCATAAGTCGAGCTGACTGAGATATTTATCTGCGATTCGTCGGCTTTATCGAGGGGGTCTGAGAGCAAGGCGCCGGCTCCACCCGCAACCGAGAAGATCATAAGAAACAACAGAGATAGAGAGATACTAATTTTGTTGACGTCTGACATCAATGCTTCTGTCGAGCATTCATAGTAGATAAGGCTTATTATGATAGACGCATATTTGATGATCAATCGTGATGATAACTTGCCGAGACTGATCTCCCGGAGATCGGCAAAACCAGCCTATCGAAGGGAGCGCCATTTGGGATGAAGATTCGGCTCAGACTATTCCGACGGCAATCTGCCGCGATGCAGAGGTATGGGATAACGTAGGCGGATCATCCGGCCTCAGATCTCATGAGATCGATCCCTGCAGCGAGGCCGTCCCCATGGTGACGGATTCTGATACGCCCCGTCGTCGCCGGAGGAGGTGGAGGAGAGGAGTATGGATGATCGCCAGGCGACGATCGGCAATACACGTGTATATTTAGATAAGTATATCGAGAACAAGAACTAATTTATATCCGAATATGCGACGACCACCCCGCCCCGGGCCGTCCGGGGGACGTGGATCAGAACCTCCTGCGAGGCCTCTTCTTGAACCTGTTGCCGGGGCTCATGTCCCTTCCGACCCCCGCGGCGACGAACCTATCAATCCTCTCCTCCCGCGCCGTCCTCTCCCGGACCATCTTCTTGACCACGATGTAGTTGGCGATGAAGAACGCAGGGAGCATCAAGAGGCATATGGCCACAATCTGCCAGATCTCAAGATGGTAGGGTGGTCCCATGAGATATTAATTAGCCTATAGGTATAAAAAATCACCGGAATTTGGATAGGAGCCTGGCGTAGAACTCCCGTTCTGCCCCCCGGGAGGTCCGGGCCAGCCTCTCAATTATCAGCTCCGGGGTGCTCTTTGCCAGCCGGTTGTATTTTGGGCTCCTATCGACGATCAGCCGGTCGTCTTCGTCGAGGCCCAGCGCTTCGATGCCGTCGATCCTCACATCGGTCTCGGCAAACCTCGCCACATCCTCCGCCAGATGGCTGACGAAGATCGCCGCGGACCCGCCCCTCGAGAGCTCGTCGAGGAGGGAGGCTATGATCTTGGCCGATGCTCCTGGCTCAGTTATAGCCTCCAGCTCATCCGCCAAGACCAGCTTCCTCTCGCCGCCGGCGAGGATGGAGAACTTTCGCATAGTCGCCTCGAAGGCCCCGGCCCCAAGAGTCCCTCTGCTCTTGCCGAAGTAGTAGAGGCTCTTGAAGACACAGAGGCGCGATTCGGCCGCCGGCGCCGGAAAGCCCATATGGGCCAGGATCGCCACCTGGGCCACCAGATCCATGAGGGTCGTCTTGCCTCCGGAGTTGACGCCGCTGAGGATCGCCGTCCTCTCTTTGGGTCCACCAAGCCCCGCAGGACCGACCGAGTAGCTGACAGGCTCCGGTCCGTCTATGAAGAGGGTTCTACCTTCTGAAAATCCTATGCAGGGCTCCTCGAGGAACTGCGGCATATGTAGACCCCTCTCCAGGATAAAGCATCCCAGGGAGAAGGAGACGTCGAACTCCAGAAGGTGGGCGTGGAGCGCCTCGACGAGGGGCCACTTTCCTGCGAGATCTCTCGCCAGCTCCCGGCGGACCTTCAGCCGTTTCCCCTCCGCCTTCTTGCGCAGCTCTCGATGAAGACGGCCGAAAGCCTCCCGGTCTTCCTCCAGGGGGTAGCGGACCTCAGAGGAGATGACCTCCTCAAGGTAGGCCCTCTCCGCCCCCTTCAGCTCCAGATCGATAGATGCCCTATCCCTGGCGGCCTTCAGGACTTCCCGGAAGGTCTCTCCCATCCGAGATCTGAAGAGGTCTCGAAGGTCTCCGCCCCTCCCCAGCGCCGAGAGTAGGTCGTCTCCGGCGAGGGTCACCGAGGAGCTCTCGACCCTTCTCTTCAGCTCGGCGTTGGCCCAAACGACCGCCTCCTTCACCCTTCCTTCAAGCTCAGAGTTGAGCCTGTCGAGCCTTCGAACTTCAGGGTCGTCATCCTCACCGAGCTTTGCCGACCCCTCGACCAGCCCTTTCAGCCCATCGAAGGAGGGGAGGTCGTATAATCTGAGGATCATCGCTGCCTCGAAGACGGCTTCCAGGATATCCCGGTTATCCTGGTAGCGATGAAGGACCAGCTCCGGGACGAGGTACCACTCCTCCACCTCCTGCGCCTCCTCTATCTCTGATAGAGAGAGGCTGTCGAGGGTTTTGCTGATGAAGGTGACCCCATCGTACCCCTGGGCCAGGTCCCGAAGCTCTATCAGGCTCTCGACGAGATGGACGTCGATGACTTTATCGATCCCCCTCTCCTTCAGATCCCGGTATTCAGATGCCGAGTCGACGGCTAAAGCCCGGCTTCTGACCCGGGGGCAGACCCCCTTCCTAAGGGGCTTCATCCTTGAGAGGTGGATGCCAAGGTCGGTATCAATCAGCTCTTCTGCGCAGAGTCTGGCGGACTGTGCAAATCTCCGGTTCTCATCGATCATCTCCCGGGATGAGGAGGGAAAGAAGGTGGAGAGCTTCATTCTTGCATAGTCGGTATGGGCTGACCCCACCAGCATCTCCATCAGAGATTCGTAGATCCGGACCGCCTCCTCTGTGGACAGAAAGTCAGAGGGGGATACGCCGTAGACCGCGCCCTTTGCCCTCTGGACGAGGGCCGTCGCCTGGCGGAGGCTCATCCCCCTCATCCCTGCAAGCCCTGCCACGTCCCCCTCCAGGAGAGCCTTGAGGGCAGCGCCCTCGCCGCCGTAATGGGCGATGAGCTTCTCGGAGAGCTTTGCTCCAACCCCTGGGATATCTTGTAGCTTCAAACCCTAACTTGATCGACAGGAGACCATATAGCCGTTTCCCCGAAAAAGATCAGCAGTTTCTTCGAAAGAAACCTTGATATCTGACCGGCCTGGAATTGATGATCGTGATGCTTCATGATATACTGGATATCGACGAGGAGGAGGAGGTCTTCATCGCTGAAGAGTCCCTCGCCGACCTGATCTCCCTGCCCGTAACGGTGGAGATCCTGCAGTCATCACCTGATCTCTCGGATTCGATCGTGATACGGGAGGATGCAGGAGGAGATGGGGCTGGGGGAGGGGATGAAGGCAACCTTCTGGGAGTCGCGATGAAGCTTTCGCAGCCTGCCGAGGTCTGGCTCCTGGTGACGGACCGCTACGGAAGCTCTCATCCCCTGGCAGCCCTTCCGACACCGTCGGCCTCGAAGGTCGTCAGGGTGGAGGAGAGGTTGTTCTTCGAGGGACTGGTGGAGTGGCTTTCCCTAGCGCTCAGAGATGAGCTCTTCTGCGATAGCTGCCCCATAGAAAGCCCGCCCCTCTTCGTCCCCGAGAGAGAAGGGAGGCTGGTGGAGTTCCTCCGACCGATTATGCCCGCCGGAGGCGAGGTGCTGGAGATATGCGCCGGCAGCGGCATGGCCACCCAGGCTCTGAAGAGGCTCGGGTTTCGTCCCTGGACCGAGGACCTCGACAGCTGCGAGATATGCATGGGTCTGAAGTCCGGACATCTCGAAGCGAACCGGTCGATGGCCCTGGACGCCCTCCTCCTGGATCGGTTCTTTCCGCCCCAAAAGTTCGACGCTGTGGTGGGGTTCATGGTGGGGCTGATAGACGAGGTGAACTGGCCCCTCTGGAGGGAGATCCTCATCAGGTCTTCGAAGCTCGCGAGAGATCTGGTCATCTACACCACCTATACCGAACGGGAGGCGGGAGCTGTGGCTGGCGCCTTGAGCTCCGAAGGATGGGATTGTGAGGTGGTGGCGAACCCCGACGACCTGGGGATCTACGATCAGTGGGCATGCGTGGGACGGAGGCACAGCTGACGAAAGGTTAATACCGTCTCAGATCGAAGAGGCGATAGAGGTGATGCCTGTGCCTAAGTTCAAGAAGAGAGAGACGGAGAGAAAGGGCGACAAGAAGACAGAGAACCTGGAGAAGAAGCTGATCGAAGATAACCTCGAGGATCTCGTGGGCGCGGGCGGTGAGAAGAAAGATTGACCGCTTTGATGGTTACAATCCTGGCCGAGGGCTTCGAGGTCGAAAGGCCGATGGAGCTATCAGGGGCCCTCACCTATGAAGGTCTCTTCGAGGTTCTTGAGATAAACCCCGAGACGGTGGTGGCCCTCAGGAACGGCCACCCCGTTCCCGCCGACGAACTCGTGGAGGACGGAGACCTGAAGATCATAAGAGTCGTCTCTTCGGGATGAAGAGGCTCGTCAGCTGCTGCTGAGCCTCCCGCTGAGGTCTTTGAGACGATCGATATTTTCCATAACCTTCGTAGACTCCCTCCTCTTCTCGTCCTCAAAATGGCTGATGATCTCCTCCATAGATATGACGAGCCTGTAAACCTTCATCGGTCGCCCCTTCCCGTCCTTCTTAATCTCCCTCTCCTCGACCCAGTCGTTGTTCCGGAGGGTTCTCATGGCGATGCTCACCTCCGGCTGCCGGAGGTTTGATCCGATCTCGATCTCTCGGGAGGAGGCCTCCTCGACGTTGGCGAGGTATGTGATCATGCTGGCAACGTTACGCGGGATGCCGAGATCCCGCAGAACCTCTACGAACTCCCGGTCCTTATCGTCCAAGACTTTGACCGAAAATTGTCTCATAACAATCACTTCTATTCTTATGGTTACAAATTCATTCTCATATAAATAGCTTATTTTTGTTTACCGGAAAAGAATATGAATTCAGGATCTATCGGCCCTGTAAAGGGATCCCGAACATCTCCCCTTTCCCAGGGACACCACCTCCTGCAGGATCTCAGCCATCTCCTCTTCGTCGAGATCGATCTCAAACCTCCCCTTCAAATCTGAACGGATCTGATCCTGCGAGATCGGATCTTTCGAGGCGGCAAGGACCCTCTCGGCGAATCCCACCAGGTCTTCATGGACGGCCCAGGGATAGATGATCCATCTCCAATCCGCAAGCACCTCGGCGGAGTAGTCGGGGTTGAAGGCCGAAGAGGTCTTATGCTGGAGGACCGCCGTCCTCACCTCACCCGGCCCCAGGCCCTCGATGTAGCCGACCGCCGCGGCGAGGGTCTCGCCGGTGTCGGTGACGTCGTCTACGATCAGAACCCTCTCGCCAGAGACGTCCGTCGCCAGGGGGAAGCAGACCACCGCATGATCTCTCTTCTGGGCCGCGATCCCCCAGTGCTCGACCTTTATGCTGGTCAGCCGGTCGTGGACGAGGAAGTCACAGACGACCCTCGCCGGGACGTAGCCGCCCCGACCTATCGCCACCACCAGGTCGGGCCTCCAGCCCGACGCCTTGATCTCGCGGGATAGGGTCCTGGCGAGATCGTAAAACTCGTTCCAGGTCACAAGAACGCAAGGGAAGGAATCAGGGATCATCAAGAGATGTATAGACCTCCGGATTTAAATATTTTCAGCGGGCAGCTTATAGGATTCTATCGCCCCTGGGGGGATGACGAGAAGGTAAATATACCATATTCTGCATCGCCTGGACGTATGGCAACGAAGCTGGACCCCTGGGGCGCGGTCTCGATAGACGACTACTCGAAGCTATTCGAGGAGTTCGGGATATCGAGCTTCGAAGATATTCTGCCCCAGATCGATGATCCTCATCCATATATGAAACGGCACATAATATTCGGCCACCGCGACTACCAGAGGGTCGTCGTGGCGATGAAGGAGAAGCGCCCTTTTGCTGTTATGAGCGGGTTCATGCCCAGCGGGAGGGTCCATCTCGGCGGCAAGATGGTGATGGAGGAGATCATCTGGCACCAGAGACAGGGGGGTGACGCCTTCGTCGCCATCGCCGATATGGAGGCCCACTCCGTCCGGGGGATCAGCTGGGAAAGGTGCCGGGAGATGGGGATCGAGGAGTACGTCCTCAGCATCATAGCCCTGGGGCTTGAGCCGTCGGCCACCATCTACTTCCAGTCGAAGTGCGGCGCCGTCCGGGACCTCGCCTTCGAGCTTGCGGCCGCCGCCCGGTTCTCGGAGCTGGCCGCCATCTACGGATTCTCCGGGGAGACGAACGTCGCCCACATGGTCTCCGTCATGGTCCAGAGCGCCGACATCCTCCACCCCCAGCTCCCCGAGAACGGGGGGCCAAAGCCGGTGGTGATCCCGGTCGGCTCCGACCAGGACGCCCACATAAGGCTCACCCGGGACCTCGCCGGGAGGATGAGAAAGTTCCTGGTGGAGGAGAGGGAGGGGTACGTCAGCCTCCGGGGCAAGGCCGCGGGCTCCGAGCTGATAGATGCGGCGGCCGCCCGCCTGAAGGAGATGGGCTACCGGAAGGTGAAGAGGTACGAGGAGCACATCGACGTCTTCGACGTATCAGACGCCGGCGACGCTGAAAAGATCGAAGAGATCATGAGGAGCCTCGAGGTGGAGGCGGGAGGCTACGGCTTCGTCCCTCCGGCCTCTCTATACCACCGGTTCATGACCGGCCTCACCGGGGGGAAGATGTCATCATCGAGGCCCGAGAGCCACATCGCCCTCACCGAGGACCCCGAGGAGGCGGCAAAGAAGGTGATGAAGGCTGTCACCGGCGGGAGGCAGAGCCTAGCCGAGCAGAAGAAGCTCGGGGGCGAGCCGGAGAAGTGCACCGTCTACGAGCTTCTCATCTTCCACCTCTCCGAGGACGATGGCGAGCTTGCAGAGGTCTACAACGAATGCAAAAGCGGCGCGAGGACCTGCGGGACCTGCAAGAAGGAGGCGGCGGATAGGATAAGGGACTTTCTCGTCGACCACCAGCGGGAGAGGGAGATCGCGCGAGAGAGGCTATCGGAGTACGGGCTGTAAAGGGGCGATGATCTTGCCCCATTCCGATTTTCCAACTGCATCAAATCGTGCCACCCCTTGGCCCGATAAAGGCAATTGGCATATTTCTTACGATGTTTTAATTGGAAGACTTTAATGGCGCATCGAAGAACATAAAGAAAAAGCTTATATATTTTTGAGAGCAAACATTAAGGGGTTTGATTTGGAAAGATGGGATGATCAAAGTCATTACATCGTAATTTTCATTTAGATTGATAATTTAGATCATATAATAGGAGATTAGAAATGGCGCATAAAGAATCTGCGGCCAAAGTCTGGGGGAAACGCCCAATTTTTCTAATAGTGCTGGCGCTCTTTGCCCTGATGTCAACAGCACTTGCAGAAGAAAACGAAGATCAAGAACTTATTTTTACCGAATACCCAGCAGCTCTGCTGCGGGGTGCGCCGCCGCCAGTTTGACCTACTATTTTCTGATGCGTTTCTTGTAGGTCTTTATCAGCCTGACCGGCCTGACAAGATAGTAAAGTGGAAACAAAGTGTCTGGCAACGAGATTATCTTAAAGTCTTTCGTTTTGGGAGCACAGCTTCGAAGAAGAGTCCTGAGCAATTGGCGCTTACTCAATAGATGGAAATAAAATTCTATTTCATCTATATGGTCTGATGCATGAAACTCTGAACTTCCTCTCAAGGAAGCTTTTGTAAATAAATTCTGTTTCACTTGTTCGGTGTTTGCTCTTACCGCGTTATCGCCCTTTGCCGTCCAATAAATTTCAGGAGAAAGATCCATATCTAATAGATCACTAGCTAGAAGCAGTCCCAGAAGAAGCGGTCGTGCATTTCCCCGTCTTTTGGATTGTTCTATGAGGCAAGGCAGATCTATCTTCTTTGTCTTGACTATTCCTGCAACATCATATATCCACGACAGCTGTGACCACTGGTGTCTTGTTCCATGTTCACACAGCATTAAAAGCGTATCTTCAGGCGAAAAGCTTGGCACTTTTTTGCCGAGTATAATCGTGACCACGGCTCGATTCCAGGCCCCGGACAGGTCAGGTTGTAAGGAGAATAGACTTGAGGATATTCTCCAATGGAGCTCGATAGATGTGCCTGTTTCCTTGTTGCCGAAATGATGATGATTGCCGGATTTCAAAAATGCCGCGTTCTGTGCGGGGGTCAATCTTAATTCATTCGAATACCCAAGGGATTCCAGGAGTTCTTCAGCTCTGGTATATTCGCTTTCGGGTATCATTAGGTCGAGATCTGTAAAGGATCTAAGGGCTATATCACCGTAGACTTGCTCTGCCAGAAGAGGCCCCTTGAAGGGCACGATCGGTATACCTCTTGCTTCGAAATTCTCAATAATGGATAGCAGCTCTCGTGTAAGCTTCAAGTTTCTGCTGGAGTTTAAGAGGTATTCATTTCTAAGGCGCGTTATAACGGCCTCGGGAACCCCCTTTGGTGATATCAAGACGAGGTTTCTGTAAAGAAGTGGTGACATTCGTTCATGGCTGGCGATATCCAATAGCAGATCCCAATCTATATCCTTGTTTAGCAGGTCATTTATCTTTTCTGCTCTTTTCGTCTCTATATTCGCCCCCGAACAGCTTAATAGTATTTTAATTTCATTCATTTCCCTCATTTCTTACCTTCCAGAGTTCATAGCTTATAATGTTTAGCCTGAATTTCAAATAGTTGAGCATACTCTTCGCCTTGATCCATAAGCTCTCGATGAGTTCCCTCCTCTGTCACGCGGCCCTCCTTGATATAATATATGCGATCCGCCATTGTCACAGAAGAGAGTCTATGACTGATTATAACAGCCATCTTGCCAGAAGCTAGCTGCTTAAATCCGTTGAAGACGTTCTCCTCAGCCTTAGCATCTAATGAGCTTGTCGGCTCATCGAGGATTATTACCTGGGAGTCACGAAAAAATGCCCTAGCTAAAGCTATCTTTTGCCACTCTCCTATGCTCAGCTCAGCCCCCTCTTTCTCGAAGACCCTTCCCAGAAATGTATCATAACCCTTGGAGAGGCGTTTTATTACCTCGTCTATGCCGGCGCATTCAGCCGCCTGTACTATACGGTTCATATCCTCTGGCATATCCACATTTCCGAGCCATATGTTTTCTCGGACCTTAAAATGGTAGCTGGCGTAATCCTGGAAGACCGCGCTTATCTCCCGCCTCAGATCGCGTGTTCTGAAATTTCGAATGTCAATCCCGTCTATTTTGATGCTCCCTTCTTGGGGGTCGTAGAGCCTGCAGAGGAGCTTTATGAGTGTTGTCTTCCCCGAGCCGTTCTCGCCTACCAGAGCCACTATCTGGCCGGGAAGAATTTCAAGATTAATATCCTTCAAAACCATCGTATCCGTCTTAGGATAGCTGAAACCTACATGTTCAAAGGAGATTCCGCTCTTTATTTCCCTTGGAACTGGTACGGGATTTGACGGTTCCTCGACCTTCGGCTTCAGGTCAAGAAACTGGAAAAGTGTATTCAAGAAGAGATTATTTTCGTAGAGTCCCACCAGGCTGCTAAGGAAACTATTGAGAAAGGATTGACCCTGCTGGATCGCCCCGAAATACATCAGCATGTCGCCTATGGTAATGGCGCCGTTATAGGCCTTTTGGGCTATGAAAGCAAATATTCCAAATACAACAGCCAGAGCGATCGCTTTGGATGCCAATTCTTCGAGAGATCCCCTGAAGGCCAACGATAGACGTTCCTTTCGGATATCTTCTCGAAGGTCGCGATATCTGCTTATGAAGAGCGGGCCCAGACCTAACAGCCTGATATCCTTGGCATAATTTGCGGTCGTAAGCAACGAATTGAGGTACCATGCACGTCTCTCTTTTGGTGTTATGCTGCATTGCATGCGGTAATTTCTTCTGGAATATCGATACTGGACGTAAACAGCCGGCAAGGCAGCTACGGCGAGAATCAGGGCTGCAACCCAACTAAAAGATAAGAGCACTGCGGCCATGGTTGCAAGAGTGATGAAGCTTCGGCCCGATTGGAAAAGGCCGTTGATGATCACCGTTGGCCTAGAAAGTGCTTGCCTCTGTGCTATATGCAATGTTTCATAATACTCGGAGTTTTCGTAATATTCCAGGTCCATTTCTACAGACTTAGCATGGAGGACTTCCTGAACATGGTCCGAGACTATTGCAGACTGAGCCTCATTGACGATCTTTGATGCCGATTGACTGATCAGTGCAAGCAAAGCTACACTTCCAGCTAGGGCAATAAGTACCAGGATTCCTCCAAAATCCCCTTTGCCTGATGCAACACCCGCATTCACAGAGTCCACAATCAGCTTCATCAAGTAGAGAGTAATCAGAGGCAGCATGCCCGTTATCAAGATCAATAAACCGCCTGCAAGGGTCCAGCCTGGAGCACTTTGCCATACCAGCAAAAGGACGTATTTTAATTGCAGGGCGTTATTCCGGCTCACTCTACTTTCATCTCGGTATAAGGTAAAATAGCTTCGCCCTCTTTCGGCCCCGAGAGATCGAGCAGAGGCTTGGAAAGCAGAGACTCATCTACGATGAATCGAAATGGGGGATGGATCTTCCAGCGATCGCTGGACATGCAATAATGGCCGATGATGTGGACGCCAAGCAATAGCCTAATATCAATATCGCCATTTATATTGAACTGGACTATCCTGGGCCTGCAAAAAAGCCTCAATAAACGCGGTAAACCCAACCGCCTGGCAGCTCTATATGAATGAGATAGAGGTGAGCCGCATTCTCTGTATAGTCTTTTCTGTCCGCGTAGAATGAGCCCATAGGTCTGACCTATCCTCCCACCATATATTCGCCGCCGCTGCTGACCTCTCCAGGCGGCAATTACAATTCCAACTATCTTTTCCGGATCAACAAGTTCCGAGTCATCGACATTATTATTATCGCCTCGTGTGCTGATACCCTCAGAGGCGATGCCGACCACCCGGTGAACGACAAGGTTCTCCTTAGAGACAAAGAGGATCACGTCACCTACACAAATTTGGCCGGGCGGCTCGATCTCAAGGAGATCTGCCTCAAAGAGCGTCGGGCGCATGCTTCTACCAGTATAAGCGCAATAGCGTGTAGATCCCGGGGACCTATCAAATAGGTTCGAGGAGGCGATAATAGGGCTTTGATCTATTTTGGATTTCATATCGAAGAGTTCAAGGCGAGATCCATCTCATTCCAGAACTGTCCATCGAGGCTGACGTTTAGGATGAAGGACTTCACGCTCTTTGCCAAAATGCATGCATTGTTAAATGACCGCAAGTTCGTAGCCGCCAGATCTTCATTACTTCTTCCGTCATCCAATCGACTTGAGGCCTGTCTAGCAGTTTCCAACAGCATACCGGTAGCCTGTCCTGCGCCTATACGCTCGGCTCTATCCTCACCTGCCTGGGCCAAAAAGAATATGCCCTTAATTGGCACCGCATAACTTACATCCCATTTCCGCCCAGAATTGCTGTTTTCGAAGAAGAAGCTCCAGGTAGGCCAGGGATGGCCCCAGTATCTCCCTCGGGCATCACGTACTACCAGAGTCATATCGTCTGACAACGAACGCCATGGGCTGGGCAGGCGAATGCTAGCGGTGGTCTTGCCCACTCCAGAAGGCCCTGCCAAAATCACGCCGGATCCATTTCTCTCCGCCAATGCACCATGTAAAAACAATCCCTCTCGAGCCAAAACATCTCGGCGGATGATCTTCATCATCTGAACGAAGGTACCAGATAACTGCAGACTCTCCTCGATAGAAGATCTGCAGTTATCTATCTTTCCAGGGGTTCCTACTGATATTTTGGAGCTTAGATCCACCAAAGACTCAAGCTGCAATATCGTCCTTAAGTTAGAGATTATGGCCGATGCTGACGCATCTTCGCCGACAAAGAGCCATTCGTTGCCGTCAGCCAAAGCCAGACCTAAACCCTGGTCACGAATGCTCAAATCGCGACCAGGGTTGCTCAGAGTTCTATCTGGCATGTCAGTCCGCAACTTCAGGTCACTTGACCGCCAGCGGTACAAGCACCTGTGGCGCTATCGCCAGCTGTACAAGCTGGGATGGCTGAGACACCTTGTGAGCAATTATTTAAGGCAGCGGTCCCGGCAGTGCAATCACGAGAGGCAGTGGGACCTGCTGTGCAATCAAGTAGTTCAGAGGATGGCGCACTTCCCGTATCGCAAATGCCGCTTCCTTTGACCATACTACCCAAATCGAACATGGTGGGTGTTTCATACTTCGGTTTTTGGAAATCTTGAGTCATTTTATCCCCCGTCTCATTTCTCAAATGAAATTCAACTATAGAACCAAATGATTTTTCGTTCTTAAATAGATTTTGGCCTTTTGGAGCAATATTCTAGCTAGCGAATTCTTGTTTTTGGAAATAGACCCTCACTGTATGCCATATCGCAGAACCAGAATGGAGCCCAAATATTCTTGGTTCTATAAAAATTTTGAGCTATGCAAGAACCTAGACAGGCGTATTTCATAACGCATTTGGAGCAGATCCCCTCGAGTTTATCCGGGATGCCTGACCTGAGGGAGTTTAAAACCTCGTTTTCTTTCCATATCTCGGAAAGGCTATCTCTCCCCGCCAAGCCGAATACAAGATCCTCAACTTGATACCCTATTCCGCAGAGTGCATACTCTCCGGTGGAGATCACACCGATGATATTAAGAATATTGCACCTACCACATCCTCTTCCGGAGGCGATGCCGCTTAAAGAACGGAATGCGTAGGGGATATCAAAAAAGACCTGCAATTTGGTCTTCGCGGACAAAATCGTCCCCGCATATTCGCCGATCCGTATCAGCTCCTCTATGCTCAGGGTCTCGGCGGTCTCACTCAACTTTTCGCCCCGGCCCGTCGGCATGACAACGTTGAACTTAACGGATGAAGCGCCCAAATTCTCCGCCATTCTGATTATTTCCTCGATCTGGCCGGCATTTCGGCGGATCAGTGTAGTTATTATCTGCGGCCTTACACCCGCTTCCACAAGGTTATTTATTCCATTTTTTGCCTTTTCAAAGGAGCCAGGAACCCCACGCATCCATTCGTGGGTTGCCGCATCTGATCCATCTATGCTCACTGAGACAAATCTATTGGGGGATCTTGCGATCTCAGCCGCAACCTCTCTTGTGCATAAAAGGCCGTTCGTCTCTATGGTCACGCCCAGATTATTTTGCCTGGCTATCTCCAGGAGTTCTTTAAACCCTGGATGCATTAGCGGCTCTCCGCCGGTAAGCTTGACATCTTTGAGCCCAAGCGGCAACGCTTCATCTATAACTTTCTGGAAAAGATCGGCTGGAATTGACGGCATAACCCCGCTCTCATCAAACTTGGGCGCTATCCAGCAATGCCTGCATGCAAGGTTACAGCCCCCGGTAAGGTAAAAGTATATCGATCTGAGCGGTGGAATCCATTCCGTGGATTTAAAGTCAGCTTCATTCATGGTATAATTCCACCTTCCGATAAGAATTTTCTCAGACAGGCATCAGGGCTTGGGCTGTTTGTATCGCCGGTCAGAGTAAACGCCGTGCCGGGACAATTTCCTGTGCAATATCGGAGGTAGTCACAGCCTCTACAAAATTCAAGTTCATTCAGGGGTATCTTTCGGCGCATCCTCAGCCGGTTCAACTCTGGATCGTTCAGCCAGAGATCCTGTAACGAGTCCTTATTGATCCTTCCCAGCACCATATGAGCCAACATGGAGCAGGGAACGATCATCCCGTCTGCCCGAACGCTTATTTCGCCGAAAGGACAACCGCAGGCGGTGAGGCGGCCACAATTGGGAAAGGCGGGATCGTTTTTAAGTCGTGCCGCCTCCATCTTTCGCCAGTGCTCGGCCTCATAAAGAGGACCTGAGGTGGCTGAGATCCGGCCCGGGTACTTTTGGGATAGATTGAGCAAATCGCGCATTGCGATCTGTCTATCCTCATTTGTCAGTAAAACCTCGCCCGCATTTTTGCGACAAGCTCCCAAATACCCTGCCGAATTTGTGCCAAACCCTGAGATGCCTAGCTCATCGAGGAGAAAGTGGGCTACATTTTTCAGGTCATGGACATTGTGATGGTGCAATGTAACTCTAACGGCTACAGGGATCCCGTGTCTCTTAAGTGTCTTTATGCCCCTAACCGCCTTAACAAAGGACCCTTCTCCTCTGCAGGAATCATGGACCTTTGGAGAAGCGCCGTCTATGGACACCTGCACATAGTTGCATCTACGAGTTCCAGCTATGTACTCTGCTGTATTATCATCGATGAGCGTGCCATTGGAGAGGATGGAAAATCTCATTTTGTTCTGAATTATCCCCTCGATCAGATCTGTAAGATCCGGTCGAAGGAAAGGTTCTCCACCAGCCAGAATAACGTTCATTACCGAGATGCTTCCTAGCTCGACGAAGAATTGGAGCCATTGCTCAGTGGGCAAGTTCGTATAATCAACAGCAGGATTATCAAAGTAATAGCAATAGTGGCATCTAAGGTTGCACTTGGAGCTTATTTCCACGTGAACGGTCCTGGGCGACCTCATTACCTTTGGTACCGTTTCATTCTCCAGAGCAGAGAGGTTGGTCACTACGTTTCACCATTCAAACTGTAACCGATAAACCCATTCTTGTAAAGTTCATTTATGAAGTCAGATATCTCCTTCTCTGCGGAAGTGGAGACATCTGAGAACTTCTCATTGATCCCTTCAACAATCTCTTCAACTCCTTTTTGGCCATCTATCAGATTCCAAATAGCGACACCTGTCGGATTAATCCCCATGGTCTTTGCAGAGTCGGGATCGAAGAGAATTGCCCAATCGTCGAACTCCACCCTTAACACGGTCAATGGATTCTGTATCGGAGGTTTTTTTGGATCGATCATATCGGCACGCCCTAGCCCATTCCATGACCCGTATAAATTGAAAATATATATACTTTATGCTAGAAGATTTCGATTGTAGAGTCCCGGATCTCTTGAGTTTATTCTTGAAATTATATATCTTGTCGGTCAAACTAAATTCAAAGACTGCACAAAATACTTTTCCAATGAAAATCCTTAAGTATCATTGTTGCCATGCGTTTCTTGATAGGTTGCGGAGATGTGATGTTGAAAATCGGAGAATTTATGCGAAGTGTAAATAAAGAATATTTTTATTTAATATCCCTCTTCATAGTTATTATATCGATTAAATTTATAGTATCCTTAAACTTTCCATCGCCTTGGATTTTTGCAGATGAAACAGTATACGCCGAAAACGCTAAGAATATTATAAATGGAAATATATTTTATTTAAAATATTGTCAGCAATATCCACCGGGATATTCCATTTTTTTATCCATGGCATATATATTTTCAGATGATATGGCCGTAGTCTATCGTATCATGCTTCTTATAAATTGCATAATAACTACATCTATAATATTCCCATCATATTTCATTTTACGTAAATTTTGTGACAAAAAATTCTCATTTTTGGGTTCTGCTACTATTGTCACGTTGCCCTCTGTAACATTATATACCTTTGTTTTAATGAGTGAAAATTTATTCATACCACTATTTTTGTTCTCGGCGTGGTTTTTGCTTGAATCTTATAGCGATAATAGAAAAACTTGGGATTTTCTTGCTGGAATCTCGATAATATACCTATTTTTAACACGGGCGATGGGCGTGGCCATGATCGTTGGTTTTCTTATATCTTTTATCTTCTATGCACTGACATTATCAAAACAAAATAGTATCGTCACAATATTAAAAGAAAAATATATACTTATCATTTCTATAGCCGCACCAATACTTATCATTTCAATTGCCGCACCAATGGTCCTATGGATATATTATAAGTCGACTTTTTTGGCCCAGTCGAATATCATAGGATACAACACAGAACTCTACTATACTACTCTTTTGGGCATTTTCTGCGATGCGGATTCATTTGAAGAATTCGTCTCTCTATTCTTACATGAAATGGAGGTTTTGATTTTATCTTCATACTTTGTAGTTTTCTATTTGGCATGTCTGTTGATTTTAAATACATCTAAAATATTCAAGTCGCAGTTACTCCATGAAAGGAATTTACAGAATTGTCAAGGTATTAACACAACCATAGGATTAACCTCTTTAGTTATATACGTTGTAGTTTCATCATTTATCATAATCTTAATTACTGTCGTGCATATGCATATCGCGTTAGCTAACGGAAACCAGTATTATTTGGTCTTTGGTAGATATATAGATCCAATAGTTCCATTTATATTCTTGTTTGGCATTATAGGATATTACCTGATTTATAATGACAGATTCAAAATTAGTCGATCCAATCTCATTAAATTAACTTTGTTATATGTTATTGTAATAATAATATTTATTTTTACATTCCCGTATGAACACTACAAATTTCCTAACATGTTATCTATATTTTATATTCAATATTTAAAATCTATACTTCCAATAGAGACGTTTATCTTGGCATTTTCTTCGATTTCATTCGGCTTATTTTATTTCGCAGCGTTGCGGAAAACATCCAAATATTACTTATTCTTATTTTTAATTTTGACTTCTATATTGGTATCTGTATATCCGGTTCAATTATCTCAAATTCATTCATTTAATGCGGATCAAGCGAGCCAAATTGGAAAATACCTTAACGAGCACTCGGAAGAAGACACTCTAGTATTGATGGACAGATGGGACGGATGGCCACTTATGTGGTTTTCTACAATTTTCTGGATGAATGGCGATCTCATTCACCATCCCATAAAGAGCGATCCGTCTAGTGACATACTTGTAGGTGAGGCAGATTATATTATATCATCGAAGATATTGCCATACCAACCTGCAACTTGCTCTATCGGTTATAAATTGTACGAAATCAACGCCATCCAAAATAACTCTCCAGTTGAAGTACCTTTTATTATAGATATCGGGCTAGGCGATGATTGCATAATCGAAAATTTTCATTCTGCAGAGAATAAAAAAATCAGGTGGACGAAGGGTTCGTCTAAGATCCTGATAAAATATCCTGCACATTTAGGTCCGATGAAACTACGCATAAAGACATATGGATTCAGGCCAGAGGATAATCCAGCAAATATTGAGTGGCACATCAACGATATAAAAATTAGAGAAGATATTAAGCTCAGCGAAAGTCAAGACTACACGGTTATAATATCGGATAAAATTCTAAATAAAGATTATCAATTATTGACTATTGCGTCGAATACTTGGAGACCAAGTGATTATGGATCTGCCGATACTAGAGATCTCGGAGTTCAAGTAGACTGGGTGGAAGTGGATCGCGCAGACGATAGGACAGAAAATAAAATCCTCGGATATTACAAAGGCTGGCACGACCTCGAAGACTGGGACGGGACGCCCATGCGATGGATGGAGGACGACTCCGCTCTGATGATATATTCAGTTGAGAATCGCACCGTCGATCTGAGCTTTAATGCACTCAGCTTCTATCGACCAAGACCATTGGAGATTTATGTAAACGACGACCATCTCCTACGGATTGAGGTGCAAAGCGATGGTTTCGTGACGGTGAACGTACCGATGGTGAGCCTGAACGAGGGTGCCAACCTCGTAAGATTCCACGTGCCTGAAGGCTGTGAAAGGCCGAGTGATATACCCGAGCTTGATAACCTAGATTCGAGATGTCTGAGCCTGGCGGTTCATGACGTCAAGATAATTAAAGATATTCTGGTCAACGATCTTGAGTCTTCATCCATCTCTCTGGGCGATGGCTGGCACAGCCTTGAAGACTGGGATGGGACGCCTACCCGATGGATGGAGAACGACGCCGCTCTCATAATAGAGTCCGAAGAAAACCTCACGGCTGAGCTGAGCCTCCAGGTATCCAGCTTTAGCCGTCCAAGAACCCTCGAGATGTATCTTGGAGATGCTCCCGAGCTTCGAGAAATGGTAAATCCATCAGAATTCGGAACAATAAGAACAGTAATTCACCTCAAGGAGGGCACCAATCTAATAAGGCTCAGCGCGCGTGAAGGGTGCGAAAGGCCGAGCGATATACCTGATATGATAAATCCTGATGGCAGGTGCCTGAGCCTGGCGTTCAGAGATGTCGAACTCCAATAATTTATAATTCCTAATTGAATACTGTGCGGCGGAGTTCATTTTAAAAAATACGGTTCATAAAAGTGATGGGATAAATCGGACTAACCTATTCATCAATAGTCATGAATTAGGCAAAAAGAAATTAAATATAGAAAAATAACTATATCTAATGATACTGTAATTGATTTGTAAATATGGTGTGAATTGCATGAAGTTGTTAGTAATTATTCCAGCCTATAACGAGGAGGATAGCATCGCGGCCGTAATACGCGAGATCCCGCGAGATATACCCGGCGTTGAGAGGGTAGAGGTCCTCGTTGTAAACGACGGCTCGACCGACGCCACCGCTGAGGTGGCGAAGACGGCCGGAGCAGATCGTATCATCACTCACAAGGAAAATATGGGCCTCGGCATGACCTTCAAAGATGGGCTCGAGGAGGCGCTGAAGATGGGCGCAGACGTCATAGTGAACACCGACGCCGATGGCCAGTATAACGGTGACGAGATCCCCCGCCTCATCGAGCCGATCCTGAAGGACGAAGCGGAGATAGTCATCGGCAACCGGCAGATCGATAAGCTGGACCACATGCCATGGGAAAAGAAGATTGGAAACAAGATGGCGACCTGGGTGACCCGAAGGGCGACGGGCCTACCCATCATCGACGCCCAGACCGGCTTTCGGGCCTTTTCCAGAGAGGCGGCTTTGAGGATGACTCTTGTGAGCGGGTCCTACACTTATGTACAGGAGACTCTCATCGAGGCTGCGCACAAGAAGCTGAAGGTGGAGCAGGTGCCTATCGAGTTCAGAAAGCGCGAGGGGTCCTCTAGGCTCATATCCAGCATCTTCAGGTATGCAAAATTTGCAGGAACCACGATAATCCGTAGCTATCAGAATTACAGGCCCTTTACCGTTTTTGCTGGAATTGGTATCGCCATAGCCGGAGTTGGCTTGATCATAGGCACGAGGGTCTTGATTCATTATTTGACCACGGGAATGATTACGCCCTTCATCCCCTCTGCGATCTTGACTACAGTGCTCTTGGTTGTGGGCACCCAAATAGTAATATTCGGTTTCATGGCAGATATGCTCAAGACGCAAAGAACGATTCAAGAAGAGATCCTTTATAGGCTGAAAAAAGAAGAGCTTGAGGAGAGATAGGAGAAACAACATGAGGATTTATGTAATCGGTCCGACTCATCCGTATCGAGGTGGGATATCGCACTATAATACGCTATTATGTAAGCATTTAATGAATATATTTGATGTAAAGTTGATAACGTTCAAACGCCTTTATCCCACCTGCCTATTTCCTGGTAAAAATCAGAGAGATTTAGAAAGCAGAGAAAAGATAGAGATCGAATCCGAATTTGCCCTTGATTCGATTAATCCACTCACATGGCTTAAAATGGTCTCAGAGATCAAAAGAGAGAAGCCTGACATGTTGATTCTTCATTGGTGGACTCCTTTCTTTGCACCCCTTTCTTTTACTCTTTCGTTTTTGACTAAGAAATTAACTAATACGAAAATTCTATTTATTTGTCACAACGTCTTGCCGCATGAAACAAGATATTTGGATAAAATACTGACAAAGATAGCTTTGAAGTATTCAGATTTTTATATAGTTCATTCCAGCGAAGATTATAATAAATTAAATAATTTAATTCCGGGATCGAATATAACCAGGATGTTTCTTCCTACGTATGAAATATTCAAGTTCGAAAGGATTTCAAGAGAAGACGCAAAGAGGCGATTAAACTTGAAAAAAGATGTTATCCTATACTTCGGATTTATAAGAGAATATAAAGGTTTAAAAATCCTTTTAAGATCTATGCAAGCGGTTTTGGAGAAAAATGATGTTGATCTTCTCGTTGTTGGGGAATTTTGGCATGATAAAAATATTTATCTAGAAGAAATAGATATTCTGGGCATCGGAAAAAATGTGATAATCGTAGATAAGTATATCCCAAATGAAGAAGTTGGGTTGTATTTCTCAGCTGCTGATGTTGTAGTTCTTCCTTACATTTCCGCAAGTCAAAGTGGAATTATTCAAATAGCATATGGATTTAATAGGCCTGTAATAACAACAGATGTTGGGGGGCTTCCAGATGTCGTCGAAGATGGTGTAACTGGATTTATAGTTCCAGCTAGAAATTCAAAGGCTCTTTCTGATTCTATAATCAGATATTTTGATGGGATGTATGAAAAGAGATTTGAAGAAAATATTAAAAATATGAAAAATATATATTCATGGGAAAAATTTGTGGATCTTTTCGGGAAATTTTTGATTGATAGGGCATCATAAAACGATATGTTTGATGACCTTCAACCCATATTCCGCACCTTTAGTTCAGTCCGTAGTATTTTTCGCATTCTCGACCCAACAGCCTCAGAATGATAATCTGCGATTAGCTAAGATGCACGAAGACTTTGACAATTTTTCCTCGATCAACTACAACTGATTGAATCACTCCCATGAAGATCTCGAAGACCCACCGCAAAGTCGGCCTTTGTGTAGGTCTTTTTGTTCTCCTTTGTCACTCATTTGGATCTTCTCTATTCTCGCGCGGATAACTTTAAAATAGAGGTACGTGTTTAGCTCCCTCTATTAGGTCCATTGATGCTGGTTTCTTCAATTAAGGCACGCAGATCAACAAATTCTCTCAAATCGAAAACCGATAACTATTGCCCATTTTGCCTGGCACTTGCCTTTTCAAAGTGACTATGCGCGACATCACGAAATCGATTTAATGATGCTGATTGAGCAGAACTAAACACGTACAGATAGAGATAATGGGACTCAATTACAAAAGTACTCTTCAAGTCAAAATGAAAAAATATTATAATAACAAATATATGGATGGCGTGGAGCACAAACGGTGAAATTAACAAATAATATACAGGGGAAGAAAAAGATCTCTAAAGTGCTAGCTTCTTCTTCTCCACCACCCGGATCTCCTCGATACAGGTCGAGGGGTAGTTTCCCGTCCCGTCCTTCTCCAGGTACTTGACCATATCCCAGACGTTGAGGAGCGCCGCCGCCGCCCCGGCGAGCGCCTCCATCTCGACCCCGGTCCTGCCGACGGAGGTGACGGAGACCTCCGCCCTGACGGCGTCGGGGAGGAGGACGAAGTCGACATCGACCCCGGTGATGGGGATCGGGTGGCACATGGGGATCGTCCGGGGCGTCTCCTTCACCGCCTGGATCGCTCCGACCCGCGCCACGGCGAGGACATCCCCCTTCTTCACCTCCCCGTCTCTTATCGCCCCGACCGTCGACTCCTTCAGCCGGATGATGCCGGAGGCTTCGGCCCGCCTGGCGACCGGCGGCTTCTCGGTGATCTCCACCATCCCCCCGCGATTCGTTTCATGATCTGGATCCTCCCTCACCGGACCACCGCCTTCGAGCTCCCCACCATACTTCATCAAAGGCCTCTTCGGCCTTCCAGCCTCATAGCCTCGGGTATCTTCTCGATGACGTCGGTGGCCAGGAGGGAGTAGCCCTTCTCCCCGCAGGCCAGGTCTCCGGCGGCGCCGTTGAGATAGGCCGCGGCGACGGCGGCCCGCATCGGCGGGGCCCTGGAGTAGAAGGCTCCGGTGATCCCGGCGAGGACGTCCCCGGTCCCGCCTACGGTCATGCCGGGGTTTCCTGTGGCGTTACCCCTTACGGTAACGCCGTCGGTGATCAGGTCGACCTTCCCCTTCAGGAGGACGGTGATCTTCATGTCCCGGGCGAAGGTCATCAGGACCTCCCTCTGGACCCGGCCTGGCGGGAGCTTGATGGTGCTGACCCGCCGAAACTCGCTCTCGTGGGGGGTGATGATCCCCTTGAGGGGGATTCCGGGGAGGAGGGCGTCGGCGTCCAGGACGACCCTCTCGCACTCCGGGACGATCTGCGCCAGGGCCTCCCTCGTCTCCGGGTGGCGGCCGAGGCCCATCCCGGCGACGACGACGTCGTGGTGGGGGAGGAGCTCTCGGATGAGCCCCAGGTCTTCGGGGGAGAGGTGGTCGTCGGATAACGGCCTGACGATCAGGTTCGGGGAGTACCCGGCTATGGTGGCTGAGACGTTCTCGGGGGCGGCGACGGTGACCAGGTCAGCCCCGGCCCGGAGGGCGGCCATCGCCGATAGAGCAGGAGCCCCGCTGTAGGGGCCTCCTCCTATCACCAGGACCCTGCCGTTCTGCCCCTTGTGGCTCTCGGCGGCCCGACCGGTCACCAGGGCCAGGTCCCCGGGCCCCGCATAGAACTCCGCCTGGGGCGGTATCCCGATCGTTGCCACCACCACATCGCCGGGGATCCCTTCTTTTGGCCTGTGGAAGGTGACGGTGACACCGGGGGTCACCGATCTGTCGGTGCCGATGCCGCTGGGGACGTCCACCGAGATGATGGATCTATTGGAGGCGTTTATGGCGTCGATCGCCTCAGCCTCGAGCCCCCGGACCGATCCTTTGACGCCGGTCCCGAAGACGGCGTCCAGTATCAGGTCGTACCTGGATAGCTGCTCAAGATCGGTCGAATCCCGGACCTCCCGCAGGTCGAAGCCGAGCCGCTCCAGGATCGCCCAGTTCCTCCTCGCCTCTTCGGTGGCGATATCTTTCGACCTTCCGATAAGAAATACCGTCACATCGAAATCCGCCAGGTGGCGGGCTGCCACGAGGGCGTCACCGCCGTTGTTCCCCTTCCCGGCGACGACGGCGATCTTCCTTGCGGGAGCCCTACTCTTCGCCTCCCGGGCGAGGGCGGCTCCTGCGTTCTCCATCAGCTGGAGGGGGAGTAAGCCCAAATAGCTGCAGTTTGCATCGATCGCCCTCATCTCGTCCGGAGAGATCGTTCTCATGAAGGACCCTAATATCGCTGAAATGATAAAAGTTGTGGAGGGGGGCTCACCAGGAGATCTTCTTTCGGTAGTGGTTCCTCACCAGGATCGCCACCATGTTGATGGAGAGGACCAGGGCTAGGAGGACGAGGGCCGTACCCCAGGCGTTCTGCTCGACGTCCCAGGCCCCCAGGAAGTATATCAGGTTCAGGAGATGATAGCAGAGGTTGTTGACGGGCTGGGTGACGTCGGGGATGAAGCCGTAGTACATGTGGAGGGGGGTGGCTGAGAAGGTGACGGCGGTCCACATGATGGGGGCGGTCTCTCCGGCGGCCCTGGCGACGCCGATGATCATCCCCGTCAGGACCCCGGGGAGGGCCGAAGGGATCACCACCTTTCTGACGGTCTGCCATCTGCTTGCGCCGAGGGCGACGCTCCCCTCCCGGAGGGAGTTTGGAACGCTCTTCAGCGCCTCCTGGCTCGTCAGGATTATGGTGGGCAGGTTCATCAGCCCCAGGATGATAGACCCGGCGAGGAGAGATATTCCGACGGTCGCCACCAGGAAGGCGAGGCCGAAGAGGCCGTAGACGACGGAGGGTACGCCGTTGAGACATCCGACGGCTATGGTGACGACCCTCTTCAGCCCCGAATTTCGAGAGTACTCGTTTAGGTATATGGCGGCCCCTATGCCAAGAGGGGCTGAGATCAGCATCGCCCCCATCACCAGCCAGAAGGTCCCTTCGATGCAGGTTCTGATCCCCCCCTGCTGGCCGAGCCGGAGGTGGGGGGAGGTGAGAAACTCCCAGCTTATCGCCCCGATCCCCTTGAAGAGGATCACGGAGATGATCCCCCCCAGGAGGAGGAGGGTGAAGACCGCCGAGAGGCGGACCATCGAGAAGACGAGAACCTCTCTTCCCCTAGCGGTGTACCCGTAGAGGAGGTTGATCGAGTCTTTTATCACCAGGATGCTCCCCAATAAGACCAGAAGGGGGAGGACGAGATCGTAGGTGAAGACGGCGCTGAGCCCCATAAATTCGAACTTCAGGTCGGGGGCGATCCTCCCCGAAAAGACGAGAAGGGGCACCGCCAGAAGGTAGGCGAGATCTGCGGCCAGGGGCAAGAGCCTCTCCGCAGTCCAGGAAACCCGGGTCTTATCCTCAGCCCCCCTATTGAGGGTGAGGGCGGAGGCGGATACGAGGAGGATGGAGGCGAGGAGGCCCCCCGTCCAGAACGGGACGATGGCAATCTCCTCCGACTGGATCAAGAGATAATAGAGGGAAGAGATGAGAAGAAAGAGGGCGATGGCGATGGAAGCCATCGGTGCCGGCCTCAACTTCTTCATATCAGTACCCTCCGAACTTCTTACGGATGGCGGCCCTGACCTGGTCCGCCGAAATGTTCAGGATGGTGACGATCACCAGGAGGACGAACCCCACGGCGAAGAGGGAGTGGTAGTGGAGAGAGCCGTGGGCCACCTCCCCCATCTCCCCGGCGATGACGGATGTGAATATGGCGCCCCGATCGAAGGCGTCGAAGACCGGCGACGGGATCCTGGCGACGTTCCCCACCACCAGAAGGGCGGCCATCGTCTCTCCGATGATCCTGCCGACATTCAGGATCACAGCGGCTATTATCCCCGAGGATGCGGCGGGGAGGGTGACCCCCCGGATCGTCTGCCAGCGGGTGGCGCCCAGGGCGAGGGACCCCTCTTTGAACTCCTTGGGGACGGCCCTGAGGGCGTCCTCGCATATCGTCGTCAGGGCCGGTATGAACATGATCCCCAGGAGGATCGATCCCGCCAAAATCGACCTGCCCGTCAGCATATTGAAGCTTTTCTCCAGGTAGACGACGAGGATCAGAACCCCGAGAAAGCCGTAGACGATGGAGGGAACCCCTGCCAATAGCTCGATGGCGGGCTTCAGAAACTCCCGTGACCAGGGGCCCGCCAGCTCTGAGAGGTATATCGCGAGGGGTATCCCAACCATTATATTTATAAAGAGGGCGATGGAAGTTATGAGGACCGAACCGACGATTATCGGCATCATCCCGTAGATATCGCCGGCAGGGTGCCATTTCTGCCCCAGGAGCATCTCGAGAACCCCCACCTCCCTGAAGGCGAGAACGCTCTCATATGTGAGGAAGTAAAATATCAGGACCATCGCCAGGATCGAGGTTATGGCGGCGAAGAATAGAAGGGCTTCAACAAAGCCGTCACCGTATCTCCTGGAAGGGAGGAGGCCGCGCTTATCTGGAGGATCCATGACAATCACCAGACCGTTCTTTCATCGCTTAAAGCACTTATCTATATTCTCTATATATGATGATTACATCTATATACTCGATCGAAGGCAGATGAATCTCCAGGGTTCATAGCTCCTTCGAAGGGGCAGGGTAGAGGGTCAGTATCCACCGAAATCCTCCTTGATGGCCGCCCCGGCCAGGTCCGCCGATATCTCCAGGAGGGTTGCGATCACCAGAAATTACATTGGATCCTCAGATCGACAGAGGACATACTCAACTTACCCACAATAAATATATATGGGGTGTCGGAATAATATTCCATATATTTAATACTGCAGCAACCTGTGGACTGGAGAGATCGTCGGGAACCCTTCACATCTCCCCGATATTATCCTCGATATCCCCCTCCATCAGCAGATACGCCCCCCTCAGCTTCTCCATCTCCTCGGCAGTCGCCTCCCAGTACCCCCTCTTCTCCGCCTCGAAGAGCCGCTCTGCCACCTCGACGGCGGCGAACCTGTTGTTCTCCAGGAGCCTCTCGCGGACTTCATCGTCGAAGATGTATCTATCGGCGATGGAAGACCAGATCCAGCCCTCGACGGCGGAGGCGGTGGCTGCCAAACCCAGGACGTTCTCGACCCTCTCTGCCACCTGCTGGGCTCCGTGGACCTCGTGCTTCAGCATCCCGTCGATCCACTTGGGGTTGAGGAGCCTCGTCCTGACCCCCCGGGTCACCGCGTCCTTCGCATCCTCCGTCTCGATCGCCTCGCCGGTGGTGTCGGAGATGAGCATCTCGGGGCTTCTGCCCCGCGCGATCCGCACGGCGCTGGAGAGCCCTCCGAAGTACTCGAAGTAGTGGTCGAGGTCGACGATCTCCCGGTCGGTTGAGTCCCTCACCTGGGATACCAAATCGACCCTGGCGAGGTTCGACCTGTAAGCCCCCTCCTTTCTCGCGGCGTGGAGGTTTCTAGCATAAAGGTAGCTCATCGACTGGACGTAGACCTCCGCCAGCTCGTCTTCGGTCTTCCAGATCGAGTCCTCTACCAGGGGGAGCATCCTCGTCCCGTACTCGCCGGCCCGAGGGCCGAATATCCGGCCGTTTGCGATCCTCGCGAGGGCCTTTTCGTCGAGGTAGGAAGGGCCTTCTTCCCCGGCCCTGGCTTCTGCGGACAATAGCCTCTCCCGGTTCTCCAGGGAGTGCTTCTTGATGTAGTTCATATCGAGGGGCTCGTCGAGCTTTGCCACCAGGTTGAAGGCGTCGTCGAGGAGTTCCACCACGTTCGGGAACATGTCCCTGAAGAAGCCGCAAATATTCACCAGAGAGTCGATCCGGGGGCGGCCCAGCTCCTCCAGGGGCACGATGGAGAGCCTCGGGGAGAAGGTTCCGGCAGCCCTCTCGACCCTGACGCCCAGATAGCTCAGGATCTGCCCCACCGACTCGCCCCCGGTCTTCGTCGTCTCGAAGCCCCAGAGGATCACCCCCGCCGTCTCCGGGTAGACGCCCTTCTTTTCGAGGTACCTGGAGACGGTATTCTCGGCGATCTGCGCCCCCCTCTCGAAGGCGGAAGGGGTCGGTATCTTCGTCGGATCGAACTGGGTGAGGTTTCTTCCGGTGGGGAGGACCTCCGGGGACCTCACGACGTCGCCTCCGTCCCCCTGCTCTATGAACTCGCCGTTGAGCCCCCGGAGGAAGTTGGTCACCTCGGAGCCGTTCTCCGAGTACCGACAAGCGAGATCGAGGCCGTATCTGAGGGTCTTCAAGAGATCCGCCTTCGCCCCTCTCGATAGGCTGCTCCCGGCGGCCGCCGCCTCCGGCGAGAGGTCGAAGGCGACGTCCACTATCCTTCCGGCCTCCTCGTCGATCTCCTCCAGATCCCGGAGTAAGCCCGCCCTGTTTTTTATGGCGAGGTCGTAGTCGATCCCCCGGGCCTCGGCTAGGATCCTGTTTATCGACTTCAGACCCTCCCGGTCGTACCTGAGGATGAAGACTAGGAACTTCTTCATGGTGTCGGGGCCGTACCCCTCCCCCAGGACGTGGAGGCCGTCGGGGATTATCCTCCGTCTCATCTCGCGCAGGCGGCCGTGGAGGGCCTCGACGTCGTCGCCGTCGAGGTGAAGCTCCCCCGCCTTCGCTGATATCATCTCCCGAACTTTTCGGCATCTTCCCGGGTCCAGGACCGACGCCTCGGAGAGCTCGTCGATGAGGTCCTGGAGCTCTTGATAATCCTCGTAGAGGTCGGATGTGGTGTAGGGGGGGGAGTTGTATCCTATCGTCGTACCGTAGAGCCTCCGTTTGGCTATCACCACCTCGGAGGTGTTGACGACGTGGTAGAAGTAGAGGTGGGGCATATCGCCGATGAGAAGGTCGGGGAAGCATGACGAGCTCATCCCCACCTCCTTGCCCTTTACGAACTCGGCGAGGCCGTGGGTCCCGACGTGGACGACGGCGTCGGCCTGCCAGACCTCCTGGAGCCACCGGTAAAAGGCGACGTACTGGTGGTGGGGGGGCTTCGTCTTGTCGTGGGTCGCCGCTGGACCGTCCTGATCCCCCAGAGGGGGTCTGGCGGGCTGGACGGCGACCAATACGTTTCCAAGCTCGACCCCGGGGATGAGGATATCCCCCCCCAGGACCATCACACCACCGGGGGGACCGCCCCAGGACCCCATCATATCGGACCTCATCGATTCCGGCAAGGCCGAGAAGATCCCGGCGTAATCTTCCGCCCCCATGGAAGGAGAGCTTCTGAAGGTCAGATCCTTCTGCAGCCACGTCCCGGAGTTGACGATGGCCCGGTCCGAGAAGATCTGGTGGAGGGGCTGATCAGGGAGGTCGACCCTGTACCCCGCCTCTTTCATCATGGTAAGGAGCCGTTCTGTGCTCTTGAAGACGTCCAGGTAAGAGGCCCTTCCCAGGTTCGCCTCCCCCGGAGGATAGTTGTAGACTATCAGAGCCACCCTCTTTTTGCCGTTGGGTAACTGGCGGAGCCGGACCCAGCCCCGGATCCTGGCGGCGATCCTGTCGATCCGGTCGTCGATGGCGACCACCTCCTGGGCGTCGAGGCCGACGGTCGGCTCGTCGAGGAAGAGGAGACGGGGCTCGTGGAGGAGGGCCCGGGCGATCATGGCCCTGCGGGTCATCCCTCCTGATATCCGTTCGATCAGCTGACCGGCGAAATCTCCAAGGCCGGCGTAATCCAGGATCTCGTCGATCCTCCTTTCCCGCTCCTTCTTCTCTATATGATGGAGCCGTCCGTGGAGCTGCAGGTTCTCCCGGACGGTCAGCTCCCGGTTGAGGCTCATATGCTGCTGGACTATCCCGAACTCCTCTTTGACCTTCGAAGGCTCCTCCAAAACGTCGAAGCCGTTGATCCAGGCCCTGCCAGAGGAGGGTCTGGTGAGGGTTGAAAGGATCCTGATCGTCGTCGTCTTCCCGGCGCCGTTGGGGCCGAGAAAACCGAAGGCTTCGCCCCTATCGACCACGAGGTTCAGGTCGTCGACGGCCGCCCTATTCCCGTAGACCTTGGAGAGATCTTCCGTCTTGATCATCGGAGGCATTTTTAGTTTCAGCTCCACCGGCGGCCCGATGCCGAATCTCAGGATGCGATGATCAACTATCTCGACCCTGGATCGGTCCGGCTGTTGGGCAGTATTCATCACCGTTCACCCCTATTCATCCTCTATTCATCTTAATAGCTTGCGGCTAGTTCATACTTCATGTGATCGGATCTACCAGCGTTCCAATCGATCCCATCTTATCCCATCTGTTCCAGGAGGTTTGCGGGGGTTCACGGATTACGGAGCATCCTGGGGGCGCGTCCACAGGTTCTGCCACAAAAAATATAGGCGAGGCCGGAGGATATCTTACCATGAGCGAAAAGAGAAAGTACACCCTGCCGGACCTCCCCTACGGCTACGACGCCCTGGCGCCCTTCATCTCCGAGGCGCAGCTGCGGATCCACCACGACAAGCACCACGCCGCCTACGTCAACGGCGCCAACTCCATCCTGGAGAGGCTCGATAAGGCCCGGGAGGCGGGGACAGACCTGGACATGAAGGCGACCCTCAAGGAGCTCTCCTTCCAGGCAGGCGGACACCTCCTCCACAGCCTCTTCTGGGGAAACCTCGCCCCGGCGGCGAAGTCCGGGGAGCCGGCTGGCGCCCTCGCCGAAGCCCTCAAAGGGGAGTTTGGGTCCGTCGAGCGGTTCAAAAAGGAGTTCTCCGCCGCGGCGGCGACAGCCGAGGGGTCCGGCTGGGCGGCCCTCGCCTTGTGCGGGATGACCAAGAGGCCTCTCATCATGCAGATCGAGAAGCACAACGTCAACGTCTACCCGATGTTCCGGATCCTGATGGTCCTGGACGTCTGGGAGCACGCCTACTATCTCGACTACAAAAACGAGCGGCCTAAGTTCGTCGAGGCCTTCTGGTCGATAGTCAACTGGGATGAGGTGAACCGGAGGTTCGAGGCGGCGACGAAATAAAAATACTTTTTTTTTCTGGTTTTTTTGGTGAGACCGGCTCATCTGCAGGCCGCCTCCCTGAAGGACGGTCCCAATCCGCCGATGTCGGGGATGAAAGACGATCCTCCCGTCGACGATGGCTGATAGGCCGCCAGGTCGACTCCGACGATATCGACAGCGTCCGTCCTGGATCGACCGCGGGGGTGAAGGCGATCCCCCCTGAGAGGTCCGCCGGGGGCGATCTGCGGGCGATCCGTCCACCGCCGGACGGCCGTGGCGATGGAGCCCTAAGGATACCCTCCCGCCCTCCTCCTGGCCGCCAGCTTTCTGATCTCCTCTCCGATGAGGACGGTGCTCGCTACCACCATTATGGTGATCCAGTCCGCGGCCGAGAGGGAGACGGATCCAAGAGCCGTGTTGAAGAACGATAGCTCTGTTGCCAGGACCTGGAGGAGGACGGAGGCGAAGATCGCTATGACGAGGTTTCTGTTGGTGAAGAGCCCCAGGGTGAATATCGACTGGGTCCTGGACCTGCAGTTGAGGGCGTTGAAGACCTGGAACATCGCCATGGTGATGAACCCCATCGTCTGGGCCCGGATCAGGTCTCCGTTGTTCCATTCCTGGGTGAATACGTAGAGGGTCCCCGCCGCCATGATGAAGGCGATGAAGAGGGTATTCAGGACGATATCCCGGTTGATGATCTTCTCCGCTGGGTCCCTCGGGGGCTGGTCCATGACGTCCCTCTCCTTCGGCTCCATCGCCAGGTTTACGACGAGGATGCCGTCGGTCACCAGGTTCACCCAGAGGATCTGGACGGGGGTGAATATGAGGACGTTCAAGGCGAGGAAGAGGAGGGATGCCGTTATGGCGAGGACCTCACCGGCGCTGGTGTTGATCAGATACCGAACGACCTTCCTTATGTTCTGGAATATCACCCGCCCCTCCTCGACGGCGTTGACGATGCTCTGGAAGTTGTCGTCGGTGAGGATCATGTCGGCGGTCTCCTTGGTGACGTCCGTCCCGGTGATCCCCATGGCGATGCCGATCTCGGCGACCTTCAGGGCCGGAGCGTCGTTGACGCCGTCGCCGGTCATGGCGACGATGTGCCCTTTGCGCCTCAGGGACTCGACGATCCTGTGCTTGTGCTCGGGGGAGACCCGGGCGAAGACGGTAGCCTCCTCCATCGCCGCGTCCAGCTCGGAATCGTCCATCCCGTCGAGGTCGGAGCCTGAAAAAGCTCTCGAATCGCCCTCGACGATACCCATCTTCCGGGCGATCGCCTCCGCCGTTATCTTGTGGTCTCCGGTGGCCATGACGACCTTGATCCCCGCCTTCTTGGCCACAGCGATCGCCTCTATCGCCTCGGGCCTGGGGGGGTCCATCATCCCGGAGAGCCCCGAAAAGATCAGGCCGGAGGGGCCGGCCTCTTTGAACCCGGCCACCTCCTCCTTCGCAATCGTCTTCGAGGCGAAGCCCAGGACCCTCAGGGCGTCGGCAGCCATCTGGGAGCCCATATCCAGGATCTTCTCCTTATCCATCTCCCCCAGATCTCTTATCTCGCCGTCGACTTGAACCGCAGAGCAGATCCCCAGGACCGTCTCCGGCGCTCCCTTCAGGCAGACCTCGACGCCGCCCTCCCCCTCGTGAAAGGTGGCCATGTACCTTTTGTCCGGGTCGAAGGGGATCTCGTCTATCCTGGGGAAGGCCTCCTCCAGATCTTTCTTGAGGAGGCCCGCCTTGGCGGCGGCGACGACGAGGGCTCCTTCCGTCGGGTCTCCCTGGATCTCCCACCGCTCCCCGTCATCCCCCTCCTTGGACCTGAGGCCGGAGTCGTTGCAGAGGGCTGCGATCCGCAGGAACGTCGCCAGGCCATCGTCCTCTTTGGGGTCCATCTGCGAGCCGTCGACCTCGAAGATCCCCTCCGGCTTGAACCCCGCCCCCGTCACCGAGACGGTCCGGTCCGAAAGGAAGATCCTCTGGACGGTCATCTGGTTGGTGGTGAGGGTTCCCGTCTTGTCGGTGCAGATGGCGGTGACGGAGCCAAGGGTCTCGACGGCGTCGAGCTTCCTCATTATGGCGTGGCGTTTCGCCATCCGGCTGACCCCCACCGCCAGGGCCACCGTTATCGCCGCAGGAAGGGCCGCAGGGATCGCCGAGACGGTCATGGCGAGGGTGAAGAGGAAAGCGTCGATCAGCTCAAAGCCCCGGTAATAGGTTATGGAGAAGGTGATGCCGCCGGCGAGGATGGCGAGGAACATTATCTTTCTGCCCAGGTCCAATGTCCGCTTCTTCAAGGGCGTCGCCGGACTCTTGGTCTTGGTGAGCATATCGGCGATCTTTCCCATATCCGTCGCCATCCCCGTCGAGAAGACGACCGCCTTCGCCCTCCCCCGGGTGACGATCGTCCCTGCGAAGATGGTGTTGTCGATCTCGACTTCGGATAGCTTCGCCTCTGCCGGGGGGTTGCGACATACCTCGGAGTCGACGCACTTCTTCGCAGGGACCGACTCGCCGGTGAGCATCGACTCGTCGATCTCGAGGTTTGCGGCCTCGACGATCCTCGCGTCGGCGGGGACCTTGGAGCCCGCCTCCACCAGGATGACGTCGCCGATGACGATCTCCCTCGCCTTGATCCGGACCTTCTTGCTCTCGCCGCCCTCGCCTTCTATCCGCAGGACGTCGGCCTCGGGGGCAGCGTGGGACATGAGGGCGGATATCGCCTCTTCGGCCTTGAACTCCTTGAGGAAGCCCAGGGCGGTGTTGAGGACGATGACGGCGAAGATGACTGCGGCGTCTATCCGCTTCTCGGCGAGGAGGGATATGGCCGCCGCCACCGCCAGGACGATGATGATGGGGTTTTTGATCTGGGAGATGAGGATCTCAGGCCAGGTCGCCCCCTTCCCCTCTTCCAGCTCGTTGGGGCCGTGATCTTCCAGCCTCCTTAGCGCCTCCTCCGAGGTGAGGCCCCTCTCCCTCGACCCCAGCCGCTCGAAGACCTCTTCTATGCTGAGAGCATACCAGCTGTTCTTTTCATCGATACCCATATGAGCAGTCTCCTGATCTGACGGAAATCCCCCGGATGACATGCGCCTCCTATCCAGAGAGATGACGGTTTATTTCTCATCATCGACGGCGCCGCCCCACCCGTAAGAGGGATGGCGACCGTCTGAGATACGACCCCGGCCTTTATTGGCCGTTTATGATTTAAATAACTAGCAGGGGGAGGGGGAGGAGGGGCGGCGGAGATGCCGTGATCTTCTGGCGTCAGACGGGATTTGCTCCATTTTGTCTTTCTTAAGATGAGAAACTTTTTTTACCCACGACGCCAGTTAACTGATGGCGTTGTTTTGAATGAGCGAGAAGACCGAGGAGTTCCTGGAGAAGCTCGCGCCCTGCATCGAGAAGGGCGATCTTGAGGCCTGCGTCGAAGAGGCCTCCAAACTGGCCGAGGAGATGGGGATAAGCGGAGAGGAGCTTCTGGATCTGTCCAGCAAATTGGGCGAAGAAAAAAGATACGATTTTGCCTATGTATCGGCCTTGGCAGCATCGCGAGTCCTGGAAGATGACAAAGGAGCTCGCGCCTACTACAATGCAGGGCGGTCGGCTTCGAATCTCAAGCATTATGAAAAAGCAGAGGATCATTATAAAAAAGCTATAGAATTGGACCCAAAATTAGCTCAAGCCCACAACAATTACGCCATCCTTCTAGACGATTTGGGTCGGCGGGATGAGGCGGAAGATCATTATAAAAAAGCTATAGAATTGGACCCAAAATTAGCTCAAGCCCACAACAATTACGCCATCCTTCTAGCTAATTTGGGTCGGCGGGATGAGGCGGAAGATCATTATAAAAAAGCTATAGAATTGGGGCCAAAATATGCTCAAGCCCACAACAATTACGCCAACCTTCTAGTTAATTTGGGTCGGCGGGATGAGGCGGAAGATCATTATAAAAAAGCTATAGAATTGGACCCAAAATTAGCTCAAGCCCACAACAATTACGCCAACCTTCTAGCCGATTTAGGTCGGCGGGATGAGGCGGAAGATCATTATAAAAAAGCTATAGAATTGGACCCAAAATTAGCTCAAGCCCACAACAATTACGCCAACCTTCTAGCTAATTTGGGTCGGCGGGATGAGGCGGAAGATCATTATAAAAAAGCTATAGAATTGGACCCAAAATTAGCTCAAGCCCACAACAATTACGCCAACCTTCTCGACGATTTGGGTCGGCGGGATGAGGCGGAAGATCATTATAAAAAAGCTATAGAGTTGGGCCCAAAAGATGTTCTAGCTCACAACAATTACGCCAACCTTCTGAGGGAGCTGGAGCGCTTTTCTGAGGCAGAGAGAGAGGTAAGAACCGCCCTTCAAATCGAGCCTTCAAATCCCTACGCACTCAGCACCTTGGGGGACATCCTGGCCGATGAGAAGGACTTTAATGAGGCCGAGAAGCACTACAAAGAGGCCTTGAAGAACTCAGGCTCGATGGACAAATCCGCCCTTTCGGAGGTTCACAACAACCTCGGTTATGTCTACTTCGAGATGAAGCAGAACAAAATGGCAGAGAAGCAGTTCCAAAAATCCGTTTCACTATCTGGGAACGTAAAGGCCATTCGCAATCTTAGAGCCATCAAGAAGGCTGAGACGAAAAACTCCGATTTCAGAGGTGGACTCCCAAGATATCAGAAATGCTTCTTGATAATGATTATACTGATCCTTTTGGGATTCTGCTATTATCTGTTCCTGTTTTGGAAAATTGAAGGCGAGACGAGACTCCTCTCCGACACCATGTTCGTCGCCCAGTCCAGCATTCTGATGGGTCTATTGATCTTCGTCCTCTTCGCCAACCAGCTCGCCCGGCTGAAGGTCGGCGCCCAGGGAGTGGAGATGGAGATGAGCAGAGAGCACGGGACCGTCGAGGCGAAGAGCGTTGCGACAGAAGCAGCGCTGAAGATCGAGAGGTGAGCCCTCCGAGGGCGACGACCTACTCCGCTCGGCATCCCAAAAAGGTTCAGCACCGCCGCGCCCCGCCCCTCTTCCTCTCGGCGGTCCGGTCGCGGTAGCGGACCTGGTGCCAGTCGTCGATCTCCCAGAGGTCCAGCGCCCGCTCCTCCTCCTTCAGGTACCCCCGCGCCCTATCCATCAGCTCGTCCCAGTCGACGAGGCGGCCGTCGAACTCCGGCCCCTCGACGCAGGCGAGCTTCGTCTGCCCGCCAACGTTGACGCGGCAGGCGCCGCACATCCCGGTCCCGTCGATCATGATCGGCATAAGGCTCACCCTCGTCTCGACGCCGGAGGGGGCCGCCGCCCGGGAGCAGGAGATCATCATGAAGGTGCAGCCGACGAGGTATACCCGGTCGACCTCCTCGGAGGCGAGGACCTCCTTGAGGGGGTCCTTCGCCCACCGAGCGGTCCCCGCGGCCCGGTCTCCTGAGGCGACGATCAGCTCGTCGGAGACCTCCTCCAGCCGGTCGAGCCAGAAGAGGCTCTCGCCCCGGAGGGCCTCGACGATGTATATCACCCGGTTTCCCGCATCCTTCAGGGCTCTTGCCAGGGCCCGGCCGGGCCCCGTCCCGAAGCAGCCGCTGACGACGACGACCGTCCCGTACTTGCCCACCTCCGCGGGCCGTCCCAGGGGGCCGGCGAGGTTTGCGAGCTTATCTCCGGGAGAGAGGAGGCCGAGCTTCTTTGTGGAGAGCCCCAGCTCCTGGAAGACGAGGGTCACCGTCCCCCTCTCCCGGTCCCAGTCGGCGGCGCTCATGGGTATCCTCTCCCCCGCCTCGTCGACCCGCAGGATCATGAACTGCCCCGGCAGGATCTTCTCGGCGATCTCCGGCGCCCTGATCTCCAGAAGGGTGAAGCCGGGGGCCAACGTCTCTTTCCGGAGGATCTCGTTTTGAACTGATCCGACGGACCTTTCGCAAGAGGTCTCTATCATGGGGTTCACCAACCTCGCCTGCTGGCAAGGATGCCGGTCCGAGGGACGGAGCTGATGGGATCGTCCATCTTCGGCAGCCTCCTTGCCGGGCGCATCTCTCCCGTCGATCTCACCGATGGTTGAAATAGTTTCTCCGATCAGGACGGCGATATCTGGAAGGCGGTATCTAGAAAGCGGTCTGCGGAAGGCGGTATCGGGAAGGCGGTATCCGGAAGGAGAAGCCCGGCCCGGCCCATTGACGCAGGAGTGGCCACCCCTCCTGCCCTGGAAAAGGTTAATACCCGTTGAGGCGGTAAGGTCCTTTCCGTGGGTTCGTAGGGTAGAGGATATCCTAGCGGGCTTCGGAGAGGCTTTCTCGAAGAAACCCGCTGACCTGGGTTCGAATCCCAGCGGGCCCGTCCGCCTTTTTTCTAGATCCAGTCCAATCCAGTCCGATCCGATCCCTTCCAATCCAGCCCATTCCAATCCAGTCAAATCCGGTCCAGTCCGATCCGATCCGCCATCGCAGGCCGGGCAGCCCTCCCCGGCGGAAAACCCTTTTTTAGAGAAGGCTCCAATAGAGGGGCGGTGGTGAGGGTTTGGTCGACCTTCTTGGAAAAAAGAAGCTGGAAGATGAGATAGAGCGGCTCCGGTCGAGGGTGAGAGAGCTGCAAGAGGAGAACGGCGCCCTCGACCTCCAGATCGAGAGGCGGGAGGATAAGATCAGGAAGCTATCGGCCGCCTCACAGGAGACGAGCCTCGCCCTGAAGGCCGCCGAGCAGAGGATCGCCTCCCTCCTGGAGCGGGACGAGAGGGGCGAGGGGGCGGACGAGAAGGAGGATCTCCCTCGCGGACTGGAGGGGGAAAGCCGTCTGCTCACCCCCAGAGAGGTGGAGCGGCTCCTCGACCGGCTGGACGGCTGCCGGTCCGTCGGCGACGACCTCCTATCCGCCTACCTGATCCCCGGATCGGCGGGAAAGGGCCTCCCCCCGGAGGTCGGCGAGGTGGTGAAGCGGGCCGGGTCCGACAGGGGCGTCGCCGTCTTCTCCGACCCCCTCCTCTTCACCATCGCCCTCGTCCCCCCCTTCCCCCTCAAAGAGGAGGAGACGGCCTGGGCAGGGTCCTTTCGGACCGGACCCCTGAGAGAGATCCTCGACGCCCCCGTCCTGGTGGTGGCGGCCCACGCCGGGGAGACGCTCCTGGGCCTCGCCGTGGGAAGAGACGGCTTCGCCGAGAAGGCCGTAGTCAAGAGCACCGTCAAGGAGAAGCATACCAAGGGCGGCTGGTCCCAGAAGAGGTTTGAGCGGCTCCGGGAGGAGGACATCCGCCAGCACGCCGACCTCGTCGTCGAGAGGCTCCCTGAGATCCTCAAAGACCGCCGGTCGATCCCATCCCGGGCCGTCGTCAGCGGCGACCCCGCCCTCTTGAAGATGATAGTCCCATCTCTGCAGCTTTCGGTCACCGAGGCGAAGATCGGCCGATTCGACAGGAAGAACCCCGACGAGATCCTGGAGGAGGTCTACGCCTTCGTCCTCCTCCGGGGATGAGCCCCGGCTCGGGAAGGCCGGAGAAGGGGGATGTGGGATGGGTGCAGTAGGGCGAGATCGGGGCCGGAGGGGGTCCGAAGTGGGGTGGCAGACGAAATAAAAGGAGGTTTTGGAGGATGAGAGACTGGGATAAGGAGAAGAGGGCCGAAGATCCCGATACTGATGGGGAGGAGCTGGTGAGGCTCGCGCGGGACTGGGACTGGCACGTCCGAAGGGGCGTAGCCATGAACCCGGCCGCGCCCCTCGATATCCTGGAGGCTCTGGCGGGGGATAGGGTCGCCTGGGTCCGGGAGGCGGTGGCGGCGTCCCCCCGGGCCGATCGGGAGATCCTCGATATCCTCTCGGAGGACGGCGACGGCTTCGTCCGGGCCGCCGTCGCCAACAACCTCAATACTTCCCCGAAGGTCCTGGAAGCTCTCGCAGATGACGAGACTATGGACTTCGACTATTCTCTATCCAAGAACCGCTACATCGTCATGGAGGCGGCGGCCAAAAATCCGAACGCTCCGGCAGAGGTGGTCAGGACCCTATCAGAGCACGCAGAAGAGGGGGTCCGGTCCGCTGCCGTCTCAAACCCGAACGTCCCAAAAGACGTCCTCTCCAGGAGAAAGACCGACCTCTCCTGGTCAGTCAGGAGGGGTGTGGCCAGGAGCCCCGCCTCCACCACCGATATCCTGGATCATCTCGCCGCGGACAGGATCCAGGACGTCCGGGCGGCCGTGGCGTCTAACCCCAAGACGCCGGCCAGCGCCCTGGCGAGCCTCGCCGCCGACCGGGACGTAGAGATCCGGGCTGCGGTCGCGTCGAACCCGGGCGCCGATGCCGAGACTCTGGCACTCTTATCCCGGGACTGGGCCTGGAAGGTGAGGGAGACGGTGGCCAAGAACCCTTCAGCGCCGGAAGGGGTGGTGAGAGCCCTCGCCGGGGACTCTGACCAGAGCGTCGGGAAGGCGGCGAGGGGGAGGCTGGCGAAAGATCCCCAGCCTTCGGGCCTTTGAGACCTCGAGGAATCATCCCACCTCCCGCTTCAGCATCAGCGTCGCCGCCCCAAAAGCGATGACGAAGAACCCGACGAGGAAGAGGAGGTCGGGGACGAGGATCTCAGAGACCCCCGCGCCTCTCAGCATCACCGCCCGCAGCGCGTCGCTGGAGCAGGTGAGGGGGAGGATGTAACAGATCTGCTTGATGAAATCAAAGATCGATTTCAGGGGCCACCAGACCCCCGGTAAGACGGTCGATCTCGGGGGAGCCCTCAACCTTGTAGAAGTCTCCAGAATACTTTTCCAGGGCGTTCGGCGACCCCTGGAAGACCGCAGCCGATACCGCCAGATGAAATTCTTTCGGGAAAAGGCTATAACCTTTCCACGCATGGAAGTTAAGAGAGATGTCCCGCATACCCATCGACTCGGATAAAATAGCCGATTTTTGCCGCAAGCATCACATCCACCGTCTCTCCCTCTTCGGATCGGTCTTGAGAGACGACTTTGGACCGGAGAGCGACGTTGACGTGCTTGTGGAGTTCGAGCCCGGCCATACTCCAGGACTTGCTTTCTTCTCGATGGAAGAAGAGCTGTCTCTAATTATCGGGAGAAAGGTGGATCTTAACACCCCCGGATTCTTAAGCCCTCACTTCAGGGACAGAATCGAGAGAGAATCGGAAGTGCAGTATGTCACGGCGTGATCCAGAAGTTGCCTTGCGCCAGATGCTGGATCATGCCAGGCAAGCGATGATCTTATCGAAGGGCAAAAGCGCAGAGGAACTTTTAGACAATCGTGTACTTGGCCTCGCAATTATCAGGCTTATGGAGATCGTCGGTGAGGCCGCCAACAGGGTTCCACACGAGAAACGATCCAAACATCCGCAGATTCCGTGGACATCGATAATAAGCTTGAGAAATCGCTTGATCCATGGCTATGATGCCATTGACTACGAAATCCTCTGGCAAATCCTGAATCACGACATGCCGGAGCTCGTCTTCTCCTTAGAGAGGATATTAGGCATTAAATTTAAGTAAGGTGAAGATAAGCGAATGGCAACTTGGTGATTATTCCAGATTTTAGGTATTCTTATCCTATTTTAAAAATGGGATTCTGCAGAGGGGCATTTACTGAGCAGCGAAGAGCCAAAAAAGAGGGATTTTCGGCCCATCCTCCCCTAGCCCGTCAGCAGGTCCGCGAGCCCCTCCACTTCCGCAACCGCAAAGTGGAACTCCTCTCCGGCAAGCCCCGCCCTGAAGATCTCCTCCGTCTCGGGTATCGCCGCCACCACCCGGCTTCCGTCGAGGGATTCCAGCATCGCCGCCTTCCTCTCGTCGTCGACCCGGTTGAGGACGAAGTAGAGGGGCTTATTGATCTTCTCGGATATCTCGGCGATCTTCTTGGAGAGGAGGATCGACTCGAAGGAGGGGTCCAGGACGGCGAGGATGGCATCGCACCCCGCCTCGATCCCCCGCCCGAAGTGCTCGATCCCCGCCTCGGTGTCGACGATAACCATCTCCTTCTCGCCGACCGAAAGGTTGTCGAGGAACTTCTTGGATAGGGCTCCCATGGGACAGGCGCACCCCTCCCCGAAGTCGTGGATCTTCCCGATGGCGAGAAGCCTGATCCCGTCCTTCACCGTCGTCGCCTCAGGGGGGATCTCGGCGATCGTCCATCTCCCATCGAAGAACCCGGGACTTTCGCCGCCTAGAGACCGCCTCCCCATCTTCTCCTTAATCCCCCGTTTTCCGCCGAAGTGGTCCATGAGAGTGGGAGGAAGCTCCATCCCCAGCTGCCGGTGGAGGCCGTAGTTCGACTCGTCGCTGTCGACCACCAGAACGTTGTATCCTCTCTGAGCCATGCTCTTGGCGAGAAGGGCAGCGACGGTGCTCTTGCCACTGCCGCCTTTTCCGCATACCAAAACTTTCATCCTTATCACATCCCGCGTTATCCCATAAATCTCGTTCGCTCTTCAGCCTCCGAAGCGAGCATTCTCATCAGAAACACCTCGTCAGTCGAGAGATAAATCTATCCTGGTGATCTCCAGAGATCTCTTCATCCGAACTCCCCCTCTCTGAGCCGCTCCTCCAAGGCAAAACCAGCTCGCAGATCTCTTCTGACAAGGTATTTCGGACTGGCGAATTAGGATATATAAGTTTTGTATTTGGTATCACTAAAGACAGACCTGATAGATGAGTTATAACGGTATTGGTCAAGGATTGGTCATATCCTGAGTATATCTTGAGCATAATACCAGCAGCCATCCCGGACTTCGGGACGATGGAAATTTGAAGGGGTCATATCCGGCGATGCCATCATCTCTTTAAGCAACAACATATAGCATTCATCTGCATAAATTATTATTTGATAATCTATTTATAGCAAAAACAGACATTTGATGTAGATCCGATATTACTGATTATGAGAAGATACCCTTCGACCAGGCCTGAACGATATAAGAGGATCGAAGAAGGGTGATAAGGAGAATAGGTTATGAAAGGGAAGATGCTGGCATCAATCCTGGCGTTATGCCTGATGGGGGGGATATCGTCAGCCGATTTCACCCTCCACGTCTACGGCAACGCCGATATGGACGACGTCATCGACGAGAGAGATATCGAATACGCCCGCGCCATCATGGACGGGACGCAGGATATGACGGATCTCGCCGACGTCAACGGAGATGGCGAGGTCGACGAGGAGGACATCCGGCTGATAGAGGAGATCATCGACGGCACGGCAGCGGAGATCAAGGTGATCGACTCAGACGGGAACAGCGTCGCCGTCAAGGTGCCGGTGGAGAGGATCGTCATCTACAACCACCAGTGCGCAGAGATCCTCCAGATCCTCGGAGCTGAAGATCAGGTGGCCGGGGTGAGAGACACCTTCGAGAAGCAGGGGAACAGGTTCCCGCAGATCAGCAAGAAGAAGAATATCGGAAGCGGTGCCGACGTGGACATCGAGGCTATAGTCTCCATCGATCCTGACCTGATAATAGCCTACACCTTCTACCCGACCAAAGAGGACCTGGAAGCAAAGCTCCCCTCGGCTATCCCCATCCTACGGATCGACTGCGCCGGTGGGGGTCCCTGCGGGATCGACTCCATCAGGGACGGCGTATCGATCCTCGGATACCTCCTTAATGCGAGGGAGGAGGCTGCAAGATACCAGGAGTGGCACGACATGTACGTCGGAGCCGTGGAGGCCAGAACCTCTGCAATCCCCGAAGATGAGAGGGTGAGGGTCTACCTGGAGTCCACCCCGGAGGGGTCCGAGACGATCTCCTCCAGAACCGCAATCGGAAAGAACCACCCCGCCGGAAACCTCATTGAGCTGGCGGGCGGGGTGAACATCGCCGCAGGCCAGCTCCCCCTCTACATGGACACCGACAACGAGTACGGCGAGATCGAGACGGAGTGGGTCCTGGAGCAGAACCCCGAGGTGATCGTCGGCAGGGCCATGGGAGCTGGGGTGAGGCCCTACGAGAACGAGGACGACTCCCTCCTGCGGGCCTACTCCGATCAGATCAAAGGCCTTCCTGGGTTCGACGGTGTCGACGCCGTGAAGAACGACCGGGTCTACATCATCACCAACGATCACGCCGTCACCCCCAACTATCCGTCGGCGCTCCTCCTCCTGGCGAAGTGGTTCTACCCGGAGATCTTCGACGACCTCAACCCGAAAGAGGCCCATCTGGAGTACCTGGAGATGATGGGGATCTCAAAGGAGGTCGCCAACAAGAACACCTACTACTATCCGGCGGTGGCCTGAATGACCCCGAAGCTTGCGATCGGTAGATTTGCTATCGTCTTTCTCGCCCTGGCGCTGGCGGCGGTGCCGTGGGTGATCCTGACGAGGCCGTTGATCGACTCCAGGAGCGTCGTCTTCCCGGCGCTGTTGGGCCCCCCGATCACCACGTACTCCCCCGGGTTGACCGATAGGGATAACCCCCTTATCACCGGCTTATCCCCGCCCTCGTACGCCGTATAAATCCCGTCAAGCTCAATTATGCTTAATCGCTCCCTCCATCGGAGATCGGATGTAAGATATGGTGGCCATATCCTGGGAAATATGGAGGCCGTATCCTCGGAGGACCCTCTGATATCGGGCGGCGGAAGAGGGTGGCAAGACCCGGCAAACCGCCCCCATGAATATCAGCATGATATCAGCATCATATCCGGCGTCCCATTGCAGAGGCTAAAGAGAATATCACAGATCGTAATAAGGATTTCGATGGATTACGACTATAATCAATTAAACTATGATTAAATTCACATCCATACATATTTCTATTCATTGATATAAGTCATAAACGCGTTCTCTTCGCTATTCTTTGCTGCTATGTTAAGGGCAATAACTCCTGATCCAAGATGCAACAGATCATATCCCCTGAGGGAAGGGCTAGTTGGATGGCGACCGAGACAACCGTTAAATATCTCGCCATATAAAAGCGATATTTGTAAGAGAATTAGGAAAATATGGTGATCATTTTGGAGATGAAGACCATCGATCCGGAGAACTTCTCCCTTAAGGAGCTGATAGAGCGCGGGACCGAGTTCCACGGCCATCTCGGCCCCTTTCTGGTATTGGGGATAAGGATGGGGCTCTTGGCCCTGAAGGACCTGGGATCATCGGGCCACAAAGAGATTGAGGCCACCGTCAAGACCGGGACGACCCCGCCGATCTCCTGTCTTGTGGACGGTATCCAGATCTCCACCGGCTGCACCATGGGGAAGGGGAACATCACTACCGTCGACCTGGGGAGGGCCGAGGCCGCCTTCTCCGCCGGAGGAGAGAGCCTCACCCTGAGGGTCAAAGACCGGGTGATGGAGGAGATCAGGTCCGGGAAGTTCTCCTCACTGGAGGAGTTCGCCTGGGAGGTCTCGGAGAGGCGGGACGAGGAGCTCTTCGACCGGATCTGAACCGCCATGATCCATGGACCGGGGATCGGGGTGGAAATGCTTGATGATTCACGCGTTTTCTCCATCCAAGGACCGCAGAGGCACCACGTAAGGCCGGTCCAGGTCCCTCATAACCGCCGCCTCGACCCCGAATATCGACCTGATATTCTCCTCCGTCAGGAGGGCGAAGGGATCGCCGATGGCGTGGACCTTCCCGTCCTTCAGCATCACCAGGGTGTCGGAGTACCTGGCGGCGAGGTTTAGGTCGTGTATCGCCAGAATGGCGGATACCCCCGTCCTCTTGACGAGGGACCGGACGGTCTCCATCACCTCCAGCTGGTGTCTTATGTCCAGGTTCGATGTCGGCTCGTCGAGGAGGAGGACCTCCGGCTCCTGGGCCAGGGCCCTTGCTATGAGGACCCTCTGCTTCTGGCCGCCGGAGATCTCCGAGAAGTCCCGGAGGGCGAAACCCTCGACGGAGAGGAGCTTCATCATCTCGACGACCAGGTCGATGTCCTCCTCTCCTACCCGCCATCCCATCCGGGGCTTCCTCCCCATCAGGACGGTATCGAAGACCGTCGTCGTGAGGACGCTCGTAGTCGACTGAGGGACGTAACCTATGAATCTTGCCACATCACGCCTGGTCATGGAACCGACCTCCCGCCCCCCCAGGAGGACCCTCCCCTGGGGCCTGAGGATCCCGGAGATGCACTTGATGAGCGTCGTCTTTCCGCAGCCGTTGGGGCCAACGAGGCTGAGGACCTCCCGGTCGGCGACGGATATATCCAGGCCGTCCAGGATACTGTTTTTCCCGTAGCTGAACTTCAGCCCCTCGATCGTTACCTTCGTCAATCATCCCACCACAATTCGCCCGCTGGCGTCTTACGGTATATTGGACTTGGACAATTCAAATCCGAAGCTTAAGACGAAATGACACAATATAAACTTGAACTACGTCTATTGTGCTCATCCAATACACATTTGTGTCCATGCTATTTATAATCACGATAACAGGATTATCCCGTTATCCGGCCCCGCCTTCCCGGCCCTCTTGCGAGAAGGAGTTAGGCAATGTGCATTTTATCTCGCAGGAGGGCTTTCGGGACGGGACGGACGGTGCCCCGGCTCTGACCATGGCGATCTTCCAGCTCCTCGCCCCGACCCCAAGCGATGACGGTGACGGGAGAGAGTTGAGGTGAATAAGCCCTCGAGGGATCTGCGGGACGGGAGCCGGAAGGACCATATCCCGTTGTCGCCCCTATGTATTAACTTTTCGGATTGATGTGATATTTATTAACACGTATTATTTAATATCATCATTACTAATGGACCCGCCTAAGGAGCTTCATCGATGACAGCGCCATCCTGAAAACAAGGGTATTGAACCGATCGAAAAGGGAATAAGATCTGGAAAAGAGCCTCGCAGGGTCCGAGTCTCAAAGGCTAGGGGAACGGCAAAAGGCCTAGGCATCCTAATCTCCGGCGTATGCAATAACTATTTTCACGGTTTGGTCTAACCGCTCACGTATTCACCAAAGGGTTTAAATACTTTTATGGTTATTACTCTTAGCTATGGCATATCTCGTCAAGCAGAAGATCAGGGGCCATACGTACGTTTACGAGGCAGAAAATTTTTGGGATCCCGAGAAGAAACAGTCCAGACAGAAACGCCGGTATCTCGGGGTCTGGGATGAGGCCACAGGTCAGATCATTCCCAAGACTGCAGAACGAGATGTAAAGACGACGAAGTCATTTGGCCCAGCATATCTTCTGGATTCGATAGGTAGCGAATTCGAGCTCAGAAAGAAGCTATCTAACTCATTTGGAAAAGATGGCGATTTGATCCTCACCATCGCAATGAGCAAGCTACTTCATCAAACCTCTCTCAAGAACCTTCGCCATGTCGTAGAGGACTCATTTTTGCCTGAGATGTACTCGCTAAAAGAGTCATTCAGCTCTCAGTGGCTCTCAAATTTCCTGGAAAGACTTTCTGCCAAAGAAGCCGCGATGACCTCTTTTTACAGCTCCATCGTAGCAGGTGAGGACGAGACACTGATATTCGATATCACTTCGCTCTCCTCAGCTTCGCGAAATATTGATTGGCTGGAATGGGGGTACAATCGCGATGGATTGGACCTGCCTCAAGTGAACCTCGGATTGGTGCTTTCGCTGAACAATCACTTACCTCTTTACTTCAAGCTGTTTCCCGGAAGCATTAGCGATGTTACGACCTTGAAGAATCTGGTGGCTGAGGTCAAATCATTTGGTATAACAAAGAGCCTCTTCATTCTGGATCGAGGGTTCTACAGCGAGAGCAACATTAAAGAGATGGCCGCCGAGAAGATCGACTTCATCCTTCCACTTCCGTTCAGCGTCAATATCGGCAAAGGGCTCATCAGCGAGACGAACCGGGATATCGAAAATCCGGCAAATGCCATGCGGTTCGCAGGAGACATTTTTTACGTCTTGGAGAGCGAGATACAAATTGGGGAAGTCAATGCTTACGGATACGTACTGTTCAATAAGAAACGTGAAGGTAAAGAGATAAATTCGTTCTATAATAGATTGATCGATATCGAATCTGCTCTCAACGGAAAAGAGTTCAATAACCCCCTCGGCCAATTCAAGCTGATAGCGGGCAATTTTGAAAGATATTTCGAGTGCAATGTGGACGGAAAAACGATCCAACTTCGCAGAAGAGTCAATGCCATATCCCAGGCTGTAAACCGATTCGGAAAGACCATTCTCATTTCAGCCACCAAAAGAAAATGGGTTGAAGTCCTTTCGCTATATCGAGAAAGGGATGAAGTCGAGAAGAGGTTCGATGACCTCAAGAACGAGCTTGAGGTGATGCCACTGAGAGTAAAGAAGATTGAAACGCTTCAGGGACTGTTGTTCATCTTCTTCATATCGTTGATCTTGAGGGCGATATTGCTTCAAAGGGCAAGGGAGGCAGAGCTTCTTGATAAAAAATCTATCGAAGATATTCTCATGGAACTCGCGAAGCTCAGGGCGGTCAAAGTCGGGGGTAAATGGAGGCTGACAGAGATATCAAAAAAACAGAGAACGATTCTGGAGAAGATGAAGATCGGAATTCCGATTGAAGCAAACCTGGTTATTAAAAAGAGCGGAGCTTAGGA
>DAXT01000006.1 GCA_002506535.1 Methanothrix harundinacea
AATAGTTAGGTTCATGACTATAATCCGGATACTGATAAGCATTTATGTCCAGGAATGACCTTTGCTAGCAGGGTGAATTGGGCTACAATACCGAAATATTTTTAACTTATCAAATTCATAATCCTGAATAGGTGATGTGATGAGATTGAAAGCCATTTTATGCGCACTGATGCTGACAGCGATGTCGATGCCGGCTATAGCGGATGATTTAATGGTCCCTATCTCATTGTCTGGGTTATCCAGTGATTCGGCAACGGGACAGGTGGTGTGGATGCCAGCTGGGCAGATGGTATCAGTATTACCGGTTCAAGCGGCATCAATGTACACAGTGCCATGGTCTGCATCGTCCCGCACCAAGGAACCGATACAACTGTCTGGATCTAGATTACACTTTGCCCCAAAAGGATGGTATCCTCGGACGTCCTTTGGAAGTGGTGGTGGTGCAGGGATCAATGTTGACTGGATGCCTCATATATGAGCACAGATGTTTCAAATACTTGGATGCGGACGATGATCCAGTCGGTGCTATCATACCCCCAGGCAAGGGTCGGAGACCTAGGTAGGCAATCAGATGGGCTGATCCTCTGGGGGGTATCCTCCTGGAAGCAATGGCCGTTCTGTGTGGCCCTCGTTTAGTTGATAACTTCAATCCGTGAGGTATCCCCCTCTAAGGGACGGGCCTCGGCTATTCACGTATTCTATGTAATTTGCCGGTTTCCGAAAACACCCATCTCAATGGCGGCGGAGCACAAGTAACTTCTGAAAGAGATATGGAATTGTGTTACTGGCCCATCAGCTACGTAACAATAATGCCTTGATCTGCTCTTATGCCCTTACCCCTCCATCTCGGCGACGCCGTCCATCTCCACCAGGAACTCCTGCCGGGCGAGCCCAATGGCGATGGCGACGGTGATCGCCGGCGGGTTTGGCCTCTGGCCCCACGCCGTCATGAACGCCTCGCGGGCCGCCTGGAGGGGCTGGCCCTCGACCGCGTAGACGTTCCACTTGACGACGTCCGCAAGGTCCGAGCCGCAGGCTTCGAGCGCCGTCCGGGTCGAGACGAGAGACAAGCCTATTCATATCTTGACCAAGAAAAAGATGGACATGTACATCCCCATCATCCTCGGGACCGCCCGGGTGGGGCGCGAGTCTGAGAAGGTCGCGAAGTTCATGCTGGCGAAGGCCGCCGAGTTCGGCCTCGAGAGCGAGGTCATCGACGTCCGCGACTACCGCCTCCCGGCGACGGACGATACCAAGACCTCCGAGGCGGCGGCCCGACTCAAAGAGAAGGTCCTCCGGGCCGACGGGATCGTCATCGTCTCCCCGGAGTACAACCACGGCTACCCCGGGGAGCTTAAGATGATGCTCGACCTCCTCTACGCAGAGTACTTCGGAAAGCCCGTCGGGATCTGCGGCGTCTCCTCCGGGGTCTTCGGCGGCGCCCGGATGATCGAGCACCTCGTCGCGACCTGCGTCCGGTTCCACATGCTACCGACGGGGGAGGTGCTGTACTTCCCCAAAGTCCAGGATCTCTTCGACGAATCCGGGGCGATCAAGAAGGAGGCTTATCACCGGAGGGCTGAGAAGTTCTACGCCGTCCTCGCCGAGTATGCCGAGCGGCTCGGGGAGGGCAGAGATGCACGATCCTGATCTTTCCTGCCTCATCTCAATCAAAAATAGCGGAAGATATCCAGTCCGTGATTCGCGATCGATCTAGAGGCGGTCTATCTCCAAACGACCCGCCGATACAACTTCGCGGTGGGTTATCAGACCGGAATATCAGGTTTTTATCGACCAAAACCCCGCATATAACTCCATTTTCCACACCTTTAAATATCGATGAAGAGCTGCGAGAGCCGCAACGCCATGGGCTCGAATTTCAGGCGGACTTGAATTATAATTTTAGGCCATATCGGCCGAAGGGGTTATAACTTTCGGGCTCTTACCATTGAAGTGAAGATCGGAGGATGAGGGGGTCTCACGTTCATAGCCACCTCTTCTTAATCGGCCTTCTTGCGCATCTCATCGGGGGTTTCATCTTTGAGTCGGAAGGTTAACGGACATAAAACGCAGCAGATAACGCTGGAGGGCGTCTCCCTATCGGAGATGCCGATGGTCAGGACCACCGACGGCCACCTGATGAGGTGGAACAAGGATGCGGTGGTGAAGCAGCTCCTCCGGGAGACGAAGCTATCTATGCAGTTCTATCGGATCCCGGGCATCTGCGAGGAGGAGGCGGGAGAGATCGCCCGGGAGGTGGAGCGGCGGATCCGGTGGATGGACGTCAAGTTCCTCTCCGGCCCCCTGGTGAGGGAGATCGTCAACGTCATCCTCATCGAGCGCCACCACCTGGAGTGGAGGAACATCTGCACCAGGGTGGGAACCCCCGTCTACGACGCCCACCTCATCGACGTCGGCTCCGGCTTTGAGGCCCACGAGAACGCCAACCTCCAGGAGAACGCCGAGACGAGCCACAAGAAGAAGGCAGACAAGATCTCAAAGGAGCAGTACCTCCTCTTAATCCCTCCCTACCTCTCGGACCACCACCTCGCAGGGGACCTCCACATCCACGACCTGGAGTACTTCGGAACCCGCCCCTTCTGCCAGGACTGGGACCTGCGCTACTTCTTCTACTACGGCCTCATGCCCGACGGCTCGGGGACGAAGGCCTCCGTCGCTGGCCCCGCAAAGAAGCCGGAGGTGGCGATGCTCCACGCCGTCAAGGCCCTCGCCTCCGCCCAGACGAACTTCGCCGGAGGGCAGGGTTTCTACAACTTCTTAACCTTCCTCGCCCCCTATCTGGAGGGGCTCGACTACTCGGAGATCTGCCAGCTGATGCAGATGTTCGTCTACGAGATGACCCAGATGATGGTCGCCCGGGGCGGCCAGGTCGTCTTCTCCTCCGTCCAGCTCAGCCCCGGGGTCCCCAAGCTCTGGCGGGATAAGCCCGTCGTCTACAAGGGGAAGGTCTGGGACGGCGGCTCCGCCCCCCTCAAGACCTACGGCGAGTTCGAGAAGGAGGTCCGCCTCGGCTTCAAGGCGTTGATTGAGGTGATGCTGGAGGGGGACTACTGGGGCAAGCCCTTCAACTTCCCCAAGCCCGAGATCTCCATCGAGCCGGACTTCATGGCCGAGGATGACGAGTTCAACGCCGCCCATCCGGAGCTCCCGATGTACCGGGACCTCTACCTCCTCACCTTCCAGCTCGCCTCCAAGTTCGGGACCCCCTACTACGACAACCAGCTTCCTGCCTACCGGGGCGCCGGTAAGGGGATCAGCTGCTACCAGTGCTGCGCCTACCAGTTCGCCGCCACCTTCGAGAGCGACGCAGACTTCGACGAGAAGCTCCGCTTCGGGGGCGGCAAGCACTTCTCCATGGGCTCCTGGCAGGTCGTCTCCCTCAACTGCCCCCGGGCCGCCTACCTCGCCCGGGGCGACGACGACCTCCTCTTCGAGTACCTCCGGGGGCTGATGGACACCGCCGTCGATATCTTCAAGGTGAAGCGGGAGTGGATGAACCAGGTGATAAGCAACCGGAGGATGCCCTTCGCCACCCAGAGGCCGAAGGACCCCAATACGGGCAAGAAGGGGACGGTGGCCGTCGACCTGGAGGGGCTCGTCTACACCATCGGGGTCGTCGGCGTCAACGAGATGGTCCAGTTCCATACCGGATCCCAGATGCACCAGTCAAAGGAGGCATGGAAGCTGGCGGTGAGGGCTATGACGGAGATGGAGATCTACGCCAAGGATCTATCCCGCCGTCACGGCATGACCATCGCCCTGGCCAGGACCCCGGCGGAGACGGTCGTCCAGAGGTTCGCGGTATCCGACCTCCTCTCTGAGGAGTTCCGGGACTGCGCCAAGAGGGTGGTCAAAGGCGATCTCGAGACGGCCATGAAGAGGATCCAGACGACCCGGGACCTCCCCGTCTACTACACCAACGGGACCCACGTCCCCCCATCCCTGGACGTATCGATCTACGAGAGGGCGAAGCTGGAACACGTATTCTTCCCGATCGTCGACGGCGGAAACATTTTCCACATCTTTCTCGGAGAATCTTCACCCGACCCCGAGGGTCTTATGGACTTCGCCATGAACCTCGCGAGAACCACCCAGATCGGCTACTTCGCCTTCACCAGGGACATGACCGTCTGCCTCAGCTGCTTCTGCGTCTCTCCCGGCCTCAAAGAGGAGTGCCCGCGGTGCGGTTCTGATAACCTTGAGCATCTATCCCGGGTCACCGGCTACCTCCAGTCGGTGAGCGGATGGAACGAGGCGAAGAAGCAGGAGCTTAAGGACAGGAACAGGTACTCGGACCTCGGCTGACCCCCTCTCCTGGGATCAAGCCCTCCTCTCCCCTACCGGAGAGGAGGTCATCAAGACCTCTATTCAAGAGGCGAAGAACGAAAGTTATATATCGTATATCCCGGACTTTAAATTTGCCAAGACTGGCAAATTTGGAGGAATTTGTAATGCCGGCAGTAATCAACAGAGATGAGTGTGTAAGTTGCGGCACCTGTGTCGAGGAGTGTCCGGAAGAGGCGATCACCATGGACGAAGAAGAAATAGCCGTGGTGAACGTCGACAAATGCACCGATTGCGGCACCTGCGTCGAGGCCTGCCCCTCCGAGGCGATCACCGTCGAGTGAAGACATCTCCTTTTAAATTTTTATTCAAATCGCGCTGTACATCCTCTCATAGCCCTGCGGCCATCCAGACCCCTCCGCCGTCGGGGCATATTCGCTTTCTCCTGCCGATCCCTCTGCGATCTTGCCCGTCGATCAGATCGACGAAACCTATTTATCCGGGCCTGCCCGTCTTTTAATATGACGATTCCGGCAGCTTCAGAGGAGCCTTCTATGGCGGGGTTGGCGCGGAAAGATTGTGGCGGCTTACGCCCATCCTTCGACGGGCCGACCGCCAGAGGCGAGGGCGAGATCGCAGCTGGTGATAGAGAGGAACGCGGAAGATGGATCTCGGCTCCGACCTCCTGGGCGACGAGCATGCGGAACGATCGTCTGTAATTTTCGGGGTGTTTTATGAAGTTCGAACGCGGGGTCTTCCTGGCCCTGATATTTCTTCTGGTCTTTTCAGGTCAGATCGCTCATATCCTGACGGAATGGCGGTGGTTTGCGACCCTGGACTACTCCAGCGTCTACTGGACTATGATCACGGCTAAGATCGCCATCTTCCTCCTCTCGGCCATCGCCTTCGGGGCGGTGAGCCTCGCCAACCTGAGGCTGATCGGCAACAGGCCGAAGTACCTGTCTTGGATCGTGGTATTGATATCAATATTCTTCGGCATCACCGCCCAGTTTGGATGGGAGCGGGTGCTGCTGGCCCTGAACGCCCAGACTTTCGGGGTTACCGACCCCATCTTCGGCAACGACGTCGGGTTTTACGTCTTCACCCTCCCCCTCCTCTGGTCCCTATGGTATGCGATCTTCGGCGCGGTTCTGATCAACCTGGCCATAACCGCCGGGACATACATATTCCTCCACGCCGACCGGCTGATCCTGGGGCCTGAGGCGAGGGACTATTCCCAGATCGCAAAGTCGATCCCGCAGAGGGCCCTCGCCCACATGACGGCCCTCCTGGGGGTTCTCGCCCTGTTGTTCTCCGCCAGGTACCTTCTGGACCGGTACGAGCTCCTCTTCTCCGGGGGAGGTGTCGTCTACGGCGCAGGTTACGCCGACGTTTACGCGCGGCTACCTTTCCTGTATGTCTTCGCCGCCGTAGCCCTGATCGCGGCCCTCCTCCTCTTCGCCTTTGCCGCCGGGAAGAGGTCAAAGAAGATCCCCCTGGCGATAGCGGTTCTGGTGGTGGGAGCCGGCGCCGCCGGAACGATATATCCCGTGGTGATGCAGCAGTACAGCGTATCTCCCAACGAGCTCACCATGGAGAGGCCGTTCATAGCCCACAACATCAACTACACCCTCCTCGCCTACGGCCTCGACGACGTCGAGGTGAGGGACTTTCCCGTCGACTACAACCTCACCGGCGCTGATATCAGGAGAAACGCCGAGACGGTGGATAACATAAGGATCTGGGACTGGAGGCCGCTGCTCACCACCTACAAGCAGCTCCAGGAGATACGGCTGTATTACGAGTTTCTGGACGTCGACGTCGACAGGTACGAGATCGACGGAAAGAATAGGCAGGTGATGCTATCGGCGAGGGAGATCTCCACCGACCGGCTTCCCGAGCAGGCGAAGACCTGGCAGAACCTCCACCTATTCTACACCCACGGCTATGGGATCGCCATGAGCCCCGTAAATACGGCGACGGCCGAAGGGCTTCCCGAGTTCTTCATCAAGAACCTGCCGCCGGAGTCGCAGGTCGGCGATATAATAAGGCCCGAGATCTACTACGGTGAGGGGAGGATGGATTACGTCATCGTCAACACCAACGTCCTGGAGTTCGACTATCCCATGGGGGACCAGAACGTCTACACCACCTACGCCGGGACCGGCGGCGTCCTCCTCGATCCGACGATGAAGCTCCTCATGGCCTACAGGTTAGCGAGCCCCAAGATCCTCCTCAGCAACGAGCTGACCCGTGAGAGCAGGATCATGATCCACAGGAACATTATGGAGAGGGCGAGGACCGTCGCCCCCTTCCTCGCCTACGACAGGGACCCTTACATCGTCCTGGAGGGCGGTCGGCTCTTCTGGATCATCGACGCCTACACCATATCCGACCGCTACCCGTACTCGGAGCCGACGGGGCGGTTCAACTATATCAGAAACTCGGTGAAGGTCGCCGTCGACGCCTACAACGGGACGGTCCATTATTACGTCGTCGAGGACGATCCCATCGTAAGAGCCTACGAGGCGATATTCCCCGACCTCTTCCAGCCTATCGGCTCGATGCCGGAGGGGCTTATGGTCCATATGAGGTATCCCGTCGACCTGTTCTCCGTCCAGGCCGGGATCTACCAGAACTACCACATGACCGACCCCCAGATATTCTACAACAAAGAGGACGCCTGGGAGACGCCGATGGAGATATACCAGGGCGGGCGGCAGCCGGTTGAGCCCTACTACGTCATCATGAAGATCCCCGAGAGCGAGTTCGGCGAAGAGTTCATGCTGATCCAGCCCTTCACCCCGAGGTCGAGGAACAACATGATCGCCTGGATGTCTGCAAAGTGCGACCAGCCGAACTACGGCGAGATCCTAGTCTATCGGTTCCCGAAGGACCAGCTCGTCTTCGGGCCGATGCAGATCGAGGCGAGGATCGACCAGTCCACCGAGATCTCCGAGCAGCTGACCCTCTGGGACCAGATGGGAAGCACCGTCATCAGGGGCAACCTCCTGGTGATACCGATAGATAACAGCCTCCTCTACGTCGAGCCGCTCTACCTGCGGGCGGATATCGGGGAGCTTCCGGAGCTGCGGAGGGTCATAGTATCCTACGGCAACAGGCTGGTGATGGAGGAGACGCTGGAGGTGGCCCTCGGAAAGATCTTCGACCTCGCTATCGAGGTCCCGAGGACGGCAGAGGATATCGATAGGGACGCCCTCACCGCCGAGGAGCTGATCGAAAGGGCGGGATCTCACTATCGGGCGGCGCAGGAGGAGCTTCGGGCAGGCAACTGGGCCGGGTACGGCGAGGAGATAGAACGGCTCGGCGAGGTGATCCTGGCCCTGGAGGGGAGGTCTAGAGGCTGAATTGAGGTTGGAGAGGGGGGGTGAGGGCGTCAGGGCGTCAAAGACGCCCATCCCCCCGGCTCCGCGGAGGCCTCAGGTCTTGCCGTCGGATACCTCGACCATCTCTCCTGCACCGTCATCGTTGGAATAGGTATCGTTGGAAGGAGTGGACGACTTCCCATCGGATATCGTCTCGTAGAACCGTTCCCATTCGAGCTCCGTCGATATGCAGCCGGAGGTGAGGAGAGGGACCCCGATGGCGGGTATATCGTACCTGTGGCAGAGGTCGACTCCCTCTTTGATCTCCATGATGCAGCCGACGCCGACGATCGCCCCGGGCCTGTACTTCTTTATCATCCTCTTTATCACCCCGGAGCCCGGAGCGACGAAGAACCTGTATCCGAGCCCTTCGGCGTAGGCTTTGGCGGTGCCTATGGAGCACCTGCCGCAGTTGACGCAACGCAGACCCTCGGGGGTCAGCTTTGCAGGACAGTCGATGGACCGGAGGCACTGGGGCATGAAGACCGCCCTCTCGTCCTTCGGGACCTTGCGAAACTTCTCCTGGTTGATGTAGTTACGGAGCCTCACCCCCACCTCGTCGACGATGGCGTCGTCGGCTCCGAAGGTCCTGAAGATCGCCTTTATCAGGCTCTCCAGGAGGGAGACGAAGGTGAGCATGATCCGCGCCATGAAGAAGTGGCCTGTCTTGAAGGAGTAGGCGATGAGGGCTGCGCCTACTATGGCGGCAGCCAGGACCGCCAGAGCGACGACGAAGACCGCCTTTCCCAGGAGGTAGAAGAAGGGGTCCATGAACGGGGGGAGCATGACCGGATATGGTTGCGAAGCATATATAAATGCAGTCCGCCCTCTTCACCGGAGGCGACGCCGCTTTGGAATCGGAGCTGATATAGGCGTCTACCGACGATATGCGGCCCCCAAAAGTATCTATAGAGCGGGGGGTCCGGGGGACCGGTCTTGAAGGCCGCAACCTTTTTATCGCTTGGTACGATGGGATGCTTACCTTCGCCTTTATCTGACTTGAGATTATAATGAGGATTTGATATGGCCAGAATGCACACCAGAAGAAAGGGTTCCTCGAGGTCGAGGCCTCCTTTTCGATCAACGGCACCCGAGTGGTGCGACACGAACAGAGAGGAGCTGGGAAAGCACGTTCTCAGGCTCTACGGAAATGGCATCTCCCCCACCATGATCGGGCTCACCCTCCGGGACCAGTACGGGGTCCCCAGCGTCAAGCCGATCCTGGGGACGAAGTTGACGGCGTATCTGAGGGAGAACGCCGAGGTCCCGGAGATCCCCGAGGATCTCGCAAACCTGATGAGAAAAGCGATCGGCATGAGAAAGCACCTCGCCAGCAACAAGAAAGACCTTCACAACAGAAGGTGGCTGCAGCTCACCGAGAACAAGATCCGACGTCTCGCCAAGTACTACCGGAGCACAGACCGTCTCCCCTCGACCTGGCAGTACAAGCCCGAGACCGCTGAGATGCTCATTACATGAAACGGCTGGAGAAGCTGGCAAAGTCCGCGGCCAGCTCCCTCTTGCAGTGTGAGAACGCGCGGGTGATATCCCACAACGACGCCGACGGCATAGCCTCGGCGGGGCTGATCTGCAACGCCCTGAAGAGGGCGGATATCCCCTTTCACGCCTCCCTCGTCAGCAGGCTCGACCCTTCCGTCGTCGACGCCATCGAGCCGCCGGTGGTCTTCTGCGACATGGGATCGGGCAAGCCCCATCTGATATCCCGGATCGATGGGCCGGTCTTCGTCTTCGACCACCACACCCCGGTGGGGACCCTCGACTGCTTCCACGTCAACCCTCATCTGGTGGGGGTGGACGGCGCCTTTGAGCTCTCCGCCTCCGGGACGGTCTATGCCGTCGTCCGGGAGATGGGAGATAACGTCGACCTCGCCGGCCTCGCCCTGGTGGGGGCTCTCGGCGACCGTCAGACGATGATCGGGGCGAACCGGACGATCCTGGAGGAGGCCGTAAATTCCGGGGTGGTGGAGGTGAGGCCCGGCCTCAAGATGGACGACGGCCCCCTCGAATCCGTCCTGACAAGCTCCCTGGACCCTCTTCTGGACTACGCCGGGGATCCTGCGAAGACGAGGGCTTTCCTGGAGGAGGTGGGGGTCGCCGGAGAGCTTCCCTCGATGGGAAAAAGGGAGCTGTCGCGCCTCTCTACCGCCCTCGTCCTGAAGCTTCTGATCCAGGGGAGCGGAGCCGCCGACTCCGTCGTCGGGGAGACGATCAGGCTGAAGAAGGAGGTCGTCGAGAACGGCTTCGAGATGATGTGGATCTTAAACTCCTGCGGGAAGATGGACGAGGCGGGGCTCGCCCTCTCCCTCTGCATGAGGGATCGTGCATTACTAGCCGACTGCCGGAAGATCAACGCGGATTATAAGGCGAGGATCCTATCGGAGGTCGGCCTCGTCCGGGAGAACCTCAGAGAGGCGGAGAACCTCAGGTACGTCATCCTGGAAGAGATGGACGCCGCCGGGGTAGTATCCGGCCTCTTCGTCAGGTACCTGTATCCCGACAGGCCGATGATAGTCCTGAACAGGTCCGAGGGGATCGTCAAGGTATCGGCCCGGGGGAACAGGCTTCTCGTATTCGACGGCCTCGACCTCTCCGTCGCCCTAAAGGAGGGGGCGGAGAAGGTGGGCGGGAACGGCGGCGGCCACAGCGTCGCCAGCGGCGCCTCCATCCCCCTGGGGGCGGAGGAGGAGTTCATAGCCGCCGTCGATGAGGCGGTGGGCCGGCAGCTCGCGGCGGGTCGGAAGGGATGATCAGGGCGAGGCTGCGGTTTGAGGGGGAGGGGGCGGAGGCGGTCGCCCGTTCCCTCGACCCCGACAACCTCTTGGGGATGAGGGTTGCAGTCGTCGAAGGGGCGATGGAGGTGGATTTCTCCGCCGAGAGGGCGGGGACGATCCTGGCCACCGCCGACGACCTTATCATGAACGCGAAGATCGCTCTGGATCTGTTGAATAAAGAGGTGAGGAGTTGAAGTTTCATTTGGAGGCGAGCTTCAGGCTCAGCGGTGACGCCGGGGTCGCGAGAGGGGAGATCGAGGAGTTCTTCAATGGCGCAGCCGACCTGCTGAAGAAGGGGGCGGCCGACGGGAAGGGTGCAGAGGTTACGGGCTGGAGCCTCGGCGAGGCCGAGATATCCGTCGTCATCGAGAGCGACCGGTACGTCCGGGCCCACGACGCCCTCCTGAGGCTCCGTAGGCCTCTCGCAGATCTCCTGGGCAAGAAGTACAGGATCGGGGTCAGGGGGATCGAGGTCGGTAAGTACGAGATCGAGGTCAAATCGGAGATCTCCATCGACCACAAGATCCCCCACGTCCAGGAGATGGTCCACCGGGACGGGACGCTGACCCTCACTCTGGACGTCGACGAAGCGGACCTGCGTAACCAGGTCCCCGACAGGATAGTGAGCCTCCTCGACGAGAAGATCCAGGCGGAGGGGTACGGCGGCAAGGCGGAGCACTGGGAGCTCCTCTGGGAGAGCTCCGAGAGGGAGCCGAAGTTCCAGGGAGATCCCACCGAGGAGATGGTCGGGCGGGGCTGGATAAAGCACGGTGCCAGCCGCGGCCAGTGGATCTACGGCCCCGAGGGGACCCACCTCTTCCGGGCCTTCGAGAGGATCGTCCTGGAGGAGATGATAGGACCCCTCGGCTACCGGGAGATGATCTTTCCCAAGCTCGTCCCCTGGGAGGTCTGGAAGAAGAGCGGCCACGCCCTGGGGGTATACCCGGAGATCTACTACGTCTGCCCTCCCAAGACCCGCGACCCCAAGTTCTGGGAAGAGGTGATGGACCACTACAAGGTGACCCGGGAGGTCCCTGTGAAGCTGATCAAGGAGAAGATCGACGATCCCATCGGAGGGATGTGCTACGCCCAGTGCCCCCCCTCCTGGGTCTTCTTCCAGGGGAGGACCCTCCCGAGCGACGACCTCCCCATCAGGATCTTCGACCGGTCCGGGACGAGCCATCGGTACGAGAGCGGCGGGATCCACGGGATCGAGAGGGTCGACGAGTTCCACCGGATCGAGATCGTTTGGATGGGGACCCAGGAGCAGGTGAAGGAAGAGGCGGAGAAGCTCAAGGACTGCTACAAGAGGATCTTCGAGGAGATCCTGGAGCTTCGGTGGCGGATGGCCTGGGTGACCCCCTGGTTCATGGCCCAGGAGGGAAAGACGGGCCTTGCGGATATGTCCGGCGCCGGGACCGTCGACTACGAGGCGATCCTCCCCTACAACGGCTCCTGGATCGAGTTTCAGAACCTCTCCATCAACGGCGACAAGTACCCCCGGGGGTTCAACGTCAAGGCCCAGTCAGGCGACCCCCTATGGAGCGGCTGCTCCGGCGTCGGCCTGGAGCGGTGGGCGTCGGCCTTCCTCGCCCAGAAGGGTCTGGACCCCGATCACTGGCCCGAGGCGTTCCGGGAGAGGTTCGGGGAGATGCCGAAGGGGATCAGGTTCCTCTGATCCTCCCTCAGAAAATTTTTTGGATAATTCCGTTTTATGGAATGATCCTTTTGATGCAGTTCTTGGTAGCTAACGGGGTGCCTGCCAATAACTTGCGACAGAATTAAAATAGACGTCTACCGGCGAAGCTACCTGAAGTCGGCTCTCTAGAACTGCCCACGTGATATCTTGTCAATTAGTTTTGGCGATACCGGGTGCGTAACAAGTCGGTTTATTTTTTTAGACTCCTGTACTACCCAATCGAAGTCGTGCTATATGGTAAATCGTTGATAGAGTTAAACTCATTTCAAAATAGATTATTATTACTATTGTTATTATTATTATCATCAACACAACCTAGATTTTCAGATGCAGTTTCTCAAACACTACAAAAGGTTTTAATAGATGGTATAGTGAATTATGTGGTGGAGGGTCGTAGTATATGCGCAGTTATATACTAATTATAGTCGGCTTCGCCGTATTGATAGGAAACGGCCTTGCACAGAATGTGGAAACAGGTGATTTAGCAGCTTTTCGACAAGCTTTAGAGGAGGATGGTTTCACTGTACAACAAGGTAGGATAGGTTATTTAGATCTAATCAAATTATACGATTTAGGAGTGTTGCCTTCTGCATATGGAAACAACCCCAGCACAAAATATTTGACATGTTTTGTTCCACCTTCACCTGATCGTGAGGTACCCGAGCTGTTTTCAAAAATAGCTTCAGCCCTTGGAATGGGTCAGGACATATCCGCCTTTTGGAATCTCGGTCCAGATGAAGCGATTGTCATCGTAGGAAGAACGCCACCTGAGTGCCGATACTTCAGTTATGATCATTATTTGTTGTCTAGGACATATGGAAATGAGACGCGATGGATCTTTGCCAATTTAGCCGATACGGTGAACAACCTGGTTATCAATACTGAAGGAACCCCCAATGGATCGGTTGGAAATCCATTTAATCAGACTACCGTGATAGTCGGTACGGCTGACAAAGACATTGATCGACGGATCCAGACTGCAGCCCTATCGGCAGGGTATTCGGGCGACATATTCAACACCCAGGTGTTTCCCTCATCCATGCTGAACATGGGGGTAGAGGATAGCTCAGATACTTTTATGTTGTTGATTCGCCCAGCATTATACAAAGACAAGCAAGCTGGCGAGGCGTATCTAAACGCCACCCCCGCAGTTGTTTTCAGGGTTACTCCCAATGAATCCAGAAAGCTAGATCCGTATGATTATCCGGTGCTAAGGGTCCGTGGAACGGGAACGACAGAGTTCGACCTTATAGATGATCTGGAAGAGCTGAGGATTGCGATTCTAGACAGATATAGCGGTTTGAATGCAACAGAGCTACCAACTAGCATAGCGGTCCCAACAGGAACTGATGCGATTCAGAGGGGGATTGATGCTGTAGGCCCCAACAACGATGCCTGCTATTTATGGTCAGTAAATCAAACCGCCTCTTCTCCGACGCCTCCCTTCCCAGATCTATCGCAGTACTATGGATTCTTGAGAGATACCGCAATTACTCTGGGCGATGATGCCAGTGAGTTCATAATCGTCTATGGTGTCAATCATGTAGCTACAGGAAAGGCGATGTATTCGAACATTGTTCCCTATGGTGCCGATGTATGGAACGGCGTTGGATCAATTACAGACGCGGATTTCACCGGATCTGCCGAAGAATACATACCCGACAATCCAAATGCGAAATACCTCTACGTCTACAAGCTCGCCAGGAACTGTGATGGTGACTCCTATTGCTACGAGGTTCCATACGGTGTCGGTGGCTACGGCATAGAACTGGACCAGCCGCTCTTTATTGGCTGGAGGAGCTATCTGGAAGAGTCTACAAAAACAGGTCCATCCTACTCGGAACTCGTGTACGATAGAGCTATAAAGTTCGATTGATGGCAGTAGGACAAAATGGGCACCATCGAGGTGGATGCCGGTGATGCCCCTCCGTCGTTTTTTTCACCTAATCGCAACGGTCCGTATAGTATCCGACCTCTTCTGGTGTCCACCGCCAAAAGTATTTACCATCAGAGATGAAGTAAATTCAAGAGAACGCTTTTGAGGTGATCCCCATTGGCGAGCTACAACCAGATGCCCCAAGAGACCTTGCGGGAGCGAGCAGAGGCCGCCCTCGCCAGTCTCGAAAGCTGCAAGATATGCCCCCGGGGCTGCGGGGTCAATCGGCTCGCAGGGGAGGAGGGGTACTGCCGCAGCGGCCGCTTCGCCCGGGTATCGAGCTTCACCCCCCACTTCGGCGAGGAGGTGCCCCTCGTCGGGACCCGCGGGTCGGGGACGATATTCATGACCGGCTGTAACCTTCGATGCGTCTTTTGCCAGAACTACGATATCAGCCAGCTCGGTGAAGGAAGGGAGGTCTCAGCGACGAAGCTCGCCGAGATGATGATCTGCCTCCAGGAAGGCGGCTGCCACAACATCAACTTCGTCACCCCCACCCACTTCGTCCCACAGATCCTGGAGGCGCTCGTCGAGGCGCGGGAGATGGGCCTCTGTCTCCCCCTCGTCTACAACTCCGGGGGGTACGACTCCGTCGAGACCCTCCAACTTTTAGACGGGATCTTCGACATCTACATGCCCGACGCCAAGTACGGCACCGACGCCGCCGCCAAAAAGTACTCGGACGCCTCCGACTACACGAAGGTGATGAAGGCTGCGATCCGGGAGATGCACCGGCAGGTCGGCCCCCTGGAGGTCGACGACGACGGGGTTGCCGTCCGGGGGCTCCTCGTCCGCCACCTCGTCCTCCCCGAGGGGCTGGCCGAAACCTTCGAGGTCGTCCGTTTTTTGGCCGAGGAGGTATCGCCGCAGACCTACCTCAACGTCATGGCCCAGTACCACCCCTGCTTCAAGGCTTACAATTATCCGGAGCTCTCCCGGCCCATCACCCTGCGGGAGTACGCCGAGGCGGTCGCCATCGCCCAGGCGGCGGGGCTCACCCGGGGGCTACGGATCTGAATAGCATCAAACTATCAAAAGCGGGTTTCTGCTGGTAGGGTCAGTCGCCCCACCATCCAAGGGATTTCTTTTGAAGCTCCAACGAAGTATACTGGTCGCGAAACTCTCCCAGGCCCCCCGCCCAGGTAAGACGGAGCTTCTTTCGTTTCGGCTTCCTTTTCTTCTCCACCAGGTGCCGGGCATAATCCTTGACCTCGTGGTGGAGGTTTGGAGGGAGCTTCGCCATCAGCTCTTCTATGCTCTCCATCAGTCTCAACTTTGGCTCTGAAGAGGTATATAATTATCCAGGAATGTGGTCATTTGGCGCAGGATCGACGGGAGGGGAGACCGCGAGGCGACCTTCGGGCCGGAGGACGTCTTCGACTACATCTACGCCGTCTTTCACTCGCCGACCTATCGAGAAAGGTACGCCGAGTTTCTGAAGATCGACTTTCCGAGGGTGCCCCTCACTTCGGACCTTTCGAAGTTCCGCCTTCTGGTGATGCTCGGCGGCGAGCTGGTGGCCCTCAACCTCCTGGAGTCGCCGCTCCTGGCCCGGCCGGCCACCCGCTATCCCGTCGTCGGGGACAACCGGGTGGAGAAGGGCCGCCCGAAGTACTTCGCGCCGGGGGAGGTCGAGCCTGGGTCTGGGCCACGGCCTAAAGGCGACGGTGGAGGAGGATGCGCCGACGGTGGGGTGGCTGCAGTCCTGGAGGCCGGGCGGGTCTACATCAACAAAAGCCAATACTTCGAGGGCGTCCCTCCCGAGGTCTGGGAGTTTCAGGTCGGTGGCTACCAGGTCTGCGACAAGTGGCTGAAAGACAGGAGGGGTAGGCAGCTTTCCTACGACGACCTCACCCACTACCAGAAGGTGGTCGTCGCCCTCAAGGAGACGATCCGGCTGATGGAGGAGGTCGACTCGACGGTGGGGGAGTGGCCCCTGGAGTGAAGCCGAGGGGGGGGGGCTGCGGCGGAGGGAAAAGGTAAAATCCTCTCCCGTCGTCGATTCTGATCTGAAGGGGATATCCGGCGCGACTTTTCCGCCGGCCGGCCCGGTTGAGGGGAGTGGCATTGAACTACGACGAGCACGTCCTGGCGGGGATTTTAACGTACCCGATAGCGATCTTTCTCCTGGCGGCTCTGGACTTATACCTCGGCTTCCCCATCGATCTGACCTTCATGGCGATGGCCGTCGGCTACGTCTTCTACGTCATCGGCTCGGACCTTCCTGACATGGACCACCCCGAGGCGCTCATCCACAGGATGGCGAAGCCCTTCGTCGCCGTAGCCGTCGGGATATCGGCCTTCAAGAACCTGGGGGTCGCCGTCCTCTTGACCCCGTACCCGATCATCAACCTCGCCATCGCCTGGTTTGTGGCAGCCCTCGCCGCCGTCGCCGGCTGGAACCTCTTCCGCTTCCTCATGCCCGACCACCGGGGGGTCGTCCACTCCACCGTCTTCGCCGCCGTCTACGCCCTCTTCGCCTTCGCCATCGTCCGGTTCGGCTTCGAGGCGGCCGCCGGCGAGGCGCTCTTCATCGCCCTCGTCTCCTTCCTCGGCTACAGCCTCCACCTCCTCATGGACCGGGGATACGATCTATTCAGATGATCGGGCCGGAAAGGGAGATATGATATGTGATGTGACATGATATGATATGTGATATGGTTTGATACGATATCGTCGCTGACGATATCTTTGGAGATCTATGCTCAAGATAACCCCCTACTTAGGAACCCTCGTCCTCATCGTATCGATAGGCGGCCTCTGGTACCCAAAGCTCGGCTACGTCGTCGCCCTGGTATTTCTATCGATCCTCGTCATCAGCCCCTTCCGGGGGCGGTGGTTCTGCGGAAACCTCTGCCTCTGGGGCAGCTTCAACGACTTCTGGGTCGGGAAGATCAGCCGGAAGGTTTCGATACCCGGGCTCTTCAGCTCCCTATTCCTGAGGGTGCCGGTATTCATCCTTCTTATGGGCTTCAACATATCGAGGATCATCTCGACGGAGGGGGCGGTGGACAAACTGGGGATGGTCTTCGTCACCATGTCGATCCTCACCGCCTCCTTCTCGATCCTATTTGGCGCCGCCTGGAGCCCTCGGGCCTGGTGCACCGTCTGCCCCATGGGGACGCTCCAGAGGCTCCTCGGCGGGGGGAAGTATCCGCTGAAGCTCGACTCGGACCTCTGCATCGACTGCTCCAGATGCCAGAAGGTCTGTCCTATGCAGCTCGATCTGAGGGCGGCCGGGGGAGATCCCGACTGCATTAAGTGCGGCCGGTGCGTCGAGGCCTGCCCCAGAGGAGCCCTTCGCTTCTGATCCGGATGATAAAGCCGGCTCCTCGAAGGGGAGATCTGACGTTCGAAAATGAGGTTTCGAAAAAGGGGGGTGCCAGAGATGCCCGGAAGATCAGGGATGCCTGGCCAGCCTAAAGCAATATGAATCGGGTCGTTTGCCGTCCGTCCGGGTCTCTTGGTCATTTTCCCATAAGTGGAACTCTGCATTCAGGACATTTTATCGAACGGCAGTTCACGCCCGGGGCCTTATCAATCTCGAAGCCGCACCGAGGGCAGATGCAGATGCTGGGATTGTTGTTCTTCCGCTTATTCCCTTTGCCTCTCCCCGATCCCTGAGTCGATTGGTCAGGCATATCGACCATCCTCCTTCAACAGGTAGTCTGCTGTCGTTATCGGATAAAATCTTATTCCCATTATCGCTCCTCAGGGCGCCGGTACGGAAAGGTTCATCCTGATGGTGTGATCTTATAATGAATCATGAAGAATATTTGGCCCATCGGCCTATTGGCGTTCGTCCTGGCGGCGACGGCTTCGGTGTCGGCTTCGGTGTCGGCGGCGGATCTACCCGACCTGGTCGGGGTCTGGGAAGGCCCGTCCGTCGGGTACGACGATGGAGAAGGGTACTACGAAGATGGAGAGGATAACACCGTCACCCTCACCATCGCCGAGCAGAGGGGCCGGATCTTCAACGGGACCCTCGTATACCTGAACAGGAACGGGACAGCGGTCGTCGAGGGGTTCGCCGGGGCGATCGGCCTCGATAACTCGACCTTCTACATCGCCGAGTTCAACTCCGGCTACGACGTGGGGACGATCATCTCCGAGGACGAGATCGAGCTTCTCTACCTCCAGGACGGCGAGAGGGGCGGGGTCTCGGTGGACACCCTGCGCCGGGTTCGGGAGTGACCGGACTTTTGGGGCGTGGGCGGCCTTCCGCCCGCCCCGGCCGGCGTCGCCCGGTCACCCGGTCGATCCGCCATCAGCTGGCTGACAATGCTGGAATAAAAATGTTTTTTTGAATATATGGCACCCTGGCCTGCCAGGAGAGCTTCTCCAGCCCGATAGATCGGATATCATCCACCGGATCATCGCCGCCGAGATGGAAAAGTTCATCTGGGAGATGGGAGCTATTTCATCAGCATGAAGAATATCTGGCTCTTGGGACTATTGGCCCTCGCCCTGGCGGCGAGTGCGACGGCTTCGGTCTCGCCGTCGGCGACGACTTCGGAGATCCCGAACCTGGTGGGGCTCTGGTCCGGCATCGGGACCGGGTATGGCGATGAACAGGGGTACGTCAGCGACGAGGATTCCGACATCATCACCATGAACGTCACCGAGCAGAGGGGGCGGATCTTCAACGGGATGATGACCTACGTGGAGGAGGGGGTCGAGATCGTGGAGGAGTTTGCCGGGGCCATCGCCCTGGATAACGTCACCTTCTACATCGCCGAGTTCGGCTCCGGCTACGACGTGGGGACGATCATCTCCGAGGACGAGATCGAGCTGCTCTACCTCCAGGACGGTGAAGGTGGCGGGGTGTACATAGACTCCCTCCGCCGGGTTGGTGAGTGAACGAACGATCTGCGGGCGGCGTCAGGGGTTCGGCAGGCCGGTCCGCCTCCCCTCCGCCTCTCCGGTTCCATCCGGGCTCTTTTCTGTAAGAAGCGTAGAAACGAGTTTTTTTAGTAGGACTTCTAAATGTTTATATCGACTCCATTCATCAGCCGGGATGGAGATCGACTTTCTGAGGCTCTGGCGCTGGCTCCGTCGCTTCAACATCGCACCGGCGGGCTTCCCGGCGGCGAAGGTGGGGGGCGGCAGATACAGCCCCGCCTTCGAGCGGTAGCATCACGCCTCGGGGGCGCGCGTCCCGGGAAGACCTGGCCTCGTTCATCGATCGGATAGACCCGGACCGGATCGGCTTCATCAACACCTGAGGCGCGGGGGGTTCGCCGATCGCTTCGAGGGGGTGGTTCTGGGGGTGGGGGTGGCGATCGAGTTCTGGAGGGAGGGGGTGGCGAGATATCCCACCGAGTTCAGCTCTGGCTGCGTGGGGGAACGGTCATCTCTGAGGACGAGATCGATATGACATACTTCCAGGACGGCGAGAGGGGCGGGATATCTGTAGATACGCGCCGGCGGGTTCGAGAGGGAACCCCGTACTCTAGGGGAGGGCGCCCTCCGTCCGCCCCGTCCAGGTATTGTTGTGGGTCATGTGAGAAAATAAGAATTGAGGCTAATTGTTCTGATTATGGCAGGCCAAGGCCTGCAATAAGGACCATCCAATCTCTGCCTAAGATGTCTAAGGCCAAATGTATTACATATTTTTATATGAAAAAATAAAATTTGACCTAAATACATTATCTTCGAAACCCGAGACATATTCGACACCAAAAGCTTTTTTGCATAAGAGGAGTAACTTAGACTTGGGAAAAAATTATGTCAATACCAAAAGAGATAAGAGAATCCCTGACGCCCGGTGAAGAAGTAGTGAAGGTGACGCATGTCAAGAGGCGAAAAGATCTGATACATCCAAAAAATCTGATAGTAACCACAAAGAGGGCTATAATCTACGATCCTGGATATATAGGATGCGAATTTGAAGATTTTCCTTTTGACGCGATCACCAACATTGAATTTAAGAAGGGAATCTTCTCTTCTGGAATCATCATTAATACAAGCGGTGGTAGTGGCGAAATTGATGGGTTGCCGAAAAGTGACGCCTCCGAAGCATTTAAAATAATGAGACAGTATTGGCAAGCGTATATGGAAGGGAAGAGATGAAACATACATGTTAAATTCACAGCCAGTGTTAGACAATTCGCGAGACAGATACGATGCATAAGTGGAATCACTTGAACCGCCTTCAATTAGGCAAATACGCTGAATATTTTGTGAAAATGGAATTTAAGCTAGCAGGTTTCGATGTTTATACCTCAGAGGTCGACGATAAAGGTATAGATTTTATAGCTCGAAAAAATGAAAATATATATTACGATGTTCAGGTTAAATCCATTAGAGGACTCAACTACATTTTTCTACAGAAACACAAATTCGATCTGAGGAAGAATTTGCTGGTTGCCATTGTGCTTTTCGAAGAAGGTAAGCCGCCAAAGATGTACCTCATCCCATCATTGGAGTGGTCTAATCCAAACGGTTTACTGGTAAGTCATGATTATGATGGCAAAAAGAGCAAGCCCGAATGGGGGCTGAATATATCCAAAAAGAATCTGGATTTGCTGAATAAATTTAAATTCAATAAAATAATTGAAACCATGTGATTATCGAATGCCAGATAGTAGCGAAGGTCGTTAGGGGTGGTGATCGAGGCAAAGGGCGGGACTCTAGGGAGATCCTATGGTAAGTGGTCGGGGGCGAAGGTCTCGCCAGGGCTGGTTAATTTCATATAAAAGCTTAAAGCCAGTTGCGGCTCTGCATCGAAAAATCTTCTTTAGAGGCTCTCGCTTAAACGGATGTTCTCATCTTCTCCTCTTGGACCTCCCTCAGAGTCCTACCGCGATCATCTTTCCAATCGATTCGCCCATTGGCCGACCTGCCCTGGACGACCCCTGCAGCCGTCGAAGGCGAGTTGAAGAGATAATCCTGTGAGAACTCAAGGTTATCTCCGCTAGGTATCAATACCCCCTGCGATTGAAGCTCTTTCCTGAGTTCTGAAAGATAGCGATGGATTGATGCGACTTCGGAACAAACGGCTTTCGATCCCTGGAGGACCAGAAAACCCTCTGGGCTCTCATAACCTCTTGCGGAGATTCCTTTCGCCTCGATCGAGAATAGATGCCTTGATCTCCTCTTTGTCCCGAGAGCCTTTTCAAAGACGGTTAGTCCGAGGAGAGGGAATATGCTCAACATGTCCGCCAGGAAGCTTTCCGCGTCAGCGGCGTCGGCTTCAGATAAGGCAGGCGTTTGAGGGGTGTTCATATTATCAAGGGCGGACCTTTTGGCCTGCCTGGCCATGTCCAGCAACCTCGCCTCTAAATGCTGGACATGGGCTTTATTCAGGCTGCCATCGGTGGCCACGAAGAAGACCACCCAGGTCCAAAACTCCTTGTTGGCATAATGCTGCTCCAGTCTTGGCCCAACTGCATCCCCCTCACCCACGTATATCTTAGGCAGCTCCCCCTCTTCTGGGGGTCCTACAAGGACGTAAACTCCCGGCTGGGTGAATTCTCTCCTGCTCTTTACCGTAGGCAAAAGAGGTCTTGGACAGACCAGACCAACTCCCGTCCAGTTAGATTTCGATATTATCCGCAACCCAGCGGGGTTTCCATCGGGGCAAAATACTTTGATGGAAAAGGGTCGGGCCATCGGGGTCTGCTCAAAATTCGTGAAATTTCCGCTCATTTCCCAGACCTCATTACAGCTTGCTGATTTTCTGCCCTCGATCGCCCAAAGTCAGCAGATAGTCCATCGATATTCGATATAAACCTATTTCCAATTGTCGATTTCCCTGTTACGTTCTGGCCACTGGTTGTAGCCGATATCAGGATCTTTTGACCGGAGAGCTCTATCGACTGCAAAAATCCACAAATATGCCGTAGTAGCCCGGCTAGGATTCGAACCTAGGTTACGAGGTCCAGAGCCTCGTATGATTGACCGCTACATCACCGGGCTTCAGCAGGCGAGATTTCGCTTTTCATGTATTAATCTGTCGATCAGGCCGCGCCCCCTCCTCCGGGTTATTTGTACTCCAGCACCACGATCACCGGCCCCTCCCCCTCGCCGCCTTCTGGCAGGGTCTCCTTCGAGACCTCGAAGGTTGTGCCCGGCCGCTCGACCTTCTGGCCCGAGAGGAACCGGTCGGCGGATTCGACCTCGAAGGTGAGGGCCGGGGTCATAAAGTGCATCGGGATGGCGACCTTCGGCTTTATCTGGCCGACGACCTTCTTGGCGCCTTCGGCGTCGAGGGTGTAGACCCCGCCGACGGGGATCATCAGAACGTCCACATCGCCGAGGGCGGAGGCTTCTTTCTCACCCAGGAGGTGGCCCAGGTCCCCGAGGTGGCAGATCCTGACGCCGTCCATCTCGAAGGAGAATATGGTATTTGTACCCCTCTTCTTTCCGCCCCGCTCGTCGTGATACGTGGCCGTCCCCAGAAACCTGATCCCGGCAGCCTCCTTCTCTCCCGGCCCCTTCACCACCTCCGGTCGGCCCCCTACGGCCTCGACGTTGTTGTGGTCGTGGTGGTCGTGGCTGACGGTGACGGCGTCGGCCCTGATCCTCGGGAGGGGGTAGCCGACGGCCTCGTCGAAGGGGTCTGTTACGACGACCCTCCCCGAAACGTCCTCGATCCTGAAGCAGGAGTGTCCGAGCCATGTTATCTTCAAAATGATCACCCGAGATGATTATTGATCTGATAGGATAATAATCATTCGACCTGTCCACTCGACCTGATCATTCGACTTGATCATTCGATCCGGGCGTCGATGACGGCGTGGAGCATCCCCGGCGAGTACTTCTTCACCCTGGCGGCCCTCTCGATTTTCGCCGACCGCCCCGCCCGGCTTGCCGCCTCCGTCAAGTCATCTTCCAGCCTCCCCGGATAGAGCCGCTCGGGGACAGTCTGGTGGTAGTGGAGGACCCCGCCTTGCCGCAGAGCTCTGATCCCGGCGTCGAGGTAGCGGTCCGTCGTCCCGACGTACCCCATCACGGCCCGGTCGGCGACGCCTTCGGGGGTCAACGCAGCGCAGTCGCCGTGAAGAGGGAGGACGATTCCATCGACGCCGTTGAGCCTCACGTTCTCGAGGAGGTAGCCGTAGGCGACTGGATTGATCTCGATGGCGAAGATCTTCTTTGGGCGGGAGTGGACCGCCATGGGGAGGGTGAAGTAGCCGATCCCGGCGAACATGTCGACTACGGTCTCGCCTCCGCCGAGGCGGCCCATCCTCATCCTCTCCCGCATGTTCCCCGGCGAGAACATCACCTTCATGGGGTCGAGCTTGAAGGCAACCCCGTCCTCCCGGTGGACCGTCTCGGTCTTCTCGCAGCCTGCTATCAGCTCCCTCGACGGCTCCCGGAAGGGACCATCGACGCCTCTGTCCAGGAGGACGGAGGAGCAGCGGGGGTAGATTTCGAGGAGGGCGTCCCCGATCCTCCCCTTGAGGTGATGGATCCGGGGGTCGATCTTGACGGCGATGACCTTGCCCAGGATCGACCACCCCCGGGGGAGGAGGCACCTATCCTCGGCGGAGACGTCCTCGCCGAAGAAAGCCGCCAGGTCTGGAGGGGTCTCGTAAAACTCGGGGGCGTCCTGGAGGACGGCCTCCATCCCCGGCGGGGCGGAGGTCACGGGTATCTCCACCATGTCGCCCTTTGAGACGGTCTTACGTCTGCGGTCCAGGAGGCCCAGCCGGCAGGCTCGCTGTAGCGTTCTCTGGGCCTGCCGCCTCGGTACCGGTACCGCCAGATGCTCTCTTGGCATTGTAGATCTGATCGAACTCCAGGGGGTCTGCGGTGATGTTGGACCAGAGGATGATGGTGCTGTTGGTCCGGCTGACCCGATAGTCTTTGTCGTAGACGAGGACCGACGACTCGTAACCTTCGGGTATCGCCAGGTTGAAGGTGACGGGGACGAGGACGTACTCGTCGGTGAGGGCCACCGAGACGCTGGCGTTGTTGCTGGAGACGAGCTGGATGATGGTGTTGTTGGTGTAATATATGGTGACGATCCCGCCGGTGGCGCTGATGCTCTTGTCCACATCCGGCGGGAGGACGAGCTCCACCTTGCTCTCCAGCCCCTTGGGATTGGTTATCTCCAGGTTCATGTATGTGCTTCCTGAGGCGTTGGTCAGGTAGGCGGAATAGCTGACGAAATCCGACGGCGGAGCCGGGATCGCCGGAGGCTCCGGCGTCCCGGGCGACCATAAATAAATGCCTGATACGATGAGTAGGATGGCGATGCCGGCGAGGAGGAGGGCCTTTTTTTCTCTCCACCAGCCTCCATGTACCTCATCCGGCTTCTTCGATGGAGCTGGGACCCTTATTGCCGGTCCCGTCACCTTCTCTGCCGGAGGCTTTCTATCCTGCCCGGAGGCCTTTCCATCACTTTCCCTCGCCCCCATATCGGCGGCTTCGCCCCCTGCCTTCGCCTCAGGCTCTTCCATCTCGACGAAGGTCTCCTCTCCGGGGGGCTCAAACTCCCCCCCCTCCTTCTTCTCTTCGACCGCCTCTTGCGGGGATGCAAGTTCCTCCGGGGGGGCGCCCGTGGCCATCGGTTCCTCCATCCTATCGGCCGAGACTCCGGCGATGGCCTCGGTTCCGATCGTATTCGCCTCGATCCGCAGGCCAGGCTCATCCTCGCCGCCGGGGGCTTCCTCAGCCTTCTTCTCCGGCGCCGCCCCTTCATCGCGGGGCTCACCCGACGGCGCAACCGGTTCCGTCGGGAGGGGTACTGCCTCTTGCGACCCATCCCCTTCGACCTCTGAGGGTGGCCGGGGGGGCTGAGGTTCCGGCTCCGAAAGATCCCCGGATTCGACCTCCAGATCAGGGGGCATCTCCTCATCCTCGCCCCCGGCCTCCTCGGACCGCTGGCCTGCCGAGGGCTTATCCCTCCTCGGCAGGACGACGGCGCCGTTCTCCAGGTCCAGTATGAGGTCTGTATACGTTCCCGTCTCGTCGGCGAAGCTTCTCGCCTTCGGTATCAGATAGGATATCCCGGAGATCTTCACCTCTTCGAAGAACCCTGTGGACCTCATCAGCCGGTCCTTGTAGGCGTAGATTGCTCCGCTCTCCATCCTCGACTCGATCTCGCTCAAGCTCGGGAAGCGGTCCTCTTCCGCCGAGACCTCCTTTGTAGCCCTGGCATAAGCCTCGAAGAATACCCGGCTCATCCTGTTGAGGCGGTTGGTATACCGCCGGTCGAAGAGGAAGGAGAAGCTCTCGCCAGCCACCACCTCCCTCTCCGCCGCGACCTCGCGCCAGACCGAGTACGAAACGTCCATCGGAGGTAGAAAAGCATGCGCCATGATAAGTATTTTTGTATCCTCCCTCCCCATCGATATGGATGATATGGGGGCGTGGAGGTCTCACGTAGCTCTTACATGAAAGCTACCTTTAAATTCATCAGGCCCCAAACCTCGGGTTTGATGAAGACGCTTCTTATAGCGCCGGTCCTCCTGGCCTTTCTGGTGGTGGGGATCCACGTGGATCAGGGGCTGGACCGCTACAATGTGGGTGTGGGGGAAGATGTTCTGGTGACCCTCCTCCTCGGAAACACCGGGGAGTCGTCCCTGGACGTCAGCGTAGTTCCGGGGGCGCCCGACGGGCTTACAGTCCTCGATCCCGGCGTCAGGACAGCGAAGATACCGCCGGGAACCTCGGCTTATATCGACTATCCGGTGAGGGGCGAGAGCCCCGGCCAGTACGCCATATCATCCCAGGTGATCTACACCGACGAAGAGGGAAGGTCCCGCCATATCAGGTGCGGTGATAGAAACGGCTGGCCCCTCATCGTCAGCTAGATGGGCCTTCTCCAATCAGATCCGACCTCGTGAATATCGATTTGAGGGCGTATCCTATCTCGGCGAGCCTCTCCTTTCCCCCCTCCTCCCGGTCGAGGACGGCGAGGACCTGGACCGGCTGGTAGCCCTCGTTCTTCAGCCGCTCGATCGACTTTATCAGAGACGAGCCGGTGGTGACGACGTCGTCGACGACAGCCACCTTCGACCCCCTGGGAAGGGAGGGTCCCTCAACGAACTTTCCGGTCCCGTGCCCCTTAGCCTCCTTTCTTATGATCAGCGCCGATAGGTCTCTGCCTTCGAGGTGGCCGACGATGGATACGGCCGTTACTATCGGGTCTGCCCCCAGGGTCATCCCGGCGACGGCCGCCGCCTCAGGGTCGATCATATCGAGGAGGAGCCTTCCTGTCAGGTAAGCCCCCTCCGGATGGAGGACGACCTCTCGGGCGTCGACGTAGTAGTCGCTCACCTTCCCCGAGGAGAGGGTGATCTTCCCCACCCGCAGCGCCCTCGTCCTCAGAAGCTCCAAAAGCCTCTCTCTCTCTTCCATGATTTGGAGGACGCTGGCCGGGGATATAACCGTTTTCAGCGCCTCCTTCCCGTCCTCTCCGCCTGGACAGCCCTCACCCTCTGCAGCCTCCCCAGGTCGGTCCCGTCCAGTAGGTAGACCCTTCCCTCCTCGAGGCGGACGATCCTGGGGAGGGGCCCCCTCTCCTCCCGGGATGGGGAGTCGAGGGGGTAGCCGCCGCAGAGGGGGTTATATGCGGGGACGATAGTCACCTCGGGGCCTGGTATCTTTCGGCCGTACCCCTCAGAGAGCCCATCCGGCGAGAGGGGGGCCCTCACCCATGCCCTCTCGGGGGGGCCGGAGCCGATCCGGTCGGCCAGCCTCACCGCTGGATGGAGGTGGGAGGCCACCAGGACCTCCGCCTCGAAGACGGCGGGGTCTGGCCAGGTATGGCCGTGGAAGTATCCGGCCCCGTCGATGACGACCCCCGTAGCTGGGTGGACGTCGACCTCCTGGGGCGCGAGGTCCGATAGGCCGACGTCGTGGTTTCCGAGGACGACCTCGACTCTGGTGAAATCGGTCAGGGACTTGAGAAATGCGGGGACCTCGCTCTTCTCCTGAAAAGAATTCCAGGGGAGGTTGTGCTTGACGTCCCCCAGGAGGAGGAGCCGGTCGGCAGAGACCTCTTCGACCCGGGCAACGAGCCCCTCCAGCATCTTGCCGGTCTGGCTGGGGACGCTGGCGCCGCCGATCCAGAGGTGGTGCTCGATCCCTATGTGGAGGTCGGCTGCCACCAGGACCCTCTCGCCCCCCTCCACCAGGAGGAGGGGCTCGTCTGGGATCGGCCTTGCAATCGTCATCGGAAGGGGTTATGCCTCAAGGGATTATATCACCATCTCTTCCAGGGCTCTATCCAGCTCGGCGAGGAGCCCAGAAACGTCCTTCACCACCGCCCGGCAGGATAGCTCGATCATCAGGTTAACGGTAGACTCGGGGGCCTCTCCAGCCTTCCTGATGTCGGTCCTGATCCCGATCGCCCTCCTGCCGAAGAGGGCGTAGTGATACCCCACCTCCCAGGCGGTCCCGTCGTCGACCTGGGCGCCGTCGAGGATCGCCACCATAAGGGGCGACCTCCTCAGAGCAGCATGGTTCGCCTCGAAGATCTCCACGATCGTCCCGGAGGCGGTCTCGAAGGGCCAGACGACCTCGACCCTCTCCCCCAGGGCCGCCTCGATCTCCCCTTTGATATATCCGGCCCCCTCGATCTCGGACCTGGAGAAGAGGGGGCCCGCGAGGTATACGGATATCTTCTCGCCCATCTTCCCCTCCCCTCTCAAATCTTCTCCAAGACCCTGTCCGATCTAGTCGGCGGAGGCGGCGACGAGCCTCTCCCTCACGAACTCTGCGTCGAGGGACGCCAGAAACCATCCCGCCTTAGGCCCCTGCTTCTGTCCCAGGAAGGCGACGTAGATCGCCTCGAAGAGCTTCTTTGCGTCCAGGCCCCTCTCCTCGGCGACGGCGTAGACCTCGTTATGGATCTCCTCGCCGCCCTTCCCCCCGAGCCTCTCCGCCAGGAGGCCGAGAGCACCCTTCAACTCCGTATCGAGGTTCTTGGCCTTCGCTGGAAGCGTCTCCTGGAGGACGAACTTGACGAAGGGGGGTGCGTACCGGTCGAGCCATGCCCTGACGTTGGCGGCCCGGGAGAGGATCCGTTCGCGGTCGGTGATATCGTAGCCGCTCCGGTCCAGGACGACGAAGAGCTGGTCGGGGTCGCCGCCGGCGATCTGGACCGCCGTCACCATATGCCTGTAGGGGATGGGGGCCGCCTCCTCTCCCCCGATCCGGGATAGCTCCAGGGCCCTCTCCTCTCCAGCCCGCCGGTCGTAATCCTCGATGAGGTTCAGGAGGGGTAGGCCTGGATCGAACTCGATATGCTTCTCCGGCTTCGTCCTGATGATGAGGTAGCGGAGGACCTCCGGCGGGACGACGTCCAGCATATCCCTTATCGTCACGACGATCCCAGTGGAGGAGTGCATCGCCCCCTTCCCCTTCAGGTGGATCCACTCGTAGACGACCGGGTAAGGGGCTGGGCGGCGGTAGACCTCCTCAGAGATCCTCTTTCCCGTATCGTAAGAGCCCCCGGCGGTGGCGTGGTCTTTGCCGAAGGGCTCCACGGTGACGTCGAGGATCGACCACCGGGCTGGCCAGTCTACCCTCCAGGCGAGCTTCCCCCCGCCCCTGAAGGAGGCGGTCCCCTCATGGCCGCAACGGCAGACGTAATCGGCCGTCTCGCCCTCGAGGTCGAAGGCTACGACCCGGGTGGAGTTCAGCCTGCCGCACTCCGCGCATATCGCGTCCAGGGGGCACCAGCCGGCGGGAAGGTCCCTCCCGGAGACCTCCGTGAGGATCCGGGCGATATCTTCCCTCTTTTCGAGGGCGGTCTTGATCGCATCGACGTATAGGCCGTCCTTGTACATCCTGTCCGCCCGATATACCTCGGGGCGGATCCCAAGCCTCTCCAGAGAGTCGAAGAAGGGCAGCAAGAAGTGGTCTGCGTAGCTTGCGCAGCACCCTTCGGGGCATGGGATCTCCGATAAGGGCTTTCCCACGTGGACCTCGAAGCTCTTGGGAAGGAAGGGGTAGAGCCGCCGGAGGGGGTCGTAGCTGTCGGCGACGTATATCAGCCGGGCGCCGACCCCCCGGTCCAGGAGCGCCCGGTAGACGGCGTCGGCGGTCATCACCTCCCGCATGTTGCCCAGGTGGATCTGGCCTGAGGGGGTGATCCCCGTCGCCACCGTCTGGGGGCCCTCGCCTGCGAGCTTATCCGCCGCCACGTCGGCCCAGTGAATCGTCATGGCCTCTCCATCGATCGAGATAGTGATATTAACTTTCCGCCTTCGCTCTCTTCGAGGAATAGAATAGAAGATGAGAGGAGATGAGAGAAGAGGAGATACGTGAAGGATACGTGAAGGGGAGATTAGGTAAGAGAAGAATAAGAGAGATATAGCCGCGGCCCAATCTCCTTTCATGGCCAGACCTTCCCTCGACGAGTACTTCATGAAGATATCATCGGTGGTGGCCACCAGGTCCACGTGTCTGCGCCACAACGTCGGCGCCGTCCTGGTGAGGGACAAGAGGATCCTCTCCACCGGGTACAACGGGGCGCCGACGGGCATCTCCCACTGCTTCGAGGTAGGATGCCGCCGCGAGAACGTCGAGAGCGGATACCGCCACGAGCTCTGCCGCGCCGTCCACGCCGAGCAGAACGCCATCATCCAGGCGGCGATCCACGGCGTCAGCACCAGCGGCGCCACCCTCTATTGCACCCACCAGCCCTGCATCCTCTGCGCCAAGATCATCATAAACTCTCAGATCCGGCGGGTCGTCTTCGGAAACCCCTACCCCGACGACGAGGCGCTCCGGTTTCTGGAGGAGGCGGGGGTGGAGGTGGTGATGATCCCCTGTTGCGCCCCCCTCCCAGCGGAGGGGTGAAGGTCTTCGCCTCCGCTCCCCTCTCCATCTTCGATCTATCTTCTGATATTCCTGATCTATACAGTGATGTCTCGTGATCTATCCCGTGATGCCTCGTGATCTATCTTCTGATCGTCTAGTCTTTCGGCGGCCACGAAAAGATTTTACGCTCCCGGCCCCCACATCTGGTCCTATGTTCGGGACGAAGGATCATCTGAGGGCGGAAGACGGCGACCTCACCATCGACGGCGTCGACGTGGTGGACCTCGCCGAGGTCTTCGGGACCCCCCTCTATGTTACGAGCGAGAGGCGGCTGAGGGAGAACGCGAGGGCTTATAGAAAGGCCTTCCCGGAGGCTGACGTCTATTTCGCCGTCAAGGCCAACGGGAGCCTCGCCCTCCTCCGGATTTTGGCGGACGAGGGGCTGGGAGCCGACGTCTTCTCCGCCGGGGAGCTAAACCTGGTGAGGATGGCGGGGATCCCAGGAGAGAAGATCCTCTTCAACGGCAACTCCAAGAGCCTCGAGGAGCTGGAGATGGCCGTCGAGGCGGGCGTCAGGGTATCAGCAGACTCCTCCGATGAGCTCCTCATCTTATCTGAGGTCGCCTCGCAGATGGGGGAGGAGGCGGAGGTCGCCTTCCGGGTCAACCCCGACGTATCAGCCAAGACCCACCCCAAGATCGCCACCGGCCTGAAGACCTCCAAGTTCGGGATCCCCTGGCAGGAGATCGTCGAGGTCTACAGGACCGCCATGGGCCTGGAAGGGGTGAAGCCCGTCGGCCTCCACTGCCACATAGGCTCCCAGATCCTGGACGTCTCCCCCTTCGTCGACGCTGCGGCGAAGATGATGGAGCTAGCCGGCGAAATCGTTGATCTCGGCGGCGAGATCGAGATGATGGACTTCGGCGGGGGCCTGGGCATCGCCTACGCCCCTGATACCCGGGCGCCGACGCCGTACGAGCTGGCCGCCGGGATCCTCCCCGTCTTTGAGGTGGGGTGCAAAAGGCTCGGCATAAGCCCGCGGATGGTCCTGGAGCCCGGCCGGTCCATCGTCGCCGACTCCACCCTCTTCGTCACGGGGGTGAACGTCGTCAAGAGGGCCCACGTCAACTTCGTCGGCGTCGACGCCGGATTCAACCTCCTGGCTCGTCCGATGCTCTACGACGCCTACCACCACGCCGTCGTCGCCAACAAGATGGATTTGGAGGCGGTCGGCAAGTACACCGTTGTAGGACCGATCTGCGAGAGCGGCGACGTCCTCGCCAGGGATAGGGACCTCCCGGAGGTGGAGAGGGGCGACATCATAGCGATGCTTGACGCCGGTGCCTACGGCTTCTCCATGGCCTCGGTCTACAACGGCCAGCCCCGCTGCCCCGAGGTCCTGGTGAACGAAGGCGGTGCGGAGCTGATCCGCCGGGGGGAGGATGAAAGCGCCCTCCTGGCGGGGCAGATCGTCCCGGCGAGGCTCCTCAGATAAGGTGCGCCTCTTGGGTACAGCAGATATGGCCGCCTTCAACCCCCGGATCGCCGCAAAAGCCCTCCTCCAGATGAGGGTGAGGAAGAGGCCCTTTGTCCTATCCCACGGGATCACCGCTCGGTGCAACCTCCGCTGCCCCTTCTGCGAGTTTTGGCGGAAGCCCGGCCCGGAGATGACGACCGATGCCGTCATCGCCATGCTGGATGACGCCAGATCCTTCGGGATCGGCGTCTACAACGCCTGGACGGCGGAGCCGCTCCTCCGGCCCGACCTTCCTCTCATCCTACGCCACGCCAGGTCCCTTGGGATGGTCACATCCCTCATCACCAACGGCCTCCTACTCTCCGAGAGGATCGGCGACCTATCCGACCTCGACCTCCTCTCGGTATCCGTCGACGGGATCGACTCCTATAGAGAGATCCGGGGCGTCTCAGTCGAGCCGGTCCTCGATGGGATCAGGGCCGCCCGGGAGGCGGGCCACGCTGTTCTGATGAACTGCGTCATCAGCAGAAAGAACCTATCAGAGCTTGCGGACCTCGTCGATCTCGCCTCGGATATGGGGGCCCAGATCTCCTTCGAGCCGCTCCACGAGGCCCCGGAGGTCGAGGGGCGGGTCTGGGACGATTACGGTATCGGCGAGCCGCAGATCCCCGCCTACAGGCGGTCGGTGGACCGGCTCATCGAGCTGAAGAAGAGGGGCGGCCCCATCATAAACTCCCTGACCTACCTGCGGATGGTCCGGGACCGAAGGCCCGACTTCAGGTGCCACGGACCCCAGATCGTCCTATCCGTCTCCTCCGACGGGACGGTCCAGACCTGCCGGGTCCATAAAGAGCCCCTGGGCAACGTCTCCGACGGCCTCGCCCGGGTCTGGGAGTCCTCGAAGAAGAGACGGAAGGAGATCGTCCGGGGGTGCGATGGCTGCCTCTTCTTCGGCTACGTCGAGAACAGCCTCCTCTACGACTTGCGGCCTGAGGTATTGGCCCATTATCGGTGGATCTGAACCGCTGGCGGAATATCGGGGGCCCAGCCCTTATTCTCCGGAATATCGAGGGAAAAAGGATGTATCGGCAGAGGGGCGGGGGATCAGCCGCAACCGCCACAACCGCCGCTGCCGGCGCTGCCGAAGCTTCCGCTGATCATGAACGACGGATAGAATATATTCGTATAGCCGCCCATGTTCCCGTGGTAGCCGCTCAGCTGCAGGGTTCCCGTCGCCGGTGCCTGCAAACTCGCCTGGCCGACGCTTCCCAGCTGTACCGACTCCACGGTCGTCTTGGCCGATACCTCCTGGCCTCCTGCCCCCAGGTTTGCCGCCGGCAGTATCGGGACCATACGGTTCCCCTGCAGGCCGTAGCCGCTGAGCTGTACGATCTTCTCATCGAGGCTCCTCTCCTGGGAAGCCATTGAGAATGCGCCGACCCCCAGGCCGTACGTCCCCGGGCTCCAGGTCGTCGCCCCGGCCACCTGTCCTAAGATTATTATGGCCAAGGCCATCGCTGTTATGGTTGAAGCATTGAATCGTCCTTTAGGCAATTTATCACCCCAGATGGCCGTCGATCCCGAGGTTTATATACTTATTTGGAGCCGGCCGAAGTGGTGGCATATAAACGGGCAGAACTCTCCAAGGGTTTGAAGACGGCCACCCATCTCAAGACGGCGAATCAGCCGGCTGGGGAGAAGCCGGTCATATCCCGCCCCTCCATCTGGAGGGCTCTCACCAGATCTCCGGCCTCCCTTTCGTCCTGCGCCCTGGAGATGACCGCCGCCTTTCTGAGGCTGATCCGCTTCCCGCAGGGACATGTCCTGGTGGCCGTCCCCTCCTCTGCGTAGAGGTGGCGGCCGCACCCGGAACACCTGAATATCAGGTACATCAAAAGAGCATGAATATATCGAGGGTCACCCTTCACTCAGAGACCAGTACCGCGTTCACGACCCCTTCCTGCCCCGGCCTGCTGGTGACCCGGGCATCTCCGAGGGATGTCTTTATGATGGCGCCCTTGGTGATGATGTTTCTCCTGATGTAGTTGAGGTTGGCTCTGTTATCCTTGACGCTCTCGATCTTCGCGGTCTTGGATTTTCCCGTCTTGGGATCGGAGACGCAGGCGATGTCGCATCGCAGGAGCCTGACCTTGGAGTTGCCGCCCCTGGCCCTTATCTGCTTCTTCCTGGTGACGTCGATGTGGGGCTCGCCGGCCTCTCTTCCCAGCTCGCACTTCCTCTTCCCCCGGTTAGAGATCAGCCTTCCGCCCGTGAACTTCCTCTTCGAACTTCCTTGCCATTTCATACTATACCCCGGACCGGGGATAGTCATGAAGGTTGATATTTATACTTTTGCTCCTCTCTGCGGGCCCTATGGTTCCGCCCGACCGATGGATAACGGACACGATCCGCTGGAACCCAAACCATTAATATGTAAGGGCTCCCCTGGGGGCTGAGAACGCCCCTTCCCCGACGGCGGATGGGAATAGCTGGAAGGATGAAGGCAGGTCATAGATGGCGACGATAGACGAGCAGATCCAGGCGATAGAAGAGGAGATCTTTAACACCCAGAAGAACAAGGCCACGGAGCATCATATAGGCAAGCTCAAGGCCAAGATAGCGAAGCTGAAGGCCCAGCAGGAGCTTCAGAGGATCAAGGGCGTCGGAGGAGGGAAGGGCTACTACGTCAAGAAGTCGGGGGACGCCACCGTCGCCCTCGTCGGCTACCCCTCCGTCGGGAAGTCGAGCCTCCTCAACCGGCTGACGGGGTCGGACGCCGAGGTGGGAGCCTACCATTTCACCACCCTGGAGGTGATCCCGGGGGTGATGGACTACAAGGGGGCCAAGATCCAGATCCTGGACATGCCCGGGATCATAAAGGGCGCATCCCGGGGTAAGGGGAGGGGTCGTGAGGTTATCACCGCGGCGAGGGCCGCAGACATAATACTTCTCATGGGGGACGTCTACAACTACCGCCTCGACGTCCTGGAGCGGGAGCTCTACGATGCCGGGATCAGGCTCGATAAGGTCCCTCCCGACATCAACCTCAGCCCCTCGGATAAGGGGGGGATAATCATCAGAAACACCGTCCCTCTCACCAAGATGACCGAGGTCGAGATAGCCGAGATCCTCAGGGCCTACGGGATCGTCAACGGGATCGTCACCATCAGGGAGGACATAGATACCGATACCCTCGTCGACTTTCTCGCAGGAAACAGGATATACGTCCCCCAGGTCGCCGTCATCAACAAGATCGACCTCGAGTACGACGACGTCCGGGATGACATAAGAAATACTATCAGCCGTGACTTCATACCCCTATCCGTCGAGAAGGACGTCGGTGTCGAGGAGCTGAAAGAGCTGATCTATGACACCCTGGGATTCATCAGGGTATATCTCAAGCCCCAGAGGGGGAAGGCGGACATGAAGGACCCCCTGGTGATCCTGGAGGGGTCCACCATCCGGACGGTCTGCGACCACCTCCACCGGGACTTCGTCCGGCTCTTCCGGTACGCCAAGGTCTGGGGGAAGAGCGCCAAATTTCCGGGCCAGTCGGTAGGGCTCGACCACCTCCTCGCCGACGAGGACGTCCTAACCATCGTCGTCAGGGGGAGGTAGGGAGCAGAGGTCTTCTATCGCCCGATCCGTACCCAATTCATCATCCTTTTTGTACCGGTCTGGGTGTCCCATGTTCCTCATCGGGAATATATGGCGCCCCGAAGGGTAAGACCTTATATACTCTCCCCCCAACTGGCGGGGTTGAGATATATCAGCTAACTTCGACAGGATGAGTGCTAAAATGTCGAGGCGGATCATAATTTTACTGTCAGCAGCGCTCCTCTTTGCGGGAGCAGCATCTGGATTGAGTGGGGGAAAAGAGCGGCCCATCAGCACCTGGGGGGGCCTGCAGGAACAGCCTGCCATAGACGGCTCCATAGTAGCTTGGGCGGACAACAGAAGCGGCAACTTCGATATATTCATGTACGACCTCGAGACCAGGACGGAGAGGGGGGTATCCTTCTATCCCGGCTTCCAGGATCACCCAGCGGTCTCGGGAAATCGGATCGTCTGGCAGGATATGAGGACCGGCGAGTCGGATATATACCTCTATGACACGGTGACCCGGGAAGAGCGGCCGATAAGCACCGCTGCGGGAAACCAGTTCCTGCCGGATATAGACGGCGACCGGGTGGTATGGATGGACAGCCGGGACGGGGGCTGGAACATCTACCTCTACGACCTCTCCAATGGGGTGGAGAGGCGGATCACCAATGACCCCAGCGATCAGATCCAGCCTAAGATAAGCGGCGACCTGATCGTCTGGACCGATAACCGGGAGGGTGTATCCGAGATTCACCTCCACGACCTCTCCACCGGGCGGGAGGGCCCCGTCAGCCCCTCCGGGGCGGACCAGGCCTTCCCCGACATCGACGGCTCCCTCGTCGTCTGGGCCGACAACAGGACGGGGCTATCCGACATCGTCATATTCGATCTGACGACGAAGAAGGAGACGGTGATCGAGAGGCCTGGTCTGCAGACCGCCCCATCGGTCAGAGGCCACCTCGTAGCATGGCAGGACCACAGGAGCGGCGTCGCCGAGGTTTACCTCTACGACGTCAGGACCGGCGGCGAGATGGTCATAAGTACCGGGTCGATGAAGATGTCTCCCGTCCTCGGCGAGTGGGGCGTCGTCTGGACCGACTACCGGGCGGGGGATTCTGACATATACATATACGACTTCAACCTGGTGGCAGACGACCGGATAACGTCGGCGCCTTACAACCACACAAACCCCTGGATCGACAAAGACCGCCTCGTCTGGACCGACGACCGGACCGGCGTATTCAACGTTTATCTCTACGACTTTGAGACCCTCGAGGAGCGCCAGATCACCGACTCGAAGGACGAGAAGAGCAGCCCCAGCATCAGCGGCGACCTGGTGGTTTACACCGACAATAGAAACGGAAACCTCGACATATTCCTCTACGACCTATCGACGGGGATTGAGACGCAGGTAACCTCCGACCCGACGGATCAGAGGTATGGTAGGGTCTTCGACGGCAAGGTCGTCTGGATCGACGAGGGTACCGGTGACGACCAGATCTACCTGTACGACGTCGCCTCCGGTTCGCAGGAGCGGATCACGCAAGCCCCATCGAAGAAGGCGACCCCCGTGATATGGGGCGATCTTCTGGCCTGGATGGACAATCGGGCGGGGAACTGGGATATATTCGTCTACAACCTCACCACCAAAGCCGAGGCTCAGGTGACGACGGACCCGGGAAAGCAGCAGGCCCCCTGGATCTACGGTGATACCATCGTCTGGACCGACGACAGGAACGAGATCTGGGATATCAGGGCGAAGAACCTCACCACCGGCGTTGAGAAGGTGATAACCACCGGCATAGGAAACCAGGTACAGCCGGTCATATCCGGCGACAGCGTCGCCTGGCTCGACGACCGGAACGGCGACTTCGACATTTACCTCTATGACCTTAAGCTCGAGAGGGAGGTGCCGATCGTCACAGGTCCGCTCCATCAGAAGCCCAACGACGGGGTGGGCTATCCCTTCTACGTCAACGTCGCCGGCGGTTCTCAGATCTTGAGCGGCGACCGGATCGTCTGGATGGACTACGGCCCCGGGACGCCCCAGATCATGACGAGGAAGGTCTCCGACGATCCGATACTCCTGGTGGAGAAGGCCGACGTCGCCACCGGCGGTAACCTCATAGTCTGGGCTGACAACAGGGGCGGCGACTGGGACATCTTCGGCTTTGACTTCTACAACCGGCACGAGAAGCCGCTGGTCCGGGCCCCCGGCGACCAGAGGAGCCCCGCCGTCGGAGGCGACCTCCTCGTCTGGACCGACGACAGGAACGGCGACTGGGACATCAGGGCCCTGGATCTCTCCACCGGGGAAGAGGTCGTCGTCGCCGAAGGGAGGGGAGACCAGGTCAGCCCCTCGGTCTGGAGCAGGCGTATCGCCTGGATGGACGGATCCTCCGGGTCCTGGGCTGTCATGGCGAAGGATCTGGACGGAGCGCCGTTGAAGCCCCCCACCCGGAAGGGTGGAGACCAGATCAATCCCGTCATCAGCGGAGACCTCCTGGTATGGCAGGACGGCCGGAACGGCGGCTGGGACATCTACGCCATCGATCTCGTCTCCGGGGTGGAGACGAGGCTCACCGGCGATGGGGACCAGATCAACCCCTCCGTCAGCGGCAATACCATCGTATGGGAGGACTCGACGACCGGCGATGTGAGCTACTACCTCTGGGAGAGGAAGTGGGGGCGAGCCTACGTGAGGCCCGGCTACCAGGCCGAACCGAAGGTCTACGGCAACCGGATCGTTTACCGGGAGAGGACCCCGGATGGCTGGTCGATCCGCACCTTCGATCCCAACACCTGGAGGGACAGGGAATTGGCGAAGGGCTCCGGCGAGGTCTCCATCGACTTCGACCAGAGGCTCGCCTGGCTGATCTCCCCCAGCGGGAAGTTCGGGTTCCAGAATCTGGGGTCTGATCAGATCAGCGTGATATGCCAGGCTGCGGGGGACCAGACGTACCCGTCGGTCAGCGGCGACTGGGTTGTATGGATGGACAACAGGACAGGAAATCCCGACATCTACCTCTACAACCTCATCGAGAACGTCGAGTGGCCTCTCGCGGCAGGTCCGCAGCTGGACATGTACCCTGACATCAAGGACGATATCGTCGTTTGGATGCACTATGAGGAGCAGTTCGAGTCCTGGGCGATCAGGGCCCTCGACATAGTCGCCGTCAACAGGAGCCAGCTGGAGAGGGGGATCACCGAGCCCTCCAGGCCTTCCCTCAGCGAAGAGACCCTCGCCTGGGCTGACCGCCCGATACCGGCCTTCGGCTGGTTCGTCCACAAGAAGCCGCTCTACGCCACCGAGGCGAGGGAGGTGGTTCCGCCGAGGGGTTCGGGGCCGGACGCCGGAGGGTCCATCGTCGTCTATCAGGAGTTCCAGAACAACAACTGGGACATCTCCATGTGGTCGGGCCAGACCAGGACCCCGGTATATTCGGGACCTGGAAACCAGATCAACCCGACGACCGACGGGAGCCTGATAGTCTGGCAGGACGACAGGAACGGGAGCTGGGACCTCTACTCCTACGAGATCTCCACCAGGAAGATATCTCAGCTGACGAGCCATCCGTCGGACCAGACGAACCCCCACCTCGCCGACGGGGTCCTCGTCTGGCAGGACAACAGGAACGGCGACTGGGACATCCGGGGACTGGATATATCGACGGGGGTGGAGATGGAGATCTATTCGGGTCCCGCAGACCAGACCGATCCCCGGACGGGAAGCTCCAGGATCGTCTGGGTCGACGATCGGGACGGGAAGAAGGACGTCTATATGTACGAGATCTACAGGGAGTAGTCCGGAGAGGACGGGGTCGGGGCTGAATATCGCGGTAGGGCTAACCCCCCGTCCCGCTCCTCTATTCGTCCGCCGATGGCGGTGGGCGGGGAGAGGAGCAAAGTTTATTTATTCGGCCCTCACTTGTACACGGCTTAAAAAGGATCGGGGCATCTGACTATCATGCAATTGGAAGAACTTCGTTTCGGCACGGAGCTGCTCAAACGCGGCTTTGCTAAGATGCAGAAGGGGGGCGTCATCATGGACGTCACCACCCCTGAGCAGGCCGTCATCGCAGAGGATGCGGGGGCGGTGGCGGTGATGGCCCTCCAGGCGGTGCCGGCCGATATAAGGAAGATGGGCGGGGTGGCCAGGATGGCCGACCCCAAGATCATCATGGAGATCATCGACTCGGTATCGATACCCGTCATGGCCAAGGTCAGGATCGGCCACTTCGCGGAGGCTCAGATCCTGGAGGCGATCGGGGTCGACATGATCGACGAGTCTGAGGTCCTGACCCCCGCCGACGAGTTCCACGTCGATAAGGCGAAGTTCACCGTCCCCTTCGTCTGCGGCGCGAGGAACCTGGGGGAGGCGCTGAGAAGGATAAAAGAGGGCGCCGCCATGATCAGGACGAAGGGGGAGGCCGGGACCGGCGACGTCCGGGAGGCTGTCCGTCACATGAGGCTCATCGGAGGGACGATCAGGAGCCTCAAGGGGATGAACGAGGAGGAGCTATTGAAGGTGGCGCGGGAGATCGAGGCGGATCACGATCTCGTCATCGAGTGCAGAAAGATGGGGCGGCTTCCGGTGGTGAACTTCGCCGCCGGCGGCATCGCCACCCCCGCCGACGCGTCCCTGATGATGCAGATGGGGGCGGACGGCGTCTTCGTGGGGTCGGGGATATTCAAGTCCGAAAAGCCGGAGCTGATGGCCTCGGCGATCGTGGAGGCGGTGAACAACTACCGCGATCCGGCGAAGATGGTGGAGATCTCTGCGGGCCTCGGCGACCCGATGAAGGGGATAGACGCCGGGACCCTCCAGGAGGGTGAGGTCCTTCAGACGAGGGGATGGTAGACCGAGGGTCGGGGTCGTCGCCTTCCAGGGGGACGTCTCGGAGCACCTCCGGGCGATGGAGCGGGTCCTCGGAGACGGTGGGTCGGTGGTGGAGATCCGCAAGGCGGGGATCGTCCCCGGCTGCGACGGGATCGTCCTCCCCGGCGGGGAGAGCACCACCATCTCAAGGCACCTCGCGAAGACGGGCGTCGGCGACGAGATAAAATCTGCCGCCTGGGCCGGGGTTCCCATCATGGCCACCTGCGCGGGGCTCATAGTCATCTGCGAGGAGATCGTCGAGGAGACGAGGTTTGAGCCCCTCGGCCTTCTGAAGGCGAGGGTCGCCAGGAACGCCTTCGGCTCCCAGAAGGAGTCCTTCGAGGCTGATATAGAGGTGAAGGGCTTCGCCTCACCTTATCGGGCGGTCTTCATCAGGGCCCCTGCCATAGTCGGATGGTCTAAAGAGGTGGAGGTCATGGCCCGGATCGGGGAGGCTGCGGTGGCGGTGAGGCAGGACGGTCTATTGGCCCTCGCCTTCCACCCGGAGCTGACGGCGGACGATAGGTTCCACAAGATATTTTTGGGCATGATCGAGGGGGTTGATTGAAGTGTTGGGGATCGATGACGAGTTTGTTGAAAGGTCCTTCGAGGAGATGGAGGAGGATATGAGGAGGCTTCTGAAGGAGTCGCAGCGGCGCAAAGAGGAGGCTTCAAATCTATTGAGGAGGTCCGACTCCCTTCGGAACCGATCGATCGACCTTCGGACGGAGGACCAGGAGGCGGCAGAGGTGATCTGGCAGGAGTCCGAAGAGCTGCGGGAAGAGAGCAGGGAGATGGTGAGGCTCTGCGTCGATTGCGCCCTCAAGGCGGGAGATATAAAGCGCCGGATCGAGATCCACGACCAGATCGTTGCGGTGGTGGACAGGGCGGATGAGATCTGGAAGGGGGCCATCAGGGGATCTAGGCCCTAGTTATCAGTAATACCATATAAACTGGGATATAATCAGGTCAGCTGCTGGTCACCAAGAGCCGCTCTAGTCCTCGAAGGTTATCTTCTTCTGGGTCTCGAAGGTACCGGTAAGCCTCTGGTCGGCCTTGATCTTCTTGTTGAAGTTCGAGTACTCGGTCCTGGTTCCCCATATTCCTTCGAAGGCCTGCTGGGTGTTGAATAGGAGGGTGTTATGCGATCGGTTGACGGTGGACAACGTCCCGGTCTCGCTCTTCTCCAGGGTGGTGGCGTTGAACCTTTCTATGACGCTCGCTCCCATGCCGCCGTGGAACCCCGGAGATTCCATCACCTTGACCCCCTTCAGGTAACCCTGATCGAATACCAGAAGACGGCTGTCGGTTATGTTGACGACGGGTTTGCCTCTGTTTATCGTCTTCTCCGACTGCATCTCTATCGACCCTCTCCCGTCCAGCTCCTCCTTGTATCGGGCCGATGACTCTCGAAACTCGTTCTTGATGGAGACGTCGCCCCTGCCGATGACGGTCGTCGACTCGACGAAGAGCATCCCGTCGCCCTTCATCTCCGGGGCCTTCCGGTCCCTCTCCGCGGCCGTCGGGGTCTGCTCCACCGGGGGCCTCTCCTGGCCGGCCGCCTCTCTGGACCCATCCACCGGGTCCCTCCCTGACCAGAAGAGGATGTAGGGGCCGTCTTCGGCCCATCTCTCCCCGTCGCTGACCCGGACGAAGACCGCCATGTAGGTTCCCGGAGCCTGGCCGGGGATCTCGTAGCTCCAGTATCCCTCTTTGGCGTCTCCGTCCTCCAGGACCATCTTCTGAGAGTTGATCTTGGTGATGTCGGCCATGTCCATCCTGCTGACGGTGGCGCTGGGGATGTTCCAGAGCATATCCACGGATTTGATCCCCATGTCGTCGGAGGCGTGGACCGCCACCACCACCGGGGTCCAGGCCGTCGGATCTGGCGGGAACGCCCCCACGTCGATGATCTTCGGCGGGCGGTCGATCTCGATGGTCCCTATATCGCCTATGGTGAGCCTGATGTTCTTGTCGGGGGACCTGGATAGAGAGGCCTTTTCCAGGGCCGGGGACCCCTCCGGGGCCGCCGCCTCGGCGTACCCTGGCGACGGCATGGCGGGGATATCGCGGCTTGATATCCCCGCAGATCCTCTCGAGTCGGCTACTTTGGCCGAGGCCTCCAGGGCGGACCTGGGGTCACCGCTCTCGCGACCCGTGGGGGTCGTGGATCCAGTTATGGTGGGGGAGATCCCGGCGGGGGAGGAGGGGGCCGAGAAGGGGCCGCTGGAGGAGGATGCGTAACCTCCTTCTCCTCCGCTCCCCGGGGTCGCCGATGGAGACGAGAGGTATGAGGAAGCAGGTCCGCTGGACGAATAGGCGTATCCAGCGGATCCCGGTCCCGTCCCCGGAGACGACAGGTAGGAGGCAGCGATCCCTCCGGCCGAAAAGGGGTGGCCCGACTTCTCGGGTTCGGATCTGAGGGGCGGCATCTTCCCCGATGCAGCTTCCCCCGAAGAATAGGCGTATCCGGCGGCATCATGCACCGTCCTCCCTTGGGCGGGCAACCCCGGGGTCGCCCCCGTCGGCGGCGCGTATCTCGAACCTTCCGGCAGGGCGCCGTCGGGAGATAGGGGAGATGCGGCCCGTTCGCCTTCGTGGGTCCCGTATCCTGACCACCGGGTCGAGGTCGCAGGAAGGCCGTCGCGGGTTCCGCTCGAGGTGTAGCCGGCCTCCGATCCGGCAGCAACGGCGTCCTCCGCCGAAGATGCTGCCCACTTGCCCTCTTTCTTGAGCCTGAACTCTTCTAAGATCTCCCGGAGCCTGTTCAATAGGCCGGTCACCCCAAAGCCGCCATCGTCCCGGACATCCGGGGCTTCGCCTGTCATCATATCGGCCCGGTCCAAAGGACCTTCTTCCTGCGAGACCTCCGCCGCCCCGGTCGTGGAGCTCCCGGGGCGGGGTCCTTCAGAGGCCGTTGGAACGAGGTCTTCCCGGGCCGGAGGCCCGGGCTCCTTGACAGCGATGGTGAGGATATCAGTATCCCTCACCGAGGCCTTATCTTGGGTGAACCCCTCGGCGGTGATCTCCTCCTCGATATCTGTGGACGCTTCTATGCTGCTGACCACCGTCCGGCTGGAGCCGGGGGAGATGTAGTCTATCGTCCCCAGATGCTCCTTTGAACCCCTCATGATGAAGGTGCTGAAGATGGGAACGTCCCCCCGGTTCTCGACGGTGCAGACGACATCGACGGTTCCGCCGGGGGCCGTCTCGGGCGGGTCAGCCCTCACGGTTAAGTCTATAGAGGCGGAGACGATCTTAACCGGGACGTCCCGGGAATCGGACCACTTCTTGCCCCTGGAGTCGGTCCCCGCCGCCTCGAGTCTCAGGGTGGTGTTCGTCTCGGCCAGGAATTCGAGGGTCGCGACCTTGAAGTCGCCGGGCTCGAGCCTTCCGATCTTCTCCAGGGTCCCAAGGGTCTTCTCTTGGAGGGTGACGTCCCTGAGGGGGTCGTCTCCGGTGTTGGTCACCAGGAATGTCAGGTTGAAGGCCCTCTTCATGCTCGCCTCCACCTCGGAGGGCCTGACGTTGAGGCCGATCCCCGGCGATACGACCCTGATCTCCATAGCTTCGGCATCGGCGACCGTCTCGCCCCCCGGGGTCCTCCCCTCGGCCCGGCCCATAAACTGCCGGCTCTCGTCGGCGAGATGAACGGAGGATACCGGAGTCGAGCCCCCGGCGGGGACGGATGGGAGCCTGAACCTGTTCATCCCCTCCACCTCGAAGGTGACGTCCAGAAGGTCCACCTCACCGGAGTTTCTTATCGTCCAGACGACCTCCGCCGACTCACCAGGATAGGCGGCGACTTCTGCGGGATCGACGGTAAGCTCGAGCCCCGGCTCCAGGAGCTTCAGGGTCAGGGTCTCGGACCTATGGAGTCGGAATCCGGCCGAATCGACGGCTTGCGCCCTGACCACGTCTTGGAGGCTCGCCTCGAGGGTCGAGTTCCTGGTGACGGTCCTTGCTTCGCCGGGTCCCAGGACCGGGATTCTGCCGATCTCCCCCAGGTCGTCGAAGATCCTGACCTGGGAGAGCGGGTCATCGCCGACGTTCTCGACCCGGACGGCGATGGAGATCCTCTCTCCTCGAGATATCTTATCAGGTTCATTATGGACCTCGATCTTCAGGTCTGGGGATACCGCCTTGACCTCTAAAGATCTCTCGTCGGCGAGCTTTGATCCTCCCGGCCCCCTGGCGGTGGCGGCGGCGGTGAGGTTCAGGTCCCCATCGGCCCTCACCGCCCCTTCCAGAGGGAGGCCGTCTCCGGGGGCGAGCTTCGGAGCCGTCGCCGCCACCCCGCCGCACCGAAGCTCCACCTCGGAGATTGTGGCGGTCCCCCGGTTGACGGCGACGGACCTGAACTCCACCATACCCCCCTTATGGACCCTGCTCCTGTTGACCTGGAGGGTGACCACCAGCTTCGGCGAGCCGGCCTGCGTTCCTTCTCCCACCGAAGGGGCGATCGCCTCAACGGACCCGTCGGAGGCAAAGTCAGCGAAGATCTCGAGATCGCCGAAGTCGAACTCCGGCTCGAATCCGGGGTCGTATCCCGATCCCCGGGACTGGCCGGCTCCCCCGCTCTCGCCGCTCCCTTCGGATCTCGTATCGAAGAGTTCGAAGCCGGAGTCGATCTCGTCGAAGTCCAGATCGAGGCTCATCTCCTGTAGATCTGGGATCGCCCCGGATCTGCTGGTCGATGAGGTGGATCTGCTGGCCGTCTCTTGAGACGCCCCCGTCCCGGAGCCCGGGGCTGCAGGCCTGAGGATAACGTCGCCGGTCACCGTTCTTCCGCTGGAAGATACCGCCGAGACCTCCACAGGTCCCCGGGAGTCGTCGGATGGGAGGTCCTTGCGGGTGAGGCTCCTCGAATCTCCCGGCCCCAGGCGGGCGAGGATACCGAGGACGGTCCCGCTGCCGTCTTTGAGGGTGACGCGGCTCAGAGATTCGCCCCCCCCGTTCGCAAGCCTGTACTCCGTGGTGGCGGGCAAGCCATTCGCCCCCGGGATGGAGACGACGGTGACCGAGAGCTCCGAGCTTTTGGCCGCCACCACCAGAGATTCTCGATCGGTGGCCGTCTCCCCGCCATCGGAGGTCCCGGTGGCGACGACCTCTGCCGAGAGGTCTCCGGCGATGGTCAGGCTTCTGGAGAAGGTCTTCGATTCGCCGGGGGAGAGGTCTGCGGCCTCGACGGTGAAGCCCGGGGCTGTGATGATGACATCTCTCAGGGGGGATTGCCCCCGGTTGGTGACGGTCATCCTCACCGTCGTCTTCTCTCCCGGCCGGACGGCGGCGGGGTCGGCCCCCACGACGAGATCGATCTGGGGGCTGGCGGACATGACCTTCAGCCGCTGGTCTTCTCTCGATATCGACCTATCGAAATCCGGTGCCGGGATGGATATCTCCCCTCCGGGGGGTCCGACCTGGAGGTCGGCCTCCGCCCTGCATATCTCATCGCCGCCCGAGGCTGCAGAGACGGCGAGGCGGGTGCTTGAGGTGAGGGGCGGCGTCGTTCGTGAAAGGGTGACGGTCTCTCCCGCCGGGAGGCGGGCGATGAACCCCACCTGTCCGAAGTTGTCCGTGACGGAGATCTCGGATAGGACCTCTTTTCCGGAGTTCTTCAGGGAGATGGTGTATGAGGCGGAGCTTCCCTGATCCACCAGGATCTGATGGAGGTCGAGGCTGAGCTGCGGGCCGCCGTCGTCCTTCGACAGGAAGGGGATGGAGAAGGGAAAGGACCAGGCAGAGGCGGTGGGGAGGAGGATAAATATCAAGATGAGACCAGCTAGACATAGAAAACAAACAGCTCCGCCCCATTTGGGGGATTTATTTGTCCGGCCGCCCTTCATAAGCTCCCCCTGAGCAAACGTTTTATTGTTTTTCTTCTATAAAGGAATTTCGGAACAATTAGGCGGGAATCTCACATATATGAATCAAATCTCCGCCGGACCCCCGGATCCGAAGAGGCGATCTTTCATATAAATTGGATGAGATGAAGGTCTCGGAGGATATCTTTTATAGGTCTTGATCGATATAACTCTTTGATGGACCTTCTTGCCGCATTTCTATTGGCCATCCTCCTGGTGGCCATCCTGACGGTGAAGATGGGCCTCTCCCCCTTCCTGAGCCTCGTCGTCGCCTCCCTCGTCTACGGCCTCCTATCGGGGATGGGTCCGGAGCTGATCGGCCATGTGGCGACGGGCCTCGGCCGGATCTTCTCCGCCCTCGCCGTCATCGTCTTCTCGGGGTCTGTCATCGCCGAGCATCTGAGGAGGTCAGGGGGTGCGGATAGGGTCGTTTCAGACCTTCTCACCCTCGTCGGGAGGAGGGGGGCCCTCGCCTCGGGGCTCTCAGGATACCTGGTCACCCTCCCGGCGATGTGCTCCCTCACCTCTTACCTGATACTGGAGCCGGTGGTGAGGGAGATGGGGCGGAAGGCCGGGGGATATGAGAGGAGGTTCCTATTTTCGGCGGCGGTATTCTCGATTATATCCTTCAACCTCGTCTACCCGTCGCCGGTCCTGGTCACCCTCACGGGGTCCCTCGCGGTCTCCCCGGCGGAGGCGCTGAGGTTCGGCCTCCCCCTATCCCTCCTCCTCTTCGTACCCGTTCTCATCTGGATGGCGCGCTTTCCCGTCGTCGGGGCGCCCGCCCCTTCCGGGGGGGGGCCCGTGCCATCGAGGCTCCTATCCTGGGCGCCCCTCATCCTGCCCCTGGCCATGATCCTCCTGGGGCTCGTCAGCCCATCGGCCTGGTTTCTCGGATCTGTGGATGTCGCCCTCCTGACGGGGGCTCTCCTATCGGCTCTCCTGGCAAAGAAAGAGGCGGGGGATATGATCAGGGGGGCGACGAGGAGGGCGGGGACGATCATCTTCGATCTCTGCGGTGCCGGAGCCTTCGGATACGTGGTGGCCCAGAGCGGGATCGGATCCGAGCTATTCTCAGGGCTTGGAACGGTGGTCCCCGTCGTCGTCCTCCCCTTCCTGGCGGCGTCCCTGATACAGCTAGCCCAGGGGTCGAGGGTGGTGACGGTGGTGATCGCCTCCGAGATGATGAGGGGCTACCCCCTGGAGCCGGTCACCCTCCTCTTCCTCATCTCGGCGGGGGCCTTTACCCTCTCCAGCTTCAGCGACCCCTACTTCTGGCTGGTGAAGGAGACGACCGGATCCGACCTGAAGGAGGCGCTCCTCTGGTATTCCCTCCCCCTCACCCTATGCGGCCTTCTGGTCTTCGCAGCCGCCGTCCTCCGCTGGCTCTTCTTCATATGACCTTTTCATTTTGCCGTCCCCTCTCCCCCGGGGGTGGGCGTCCCTTGCGGCAAAAAGGATCTCCTCCTTCCTCTCGGAGAAGTGGAGGTGGGAGGGGCAGGAGCAGTCGGTGGAGCCGAACCCCTCGACGGAAGGGAGCCGGTCGCCCAACTTCCGGGCGATGGAACACTCGATGTCCTCTCCGGTGATTGTCGCCACCACCTCTTCCAGCTCCACCAGGGGGAGGAGGTGGTCGATGTGCCACCTTCTGGTCCTGTTCTTCCCCTCCATCACCGCTATGTGGCGAAGGACCCGCTTGAGGCCGCCGGCCCCCCTCGCCGAGCCGGTGTAGGCGTACCATCCGGCCCTGAAGGATACTTTTCCCAGGGATCCGACCTCGACGACCAGGTCGCGGCTGAGCCGCAGGACGATGGTGTAGATCCCTTTCTCTTTTGGATCAAAATCATAGGATGCACATTTCCCGGCCACGATTATCCTCTCCCGGCTGGTTAGGCCCGAGGAGCCTGATAAGATTTGCCGCATTCAATAAGAACATTCGATATGAATGGGGGGTTTCGAGCCTGACGGGCTCGCCGATCAGAATCAGGCGGTCTCCAGGGCTCTGGCCACCAGATCGATGAGGTCGATCACCTCGACCCCGGCGCCCGCATCCGAGAGGTTTCTGACGCATAGAGGGCAGCAGGATACGATGGCATCAACGCCATCGGGGACGTCCTGGAGCCTGTGTTTTGCGATCTCCAGCGACAGGTCCGGGTAGCCTGCCCGGACGCCGCCCCCGCCGCCGCAGCACCGGGCTTCTTCCCGGCTCCTCTTCATCTCGACGAGGCGGCAGATCGCCCTTATCACCTCCCGGGGGGGGTCGTAGATCCCGGCGTGCCTGCCCAGGTGGCAGGGGTCGTGGTATGTGACGGTCATATCGAGCCGTTTTAAATCAAGCTCCGATAAATGGAGGGCGAGGAACTCGGGGACGCTGACCACCTCAAACTCGGGGGGGTAGTCTCTCTTGAGGGTGGAATAGCATCCGGCACATCCGGTGATGACGGTCTTCGCTTTCATCTCCCGGATCTGGCGCAGGTTCTCCTCCATGACCGTCTCCGCCGGAGAGCCGGTCCTGATGAGGGGCGAGCCGCAGCATTTTTCGTCACGAAGGAGGGATACGCCGAACCTCCTAAGGATCTCGAAGGTCCTGGCCGCCACCTCCGGATACCGGTAAGAGTCGAGGCAGCCGACGAAGTAGACGGAGTCGGCCCGATCCGGGAGACCCTCCCGATCGGAGAGCCAGCCTAGTCGGTCTCCCAACTCGCCGAAGGTGTTTGCGCTCTCTGCCACCTTCGCCCGGAACCCCGCCTGGGCGGCGGTCATGACGCCTCTCCCGACGAGGACGCGCCGCGCCTCCTGGACGATTGAAGGGGGGTTGGCCCCCGCGGGGCACTTCGCGGCGCAGATCCCGCAGGTGGTGCAGGTGTTGAGGGAGTCGAGGACCCCGGCGTCTGGAGGGAATCCTTCCCGGAGGGCTTTTGCCACCATGATCCTTCCGCGGGTGTTTTTCGACTCCCAGCCGAGGACCTCGAAGGCGGGGCAGACCGACCGGCAGGTGCCGCACCGGACGCAGAGCTCCAGGGCCCGCTGGTCTATCTTCGCCTCCTGTTGGTCCCGGGTCAACTCTTCCCCCCTGGCGTCCCGTCCGCCCTCGCGCCACACCCGCTTCCCCCTACCCCGGCCGGACCGTCGTCGAGGCCGAGCTTTCCGGGGTTCATGATCCCTTTCGGGTCGAGGGCCCGTTTTATCGCCCTCATCACCGATAGGGCAACGAAGCCCACCTGCTCCGCCATGTACTCCGACCGGGCGGCGCCGATCCCGTGCTCGGAGCTGACCGTCCCCCCGAGGCGGATCGCCGCCCGGTGGATGGCGTCGGCCGCCCCGGCGAGCCTCGCCTTCTCCCCCTCGTCGAGGACGTCGATGAAGAGGGCGACGTGGAGGTTTCCGTCGCCGATGTGGCCGTACTTCATCGCCGGTATCCCGAACCGGACCGAGATCTCCGCCACCTCCCTTATCAGCGCCGGGATCATCTTGATGGGGACGCCGACGTCCTCGCCGACGTAGATCCGGCTCTTCGTCGGGTCGAGGCGGGAGACGGCGGCGCCGACGAGCCGGCGGGCGGCCCAGATCTCCTCCATCTCCTCGGCCCCGGCGACGACGGCCACCGAAGCGGCCGCAGCGGCCCCGGACGAGGAGGAGCAGAGGGCGGCGATCTCCGCCGCCGCCTCCGCCACGGCCCCCTCGGACCCGTCGACCTCGAAGAGGAGGACGTCGCCGTCGGGCAGTTTGAGCGAGGGTTCGCACCTCCGGAGGACCGCCACCGTCGTCCTGTCCAGGATCTCGCAGGCCGACGGGACGATCCCGGCGGCGAAGGTCCTGGCGACGGCCCGACCAGCCTCCTCCGCAGAACTGAAGGAGGCGATGACGAGCCTGCGGGCCTTGGGCAGCGGCATCACCCGCAGGACCGCCCCGGTGACGACCCCCAGGGTCCCCTCCGAGCCGATGAATAGCCTCGTTAAATCGTAGCCCGCCGCCGATTTGAGGGTCCGCGAGCCTGTCCTGACGACGGAGCCGTCGGCGAGGACGACCTCCAGGTCGAGGACGTAGTTACGGGTCGTCCCGTACTTGACGCACCTCATCCCGGAGCCGTTGTTGGCGATGAGGCCGCCGATGGTGCAGAAGTTCGCCGAGCCCGGGTCGGGAGGAAAGAAGAAGCCGAAAGGCCGAAGCCGCTCATTCAGCCGCGCCTGAATGACCCCCGGCTCGACGACGACGGCTAAATTGGCCAGATCCATCTCCAAAATCCGGTTCATCCCCGAGAGGTCGAGGACGATCCCGCCCCGCAGTGGCACGGCACCGCCCGCCAGGCCCGTCCCGGCGCCCCGGGCGGTGATCGGGACGCCTTCGGCGGCGGCCAGGCCGACGACGGCGGATACCTCGGCGGTGGAGAGGGGGCGGACTACGTAGTCGGGCGTCCCCCTCACCTGGGATGCGTCGGAGGAGTAGCAGAGCCTCTCGGCGGGGGCGGCGGTGGCCCTCTCGCCGACGATATCGCGGAGCCTGTCGATAATATCCATGGGAGACCTCGTAATCGGGAGAATTGCGGCGCCAAATGGCGGGCGGAGTCGGAGGAGGGATTCCGTCGGGGGGATATAATAGGGTGTCGATGGAACTGATGTGCCATGATCAACGGCTCAGATCGTCATCAAGAATTTTAGATGTTAGCTGGCAGAAGTTGGCGTGATCGATGTTTCTTTGCAGAATTCAAGGATGTTTTTTAGATTTCTCGCTACCCCACGATTTCTCTCGGGAAATGCCTCATTTGTATAGATTTTGAGAGCGTCTTGATAAGCTTTGATCGCCCGCTTGCAGTTTTCACCCTGGTCTTCAACCTCAGCGAGCGTTTTGTATGCATTTCCTAGACTGTTCTGGGTCATAGCATAATCCATTGGAAAGCGGTCGATAGTATATACTTCAAGAGCATCCTGGCAAGCTTTAATCGCCATTTTGCAGTTTTCAGCCTGGCTTTCAACCCGTGCTAGTGTTTGATATGCAACCCCGAGGTTGTTCTGAGTCATGGCATAATCCATTGGAAATCGATCTCGGGTCCTGACTTTGAGGGCTTCAAGATGGGCTTTGATCGCCCGCTTGCAGTTTTCTGCTTTACTATCAGTTTTTTTAGAAACCTCAGCGAGCCTGCGATACGCATTCCCCATATTGTTCTGGGTCGCCGAGTAATCAATTGGGAATTTGTCTAGGGTCCTGACTTTGAGGGCTTCCTGGCATGCTTCGATTGCCTTTTCGATTGCCTTCATGGTGTTTTCATATTTGTCTTCAACATCAGCGAGTTGGCAATATGCATTCCCCATGTTGTTCTGAGTCGCAGCATAATCAATCGGGAATTGTTCTAGGGTCCTGACCTTGAGGGCTTCCTGGTATGCTTCGATCGCCATCTTGCAGTTTTCAGCCATATCTTCAACTTCAGCCAGAGTGCTGTATGCATTCCCCATATTGTTCTGGGTCGCCGAGTAATCAATTGGGAATTTGTCTAGGGTCCTGACTTTGAGGGCTTCCTGGAAGGCTTCGATCGCTCTTTTGCAGTTTTCAGTCTTGTCTTCAACATCAGCGAGTATGCAGTATGCATTTCCTAGGTTGTTCTGAGCCGCAGCGTATTGAATGGGGACGCGGTTTAAGTGGTTGATCGCTTCCTCGTATGCTTCGATCGCAATCCACAGATAAGTTCTCTTTTCTATGTATACGAGTCCAAGATTACATGCCCGGCTTCCAATGTTGAACAACGCTTCAGGATCTCCAGAGAATAAATTTTTCGTAAATTTTAAATTATCTATGAGATCAAAGCCGTTTCCTACCACGTATTGCAGATAGGCTTCCTCTGCTTGCAGACGTTTCTCGGCTTCTGGAACTTCTATAAATCCTAAATCTTTTAAATTATCGATGGCGGTTTTCCATTCATAATTTTTCAGATCTATCTCTTCGACCATCTCGCAGACCCGTTTTATCCGTTCGATGGAGAAGATCTCACGCTCATCATAGATTCCCGCGTAATAGAGGCGCTTTATCGACCTAAGTATACCTTTTTCTATCCCGCCACACCCTCTGAACCTCTCCCGCATAGTATCCAATTTTATGAATATTGACCCGATATTGCCGTCAAACTCGGATGGCATCTCCGCTCCGATCGTCTTCTGAATATAATCGGCCTCTTCTTCTGAGATTTTGGCTATTTCCACAGGATATTCAAAGATGAACGAAAGCTGACTTTCCATCTTCTGCGATAATTTAGCATATTCTGGCCCAGAACGACATGAAGCTACTATTGCGATATCTTTCTTTTTTAAAATCTCTCGGATCAGGTAATAAAAATTCTGCATGTCTGCGAATTTATCGATATCATCAATGAAGACGACCCGCTTTCTCCAGAACTTGGAATGAAAAGGAATTTGGAAACTCTCGGGATTTATGTCTACAAGCCTCGGGATCAGAACGTCCCGAGGTTTCTCCAAGCTTCTCAGGGCCTGATAAATCGCCCGAGATTTTCCCGCCAGGGGACTTCCCAAAACCAAGACATTTTTATTACTTACTATCTTATCTCGAATAATTTTATCGTTTTCTCTCTCATAATAATATTCCAAAAAGCCGTGTTCGGGTTTGCCGCGGAGCCCCAAAACCTCCTCCGGTCGTAGTGTCGACGATTTTTTCCATACGACATCGTAATATGACTTAAATCGTCTATTTCGATAGTAAATCAGCTTTAATAGGTTCAATGCCTTATTTGGAACTCCGAATAATATTACTATTATAATGGCTACAATAACACTTTTAATTATTGTATCTATATTTTCTGCCAGATAGGTTGGCCAGCTAATTGTGAGCGAAATCCCCTCAATATATGCGGGAAAATGTGAAACGTATTCAGTGAGAGACAAACTGGCATGGACTGGGAATAGAAAAAGCGCGGCTGCAGCGATAATTACCAGTTGTCTCCTTCTCACATCAACAAGTCTCTCTACATCTGCATATTAATTTTTCGTACCTTCGCCCATCTTTCATCGCCCCCCGCACTTTCTGATCATCTATCGCCGCAGCCTTCGGCCACATCACAAGATCCCCCTCTCACAGAACCCTCTTCAGCAGCGCAATCCGCCTAAATAAAAGCCCGCTCGCCACAAAGCAGAGCGGCACCGCCACCGCCGCCGCCACGGCGAACTTGGCGAGGGGGTGCCACGCGAAGCCCCGCAGCGCGGCGGTGACGAGGATCAGGATCACCGGGTGGAAGACGTAGACCGCGAAGCTGTTCTCGGCCATGAACCGGGGAAGCCTCCCGCCGCAGTTGAAACGCTCCCGGAATATGACGACTATGCCGAGGCAGATCGCAACGCCGAAGAAGGCCTCCCAGAGGGCGCGGGCGGCGCTCTGCCAATTAAGGCCCCCCGCGATCCGGGCAGCCTCTGCATCTTCATGGCTCCGATTTTATGGGGATGGGGCAGGGGAAGATCAGGAGGCTGTCTTTCAAAGGGCCCCTTTCTCCTCGACGGCGAACTCCTTTATATCGAGGAACCGGACAGCTCCCCGAGTGATGGCCTCCCCCTCCTCGATCACGAGCCTCTTTTTGAAGATCGGCCCGTCTAGGACGAACGTGTGAAACTCGCCATTCTCGCCGCAGGGGTCGATGGAGGGGTCGAGGGCCCGCAAGGCCGGGACGAACTCCTCGTCGATCCGGCGGCCGAGCCACTCGTCCCCCAGAAGGTCGGCCTTTACGCCGACGACGACCGCCTCAAAGCCGGCTTCGAGAAGCTCCCCTATGACCTCCTCCGAGTTCATATTCCAGATCGGCATCACAACCTCGATCGCAAGGCTGGCGCAGATCCGGTCCACCAGGGGGCCGTGGGTCCTTATGTGGCCGAAGACGGCGGAGGAGATCTTTGCGCCCCTCTTCCTGTCGGCCCCGTCTAGTCGGCGAAAGACCCGCTTGAACTCCTCCTCGTAGGACGAAAAGCCGGTCCTGATGAGGGGCATCCCGAGAGAATCGGCCTGGGCCGCCAGGAGGGCGGGGCTCACCTCGTGGGCCCCCTCCCGATTTTGATTCCAGAAGCTGAGGAGGTACCTCACCTTCACCCCCGCCTCCATCGCCTTGTACGCCGCGAGGCACCCGTCCTTACCCCCCGTCCAGGAGACGACGGCTCCGGAGCCGCTCGCCCCCTCCTCTCTTCCGGATCTTTCGCCCTTCATAACCCTCATCCTCATCCTCGTCCTCGTCCTCATCTTCGTCTACGTCATCGATCTCATCGGAAAAAACGGCCGCCGCGATCGGCCATCAATCCTACGGATCTCGCCTGATCGCAGAGATCGCGCATATCTGCCGGACCATCGCCGCTGGAGTTATAATAGTTTTGAGGTTCAAATCTTCGAAGATTGAGGCGGCGGGGCAAATAGAGAGCATTGCGGCCTGGAGCGGTCTGGGGCTCTCGTTTAACGCTCGAAGAAAAGAGGCGGAAATAGGTGGAAATAGGCGGAAATAGGTGGAAATAGGCGGAAATAGGTGGAAATAGGTGGAAAATTGTATGAGAGCGGAAGAATCGAGCCTCAGGCGGAACAGCACCGACGACGGCGCCCTTTAGATTTAGAGGGCGAGATCATCCTTATGATCTCCTGTCCGCCCCGAGACCGACTCAAAGCCGGGTCAGAATAGAAGCACAGCGCCGTCCTCTTCCACGGCGTCTCTCTTTTTTGCGAGAACCCGAAAGCTCCAATATATAGCCGGGCCAGATCTTCCCTTCTGACAATAGCTTTGTGCCGCATATCGCCCTCGACGAGGGCTCTTCGAAGTTGGCTGATTCTGGTATCTGCATCGCCTTTTACGGCGTGCATATCTTTGACCCCGCTGGTCTTCAACCAAATCCATAACCGGATGCTGCCCCGAAGAGAGCACCTCTCAGGTCTAGCCTGAAGAGCTCGCCGGCGTTCTCGCCCCCGTCCTTCCAGCGCGAAATGCGGCAAATACATACATACTCGTTATTGCTATTTCTAATTTGCGGTCGATCTCCTGGGAGCCGGAGAGAGGCAGCGGATTCGACCGATCCCGGGGCCGCGGTATGCAACCCCTCAGATTGGTCCTATTCTGCATAACGACCTGCTTATTATGCAGGATGTTAGCATCTGGAATGGCGTAATTGTTATAAGCTTTGAGAGCCTCTGTCAATTCGGGGAAGAATCACAGATTATCTGAGGTTAGTGAAATGAGAAGAGTTGTGCTGTTATCGGTCTTATTGTGCTTTCTCGCAATGGCGACGGCATCGTCTAAAGAGGGGACGGATCTGCAGCCCCCGGACTGGCTCTCATCCGGCGTCGGCCAGATCACCTACTACGGCCCCTTCGGCTATCCCACGGGGGTCATCTCGTACGATCAGTGGTACCCTCTTTCGCGACCCTTCGTTGAAGGCACCACGTTCGTCTATCCCATCTCAGTGAGATATTATGACGATAGGATGCTACACGACGAATGGTATCCTGTGGCGAGATCGTTCCTGGACGGTCCTTCGTACCCGCCATATTACTACGCCAGCCTTCAGCCAGCTTATATAGACGGGAGCTGGTGGAGAGATCCGCGGGGTTATAGGCCGTTATATAAAATAGGTCCGGGGTACCTGCTCAGCTCAGCCCGCTGATTCGGATGACGACGATGGATCCTCCCGAGGCCCGATGGAGGGCGATTCAGATGGGACTTGGACCTCCTCGAGCCTTCGGCACTTCGAGCTTGAGATCGGCTCTATGACACAAAGCGGGGTTCGAGGAGCCCATCCGGTTCGTGACTTGACCGGAAGGTAGCTGATGGCTGGACAGATAGCCTCACAAGTGACGATCTGAGGGCGGCAGATAGATGGATCAGCCAAATACCGTGGGATAATTCATCACTATGGGATCACGGCCCACCAGGAGAATCGGACGGATGAGTTATCCGGCTCTCTCCTCTTGGGTCGGCTGCTCATGAATCTATCTTGAAACGGTTGGCCGGGCTATCCCATCTTCTTCCAGTGCTCGTACTCATGGGTCCAGGCTTCTCTATTCATCTCCACCAGGGCCTTGAAGCGATCCCGCATTTCCCGGTGAAGGGCCTCCTGGTCTGGGTACGATCTCTTGGTTCTTATGGCCTCCACGAGATCTTGACCCAGGGCGAAGGCCTCCTCCTCCGCCGCCTCCATCTCTCCTGGCATCCTCGCGGACGCCCCGGCCTCGCCCACCGCATCAGCCCCCAAGCCCGTCAGGATCCTGTTGAGGTAGCCTGTCACCTCCTCCGAGGAGGGGCTTCCGGCGGTGGCCACGGAGCACCCGTACTTGCCGGTGAGGTGCTGACAGTGGACGGCGTCGGCCATCCTGTCGATCATCGTCTTCATCTGGGCCGTGGCGCAGTGGAAGTAGTTGGGGGATCCCAGCACCAGACCGTCACAATCCAGGATCTTCCGGTAAAGCTCCTCGAAATCGTCCTCGTGGACGCATCTGCCCCTGGCAAAGCAGGTCCCGCACGCGTTACAGTATTTGATATCCAGCCTGCAGAGATCTATAATCTCCGTCTGTGCACCCGATTCTCTTGAGCCGGCCAGCACCGCCTCGACCAATCTGAGGGTCTGGCTCTTTCTGCCCCTGGGGCTCGCGTTTATCCCTAGAATCTTCAACTTCATCCCTCTATTCGTCTCTTTTGGAAAGGAGATGGTCATCTTCCTGGTAAAGGATACTTCTCCGGTCGGGTATATCCCGGGTCCCCGTCAAAATCTCAGGGTTTCGCCTTCGTCGACGAGGGTCGCCTTCTCGAACCTCTCGATAAACCACTCTCTCGCCTCGGTATGGACGGGGACGATATGGTCGGGATCGATCTGATCTACTACCCAGGCGAGATCCTCCCTGGATGCATGCCCAGATGCGTGAAACCCCCTCTCAAAGCTCGGCCTGTACTCCCCGCCCTCCGTCTTCGTTACAGAGAATCCGGCGGGGGTTATGCCGAACCGGCGGAGCCAGTGCCACAGCCTGACAAAATCGATCTCCATCTCCTCGTTGAAGGCCTCACACGCCGAATAGATATAGCTTCCACCCTCCGGCTTTATGTCCAGGAGGTGCTTCATGTCGAAGAAGGAGAAGGCGAGGATGTAGTTATCGGGGTTCTCCCGGATCGAGGCATGACCGACGTATCGGTCGCCGTAGTTGGGCAGGACCGCCTCCTCCTCCCACTTTCGAGACTTATTTATGATCTCATCGTAGACTCTCAGGGCTTCAGATACAGAGGCTCCGCCGATGGAGGCGAGGGCGTGGAGCATATAGATGTCCTTTGCGGGGACGACGAGCTGCCTTCCTGTCTTCGTGGCGATCTCCTGGAAGGAGGAGAGCCTCTCGAAGTTCCTGGCGGAGAAGTCGGCGATGACGAGCCCCGACGACTTCTCTACGGCCTCGAGGCAGACGTCGCGGACAGACCGCTCCGTCGTCGCCTCTCCGTCCGGGGATCCGCTCCGCCCGGCCCGGGTACCCTCGATGATCAACACCGATGCATCTTCTGCCTCTTTTACGAACTTTCGTGTCGCATCTCCGTTCATCCCATGGAGCCGGAAATCTCCGGTATAGGCGACGGTCGTCTCGCCCCGGAGGATGAAGGCCGTCGCCCCGAAGATGGAATGGTCGACGGGATACGGGGATATCTCAAAGGGCAAGGGCTTCTCAGCGTAACAGCACAAGGCTCCGGGATCCAGTCTCTTGGCGTTCTTTCCGTCCTGGCCCGGCCTTCTTGATAAGAATGCGTCCAGCTCCTGCGACGGCTCCTCGGTGCAGCAGAAGTCTCTTCCCTGGTAGTTGATTCTCCGATCGGAAGAGAGGCGCAAGCCGAGATCGTCGGACGGTCCCCTCGGCGAAAAGTACGCCGTATCCCCCTCGATGGAGGCGTTGGTGGTATCCTGCATCCCCTTCAGTATGACGATGCTCTCCGGGGACGCAACGATCGGTATCTCCTTTCGAAGGGTTCCCATATTCCCGCAGTGGTCCATGTGGGCGTGGCTTAGAAGAACGGCGGAGACATCGAGGGCCGGATACCGGTCCATGGAGAGGTCCCCGGGGATCAGATCCGGCCGGTAGATGTTGAGCCTCGGCAGAAGGTCGAGGTGGACCAGGTCGTGGATGCCGCGGGTATCGCGGTTCTTCAGAAACTCCTCGTAGAAGATGCCGTACTTCGAGAAGTTCTTTCCAAAATCCAGGAAGACCCCCCGCCCCTTCTCTTCCAGGTACAGCTTATTGCCGCCTATCCCGCGGGCTCCATCGTAGACGGTGAGCGATGTCATCTCTTCCCTCCAGCCCATAGTCGGGATCTGAAAATATAAATATTTGGAGGTCCCACGGCTCAATTCGAGGATTCATATAGGACGCCAGTCCGTCTCGAACCGGATCATGCGGCCCGCCGCATCTCCAATCGAGGTCGGATCCGGATATTTCCGTCGCCGGCAGCTCTGCCTCAACCCAGGTCCTTCGAGGAGACGCCGTCAGCTCGCCACGATCTCCTCGATCCGCCCGGAATCTAGCCGACCTTTTCTTCTCCGCTGCCCAGGGCCGCGACTATCGAGGAGTCGAGGGCGGCGGCTCTCTTGCGCAGGAGTTCGTCCTCCGCCTCCATCAGCCGGGCCAGGTCCCGCCGGAGGGGGCCGATACGAACCTCTGCCTCCTCCCGGGGGAGGGCTGTCGACTCCCGGACGATCTCCTCCAGCCTGGCGAGGTGCCGATCTGAGGGGCTCGGTGAGGCGAGGGCTTCGATGAGGTCTGATATGGCGGCGGCGGCCCTCTGGCCCCGGTCCGTCAGGTCGAGCCTCCTGATCCTCCCCTCCGGCGCCGAGGTGACGAGACCATCTCTCTCCATCTCGGCGAGGATCTTGAGGGTATGGGGGACGGTGGAGTCGATCTCCTTGGCGACGGCGGAGGGGTAGGCGGGGGCGAGGTCCCTGATGGCGAGCAGCGCCCTCGCCGGTTTGTCCCTCAAGAAGAAGAAGGCGATATCCCCTTCCATATCATCCTCTGACGTCCTCGAAGGGTGGGGTGCGGGGGGCGAACCCCATACCCTCTCTCCTTCACCCCCCGGGGGTGGCCTCCTCCGCCGGTATCTCTGGCCTGAGGACGGGGGCTCCCATCGCCTCTGCCGGGAGGACGACGACTACCGGCTCATGGTAGCCGCCAAACCTCCTCACCTCAAGGGTCTCAAAGCGGATCTCAAGCCCGCCGGGGGCATCGGGGGGGACCCTCAGAACTCCGGGACCCGCGGTGTAGACGGTGGATATCCTGCTCTCGGTGGGAAGGAGGGTCTCCCGGGAAATCCAGACGGTCCACTCCAGCACCGACCCCTCCTCAAAGAGGCGGTTCATATCGATCATCAGGGGGAGCCTCGGGTTTACGGAGCTGATCTGCCCCAGCATTATCCCATAGGCGGTGTCGGCGTCCGGCGTCACCTTCAGCCTGTACTGATCCAGGCCGTCCCTCCTCTCGGTCCCCTCGACGACGACCCCACCCCTCTCGATCATCTCCAGGAGGTGCGCCAGCTGGTCGATCTTCTCGATCCCGTACTCGGGGTCCGGCTGGAGGAGGCCGATCCACTCGTCCCCCATCTTCTGGTAGAGGGTCATGTTCCGGAAGTAGACCTCGACGACGTCCTCAGCCGCCCTCTCTCCGGCGAGGTCGGTCCTCTTCGATATGGAGACCTCCGTCGAACTCTGATCGGTGAGGTTTATCTCCCCCGTCCACCGGAGGGATACCCTCTCCCCCTCCAGGGAACCCTCCCCGTCGAAGCCGCGAAACTCCACCGTCTGGTCCATCTCGATCTCGAACCGGTAGGAATCCAGATCGCCGACGGCCTCTGCCATCATATCCGCCACCTCGCCCCCCTCCGGCGCCCTATCCCCGCCGATGCAGCCAGCGAAGGCCGCGGCCGTCAAGGCGATCAGAAGGATAACCCGTTTATTCATCTCCCCCACCCCCATCTTAAGCCTTCCAGCCGAAAGGTCGATCTGACGGTTCAAAGAGTTCGGCTCGGTCTTCGTTCATCGGCCGCAGCTCTCAAACTTCTCTCCCGTGATCATCTCGAAGAGCCTTATGTAGATCTCCCTCGCCTCGCCTATGACCTCGGCGGGGAGGGGGGGTATATCGGGCTCGGCCTCTCTTCTATCTCTTGCGCCGTAGAGGAGGTCCTTGTACCCCGTCCTCCGGTAGTGCTGCCGGACGAACTCCTTGGATAGGTCGAGAAACTCCCCGTCCTCGTACTTCGCCTTATCCCAGAACCTGTCCTCGTCGGCGGTGCCGAAGACGTCGACTATCATGATCCTCCTCTCCTCGTCGAAGGCGAACTCCTTCTTCCCGTCGACGTGGATGAGCCCCCTGGGCTCCACCTCCCTTCTGATATCCTCGTCGATCTTGAGGACCGTCTCGCATATCGTATCGTACTCATCGGTCGAGAGCCCCGATATCTCCAGAGCCTCTCTCTTCTCCAGGAGCCTATCGATCCTCTCCAGCTTCGTCGAGACCTCTATATACGGTTCGGGGAGGCGCTCGCCGTACTCGACCTTCCTGCCCCTGGGAAATCCCAGCTCCTCGGGCCTGACCTTTCCTGCAGCGAGCCGGTCGTATATCGAGCCTGCGGCGTACCACCGGCATATCACCTCCAGGGGGATCAGGTAGTTCTTCGACTCCGGTCCGATCCTCTCCGGCTCGATCACATCCACCTTCTTGACCAGCATCCCGTTGGGGGGGAGGAACTTTTCGAAGTGGGTGGCGATCCCCATCCTCTTGGCCCGCATGAACCAGTGGACCCCCTCCCTGCAGAGAGTCTCACCCTTCTGGGGGATGAGGCTTGGGATCACCTTGTCGAAGACGGATATCCTGTCGGTGAACCGAAACTCCAGCTCCCGGTCGAGGTCGTAGACCTCCTTGACCGAGCCCATCCTCAAAGGCTTCCGTTCCATCGTCCAACCCATCTCCTGGTGGATGGATAACTCTTTTGCTGCATCCGGCAATAAAGGTGGGATAAGCCTCAGACGCTTTCAATTATAGATCGAAAAGAGTGATACGGGGAGAGTTCCCCGCCGGATCTATGGGACCGGTCAGCTGTAGGGGGAGCTCTCTGCCCTTCCTGTCAAGAGCCGGCCGGAGGGGTCGAGGGCCTCATAACCGCCCCGGATCGATCCCTTCTCCTCTTTCAGATCCAGAAGGTAGAGGCGGGACCCGTCCTCAGGGACCAGTCTGAGGATGAGCGCCTCCTGCGAGGCAGATCCGGAGACTCCGACCCGGGTTTTGGCCCCTCCGGCGGTTAGGTTTCCAGCCCCGAAGACGACCTCGGCGGACCGGAATAGAGTCAGATCGACCCTTCCCGTGACGTCCCCGACGAGGATCAGGCGGATCCGGTCATATCCGCCGGATCCCGCCGCCTCATCTTCAGCAGGATCGAGATCCTCCGGGGCTTCGACGGTTTCGTCCCGGGTCGCGTTCTGGGAATCGTTATCTTCCGCCATCCCAGTCTCTGACGCCTTCGCCGCCGGGGCGGAGGTCACCGGCATCGACATGTCCATCCCCAGGTCGCCGGTGCCGAGCCACTCGACGTTATCGACGTAGCGCAGCTTAGGGCAGGCCCCCTCGCAAGCCCCAGATAATACGGCTGCCGCCACCATCGCCATAAGAAACAGGCTCAAGAATCTCATTCTCAATACTCACCATCCATCTCGATTATCATTCTTAGACCCCCAGACCCTCGAACTTCAACAAATACATTTTGGCCTTCTCTCGGCTCAGGCGGGACCGGTTACCGCTCCAGGCCGCCAGGATCCGTCGGGAGGCAGGATCGACGAGGCCGGTGCGGGACCGAAGATCCCGCCGAGAGGTCCTCTCTTATACCCGAAGGCATCTCCAGATCCGGCGTGACCCGAAGGGGCATAGGCGGCGTAGCTCCCCCTGGCAGGAGTCGTCAAAAGGCTCAGCCTCACCCTGATGAGGGCAGGATCGCCGACGGTGACCAGAGATAGCTCCAGTTCGTTCGGGCTCACATATCCCGCGGCGGTCACCGGCCATCTCCTCATCTCCGAGGTCATGGTCCCCTCTCCGAAGACCTCGCCTCCGACCTGGTATAACGTAAGGTCCACCTCCCGTCTCCCTTCGCCCTCGAGGTTGAAATACCATATACCTGCGACCTCTGAAGGAGGCCTCGCCGGAAGGGCCGGCACTGTCCATACTCTCCGGCTCTGAGCTGAAAGGTTCATCATCCCCAGGAGATAGCCCTCCGTATGATGGGCGTCGACGATCCGCAGACCCCCGATCCCCAGCCAATCGTCAGCCTGCGATCCATCCCCGACGGCGCTATGGGGGGCCGCCAGGAGGTGAAGGAGGAGCAAGATAAAAACCAGAATGATCCTCATAACATGAAACCCCCGTTCGTTTAGAAGTTTAAAAAGTCTGGGAGGGGTGATCCCCCTCCATCTATCTCAGAGCCGCCCCTAGCTCATGGCGTTTCCGCCCGATATCCCCATCCCGACGCTACCTATGCTGACCGTCCCCGATCCCTCCCTGGGCGCGGACTGGGCTGTCGGATAAAAGCGGCTGCCGTTGATGTTTCCTGCCCAGAAGCCCCCGTCGGAGGTGTAGGCGGTGTAAGTGCCGAAGATGCCGTTTCCGCTCACCGTCGTCCGGAGCCGGTACATGCTGTTTCCTCCGACGGTTACGAGGCGGAGGGATAGGCTCGTCCCTTCGGTCGACCCTGCGGCCGTCACCTCCTGGGTGTTGATCCCCGTGGTCATGATCCCCCGTCCGAAGACCTCGTTTCCGTACTGGTAGAGGGTGAGGTCGAGGGTCCTCTGACCGGCGGTGTCAACGAGGCTGAGAGTCCACCTTCCTGCGACGATCGACCAGGGAGAGCCCGGGGTCGCCAGCGGCGAAGCGGCGCTGCCGTTGGCGGCGCCGGGGCTCATCCCGGTGGCGGGATCGATGTAAAAGAGGGACTCTCCTTTGAAAGCCTCTCCTACGTCAGACTTGATCTGACTTCCGGAGAGGTCGTCGAGGTTGAGATCTTCAGACGCTGCGGTAGAGGCGGCTGCTGCCAATAAGATCAGCGGCACCATCCATGCCTTTTTTAATTTCATAAACCTTAAACCTCCATTTATCTCCATCACCGTCAATCGATCCGTGATCCGGTGACGTTTCCTGACCAGGCGGACCCGTCGGACCCGTAAGCGGTATAGCCGCCGGCGACAAGGTCACCGGTCAGGGCCAGGTCGAACCTGTAGAGGGCGACGGAGTCGAGGGATACGACGTCGAGTTTCATAGATCCGCCGACGACGGTCCCGCTGGCTGCAGCTTCGCTGGCGGAGCTCTTGGCGGAAGGAGGCTGGTTCAACCAGTCGATCATCGATTCGATCCCCCGGTCCCCTGACGATCCGGAGCCGGCCGATCCGTCAGACGTTCCCAGGACCCCTCTGCCGAAGACTAGGTCTCCCCTCTGATACAGGACGAGGTCCAGGGACCTTGCTGTATCCTCCACCATCTCAAAGGACCATCTCCCCGAGAAGTCGGAGGGTTGCCGGGTCGCTCCCGCCGCCGGAGAGGATCCTGCGGACCCGATGGCGTATACCTCTCTTTCGGACGGGACCGTCGGAAGGGTGGCGATGCCGCCGTCGGTGGAGTTGACGATCTTGTTCTGGTCGGAGCTTGCGACCTTCGACAGGTACTCGCCTGTATGGTGTATGTCTGAGATCGCCGGAACCCCCACGAGCCAGTCGTCTGCGGCCTGGCCGGAGAATGCGACGGATATCAGGACGGCCATATATAACAGAGCTAATTTAACGTTTGTCATAGACGTTTAACCCCCATTTCCGGGAGAAGACCTTCCGGGTATAAAATCGTTTTGTTCTCGAAAAACCGGGAACGTATGAGGTTATTCTCCGGTCTCGAATATGAACGAGTGGGCCCGCCTGAACTCCTCGTCCTTCATCATGCAGCCTTGGGGCTTTCCCCGAAACCACCGGTCCCGGCCCATCTTCCTCCAGATCTCAGCGAGGCTCATCTCCCGGACGTTCCCGAAGGGGGTCGGCATATAGGCGCAAGGTAGGACGTCCCCGGAGGCGTCGACGTGGAGCCACCTCCTCCCGGCGAAGCAGCCGAACATCTCGGGGGAGAGGAGGCGGGGGAGGGCGGTTACCCTCGGCCCATCTGCCATCCGGTTCTTCTCCTGGTGGAACCTGCTGAGGCGGTCTATGTCGCTTTTCGTCAGAACCTCGTCGGCGTGGTCCGACCACCTCCCCACGGCGACGATCTCGTAGAGGGAGAGCTCGTGGGCCCCCAGCTCCGCTGCCATGCTGTAGGCGTCCTCCAGGTCGTCGATGTTCATGGGGGATGTGACCATGAAGAGGTCCACCAGGAGCCCTCCCGCCAGGGCGTTTCTTATCCCGGAGATGGCGTCGGAGAAGGCCCCGCTCCTTCCGCGAAACCGGTCGTGTTCCGCAGGGTGAGGGCTATCGATGCTGACCCTGACGGCGTAGAGGCCGGCGCTCTTCAGGGACCTCGCCCTCTCCTCGGTGAGGCCGAAGCCGCTGGTGAAGGATGCACAGATCGCCCGGTCGTCGACCGCTGCCACCAGGTCCGGAAGGTCGCGCCTGGTCATCGGCTCTCCGCCGTCGAAGGTGATCATGTAGGACCCCAGGTCCAGGGCCTCTCCGATCACCCTCTTCACCACCCCGGAGCTGAGGACCTCCCCGGTCCTGGACGGGGCGCTGCAGTGGAGGCAGTCGTTGGGACAGGCCCTGATGACGGCGATGGAGACCTGGTCGGGGACCCTCCTCCTCATCAGGGCCGCCACCTGGGAGGAGATCATCCGGTCGAAGGCGGGGCTCGGTGCCGGGGGTATCCAGGTGGAGAAGATTATCCTCTCCTCCTCTGAGCTTATAGGCTTCTCGCCGTCGAAGGTCTCGTTGATCTTTTTCATGACGGGACCCGCGACCATGGAGAGGGGCCCCTTCGCCCGGAAGACGATCTTGCCGCCTTCTGTCTCGGCCTCGATCTTCAGCAGCGGTCTTTCAGCGACTTGCATTCTTCTCCCCACATGTCGATGATGCTCACAAGCCTCGCCTTGATCTCTTCATCGCCCCCGGCCCCGGCGAGGGCCTCCTTGGCGGCCCGGCAGTGGTCCCGGATCGCCCCGGCGCAGAGGGCGACGGTCTTCTGCGTCGAGTGATCCCTCCCGTATATAACGGGGAGGGTGACGGAGCTCCTCTTCGACGATTTGCCCTTCTCCATACCCAAAAATTCGTTGAGGTCGTCGGCGACCTGGTATGCGAGCCCCAGGTGGACGCCGTACCTCTCGAAGAGGGCGACGTCCTCAGCTGAGGCGCCCGCGATGATGCACCCCATCTTGGAGGAGGCAGAGATGAGGGAGGCGGTCTTCTTGGAGATGCAGAGGTAGTAGTCTTCGGGCTGCTTCCCCCTCTCGAGGTCGAGCATCTCCCCTTCGGACATATCCATGCAGGCGGCGGAGAAGGCCTCGATCACCTCCCGGCTGTAGCCGGAGATGAGGCCGATGGACCTGGATATCAGGTAGTCGCCGCAGAGGAGGGCCGCCTCCATTCCGTACTTCTGAAAAGCGGATGCCGCGCCCCGCCTTTCCGTCCCGCCGTCGAGGATGTCGTCGTGGACGAGGGAGGCGGCGTGGACGAGCTCCATGGCGAGGGATGCGTTGACCGATTCGGCGGGATCGCCGCCGAAGGCCTCCGAGGAGAGGACGAGGATCAGGGGCCTGACCCTCTTGCCGGGGGAGGTGAGGACGTACCTGATAACCTCCCCCAGCTCCGAGGCGGGGAGCCTCTCCGTCAGCCTCAAGAGCTCCCCGTTGATCAGATGATACTCGTCCCAGGCCTCGAACATCTCGGTGGAGGTTTGCCGGGTCCATATTTAGTTGTTGCGAAACCGAACCGACGGTTGCTTCTTTTCGAGGGGGATGCCGCCGGAGCCCCTGGATATGTCTCCCAGGTTTTATCTATACACTCCGCGACCCCATCTCAACGGATGTCCAGAGAGATAAATGGGTGCTTCCCCAGGAGATCTTCGGTATAAGAGCCAGTAAGTTCCTGCAGGAATCCCAAAAGATATTATACTTTATCTGCAGAAGTGATACCGTAGTTCATCCCCAACAGTTCCACCGAGGATGCTAATATGAAGACGATTCTGGCTCTATCTTCGGCTCTGCTCATCCTTCTCGGGACGCAGGGCTCGGCAGGGATTCTGAGATGCGGATTCGACGACGGTGACCAGGGGTGGGTCTCTTCGGGATCTCGCCTCTCATGGCAGCGGTTCGGGGGCGATCCCGGCGGATTCCTCCAGGCAGAAACCTCCGGCGGCGTCTCGTCGATCACGTCACCGAGATCCTGGTCTGGAGACTGGAGCCGTTATCTCGGAGGCGTCCTTCGCTTCCATGAGAGGCTGATAGCCGCCGACGGTACGGATCTCGAAGGTGGGGTGGTCATGATCATGACCTCCTCCGGGACGATCCTCACCACCTCTGCTCCCCCTCTCGAGAGGTTCTGGACGGTCCGCGAGGTCATCTTCAACGCGACGAACTTCGGGGTCTCGGAGGCGGAGTTACGCAGGGCCATGAGGTCGGTGGCGTCGATCTCCATCTCCTACAGGGGGACGGGGAAGAGAACTATCGTCGGCATCGACGAGATCGCCGTCGGACCGCCCTCGGGGCTGGACCTGGCCTCCACCTTCGATGAGGGGGACGGCGGATGGAGGCCGGAGGGGGACGTCTCTTTCACCTGGATGGAGGCGGGCGGAAACGGCGGCGGCTTTCTTCTGGGAAGAGACCTCGGGGACGGCAGCACCTGGCGCTTCTCATCCCCGAGGTCCTGGTCCGGGGACTGGACCCCCTACATCGGAGGGGTCTTGAGCTTCGATCTGAAGATGATCGACTCGGGGAAGGGCGGACCTTACGGGTCCGACCTGGTCGTTATCGTAGGGACCGACGGCTCGCGGGTCTCCATCTCCCCGTCGTCTCCTTCCTATACCGAGGAGCCGCCCGGCGGCGCCTGGACCCGGCGGCAGGTGGACCTCACCCCCGGGGCCTTCGGGACGACGGAGGCGGCCTATAGAAAGGTGATGAGGTCGGTGGACCGGGTCCTGATCAGGGGCGAGTACTCCGACAGATCCGATGCCGAGGGGATCGACAACGTCATGGTATCCCCGCCGGTCAATAGCGACCTCGTCTCCACCTTCGATGAGGGGAGCGAGGGCTGGAGGGCGGGAAGGGACGTCTCCGTCTCCTGGAGAGAGGAGGGAGGAAATCCCGGTGGCTTCCTCCTGGGCGAGGATCAGGGGTCCGGCCAGACGTGGTACTTCGTCTCCCCAGCCTCCTGGGCCGGGGACTGGACACCCTACGCGGGAGGGGTTCTGAGCTTCGACCTGGCGGAGATCGATTCGGGCAACGGCAGCCCCACCTTCGGGGACGTCGTCCGGATATACGGCCGGGACGGCTCTTACCTCTCATGGTCCGGCGACCCGCCTGCAAGCTCCTGGACCCGGCGGCAGGTCACCCTCGTCCCGTCGTCCTTCAAGGAGGCGGGGGGTAGCTTCGAGGCGGTTATGAGCGCCGTCTCGGAGGTCTGGATCCGGGGGGAGTACAGCAACATGAGGGACGTCGGCGGCCTCGACAACGTCGTCGTCTCCCTGGGGACCGGGGGGTAGGCTCCAGGGGGTGGCGAACCCCGGCCCCCTCCGGCGCGGAGGGATCCCGCCGCCACCCCGCCCTCCGCCCCGCTCCGCAAAGTTTTTGGCAGATCCCGGAGATATACATCCGATATGACGGGCATTTTCCGACGATCGGCCCCGGGGCTGATCTATGCAACTTTTGTTTTTTTGATGCTCGCGACGGCGGGGTACTCTCAGATCGACCCCAACGAGCCGAACAACGAGCTTGGAGACGCCACGTGGATCAGCACATGGGTTTCCGCGGCGGGGGCGATAAACCCGGCGGGAGACGTGGACTTCTTCGGCTTTGAGATCGAAACCCCAGGGATTCTGCAGGTGAAATTGAACTCCCTTCCCGATGAGATGAGGGCGAGGATCGACCTCTACGGCAAGAACTTCAACTTCATCACCAGGAAAGACGCCTCAAACCCCGGCGACCTGGTGACCCTCACCCTCGATCTGGCAAACCCGGGCCGGTACTACATCGGGATCGTCGACCTGGCGGGCAAGTCCCACGATGCCGGGTACACCTTCGATCTTTTCTTTGATCAAGTCGATGACGTAAACGAGCCCAACGGCGAGGCGGGGGACGCCACAGAGATGTCCCCCGCCTCGCCGTTAGGGTTTGACGATCTCGTCGAGGGGGTCATCTTCCCGAAGGGGGACGCTGACATCTTCAAGGTCTATGTAATCGGATCCGGGATTCTGGAGGTGAAGGCCGAATCCGTACCGGAGGATAAGTGGAGGGTTCAGGCCCTGAGGACGAGGATCGACCTCTACGGCAAAAACTTCAACTTCATCACAAGGGTCGATGCATCAAACCCCGGAGACCTGGTGACCCTGAAGCATGACATCGTCAATCCTTATAGCTGGTATCCGGTATCTTACTACATCGGGATCACTGACCTGGCGGGAGGCTCCTACAACGTCCCCTACGCCTTCAAAGCGGGCTTTGAGCCGGTGGTCGACGAGAACGAGCCGAACGGCGAGATCGGGGATGCTACAGCCATCGACCTCGGCGATCAGATAGAGGGATACATCTTTTCCAAGGGGGACGTAGACTTCTTCAAGTTCGAGGTGCCGAGCCCCGGAATTTTGGAGGTGAAGACGGTATCCGTCCCCGAGGAGATGAGGACGAGGATCGACCTCTATGCCAAGAGCTTCAACTTCATCACCAGGAAAGACGCCTCAAACCCCGGGGATAAGACGACCCTCAGTTTTGACGTGAAGAACCCGGGGGTATATCATATCGGGATCGTCGATCTGGCGGGCGGCTCCCATAAGGTGCCTTACACCTTTGAGACCTCCTTCGAGGGGGTTACAGACGGAAACGAGCCGAACAGCGAGATAGGGGACGCCACCGCCATCAGCCCCGGTGAGGCCGTCGGAGGGATAATCTTCCCGGCGGGGGACGTGGACTTCTATAAGATATGGATGGACGGCCCCGGAATTCTGGAGGCGAAGCTCGAATCCGTCCCCGATGAGATGAGGGCGAGGATCGACCTCTACGGCAAGAACTTCAACTTCATCACCAGGGCGGACGCATCAAACCCCGGCGACCTGGCCACCCTCAAATATGAGGCTCCGGGACCCGGCTGGTACTACATCGGGATCGTCGACCTGGCGGGCAAGTCCCACAAAATCGGCTACTCCTTCCGGACCGTCGGCGTCGGCGGGGGCCTTGAGGTGAGCGGTTCCGGTCCGACAAAGAACGGAGCCGCCGGAACGATGGCTGAAGAGGTGAAAGAGGTTGCGGAGGGCGGAGCCGCCGAAACGAAGGCTGGAGAGGCCAAAGAGGTTCCTGATGGCGCAGCCGGCGGGACGACGGCGGCCTCGTATCGAGAGGCGACCCTCACCCATTCGGGTTTTGATTTCTCGTTGGGCGCGACCGGCGAATACCCCACCTATGATGGAGAGATCATAACCTGGCAGCCCAGCGCCGAAGATCACCCCGATTATCCCCGGGATAGCGGGTACCTCTGGTGGAGGAACACCCATCTCGACGACCAGAACCGGGTCGGCCAGACCAGGGATATGGGACCGGTCGATCTCGCCTCGGTCCGAAGCGTCCCTGCAGAATGGGACAAGTCGCCCCTGGTGCCTCCTCTCCTCGTTGGCCATACCATAGTCGCCAGGTGCTACGACGGCTACGTCAAGTTCCAGGTGATATCGGTGGATCCGCTAGTCGAGGAGGTCCTGGTCAGGTACTTCCATTCCCCTGACGCGACCTTCGCCGATGCTGCCATCTGAGGCGACCCTGGATAGTTGGCAGGGGAGATAGGATGGATAATGGGGCCGATCTGAGGGCGCAGATATCTCGATCGAGATGGGGCGGATATGAGAAGGGATGAGATCCTGGAGAAGGCGCAGCTGAACGTGGAGAGGGGGGTCAGAATCTTGCGCCTCGCCGGCGACCCTTACGAGATGGGCTACCAGCACGGCCGCCTCCTCTCAGGCGAGATAGACCTGATGGTGGGTACGACGCTTCCGGCCACAGCAGCCTACGTCGCCGCCCAGACCGGCTCCGACATAGGCCGGGCGGAGGAGGTCCTCTGGGCCGGCCAGAGGCGGGCGGAGCCGTTTCTTCCCAAGGAGCTCAGAGAGGAGATGGTGGGGATCGCCGACGGCGTCCGGGACGGCGGTGGTAAGGCCACCCTCGAAGAGATCCTCCTCTGGAACACCAACTACGACCAGTGGTGCATCTACTGCCACCCTCACTACTGGAACTGCGACGGCCCTGACGGAGGGGAGGGGTCGGAGCCCGCCGCTTCGAAGATCCCCGCCAGGGGGGCAGCCGGGGGCGGGTGCAGCAGCTTCTCCGCCTGGGACGAGGCCGCTGGGGGCGACGGCGAGCTGATCTTCGGGAAGAACGAGGACAACTTCAACATGCCCGGCCAGCTCGACTGCCGGATGATGGTGGTCGCCGACCCCGACGACGGCTTCGGCCACGTCTTCATGACGTATCCGGGGATGATCGGCCTCGACGGAGGCGTCAACGAGGCGGGCTTCGAGATGATGACCCAGCTTTCCTCGATGCAGCATGAGTCGATGGACGGCTGCGGCATCGCCGTCTTCACCCGCCTCCTCCTCGCCGGGGCCAAAACCGTCGATGACGCCATCGATATCTTCCGGGACCGGCCCCGCTGTGCCGGGATCGCCTACCACGTCGCCGACGGCGGAGCAAGAGAGGCGGCGGTCGTCGAGACCTCCGCCAAGAGGGTCGCCGTCCGCCGACCGATGGAGGGGGTCGATGCCCTCTGGCAGACGAACCACTCAAACTGCTACCCCGGCTGGATGGGCTACTCCGGCTACAACATGGTGAGGGACCAGGCCCCCGTCAACGATCTCCTCGACGTATCCACCGTCGAAAATTGGCAGGCCAGCCTCAGGGACCCGTACAACTTCTCCGTCCAGGCCCCCAGCAGGTTTGAGAGGTACAGCCAGTTGATCCATGAACATTACGGAGGCATCACCCCCGAGGTCGCCGTCGAGATCCTATCCGACCGCTACGACCCCTACACCCGGATGACCAGGCCGGAGGGCTTTCCCTCCTGGACGAACAACATCCTCTGCACCATCTGCGCCCTCTACCCCGACTTCGCATATCGGGCGAGGGAGCCCCTGGGAGCCTTCAGGGCCCACATCGCCAACATGTGGTCCCTCGTCGCCCTCCCCGCCACCGGGGACCTGTGGCTTGCGATCCGGGACTTTCCGGCGCAGGAGGGGGGCTACGAGCATTTCAACCTCTTCGATCTTCTCGGCCGGCGGTGATGGCCGGACCCTCGCCGAGAAGATCCCCGGCGCGAAGCTTCGAATCATCGAGGGGGTGGGGCACCTCTTCTGGATCAGCCATCCGGAGGAGACGGTGGCGGAGGTAGTGATGTTTTTTGGGGAGAGGTGCGTATCAGAGCAAGTAGATGCAGTTTTTTTCAATAATATATATATATATATATTCTGATAATATTGCTTTGTGAAATGTGCCTAAAATGACATATTATCTAGAATCTTATTATATGTGAATAGTATGCTCTGTGCTGTAATTGCTCTTTTCTGAATTTCTAGAATTGCGTAAGTTAGCCCAAAAACGTCGGTGGGATCCGGTTGGTAATGAAACGTATTGGCAGGAATTTCGGTACCGTCGCGTGTTTTCACGCCTTGTTCAGATGTTAAAATTATATTATAATTGCCCGCGACGTGAATAATGTCTGGACGCCTAGTAACTGGAATTGAAGGATTACTTTCATAAAAATTATTGATTGAATCCAATATTGTTTTAATTTTAGCACCTTTCGGAGCATAAATGATTTTAAAGGGCCATCTTTCATAATTTGGAATCCTTATTAAAGGATTAGCACGGTTTCCAAGTGGCTCTTGCGGTGGTATTGATGCGAGATTATTCAGTGCATCTTCCAATTCTGAAGATGTCAAATTCGATTTCAAGGAGGCAACTGCTATTGTACCTTCTATGCAAGCGAATGTTTTTCCTTTTCCATCACGGTTGTTTAAATCGAATTTTATGCAGGAATTTGAATTTATAATTAAATCGATCTGCTTAGATTCAAATCCTTCAAGGTTGAATATGAATCCTCCAAAAAGAACATTGCAGTTAGATGGCAAGTGCAAACGTAGAAAATCTGCATAGATTTTTTCGCGCGACATACCAATATCAGTTGGATTTGGAAATATCGACGCTGCATCTGCTTCTCCTCTAAGAACAGAGCCTACATTCATATAGTATTCCTTCAATCTTTTATAAAATTCCGCAGTCACTATAATCATCCTCTATCCCGTTACAAATACATAAATGCTTTTTAGGTGGTATATATGAGTTATGTCTTAAATAATTAGCTCGCTGAATCCTATCTTGAAAAGGATGCCGGTGGAGGTGGGATTGGTTGGAGGCGCCTTCTACATAACCTCCTTGCCGCGCCGTCCGCTCCTGGCGACCCCGCCCCCACCTTCCCGCCCCCGGACGGTTCCGCCGCCCGGAGAACCGGCCCGCCAAATCCCCGGCCTCTAATCCGAAGACCACGGATCCATCGTTTTATGTTTTGAGCTGATCTAATTTTGAGTAATTATTTGCTCGTCTATGTTTATGCAAAGGCGCTTCTGATATTGATCTGTGGGCTAGTGCGTTGTGGTGTATACATAATTCTATACATAAAATGGAGAATTATGAACCCGGTTTATGTATAACCCACCTTGTTCCTCGTGCCCTGCCTAAAGGTTCGATATAACCTTCCCGCCGCATTTCCTGAAGTAGATTATTGATGTAGTTTTTCTTCTGCTCATAGGATAGGGCATCTGAAATCTTGTCCATTAGCAGTTCATCAATATTCTCTCTTGATGCCGTCTCGTATTGTTCCAAGTATTTTAATACAAGTTTCTTATAGTAATCCCTATCGAATGCCCTCTTCTTTATATAGTCTGCCTTGGTATCTGTGACGGCGGCAATTTCTGCCGATACGAAGAGTCTCGGTCGCCGTCCTTCGATTAGATGTCTCTTCTTAAGGGATTTGAACTGATCTTCTGTAAGGCTGTTTCCCTTTTGTACTTTGTCCAGAGAAATTACGTCCATCAGCTCAAGATCGGTTCTCATCATCAGCATTCGAGTGTACCTCTCATCGAGAATCTTGCCGATGATCCGAACTTTCACGCGACCTCGCTCGCTCAGATCATAATCAGGCATTGGAAAGCTCCTTTGCCGCTGCCTTATGAACATTCGTTTGATACCACTTCCAATAGTATCAATCATTTTGAGTTCGACCATCGAATTGGCCAGAAATCGATTCCGATAGAATTCCTGTGGAGCATCCCGAAGGATTACCTCTTCCACACTGCCGGGTAGAAATTCGCCAAGGTTTGTGAAGAGCAGAGACTCGGACTCCTCGACGACATTGATCCGCCCTCCTTGGGCGTAGTCCTGATGAGCGATGGCATTGTGCAACGTCTCACGAATTACCCAAGAATCGTACTGTGTGATCTCAGTAGGAAAGAGGGTCTCATTGCGCATATAACGGTATGTAAGATTTCTGATCCTGGAGAAAACTTGATCAACTGCCAGGATCAGTGGTGGTCCGAAATGTTGGTAGTCCTTTTCCAAGCCGTTCGCGTCTTTAAGTATCCAGCTAATCCGGGCGACGGCCGGATATATAAAATGTTCAGCCTCGTTCTTCCCGAGGAGAATAATGGCTGTCCGAGTGATCTTTCCGTCGATACATACCTTAGACTTGTCTAGGAAGGTGGTATCATCCCATTGATCCACTTCTTCCGCCAGTTCGTGATGCTTATCCTTGTACTTGTCTCTCGCAAAAGCTATCGCTTGTGAATCGAGGTCTTCTAACGTTGCCCCGTCACAAATTTGAGCGGACCAGTCTTCAAACGTCGCCTGACTGCGGATCTGATCCAGTTTTTGAAGGGTCAATGGTTTCAAGGATTCATGGATGCGACCATAATAATGTCCCTTCCATGCGGTCGGTATTCCTTTCGCGGCAGGCGGTATCTGGAAAAGAATAACTCGTTCTTGCCCCCGTTCGCCCTTCAGCTCGTGGATCTTAATAAACGTCGTCTGATTATTGGTATGCTGGGAGATATCCCATTTGAGTCTCTCCAAACCTGGTTCTTGCAATCTATAATTTGTCCCACATATATTTCGGGGTGGTTTATTCGTGATGCCAAAGACCAGCCAGCCTGAAGGTTGCCTATTCAAATTGGCCTCGTTGCTTAGAGCCGAGAAATATCTCCCGAGGTCGTCAAAGTCGTAATTATTCTTGGCCTCTTTGAACTCGATCCACTCAGTCTCAGCAGGAAGCTCCATCATCTCTTCAAGCTTGGCCTTGAGTTCTTCCGGCGTCGTGAAGTTCCCTCCTTGGCTTAACTTACTGATCGTCGTGTGGGATACTGTATCCAAGTTATTAATACACTGCTTTAATGTTGCTGCATAGAAATCCGTTTTCCAATGATCTAAAATCGACCCGTCACATCCCCGGCCTCGAGTCCGAAGACCGCAGATCTCCCTGCCCTACCTGACCAGAAGAAAAAATCAGGGCGGAGGAGAATCGACACCCTTTTATCGATTCAAATTATTAAATAAGCCCATGATACCGCGGCCGATGGCGGGGACGCCTTCCGCAGGAAGGGCGAGCGGGTCGGCCCCCGGCCCCTCGATCCGGGCGAGTTTTATTCTAATCTTCGCAATTTTAATCCTCGCCGCCGATCTGTCCCTGGCCCCCCCTTCAAACCCTGAGATGAAGAGGCTCGGCTTCCAGGAGCGCCCCGTCATGATGATCCTGGGGGTGGGGGGTGGACCGGCCGCCTCCGGGGAATCTGTGCCTCCGGCGGGACCGAAGATCGGACAGGAATATTCCCCCATCCTCCTTCCCTCCGCCGACGCCATCCTCCTCGACCCGCCCGCCGACCCCTCCTCCGCCGCCATCGCCGCCGAGCTTCAGGAGATCCGGGACCTCCAGGCCGGCGCCACCGGCGAGGCGATGGAGCGGCTCGCCTTCTGGACCAGCGTCCCCTCATCGGTGAGGTGGAACGAGATCGCGAGGTCCCTCGTCATCAAATACCAGACCGACCCGCCGATGGCCTCCCGGGTCTACGCCCTCGTCTCCGTCGCCCAGTACGACGGCCTCGTCGCCGCCGGGGCGAACGCAGACCGGTTCGGCCGCCCTCCGCCAGGCTCCCTCGACCCCGGCGTCTTTCTCCTCGATCCCCGGTCCGTCCGGTCCGGCGGGGCGGTGGGTGGTGCCGCCGATGAGACGGCGGCCCAAAAGATCGGGGCCCAGGGGACGGCGGCCGTTGAGACGGCGACCTCATCGTACCCGTCGGAGGGGGCGGTCGTCGGGGCGGCCTCCGCCGCCGTCCTCGCCTACCTCTACCCCGACGAATTCGCCTATCTGGAAGGGCTGCTGCAGGATCAGGAGGATGCCCTCCTTCTAGCGGGGGCGGCCTTCCCCTCCGACGTCGAGGCAGGAGCCCTCCTGGGTAGAAGGGTGGCGGAGGAGGTCATCGACCACGCCCGGAGCGACGGCTCGGACCTGGTGGGGGAGGTCGTCGTTCCCGTCGGCCCCGGATACTGGACGGGGGACGACCCACTACGTCCACTATGGGACAGGGTCGCCCCCTGGACGACCGACGATATAACCCGATACCGCCCAGGCCCGCCCCCGGCCTACGGCTCCCCCGAGTTTGTCGCCGCCCTGGAGGAGGTGAGGAGGATCGCCGACGGCCGGACCGAGGAGGAGCGGAGGATCTCCGAGTTCTGGGCCGACGGGACCGGGACCTACACCCCGCCGGGGCACTGGAACGCCATCGCCTGCCAGCTGATCGCGAACCGCGGCTTGAGCGAGCTGGAATCGGCCCGGACCCTGGCGGTCCTGAACATCGCCCTGATGGACGCGGGGATAAGCTGCTGGGACGCCAAGTACCACTACTGGCTCCTACGCCCCTGGATGGCCGACCCCGGGATCACCACCTCCGTCGCCAGGCCCCCCTTCCCCTCCTACACCTCGGGCCACGCCAGCTTCTCCGGGGCGGCCTCGGCGGTCCTAGGTTGCATATTCCCCGAGGAGAGGGATGAGATCGCGGCCATGGCCGAGGAGGCGGCAGCCTCGCGGCTCTATGGCGGGATCCACTACCGCTTCGACAACGAAGAAGGTCTCGAATCGGGGCGGATGATAGGCCGGGCGGCCGTCGAGATGGTGATGAAGGAAGGCTGTTGAATTGCAGAGGTGGTCAGCCCCGATCTCAATAGCTGAGGCGGTACATCCCGGATGGAGCCGTTGATGCGTCAGGATTGAGGTGAAGGAAGATGGTCGAAACAAGAAAGATAGCTGTAGTCCTGAAGAGCAAACCGACGATCGAGGGGGCGGGAGTCCACCTCAGAAGGGCCTTTGGGAGGAGCCAGGTTCCCGACTTCGACCCCTTTCTGATGCTCGACGACTTCCGCTCCGACCGTCCGGAGGAGTACATCAGGGGGTTTCCCTGGCATCCCCACCGCGGCATTGAGACGATCACCTACGTCCTCCGGGGCGAGGTGGAACACGGCGACAGCATGGGGAACGCGGGGGTCATCTCCGCAGGGGACGTCCAGTGGATGACCGCTGGAAGCGGGATCATCCACCAGGAGATGCCCAGAGGAGACCACGATGGTTCAATCTATGGATTTCAGCTCTGGGCGAACCTCCCCCGAGCCAGCAAGATGATGGCGCCTCGATATCGGGAGGTCAAGGCCGAAGAGATCCCGGAGGTCTTGGCCGACGGCGGCGCGGCGGTGAAGATCATCGCCGGGAAGGTTAACGGCAGAGAGGGGCCGGTCAGGGATATCGTCATCGATCCCGAATATCTCGACATCTCCCTTCCTGCAGGTTCGCAGTTCGTCCATCCAACGGAGCGTGGGCACAAAGTCCTCGCCTACGTCATCGGAGGGAAGGGATATTTCAGCGATGAAAAGAACCCGTTCTCCTACGAGATGGAAGGCGCCAGCTACTTTGACATGAGACGAGACCCCTTCCTCGCCGACGGCGACCTCGCCCTCTTCGGAGATGGAGACCGTATGATGGCATCGACAGAAGACGATCCCGTCAGGTTCCTCCTTATCTCAGGAAAGCCCATCGATGAGCCGATCGCCTGGCACGGCCCCATCGTCATGAATACCAACGATGAACTGCGGACGGCGTTTGAGGAGTACAAGAACGGGACCTTCATCAAGGAGAAAGCTCCATAAGAAAACGCAGTTAGTTTCAAAGCCGCAAAGAAAAAGGAGGATGTAAGGAGGGCGGCGGGATGGCTCCTCTCTACATAACCTCCTCGCCGGTCCTCACCCGCAGAGACCTCGCCACCGGGATGACGAAGATCCTCCCGTCGCCGGGCTTTCCGGTCCGTGCGGCGGCGGAGATCGTCTCCAGGAGGTCGTCGACGAGATCGTCCTTTACGATCAGCTCGATCTTCACCTTGGGGAGGAGGTCGACTTCCATCGTCCTCCCCCTGAACTGGAGCTTGATCCCCTTCTGCTCGCCCCGTCCCGTCACCTCCGTTACGGTCATCCCCACAAAGCCCTTCTCCTCCAGGCTCTTTTTGACCTGCTCGAGCCTCTCGGGCCGGATCACGGCCTCAACTTTCATCATCCCTGATCACATCCTATCGATCGGATCTTCAACAGCCTCACGACTTCAATCACCCTTTCAGGCATAGGCCTTCTCTCCGTGCTGGGATATGTCGAGGCCGACATACTCCTCGTCCTCCGTCACCCTCAGGCCCATGGTGGCGTCGACGGCCCGCGCCAGGGCGTACGTCACGACGAAGGCGTAGACGACGGCGGCGACGGCCCCGATCACCTGGGCGATGAACTGGTCGACGTTCCCCTGGAGGAGGCCGGAGTATCCTCCGACCGCCTCGACGGCGAATATCCCCGTGGCTATGGCGCCCCAGAGCCCTCCGACGCCGTGGACCGCCCAGGCGTCGAGGCTCTCGTCGAGGCCCCTTCCCACCCTGAAGAGTAGGGCCCTGTAGCAGAGGACCCCGGCGACGGCTCCGATCACCAGGGCCGAGAGGGGGTCGACGAACCCCGCCGCCGGGGTTATGGCTACGAGGCCGGCGATGGCGCCGCTCACCATCCCCAGGGCGGACGGCTTGCCCCTCACCCAGGAGGCGAAGAGCCAGGCCAGGGCCCCCGCCGAGGCGGAGACGTTCGTCACGACAAAGGCGCTCGCGGCGAGACCGTCGGCGGCGAGGGCGGAGCCTGCGTTGAACCCAAACCACCCGAACCAGAGTAGGGCGGCTCCGAGCATCGTCATGGGGATGCTGTGGGGCTCCATGTTGTGATCGCCGAACCCGATCCTCTTGCCGATGACCAGGGCCAGAGCGAGGGCTCCAAAGCCGGAGCTGATGTGGACGACCGTCCCTCCGGCGAAGTCGAGGGCGCCGAGCTCCCCCGCCCAGCCGCCGCCCCAGGCCCAGTGGGCGAGGGGGTCGTAGACGAGGGTCGTCCAGAGGAGGCCGAATACGATGAACGATCCGATCCTCACCCTCTCGGCGACGGCAGAGGTTATGATCGCCAGGGTGATCCCGGCGAAGACGAGCTGGAAGACCATGAAGAGGAGGTCGGGTATCGTTCCGTCACCGGAGTCCATCCCCACTCCCCGGAGGCCCAGAAAGTCGAGGCCGCCTACGAATCCGCCCACTGAGGTCCCGAAGGAGAGGCTGTAGCCGACGAGGACCCACTGGACGCTGACCAGGGCCAGGGCCAGGAAGGATAGGCCGATCATCGAGACGACGTCCTTCTTTCGGACGAGCCCTCCGTAGAAGAGGCCGACCCCCGGTATCATCAGCATCACCATCGCCGTGGCCACCAGGACCCAGGCCGTATCGCCGCTGTCTAAAACCATAATTCACCACCTATCGATATAGCGAAAACTACCATCTTCGGACCGGCCATCAATCCGATAGACTGATCCGCTCGGGGGATCTCTCCCCTGGATATAAAAAGAGATTTGATAATGTTTCATATGAAATATGAAAAGAGCTTAACGGATATGCTCCGATCTGAAGAAAGGAAAAATGCTATCATCTAATGCTTATGATCGGAGAGGATGGGGATCGGGTCGGAGGAGTTTCGGGGCGGGGAGCCTTCGCCATCATACATAAATTATTCAGTATCAAAGAGGCCATCTCCTCATCCCCAAAAAATATTTATTTCTGAAAGATAGATCCTGTATCATCGGCAGTCTATGGGTGGATCGATGTCTTATCCTGGGACGAAGGGGCAAAAAGGCCCCTCTGATTCGGTGAAGATCCTTGGGGAGATCTCGGGATCGGTGGGAAACTTCGGAACCGTCCTCCCCATCCTCCTGGGCGCAGCCCTCGTCTCCGAGGTGGACCTGGGCGCAGCCCTCCTCTTCACCGGCATCTGGTACATCGTCATGGGGATCTACTACGGGATCCCCATCTCTGTGGAGCCGATGAAGGCGATCGGAGCCATCGCCATCGCCGGGGAGCTGACCTGCGGAGAGATAGCCGCCTCCGGGCTGATCCTGGGGGCAGCGCTCCTAGTCCTGGGGGCTGGAAAGGGGATCGGGCGGCTCCAGGGGCTGATCCCGGAGGGGGTGGTCCGGGGGGTCCAGCTGGGGCTCGCCCTCATCCTCATCAAGACCTCGGCGGGGCTGATGATCCAGGACCCGATATTTTCGTCCGTCGCCATAGGGGTCTTCCTCATATTTCTGCTGGCGAAGAGCTGGCGATCCCTCCCGGACGTATCGATCCTCGTCGTCTTCGCCATCGGCGTCGGTTACGGCCTCATCACCCGAGGCGTCCCCGATATCCAGCCGATATCCATGGGCATTCTGCCCCTACCGGACCCGGCGACCTTCATCTGGGCAGGATGGCACCTCGTCCTCCCCCAGATCCCCCTCACCCTGACGAACGCTTCGGTGGCCGCCGCCCTAACCGCCGAGGACCTCTACAAAAGAAGGATCGAGCCCGATCGTCTCTGCATCACCATGGGGGTGATGAACCTCGCCTCCGTCCCCTTCGGGGGCTTTCCCCTCTGCCACGGGTCCGGCGGGATCGCGGCCCACCACCGGTTCGGGGCCAGGACCAGGATATCGATGGCCATCGGAGGGTCGGTCCTCATCATCATCGCCCTCTTCTTTGCCGCCCCAGAATCCCTCTCCCTCCTGCCGATCGGCCTCTTCGGGGCGCTCCTCCTCTTCGTCGGACTGGAGCTAGGGCGGTGCGGCCTGAGGACGGATCAGCCCCTCCTCGTCTCAGCCATCGCCCTCCTCGTTCTCTTCACCAACCCCGCGGCCGCCTTCGCGGCGGGCTTCCTTCTGGCCCTCGCGAGAGATCGGTGGGCGGTGAAAATAGGGAGAGGAGGCTGACCCGGCCCTTCGCAGGGCCGAACCCGCCTCTACCGCTCCTCCTCAAGGAGACCCGCCATCCCATCGAGGAGGAGGGCCATGAGCCCGTTCATCTCGGGGATGGCGCCGGTGCCTGATATGATCTCCTCTTCACTCTGGACGCAATCGCCGCCGCCCGATAGCTCGCCGGAGCAGTTTTTTATGAGATCGTCGATGCTCTCCATCGAGGCCTCCAGGTGGAACTGCAGCCCAATTGCCCGGCCGCTCTGGAAGGCCTGATTTTCGCACGCCTCGCTCTTCGCCGTATGGATCGCGCCGGGCGGGATCTCGAAGGTGTCGCCGTGCCACTGGAGGGCAACGAACTTCTCGGGAAGGACGCCGAATGTCTCAGATCTTTTTGCCTCCGGCGTCAGGATGACGGGATGCCAGCCTATCTCTCGCTCTTTGTTTTTTCGCACCTTTCCGCCCAGGACGTCGGCGATGAGCTGGGCCCCCAGGCATATACCCAGGACGACCTTTCCACCATCGATCGCCCTTCGGATGAGGTCCTTCTCCGGGGCGAGCCAGGGGTGCATCTCTTCCTCGTAGACGTTCATGGGCCCTCCCATGATGACGAGCCAGTCGAACTCCGCAGGATCCGGGAGGGATTCTCCCCGGAAGAGGAGGGTCCTGGAGATGGTGTTGCCCCTCGATATCGCCCAGTCCTCGATCGTCGCGAGCCCCTCAAAGGGGACGTGCTGGAGGCCGTGGATCCTCATATGGACTGTTCTGATGGCATCAGCGGATTTATAGGCTGCTCACCGGTGTCGTCTCCGGACCCGGCGGTGATCCGGGGACGCTATCGGGTCCATCAGGGATGAGGAGACGCCCCCGGAGCTGGGGGGGTTTGCGACCCACCACCGGTTTGGGGCCAGGAGCTGGCGATCGATGGCCGCCGGAGGGTCGATCCTCATGGCCATCGCCCTCTTATCTTTATCGAATACCCCGCAGCTTGCTTCGAAGTGCGCCGCTGCAACTTGACTTCCCACCAATTTTGATTTCATGGGGCGACAGCCGATAAAAGAGATGACGGATGGCCTGTCTATGCTGCCAGGCCATCCACTTTCACTATTGCTGTTCTCCGCCTTCATCAGGCAGAGCTTCTCTCCTGCCTTCAATGATATCGGCTCATCTGATATCTTCAGAAGCCATCTCTATCTGCAGATTGAACTCCACGGCTCAGCCGGCTTAATCGAGCTGGTGGTAGCTTACGGGAGACGATGACATCTGGAAGATCCCATCATAAGTGCCGAAATCTCTATCCTGGGTAGCAAATACATTCTTGAAATGCACCGCTATCACCACAATATCCTTGGCGGATCCTAAATCGGTCCTGTAGCAATAGGTGGCCTTGGACATCGGTGCATCATACCTCGGACTGAGTATGATGCTGTCTACAACTTCTCCATATCTGGTCAGCTGCAGATAGGCGTTTTTGCCCTCATAATCAGTTGACAAGATGTGAAGCTGGTAGCCCTCTGAGAGATCAAGGGGCATGCCTGTTGCGATGGTTCCCTCCTCCTCTTGATCGATGAGCACCTCGCTGGCCAAACCCCGGTCGATGAGACTCTTATCTAAAGACTCATTCCAGAGCAGGGGCGCTGCAGAGCTATCCATGCCCTCCCTTAGCTCCGGCATATATGCGGCGAAATATCTCCTGCCGGATGATTCCGTATAGCGGTAGGCACCCCACTTTTCAAAGGCGAAATCTCTCTGTGGCAGGTATAGAGAATCAGATCCGGCATCGCCTTCCGCATCAGTCGCTTGGTCTGATGCCAGTTCTCCCGCTATCTCGCCTATGGTGAAATCCGCATCTTCTTCGATATCTAACTCGTACTCAGGAGGAGAGGCTATATCGGGCTTTAAATCGAGCCAGGACTGGTCGATCGTCTCGATCTTTTCCGGCTCAACCGATCCGCTGCTGGAGGAGTAGAGGATGCCTCCCCTATAATCCGGCAGAGCCGCAAAAATCTCGCCCGAAGAGACGTCCATCCCGTACCTGTAAACCGATCGAGGCTCCGAGACGCCCGTCCCGTAGACCAGGAAGATATCGGCTTTCCCGTCATCGGTGCCTTCCGCCATCAGATAATAAGATCTGTTCTGAGGGTATTCTAGCTCCGTCCAGTACGTCCCGTCGCCAAGAGGGAACCTCCTCATGATGATCTCCTCTATCTCCGCGGTGGGAACGCCTCCGGGAAATCCGGTGATCCTCCCGTCGTCATCCTCCAGATAGAGGTTCACCGGAGAGAAGCCGATGGCCCCTCCATTCCTCTTCTCCTGCTCCATCTTCGTCTTGATCCAGATCCGTCTCTGCGATTCAGATAATCGATTTAACTTCTCTTTTGTCTCCGCCGGGAGATTTCTCGCATAATCGTTCTCAGCTTTGCTGAGCTTCTTATCCCTCGGATTGACGTAGTTGCCGCCTACGGTTGGATACTCAGGTGTCCCTTCATACGGGCTGCTTCCTCTGATCCCGTAGAGCGAACCCGTTTCCATAGAGCCAAGACTCTCCGGACTGAAGATGCCGGCCCATTGGTGTATATCATACGTTTTTGGCTCCTGATCTATCCATGGGTCGAGGACTATCCCCGAATCGGTCCAGTCGGTTCCCGTTGGATAAATCACCACTGCCTGGTGACCCCCCCAAAGCGCTTCAATGGGCCCATAATCCCACTCATCGAGGAGAGCCCTCTCCTCAGGATCGTCGCTGAACTTCAAGGAATCCAATAGGTGGAGGACCTTGGCCTGGTATCCGCCGCATTTAAATTCGTCGTACTTATCACCGTATGGCAAGCAGGAGAGGAGGTTGTTCTTATTTCCCGAACTTGCGATCCCCTTTGGTATCTTCTGCTCATAGAGCCGGAGGATTTTGTAGAGCTTCAGATCTTTTGAGGGCCTGGGCTTGAACCTCTCATCTGGGATCACAGCCTCGACGGCCTTATATCCATCTTGAGGGTCGGATGTCGAGGCCGATCTATCCAAAGTGCCCTCGATGACCACGCCCCTGGAGCCGGCGTTGAAGCTTCCCGCCAATCTTATGGAGAAGCTGGCCGACTCGGCGTCAGAGGGGATGGGGACGGTCACCGTGAAGGGCTGGCTCATGGGGTCCGGCATCAAACCCCCGTCGGGGAACTTCTCCTCATGAAACGTCTTCGCCTCCTCCCCGTCGACCATGACGCTGACGTCTATCGTTGCGCCCCAGCCGTACATGGCCGTCGCCACCCCGGAGACCGTCAGCTCATCACCGGTGAGGGTCCCCATGACCGAACGCGAAAGGGTGAAACCCTCCGAGTCTTTTGGAGCGCCAAGAGTCGCTCCCGCGACGGAGTAGCTCACCTGAAGGCCGTTGAAGGGGGCACCGGGAAATACGTCGGCGATAGCCACCGTGGCGGTCAGCGCCAATAGCACCATGGAGAACGCTGCAACCCATATAGAACAGGTCGATATTTTTTTGATTATCATATTAGCCGCCTCATATATCTCTAAATTCTGATCTCTTATCGTTTATAGCCGTATTCTGATCTGTGACTATTCTTCCTGGAATCTTTCGTTTTTCAAGCTCCGTAAGCTGCACCAAAAATCACAGGCGCCAAAGGGGATCGTCTTCCAGCCGGAGCTGCCGCATCCGTCGATCTCCGCCTCCTTAAGACGAATAGATCCGAGTTAGGAATGGGGGAGTAGATGGCCTCCCCCGATATCCACCCCTATATCGCCTCTCCCGCCTCGATCCCCTCCCATCCGCCGGGAGGCGCGTCGATCAGAATATCTCCGTACCTCCAGAGGTCGGATTGAGGGAGAGATCGAGACCCGATCAGTGCGACGGCGTCGATCTCGTTCCAGCCGGGGACCCTCCTCGTATCCAGGATGATCCTGATCCGGTCTGAGGGGAAGTCGGGGTCTATATCGATGGTGGAGATCCGGGCGGTCCTCGCCGGCTCCATCGACCCCTCCCAGGCGAGGTGGCGTCCGCCTTCCCGGTCGTATATCTCCAGCCCGATGATAGCTCCGGGGTTGTAGGTCTCGTATATCTCAACCCTGGTTATCAAGATGGGGACCTCATATTCGAGGTCGAGCCACTGGATCCCGGCGTCTTCATCCAGGGGGGCCCAGGCGGTCTCAATATCCCCGTGGTCCGGATAGGTGTCGGGCTCGCCGGTCGCCCGGAGGGCGGACCAGTCGGTGGACGAATATTCGCTGCTGGCGGTGGCCCGGGCCGCCCACTGGACGAACTCGCCGGCGTTACGATCGACCGCATCTACCCCATATTCCGGATCTCCGATGGCAAGCTCGACAGCCTCTTCGACGGTTGGACCGGAGGCTGCGGCCTTCGTACTGGCGCAGATCTCTTTGTCTTCGAGGGTAACCTCATATTCCTGGGGGGCGACGATATCGGGTTTGGTCTCGAGCCAGGACAGATTTATCTCCTGGATCTCTTCCGCCTCCACCGATCTGCTGCCGGAATAAAGCAGGCCACCCCTGGAATATGCCGGCGCTTCAAACCACTCACCCAACGCGACCGTCAAATAGTATCTGAATACGGAACGATCCTCTGCACCGTCCATCCCGTACCCCATGAAGAGGTCGGCCGTCCCATCATCCGTCCCCTCTACGACCAGTTTGTAAGATCTATCCTGAGGATATTGTAGCTCAGTCCAATATGTCCCGTCATCCAGGAGGAACCTCTTCATTGAGATCTCCTCCATCTCCGCGTTGGGGACGCCGCCAGGGAATCCGGAGATATTGCCATCGTCGTCCACCAGATAGAGGTTCAGCGGAGAGTAGCCCATGACGCTCCCGTTCTTCTTCTCTTTATCCATCCTCATCTGGATCCAGAGATGTTGGTGATACGGGTGGGGAAAACGGATCTGGAACTCTTTTCTCTTCTCCGGGTCCAAGTTCGTTTGAATCCATTCCTTCTCGGCTTCGGTGAGGCGTGTGACTTTGGGATCGACGTAGTCACCGCCGACGGTTGGATATACCCTGGATTCAGGGGCCTCTTCGTAGACCCTGCTTCCTCCGATGCCGTGGAACGATCCTCCTCCGATATCGATGGTGCCATAAAGCCCTTCAACGGCGAACATCCCTGCCCATGTATGAATATCATATATCTTCGGTCTCTGATCGACCCATGGATCGAGGACTATCCCCGTATCAGCCCAGTCCGTCCCCTTTGGATAGATCACCACCGCCTGGTGGCCCCCGTATAGAGCCTCGATCGGTCCATAATCCCATCCATCGAAGAGCGCCCTCTCATGGGGGTCGTCGCTCCATTTCAGCGAATCGAGGAGCTGCAAAACTCTGAGCTGGTATGCCCCGCATGTGTAATCGTCGTACGTGCTGTTGAACCAGCTGAGAAGGTTGTTCTTCGAGCCCGAACCTGCGATTCCACGGGGGATCTTCGAATTGTATTGGTCCAGTATCTTGAGAAGATTCGCATTCTCTGATAGCTCGACCGGCTCATATTCTTTCTCCAGGATCTCCTCTTTCGGGACTTCTTCCGGGGACGGACAGTAGTTCGAGCAGCCCTCCGCTGGGCATGGTCTCATGTCTCCGCTGACATAGATTGGGAAGAAGCCGTTCGGCCAACGCATACCCGTAGTTATCTTAAAACTCACCGAGGGGTCTATGCCTGCGGGGATGGGCAGCGAGACGTCGAACGAATAGGGCGGGTATGAGCCTCTCTCGATGGCGATATCGCTTCTCTCGATCTCATCTCCGACCCAAAGCTCGATCGTCAGACTCCCCGCGTATTGTTGGCTTCCTCCAAGAGACCCACCAGAAGCCGACCCGGAGACCCGGACTTCCGTCGCCCCCGGAACAACTTCCAACAGGTGATAATGCCGACTCGCCCGCACCTGGCTGACCTGATCGTTGAACGCATCGGCCCGCACCCCCTCGACGCTGTAACTGATCTGGAAATCTGAAAAATAGCCTTTCTCCTTGGGAGCGAACGTCCCGCTAACAGCGCACCCCGATGGCGCCGGCGGTGGAAACTCCGCCGCCACGGGAATGGCCAGCGCAGTCAGCGCCATCATACATAAGATCGCAATAGTTCTCATATCTCCACCTCCTTTAATCGGATCTTCTCCATCGCCCTTCTCGCCGCCTCTCGAAGCCCCCTGTCATCGTCCTCCGATGCCAGATGGGCCAGGGGGGGTAGAGCCCTTGTGTCACCGATCTCCCCGAGGGCTTTCGCGGCATGCCACCGGACCCAGGGGTCGTCATCCTCCAGGGCCTCGATGAGGGGATCGACTCCCCTGGGATCGCCGATCTCCCCGAGAGCCTTCGCCGCCTCCGACCGGATCCAGGGCTCCTCATCCTTCAGCGCCTCGATGAGGGGACCGACGGCCCTGGGATCGTCGATCCTCACCAGAGCCCCTACCGCCTCCTTCCGCAAGAACCTGTCCTCCCCCTTCAGGGCCAGGGTCAGCCTGTCCAGATATTCATCTCTTCCAAGCTTCACAAGGGTGCTGGCAAAGCAGAGCTGGACGACACAGTGGTCGCATAGATCGGCGACGCAGGGGCATCCAGCGCTTCTCTGGAGGTCCAGGGTTTTGTTCTCGATCTCGATAAGCTTTGGATCCTCGGCCTTCCTCAGGGCGTCGGCAGAGGCCTCTGAGGCGCTCAGGTCCTCCTCCTTGAGGGCCTCTTTGAGGGGACCTATGGCCCTATCATCCCCGATCTTGCCGAGGGCGATGGCGACGACGCACCGGACCTCCCGGACCTGGTCGTTGAGGGCGGCGACGAGGGGATCGATGGCCCTATCATCGCCGATCTCCCCGAGGGCCCAGGCGGCGTTCAGCCTCACCTCCCGGACATCGTCTTTGAGGGCCTCGATGAGATGATCTACCGCCCTCTCGTCGCCGATCTCTCCGAGGGCCATGGCGGCCCCCGACCGGACCTGCCAGTCGCCGTCGGTCAGATCACCGATGAGATCGTCCACCCTGTCGGCAGCCGCCGGCGTCGCCAGGGCCGCCAGCGCCAATAAGCACAAAATCCGCACCGCTCTAATCTTCTCCACTCTCCTGGAGATTGGGGGGTCTTTATCCGAGAAAGATGTATCGATCTCGAAAGGACGGTCGTCACCTCTCCAAGGACCCCGTCTCCTCGCCCCGTGAAGACCCGGTCTTCGAGAATTCTGTAGCTCTGACTGAGGGGCCCGGGAGGACCGGGTCGGTTGAGGCCGATACCTCCGACGGAGGGGCTTTGAGGGCGAGCCCGTTTCGGCCGGCAAGACGGATCAGCGCCCTCAAGACCGCTTCGCCATCTCACCTTTCTCGAAAAGAGGAGGATTTGGTGGAGGTTATGGCTCCGGCGAAGAACCTCATCAGACCCTCACGAAGGGAACTCCTCTCCTCTGGGCGTCCCTCAATTGATCTCCAAAGGTGAAGTAGTAGTCGTACCTGTATGCCCTTCCGTCCGTCGTCGTCACGGTGATAGGCATGTTGAAAGCCCCCCAGGTCCACAGCTCGAGTTCGAAGTTGTTTCGCGGGTTCGTCATGGTCTGCTCTGACGGGCTGAAGGTCGGATGGAGCTTGTAGTGGACGGACCGGATCCTGTAGAGGTCGGGGCCTGTCACCAGGACCTTGATCTTGAAGATCTGGAGCCCCTGCTGGTTGTAGGAATAGTAGACCCTGTTCGTCGCCGGGTCGACCGCCTGGGTTATGATCTGGATGTTCGGCCTGACGCCGGGCTGGACCGGCAGGGGAACGGGGGTTGTCCCTCCAACGTGGAAGGTCAGGATATCGCTGTATGGACCGTTTCCTATCCGATATCTCGCCTGGTAGGTCCCCGAAGAATCGGCGTAGAACCATAGCCTGTATTGATTGTTCGCCCAGACGTTCCCGAAGTTGTACGTCCGGATCTGGCCGGTGGGATAGCGTTCCTCCAGGATCAACGGCCCCGAGGCGGAGGGTATGAGAAGGAGCCTGGCGTAACGATAGAGGGGCATGCTGACCGATCGCCAGTACCTGCTCCCGTCGCTGGATACGATCCAGAAGAGGTTCCGACTTCCCCCGGGGATCGCTGCTAATAAATCTCTGGATCCAACGGGAGATGATGCCCGGCTGTACTGACTGGAGGCGCTCTCGTCGATCAGAGCATCTGAACTCTCACCGATGCTGCTCGGGAAATAGGCTTCGCCTGTCTCGGATATCTCAGCGGTCGGTGCCTCACCCCACCCGCCGGATCCAGATTCCGCAGTTCCAGATCCGACAGTCTCCCATCCAGATCCTGCCGTCTCCCATCCAGATCCACCGGTTTCCCAATCGGATCCCCACTCTTCATATTCTTCCGACACCCCGATTTGAGCTACGGAGGAGGAAGCGCCGGATAGACAAGTTATACATATTAATACCAGCAGCTTTATCACAGTTAGATTCCTCATATAATAATGTTGGATGAGGTCAAATAAAAGCCTTTTCGCCCTCTATTAGCAAGCCGGGGATTATGTTATAGTCTCAGCCCTCTCTGAAGGTCATGATATCGGTGGTTTGAGGATCTCTTTGAGGCGTTGGAGCTACAATTAATCGGACCCGTGATGGTCATCTTTATCGTGGTTCTTATTTCGAATTTTTGAGTTCAGCTCCGTCAACCGCCTCCGTAGATCCCAGCTCCTCCGCGCTATCGTAGGAGGCCTCGGCCTCGGAGATCCTCCCGAGGGCCTGGAGGGCTCCCCCCCGGTTCTTCCAGGCTTCGCCATCCTCTGGCTTGATCCTGACGACCTCGTCGTAGGCGAGAACCGCCTCCTCGTAATAGCCCACGGCTGCCAATGCTAGCCCCTTATTGCTCCAGGCGTGGGCGTAATCCGGGTCGAGGGCTATCGCCTTTTCGTATGCCAGGATCGCCTCATGATACTCGCCCATATAATAGAGAGAAACCCCCCTGTTGTTCCAGGCTCTGGCGTAATCTGGGTCGAAACCTATGGCCGTATCGTACGCCTCGACCGCCTCTTCATACCGCCCCAGATGATAGAGGGCGACGCCCCTGTTGTTCCAGGCGTTGGCATCGTCGGGTTCGAGGGCGATGGCCGCATCGTACGCCTTGATCGCCTCTTCATACCGTCCCAGTTCGTCGAGGGCGATCCCCCTGTTATACCAGGCGTAGGAGTACTCAGGCTCTATGTTTATGGCCGTATCATAAGATATGACCGCCTCTTCGTACCTCCCCAGGTCCCTGAGGGCGACGCCCCTGTTATTCCAGGCCTGGGCATCTTCCGGATCGAGGGCGATGGCCACATCGTAAGCGATGACGGCCTCTTCGTACCTCCCCTCCTCATAGAGGGCGAGTCCCTTACCGACCCAGGCCGAGGAGGAGTTGGGGTCGAGGGTGATCGCTTCATCGTATTGGCGGGCCTCTGCCAGGGGTCCCGCAGCCCGGAGGTCCCCGATCTTGACGAGGGCTTCTGCAGCCTTTCCCCGGACGGTCGGGTCCCCGTCCCTCAGAGCCCTGATGAGGGTATCGATGGCAATGGGGTCGCCGATATCGCCGAGGGCTTCGACGGCGGCCGCCCTGACCCTGGCATCTCCATCTCTCATGGCGAGATAGACGATGGGCTCCGTCGCCTCAGGATCCCCGATCTTGCCGAGAGATCGTGCGGCCTTCAGTCGGACCGAGGGATCCTCGTCTTTGACCGCCTCGACGAGGGGGGCGACGGCTCCGGTGTCCCCGATATCGCCGAGGGCTTCTGCAGCCGTCCCCCGGACCCGCGGATCTCTGTCTTTCATGGCGTCGGAGAGGGGGCCCAGGGCCCGCAGATCGCCGATATATCCCAGGGCCCTGGCCGCCTCTTCCTTTATATCCGACTCCTGGAGGGCCCTTATGAGGGGGTCGACGGCTCTGGGATCTCTGATCTTGCCTAGGGCCGCTGCAGCCGCAGACCGGACCGGCCGGACCTCGTCCTCCAGGGCGGCGATCAGGGGGTCGACCGCCTTCGACCCGCCGATCTCGCCGAGGGAGAAGGCTGCCTTCGCCCGGTTATCGGCCTGGCCGTACTTCAGGTCCAATATGAGGTCGTCGGCCTCGTCCGCCATGGCTGGTCCAGCCACGGCCCCGAGAAACAACAGCACCAGCACGATCATTCTCTTCGTGACAACCCCCTCATGGAGGTGGATGGTCCCAACCCACTAAAAATGTACCGGTATCGCCGCCCCGGCGGGCCTGATAGAGGGATCATCTCCGCCACCTATCTTCCGGCTCTCTCCAAGATCGCCACCCTCGAATCCTATTTATCCTCAAAAGGGTCCATCTCTGATGGTGGCATAAGATGACTCGCACCATAATTAAAATCATCCTTCTTCTCCTCCTCCTCCTGGCATCATCTCCGTCGTCTCAGGCGGCGACGATCACCGTGGGGCAGGAAGGCTCGGATTTTCACAGGATTGAAGCGGCCCTGAGCTCCGCAAACCCAGGAGACGTGATCGAGGTCGCAAGCGGGGAGTACCTGGTGAACCTGAACATAACTACCCCGGGGATCGTCCTGCGGGGCGTCGACACCGGCGGCGGAATCCCCGTCCTGCGGGCTGGAATGTCCACCGCTGAGATCGAGAGGACCTACCCCGGACTGACGTGGATGGTCCAGATGACCGGCGGGACGGCCGTCGCCATCAGGGCAGACTTCGTCACCGTGGAGAACTTCGTCATCACCGGCGCCAGCAGCCAGAAGCCCTACGACACCGGCGAGCATAACGACGTCATCGGCAACGCCGGCATCAGGGTCTACTCCGACTTCAACAAGATCGCCAACAACACCTTCGAAGGAAACGAGTTGACCGGCATCGGCCTATTGAACAGCAGCAACAACCAGATCCTCAACAATACCATCAGGGACGTCCGCTACGGCCACGGCATTAACCTGCATAACTCTCACAACAACAACATCGAGGGCAACGACCTCCTCTCCAACTACAATGGTATCGAACTCCAATGGTGTGACTCCAACACCATCCAGGATAACGAGATCCGGGAGAGCGTCATCGACGGTATCCGGGCGTTCAGCTGCAACTTCACCTTCATCACCTATAACATCATAACGCGAAACGGCCACGAGAGCGAGCTTGGTAGTAACTGGAATGGGATCTCCCTGGTGGGGTCGATGAACCTGGTCGCAAACAACGTAATCTCCTTCAACAGAAACGACGGGATCTACCTCAATAGCATCTTCTGGGAGTATTGCAGCGAGCCGCCCTGCGGCGCCGAGGAGTCCTACGAGAACCTGATCATCGGAAACAGGATCGAGGGGAACGGCAGAGACGGGGTCCACCTCTCCAAGACCTGGAAGAACAACATAATAGACAACAACATCACAGAAAACCACGGCAAAGGGATAAACCTCGAGGAGAGCAGCAACAACACCATCGATCTTAACAACGTCACCAAGAACGACCACGGGATATACCTGGACCGGTCGAACTTCACAGCGGTTAAGAACAACACCATAGCGGAGGGGGAGAAGGCAGGGATCTACCTCTGGTCCACCGTCGGTTCCTCGATGGATAACAACACCCTCCTCGATAACCCCGCAGGGTTGGTTCTGGCAGAGTCGAGCGAAAGGAACGTCCTCGTCAGAAACAACGTCACCAACAGCACCGAAGGGATCAACATCTCGGGGGGGTCGGACGAGAACCAGATTCAGCAGAACCGGTTGAGGTCTTGCGGCATCGGCGTAATCCTGGCGGGGGCGGGCCGCAACGTCATATCGGCAAACGAGATCGCCGATAGCCTCCTCGGCATATCCCTCGACGTATATTCCAGAGGCAACTCCATCTTAGGAAACGACCTCTCGACGAACGTCGAGGCGGCGAAGGACGAGGGAGATAACCGGTGGGACGACGGCTCCCGGGGCAATTACTACGGGACCGACCTCTGCGATGACGCCGACGGCGACGGCATCTGTGATGGACCCCGGAGCATACCGGGTGGGTGGAACGTCGACGTATATCCTCTGGCGAGGGCAGCGACGACCTGAGCTAACGGCAAAGATATAACCTGCACCGCCAGAAATTTCAGAGAATGTGGTCAAATATGCCTGCTAATTTGATGGAGTACTTCAACCGGCAGCCCCGGATCGGAACCCTCAGCACCGCCGGGAGGGACGGGAAGGTCGACGTCGCGCCGATGGGCTCTCCCCGGATGGTCGACGAGAAGACCGTCGTCATGGCCCTGGCGGAGAACAGGACCCTTGCCAACCTGCGGGAAAACCCCCACGCCGTCTACATGATCATGGTCCCAGGGCAGGGGATCTTCGACTGGAAGGGTGTGCGGGTCTACTTGAAGATGAGAAGCTGCGAGACCTCCGGGGAGGGGATCGAGAGGATGAGGGGGGAGATCTCCAAGGCCATCGGCGAGGCGGCGGCGGGGATGCTCCGCGCCGCCGTCACCTTCGAGGTCGAGGAGGTGAGGCCGATCGTCGATATGGGCCAGGGGTGGGAGAAATCTATCTGACTCCCCCCGAGATCTTTCGGCTCGCCACCTTGGAGGCTCCTGGTCAGATGGGGCCAGAGGGGTCGATCGCCATATTTATAATGTTTAATCGTTGTCATTAATATCTGAGAGGGGCGATTGCGAGGGTCCATAGATCGATGACGTTATAGACAGATCTCAGATCTCCCTCTGCCCGAGATATGCCCACTTCCGGCCCTCCCCCTCCCCCTCTCCCCTTCAGCCCGTTTTTGGCATCGATGCTCTGGCAAGAGATATCCGTCATCCCCAAAACCGCTCTACCCAAGACCGCCCTTTCCACGACCTTACAACAGCCTCCTCCATTCTTCAAAGAGAAAGGTGCAGACCTCATCCCCCCGGCAGATCCGGGACTCAAGGAAGAAGGATATCCTCTTTTCTTCCTCAGAGAACTCCTCCGCCCAGGCGGAGTACTCGGCGCTGCAGATGACCGACCCCACCCTCTCTGACAGGTGGACCCTTCCTGACTTTGCCATAAGGTCCCGCCAGGGGCATCTTGATATCGTGAGCATGAGGCGGCCGTCCTCCTCCGCCTCCACCTCGAACCCGAACCCCTCGGCGGAGTGCTTGGCTGCTATGCACTCCGCGAGCCCTCCGATCCCCTTCCCGGCTCTGAGGATCTCCCTCAGGGTCCGGGCCTGGATCTTGGGGAGGATCGACCAGACCTGGCGGTCGATCTCCAGCGCCTCCTCAAAGCCCCGGATCTCCTCGACCTTCATGAACCAGAGGCCGTCCGCCGAGGTGTAGCACCTCCTGAAGTAGTCGGCCTTCTCTCGGTCGTCGAGGACCCTCGTCCCCGCTGCCCTCTCCTCCTGCGGCCGTCCATCCTCTCCCCCATCCATCCTCAGACCTCCTCGACCTGGCGCAGCTCAACGGCGATCCCCCTCGTCGACTCCACCATCTCCCAGCCGCTCATCTTCGCCCTCCCGACGCCGAAGGCCGCCTCCCCCTTTACAATCACCTCGTCGCCGGGCCTGATCTGGTCGTCGGCGGATGTCACCCCGGGGGCGAGGACGTCGCCCCTCGGGACGAAGTCGCCGATCTCGACGATGTACCCGCCCCGGGAGAGGAGCCTCTTGGCCCCTTCGAGGGAGAGGGCGATCGTCCCCTGGGGGGTGATGGACCCGAGGCTCTTCTTCTCGGAGGAGTGTAGCCCCCTTCCCTTCACCTTCACCTCGCCGGCCATGAGGTCGGCGGCGGCGCCCCGGCCGAACTGGTAGTCGGCGAGGGCGGTGAACCGCTGGACCATGAAACCATCCAGGACCTCTTCGCCCGCCGTCGCCTCGGCCGCCGCCTCCGATAGCCTCTTCAAAGCCTCATCCGTCGTCCCGCCGCCGGTGTAGACGGCGTCGATCCCGTGCTCTTCTACCGCCTCCTTAAGCTCCCCGTCGATGTGGGCGATGATGGTGGAGGAGGGGTTCTTATCCAGGTATCCGTCGAGGCAGCGGGTCAGCCACCTCCTCTCCTCCAGGTCCCACCTCCCGGTGACGGGGACGTCGTAGCTGGCGGCGGGATAGACCTCCTCCAGCTCCCTGGGGACGAGGGCTAGGGGAGACGTCAGTATCAGCTCTTTGAGCCTCCGCCTTGTGGTCCCCAGGGCCGTCGCGAAGAGCCGGTGAGACCTCGAAGTAGAGTAGGGCTTCCGCGCCGAGCACGGCAGGAGGAGGAGGACGCCGCCCTCGGGAGCACGATACCTCTCCAGGACCCTCTCGGCGAACCTTGTCACCTCCACCCGGTGGAGGGACTCGGCAGAGTTCGCATACATGACGCTCTTCCTGTATACTGGGGTCCTCCGTTCCAGGTAACGGTGCTCCTGGTCGAGGAGCCTCAGGGCCGCCGTCTCTTCCGGGGCGACCCTCACCTGCCTCTCCAGGTATTCGCGGACCGTTCCCTTCCTGATCATCTCCCGCAGCAGGAGGATCTCCTCCTCCAGCCGGAGGAGGTTGTGGCCGGCGACGAGCTCTGGCTCTGCCCCCGTCTCCACCATGGCTTCACAGAAGCCGCAGCGACATGGGAGGTCCTTCAGATCCTCCAGGGGCCAGGCCCCGTCCCGGAGGTGGTACCTCCCCAGGAGGCCGTCGACGGCGATCCTCGTCTCGTCCACCAGGTCGACCCCCAGGTATATCAGAAGGGCGAGGTTTGCGGGGGTCGCCAGGGCCGGGGCGTAGAGGGCCGAGTCGGGGGGTATCCTCTCCCGGATGCCTATGACGGCGGCCACCAGATCCCTCGGGTTTCGCAGGGACCCCGCCGCCCCGATGACGTAGACGTCGGCTGTCGGGGGCCGGCCCCTCGCCAGGGGGTGGACGACGACCCCGCAGGGTCCGTCCGTCGGGATGGAGGGGATAGCGAAGGGCGGCTCGGTGTGGAGGGGGACGGGGACGTGGGGTCCGATGAAGATCTTTCCGGTCTTCTTCGAGAGTTCACGCCCCTCCTCCAGGGCTTCTCCGATCGATGGGAAGTTCCAGATCGGTCCAGTGGACCGGATCTGGTCGCCGGATATGACGGCCGGAGTCTCGACCGTCCCTTCGATCCTGAGCCGTCCCGCCCGTGCGGGGCCGTCGCGGATCGTCACCTCGAAGCGTCTCGTCATCTCTTCGCCTCCATCGGCACCGTATCCACCTTCGGCGGATCTCTCAGCCTCACCTCGAAGGTGGCGGCCGGGTTCGCCTCCATCAGCCTTTTGAGGTTCGCGTGGGCCTGCGATAGCCCCGCCTCGTCGAAGGCCTGTGGGACCTCGGAGTTGAGGGGGGCGGTCTCCGCGAGCTCTTTCGGGTAGGGGCCGAAGGGGGGGAGATACCAGAGGACGTGGTCGTACCCCTCTTCATCGACGCCCCGGTCCGCCACCAGAACCCTCCCGGAGAGCTCGATCCTGTCGATCCGGGACCCGTACCTGAGAACCTCCGGCCTCTTCGCCGACTCCGGCCCCAGGTAGAAGCAGGTCGACCTGGATACGGGGTCGAGTTCCTCGATCCATCCGGCATGGGATCCGAGGGCACGCAGGCCGTCCACCATCCTCGGATGAGACCTGCACCTCCTCTCCACCAGCTCCCAGAGGGATCCATCCCAGATGGACTGTCTCACCTCCTGGATCTCCGTCAGGGAGACGGCGATGTTGTGGCGGGCGAGAAGCTCCGTCTTGTCCGGGTCTCCTGCCAGATCCTCAGGGGACCGATCTCTGCAGACTTCGCAGCAGCAGGGCAGGTACCTCAGGTCCTCCAGGTGGCGGGTCCCGCTGGGGGTGAGGTAGCGCCCCTGTCTCGCGTAGAGGGCGTAGGCGGCGGAGTCGAAGAGGTCGCAGCCGAGGGCCGCGGCCAGGGAGAACATCATGGGATGGCCGGCGCCGAATAGATGGACCGGGGCCGCCGGGCCGAGCCCCTTCTTGGAGGCGGCGACGACGTCGACGAGGTCGCGGAACCTGTAGCCCTCCATCAGGGGGACGACCGCTCCGATGGGGCAGAGGTCAAACGCCAGATCTCTGACCTTACGGGCCGCTGCGAACCTGAGGTCCGCATACGTCGAACCCTGGATCGGCCCCGCCAGGAGGGGGCCGTCGCCGTCCCATCGCTCCCGCGCCTCGGTGAGCCTCCGCTCCGTCTCGACGAGCTCCGCCTCGGCCCTCGCCCTGGAGACGTCCGGAGGGGTCGGTATATCCAGGGGGACGGATATGTCGGAGCCTATCGACCTTTGAAACTCGAGGATCTCCAGGGGCTGGACGTCGATATCGCCGTAGACGGAGAGCTGGAACGCCCCCGAGTCGGTCATTATCGGCCCGTCAAAGCCCAGAAGCCGGTGGACGCCCCTTCGTTCGGCGAGCTCTCTCAGCTCGGGATCCTGGCGGATGATGTAGCTGTTGGTGATAAGGATCTCGGCCCCCATCCTCTGTAGATCTGCAGGTTCGATCAGCCTGAGGTGGGGGTTGACCACGGGCATCAGCGCAGGGGTCTCGACGGCGCCGTGGGGCGTCCGGAGCCTCCCGATACGACCTGCCAGATCTTTGTTCAGAATCTCAAAGCAATCCGGCATGGCCCCATCTCACTGCAGATAAGGCATAAATAGGTTGGTACTGATCAGAGAGTGTCGCATCGCGATTTTGATAAAAATCGGTGGTGACCAACCTTGAAATGCAGAGTTATGATCATGCTAGTATGCCTCCTGGGCACTGCGGCAGCTGCGGGCTATACCCAGACCCAGGTGTCGTTCCTCATGGGAGAGAACCCCGTGAGGAGCTCTATGAACGACGTCCGGTTCGAAGATTACGCCAAGATGTACTGGGCATCTTACATATCAAATCCCAACAGGGCCCCCATGGCGCCGATCCTGGCAGGCCAGACGGTGGACGTAGAAAATACCATGACCTTCTGGAGGAACAACTTCCCCTTCGACATCACCACATCCTCCTTCGGTGACGGATCGGCCCTGGGCTCCGCGAGCGTGAGGCCCAGATACGATTTCGCCGCCGTCTACACCTGGCGCTATGACGAGACTATGCCGATCGAGGACTCCTCCTTCGGGGAGGGGAACTACTCCACAGCGAGCCAGCTGGAGAAGAACACCAGGTTCTTGACCCAGGAGATAATGAAAAATTTCGGCCTGTAATGGACAGGCCGACTACCCTTTTCGCTTTACCTCTTCTTTCTGACGGTGTACGGGAGGAGCCCGCCGGCGGCGAGGATCTCCCTCTGGCGGCCGCTCAGCTCCGTCTTCAGTTTCACCCTCAACCCGGCGGTTTTGTCTGCGGCCTCGATCAGATCGTCGCCCTTCTCGATGGCGTCCCGAATCCCGGGTATCTCCACCGCGTCTCCTTCCCCCAGGAGATCGTAGTCGGATTCTGATGCGAAGGTGAAGGGGATGATACCGAAGTTGACGAGGTTTGCGGCGTGGATCCTCTCTATCGACTTCGCCACCACCGCCTTGACTCCCAGGTACATGGGGCATAGGGCGGCGTGCTCTCTCGAGGATCCCTGGCCGTAGCTCAAGCCTGCCGCGATGAGGTTGTGGATCCCGCCGTCCCTGTTCTCCCCAGCCCTCTTGCTGAAGGTGGGGTCGAGGGGCTCGAAGACGAACTCGGAGTACTTCGGGACGTTCGATCTGTACTTCAGCCGCGAGCCTGCCGGCATGATGTGGTCGGTGGTGACGTAGTCATCCACCTTTATGGTGATCCTGCCGCGAAGGTCCTCAGGCATGGGGTCGTTGGTCGGCGGCGCCCCGATATTCGGGCCGCGATAGATCGTAACCTTTGGCCTATCCTCCGCCGGCAGGGGAGGTATGATCATGCTGTCGTCCACCTTGAAGCGGTCCGGCATCCTCACCCGCGGAAACTCCATCTCCAGGTCTCTCGGGTCGACGATCTCGCCCTTGATGGCCGCTGCCGCCGCCACCACCGGGCTTGCCAGGTAGACGTTGGCGCTGGCGGTTCCAGATCTCCCCTTGAAGTTGCGGTTGCTGGTCCTGATGGAGACCGAGTCGGTCTTGGGGGACATGCTGTTTCCTATGCAGAAGCCGCAGGCAGACTCCAGGATCCTGGCGCCGGAGCCGAGGAGGTCGCCAAGGCCGCCGTCCTCGGAGATCATCGATAGGACCTGTCTGGACCCCGGGGCCACCCCCAGGGAGACCCCGGGGGGGAGGCTATGCCCCTTCAGCATCTCCGCGACGGTCATCAGGTCGACGTAGGAGGAGTTGGTACACGAGCCTATCATCACCTGGTCGACGGCTGTCCCCGCCAGGGAGCTTACGGGGACGATATTTCCCGGGCTGTGGGGGGCGGCCATCAGGGGCTCCAGATCGGAGAGGTCGACGTCCAGTTCGCGATGGTACTCAGCACCCTCGTCAGCTTCCAGGGGAACCCATTGCCCTCCTCTATCCTGGGCCGCGAGGAACTTTCGGGTCTCCCCGTCGCTGGGAAATATGGATGTGGTGACCCCCGTCTCGGCGCCCATGTTGGTTATGGTGGCCCTCTCCGGGACGGCGAGGGTCCGGACGCCTTCGCCGGCGTACTCGCAGACGCAGCCGACGTTCCCCTTGGTGGTCAGCTCACCGAGGACCTTCAGGATGACGTCCTTGGCCGTCACCCAGTCGGGGAGCTCTCCTTCCAGGTTGACTCTGACCACCTTGGGGCAGGCGAGGTAGTATGCTCCGCCGCCCATGGCCACCGCGACGTCCAGCCCCCCAGCCCCAATGGCTATCATCCCGAGGCCGCCGCAGGTGGGGGTGTGGCTGTCGGAGCCGAGGAGGGTTCTTCCGGGCCGGCCGAACCTCTCCAGGTGAACCTGGTGGCAGATGCCGTTTCCGGGTCTAGAGAAGTGGATTCCGTACTTCTCAGCGATCGTCTGGAGATATCGGTGGTCGTCGGCGTTCTCGAACCCCACCTGGATGGTGTTGTGGTCGACGTAGGATGCTGAGATCTCCGTCTCTATCTTGGAGAGGCCCATCGACTCAAACTGGAGGTAGGCCATCGTCCCCGTGGCATCCTGGGTGAGGGTTTGATCTATCCTTATTCCGATCTCTTTTCCCGGCTCGTAACGGCCGTCGACGAGGTGATCTCTCAAAATTTTCTCAGTTAGAGTGAAATTCATAAAAAACCTCCAAGTTCTCTGTGAATTCGAATCACAGTCCTCCGATCCAGGTTGATTCTCTCTGTAGGTATTAATAATCGACGCGATTATCGGGTGCCTCCTATCATCCTCGCCCCCACCATAAAGGCGCAAAGGTTAAATACTCGGCTGGTATTGGGGGAGTTCGCCCGTCTGGCGAGGGGGCGCGAGATTCGCGCAATCCGTCGAGAAGGGCCGTGGTCTCAGGGCTTTTTGGGTGCTCGAAATCGAGTTTCCCGAGGGGTCCGAAAGGCTTAAATATCATCCTCGGATACGGGGATAGGCTGCCCGGGACTGTTCGGGCGGGTTCTGATGTCTCCAAGGCGTCAGAAACTCGCTGAATCGGCAAAACCGGAAAGCTTAAATACCAAGGGCCCATACCTATATGGGCCGATGGGGAGTAATCCCCGGCACCGCGACATAACGGCGCGAGCCCTGAAGGCGTAGAACGCTGACGATGATGGGCGTGCTTCCAAGTTCGCGGTATATATCTGTGTGGAGACGGGATACAACTTGTCTCGTCCGACATACGCTTATGGCGACTCGGCCAATTCCGACCGATACTGTAAATACTTCCATAATTCTGGTTGATCCTGCCAGAGGTTACTGCTATCGAGATTCGACTAAGCCATGCGAGTTGAATGTTCTTCGTGAACATGGCGGACTGCTCAGTAACACGTGGACAACCTACCCTTCGGTCCGGCATAATCCTGGGAAACTGGGGATAATTCCGGATAGGTCACAGATGCTGGAATGCTCTGTGGCTCAAAGCTCCGGCGCCGAAGGATGGGTCTGCGGCCTATCAGGGTTGTAGTGGGTGTAACGTACCTACTAGCCTACGACGGGTACGGGTTGTGAGAGCAAGAGCCCGGAGATGGATTCTGAGACACGAATCCAGGCCCTACGGGGTGCAGCAGGCGCGAAAACTTTACAATGCGGGAAACCGTGATAAGGGAATCTCGAGTGCCAGCATATAATGTTGGCTGTCCAGATGCCTAAAAAGCATTTGTTAGCAAGGGCCGGGCAAGACCGGTGCCAGCCGCCGCGGTAACACCGGCGGCCCGAGTGGTAACCGTTTTTATTGGGTCTAAAGGGTCTGTAGCCGGCCATGTAAGTCCCTTGGGAAATCTGGCAGCTCAACTGTCAGGCTGCTAGGGGATACTGCTTGGCTTGGGACCGGGAGAGGTGAGAGGTACCTTGAGGGTAGGGGTGAAATCTTGTGATCCTCGGGGGACCACCAGTGGCGAAGGCGTCTCACCAGAACGGGTCCGACGGTAAGGGACGAAAGCTAGGGGCACGAACCGGATTAGATACCCGGGTAGTCCTAGCCGTAAACGATGCTCGCTAGGTGTCAGTCACGGTGCGACCGTGATTGGTGCCGTAGGGAAGCCGTGAAGCGAGCCACCTGGGAAGTACGGCCGCAAGGCTGAAACTTAAAGGAATTGGCGGGGGAGCACTACAACGGGTGGAGCCTGCGGTTTAATTGGATTCAACGCCGGAAATCTCACCGGGGGCGACAGCAATATGAAGGTCAGGCTGAAGACCTTACCGGATTAGCTGAGAGGTGGTGCATGGCCGTCGTCAGTTCGTACTGTGAAGCATCCTGTTAAGTCAGGCAACGAGCGAGACCCACGTCCACAGTTGCCAGCATACCCTCCGGGGTGATGGGTACACTGTGGAGACCGCCGCTGCTAAAGCGGAGGAAGGAATGGGCAACGGTAGGTCAGTATGCCCCGAATCTCCCGGGCTACACGCGGGCTACAATGGTTGGTACAATGGGCATCTACCCCGAAAGGGGAAGGAAATCTCTTAAAGCCAATCGTAGTTCGGATTGAGGGCTGCAACTCGCCCTCATGAAGCTGGAATCCGTAGTAATCGCGTTTCAACAGAACGCGGTGAATACGTCCCTGCTCCTTGCACACACCGCCCGTCAAACCACCCGAGTAGGGTCTGGATGAGGGTGTGTTACTTTGGCACATTCGAATCTGGGCTTTGCAAGGGGGGTTAAGTCGTAACAAGGTAGCCGTAGGGGAATCTGCGGCTGGATCACCTCCTAACGACATGCACTAACGTGCATACGAAGTGTGCTTTCAGTGTCGGTCGGAGCCGAATAGTCGCCAGAGCGGAAAAACTATAAAGTTCAGTTGCTGGGATATATCGACCCGGTGATATATGGGCCTCCAAGGGCGTTTCTGGGCTCGTAGCTCAGCTGGAAGAGCGCCGCCTTTGCGAGGCGGAGGCCCTGGGTTCAAATCCCAGCGAGTCCATTGTAAATATGCACCAAGCGAGATCTAGTTCTCGTTTGGGAAGGGCTGACGATGCCGACGTATACGGTGTCGTGTGAGGCCATGTATAAGCTTTGCAATCCAGACGCTTACTGAGTTCAGTGGGACATACGCTGTGTATGCCAACCAGTGGATGGCTTGGCTCAAGCGCTTATGAAGGACGTGCCAAGCTGCGATAAGCCTCGGCGAGGTGCATGGAACCGTCGAACCGAGGATTTCCTAATGGGAACTCCCAGCCTTAGGGCTGATCCGTAAGGATCGGGAACGCCCCGGATTGAAACATCTTAGTAGGGGCAGGAAAAGAAATCAAATCGAGATGCCGTCAGTAACGGCGAGTGAACGCGGCAGAGCCCAAACCGAATCCCTTCGGGGAGATGTGGTGTTATAAGCCTGGCTCAATACAGTTTTGTGGGTGAAGTTGAAGTTGCCTGGAACGGCAGGCCGAAGAGTGTGATAGCCACGTAAATTTAAACCCGCAGATCTGGAGCCTTGTCTTGAGTACCGTGGGTCGGATATCTCGCGGAAATTTGGGAGACACCAACTTCCAAGGCTAAATACGTCTTGAGACCGATAGCGCAGTAGTAGGGTGACCGAAAGCTGAAAAGTACCCCATAGAGGGCGGTGCAAAGTGCCTGAAATTGGTTGGTGATGGAGCGATGTGGCGTCAAAGGATACTCAGCACGAAGGAAAACGTCGCGAGGCGTCGGTACGAGTGCTGAATGCCAGCGTCATATCTTACGTTTTGAAGAACGGGCCAGGGAGTGCATTTAAGTGGCGAGGCTAATCCGTTCAACGGAGCAGCCGGAGCGAAAGCGACAAGCGCGCATCTTCGGAGAGGCGCGACGTATACAAGTGCGTGGAGTCACTTGGATGCGACCCGAAGCCGGGCGATCTAGGCGTGGGCAGGTTGAAGCGTGGCGAAAGCTGCGTGGAGGACCGTTAGCGGTGTTGATATGCAAATCACTCGCGTGACCTGTGTCTAGGGGTGAAAGTCCAATCGAGCCCGGAAATAGCTGGTTCCTTCCGAAACATGTCGCAGCATGACCTGACTGGAGGTCGTCGGCGGAGTAGAGCACTGATTGGAGATCCCGGGCGGGAAACTGCTCGCTCTCTTGTCAAACTCCAAAACCGTCGTCGCCGTAGAAGGTCGGAGTCCGGACTGGGGGGTAAGCTTCCAGTCCGTAAGGGAAACAACCCAGCCCGTGGTTAAGGCCCCCAAATGTCGGCTAAGTGTTAACACTAAAGGGAGTCCTAGGCCCTAGACAACTGGAAGGTTAGCTTAGAAGCAGCTATCCTTTAAAGAGTGCGTAACAGCTCACCAGTCGAGGTTTAGGGCCCCGAAAATGGACGGGGCTAAGCCGACTGCCGATACCACGGAGCACCGCAAGGTGATCTCGTAGGGAGGCGTTGTGCGTGGGCAGAAGCATCTTCGTGAGGAGGTGTGGACCACGCAGAAACGAAAATCCTGGCAGTAGTAGCAGCATAGTCGGGTGAAAATCCCGATCGCCGAATGGGCTAGGGTTCCTCGGCAATGTTCGTCAGCCGAGGGTTAGTCGGTCCTAAGAGATGTCGCAACTCGAGCATCTCAAAAGGGAAACAGGTTAATATTCCTGTACCATTCAACAACAAAACTGACGCTTCTGGGTAGGCCGGACACCTTTTGCCAGGGTGTTCAAGCGCCGAAACTTGTGGAGAGCCGTAATGGCGAGAAGCAGGCGAATGCGTGATGACGCAAGTCGGCTGGCCCCAGGAGCCCGTGAAAAGGGAGTTGAATGGCCGTACCGAGATCCGACACAGGTGTCCCAAGCTGAGAAGGCTAAGGCGTGTCAGGTTAATCTAGCTAAGGGAATTCGGCAAATTAGCCTCGTAACTTCGGGAGAAGAGGTGCCTGCTTTGAAGAAAGCAGGTCGCAGTGACTAGGGAGCTCTAACTGTCTAATAACAACATAGGAGATTGCAAACCCGAAAGGGCTAGTACAATCTCTGAGTCCTGCCCAGTGCAGGTACCTGAAGACCCGGTTCAACGGGAAGAAGGGCCTGTCAACGGCGGGGGTAACTATGACCCTCTTAAGGTAGCGTAGTACCTTGCCGCTTAATTGGCGGCTTGCATGAATGGAACAATGAGAGCTCTACTGTCCCTAGCTAGAACCTGGTGAAACTTTCATCCTAGTGCAGAGACTAGGGACCCCTAATGGGAAGTGAAGACCCCGTGGAGCTTTACTGCAGCCTGTTGTTGGGTTGTGGTTTCGGATGTAGAGGATAGGTAGGAGGCGTAGAAGCCCGGGCGCCAGCTCGGGGGGAGCCGACCTTGGAATACTACCCTTCCGTGGCTACGACCCTAACTCCGAGAGGAGGACACCAATAGGTGGGCAGTTTGGGTGGGGCGCCACGCCCTAGAAAAGATATCTAGGGCGCCCTAAGGTTGACTCAATTGGGTCGGAAACCCAATGAAGAGTGCAAAAGCATAAGTCAGCCTGACGTTATCTCACAAAGCAAGAGATGACGAGACGAAAGTCGGGTTTAGCGAACCTCTATACCTCCTTGGTGGGGGTTTTAGATGACAGAAAAGCTACCCCGGGGATAACAGAGTCGTCACCGGCAAGAGCACACATCGACCCGGTGGCTTGCTACCTCGATGTCGGTTCTTTCCATCCTGGCCGTGCAGCAGCGGCCAAGGGTGAGGTTGTTCGCCTATTAAAGGAGATCGTGAGCTGGGTTTAGACCGTCGTGAGACAGGTCGGTTACTATCTATTAGGGGTGTTTTGTGGTCTGAGGGTAAGCTGGTTTTAGTACGAGAGGAACAAACCAGCGGCGTCACTGGTCGATCGGTTGTCCGGCAGGGCATTGCCGAGCAGCTACACGCTAACGGATAAGGGCTGAAAGCATCTAAGCCCGAAGCTGTGCCTGAAAAGAGACCACTTTAAGGACGCTCGTAGAAGACGAGTTTGATAGAGTCGGGGTGTACGCACCGAGGCAACGAGGTGTTCAGCCCGCGACCACTAACTGTCCGTACAGCAGTCCCGCTGGGCTCGGGCGAAATCTGGAATTGCAGAGCTTGATAAATCTCGTGCCAAGGTGGCGGAGCGGTTACGCAATTGCCTGCAGTATTGAGGCTAAAGGCCCCGTTGCAGTCAGCAATTCCACTCCGGTTCGAATCCGGACCTTGGCTTCGAGTGTGGCGGCCATAGCGACGGGGAAACTCCTGAACCCATTCCGAACTCAGAAGATAAGCCCGTCCACGTTCCATACTGTACTCAGGTGCGCGAGCCCTCGGGAAATATGGATCGCTGCCACATTCACCTATTATCTAATCTCTTCTTAAAATGGCAATTATGTCGTTAGCGTTAGCTGTCATTGAAATGCCGATTATGCGGTCTATATCCAGTTCCAGCTTCCCCTGTTGATCGATCTTTGAGCCGGGAGCGGAAACCGAAGGCCAAGAGCTATTCGATCTCGTCGAGGAGGTAGTCTCCTTTGCGCAATCCAAGAAGAACCTCGAACTCCGGCGGCGTGAGAAGCGGGACCGGATACTTCGCCTGATCGTCGAGGGCTATCCTCGGGCAGGCGGTGGATACGGCGGCGTCTACCCCCAGGTTGACGAGGGCGTCGGGCTCCATCCGGTCAAGGTAGACGAGGACCATCCTTTTTCCCTGCTCCTCCCCCAGCGACATCATCCTTCTTGCGAGATCCATCCTTCGCTGCCCCGGTTTCTTCGAGACGATGACCGCGATCCGTTCGGCATCACCAGCCCTGGCTATCGCCCCGTATCGGCGCTTCAGCATCGGGCCAATGTCGATGACGGAAACGCTTCCTGTCACCGGATCGGCGGCCACGACCCTCTTTCTCGTAGCCAGGGCGACCCCGAGGGGGTGGAACTGGCCCGTCCCCACGAAGAGGTATTCATCGACGTCTGCATTTCGGGCGGCTTCATAGTTGCATCCCAGGACCTGGCCGGAATATCTCGTCCTCCTGCCGGGGCGGAGGACCCCCTCGATACCCCGCCCCTTCAAGCCCTCCAGGATATCCTGGAGCTTGTGGACGTGCTGGACGGTGGTGACGACGCCGACGCGCCGGGCGGAGAGGAGGTCGGCCGCCCTCTCCACCGCCTCCCTTACGTCGGCCCTCATCCTCGCCTCGACGTAGACGACTTTGTCGAAGAGGCGGTCGCCCTCCAGCATCTCCGAGTGGCCGACGTGGATCACCAGGTCTGCAGCCCTGCAGAGGTCGAGGTCGACGTCGCAGGCCCCGTAGCACGGGTCCCCGGAGACGATCACCTCACAGCCTGTCTTCTCCTCGATCTCTCCCGCCAGATCGGGGGCGATCCTCTTCAGCCCTTCGGGAACCTGAACCCCAACAGTTCTCGCGCCCGATTTTTTTATCAGCTCAATTGCCCCCTCCAGGTCGAGGTCGAATAGTTCCGAGCTAGAACCACTTGTCGAGGGTGCTCTGCCCAACTTTCACCGCCTCCTGTAGCCTCTTGACCGCCTTATCGACTCTCTCGGGGGAGAAGTCCCTCTCGTCACAGAGAAATCTCAGGATCTTCTCTGCATCGGGCTTTTTCGTCTCGATCACATAATCGTCTGTGACAGGCGGATCGAGGAATAACTCCCTGATCTCCGCGGCGCTCTCGATCGTCTCGCCCCTCGCCTTCAGGACCCTCTCCAGGTCGCCGTGCTCTCTTATCAGCTTCAGGGCGGTCTTGGGGCCGACCCGTTTCAGCCCCTCGTTGTAGTCATTCCCGCACATTATCCCGATCTCCACAAGCTGCCTCCTCTCGATCCCGAGGCGCGAAAGCTCCCGGGCGAGGTCGATCAACTCCGGCTGGACGTCGACGTAGACGTTCTTTCCCGGAAGCTTCCTCTTGCCGGTGACCGCCATGTTCCGGACGACCGTCGGTGCCCCGAAGAGGAGGGCGTCGTAGTCCTGGCTCCCCACGAGATCGACGTCCCCCCGGATCGCCATGAAAGCCGCCTGGGCTTCCCCCTCCGAGGGGGCCTGGACGACCGGGATCCCCATGGCATCCAGGAGCCTCTTTGAGTCGGCTATCATCTCCTCTCCGAGGCGGGATGAGGCCTGGGCGTACTTGAAGCCGGCAAGCCCCTCCTCCTTCGCCCGCTCCCACATCTCCTCTGCCCTGGACCTAGTCTGCGACCTCTGGTCCAGGGTCTGCCTCTTGAAGCGGGGTGGATCCCCGTCGAAGACGAAGGCGACCCTCGCCCCCGCCTCCAGGAGGTTCGTCATCCTATAGAGGATCCCCGAGAGGTGGGATGTGGTCCTCCCCGACCCGTCCCTGAGGGGGGTTCCGTCCTGCTGCCGGATGATGCTCAGAAACTGGTAGAGGGTGTTGAAGGCGTCCACCGCGATCCAGCGTCCCGACAGATCCTTTATCTCTATATTCTCCCGTTCCAGGAGATCTCCCAAGTCAACTCCCATGGCTCCTCTCTCCTCTCTTCTTCGGTTCGGCCGACCTCTTAGGGGCGGCCGGATATTACGCCGGGCCTATATGATCCCAAAGTTAGATATTAGTTGAATGATGAAGAGATAAATGCAGTAGGTAGGTGATTGACGATGATCGAGATAACCGATGTGGCCGCCGAGGTTTTGAAGGGGAACATGATCGAGGGAAGGGTGGTCAGGATGCTCCTGGCAGCCACCGACGCCACCGGGGCAAACTACGTCCTCGCCTGGGGCGACGCTGAAGAAGGGGATGTGATCTACGAGAGCAACGGCGTCCAGGTACATATCTCCCCTGAGGATGCTGAGATCCTGGGAGACAGCCCTACGGTGATAGATTATGTAGACACCGAAGATCTGGGGAGAGGTTTCATCATCCAGGGTCCTGAGGACGACGACTCCTGTGGATGCGGCCACGATCACGGGGAAGAGGACGATCACGGCTGCGGATGCGGCCACTGAAACCCTTTTTGACTTCAACGGCCTGAATTGTAGCATTAAAATCTCGGGGAGAGAAAAATAGGCGCCAGAGCGGGGCCATCCCCGCTCTATGCGGATGCCGGCTCTTCTCCCTCAGATCAGAGGGATGTAGTCAACGGCCTCGGGGTTGGCGAGGGCCGAGGTGTCGCCGGTGGGGTTTCCGAGGGCCTTTGCCTTGATGACGCGGCGCATGATCTTGCCGGACCTGGTCTTGGGGACGTCGTCGACGAAGTAGACGCCGGCGGGTATCGCCAGGGGGCCCATGGTCGTCCTGACGTGGGTCTTTAGCGCCTTGGCCAGATCGTCGGAAGGGTTGACGCCCTGGTTAAGGATGACGAAGGCGACGATCGCCTCGCCCTTGATCTCGTCGGGCTTTCCGATGACAGCCGCCTCGGCGACGTCTTTATGGGCTACCAGGGAGGACTCGACCTCGGCGTTGGCGATCCTGTGTCCTGCGACGCTGAGGACGTCGTCGATCCTGCCCTGGACGAACCAGTAGCCGTCTTTGTCTCTGGTCGCCTTGTCGCCGGCGAGGTATGTCCCGGGCTTGACGTTCCAGTACATGTCCCAGTACTCCTTCTTGTACCGGACCTCGTCCTTGTAGAAGGCCCTGAGCATCGACGGCCAGGGGGTCGGGTTGACTATGTTCCCGCCTGAGCCGAGGGGGACCTCGTTTCCGTCCTCGTCGAAGATTGTGGTGTTGAAGCCGGGGAGGGGGTATGCGACGGAGCCGGGCTTGCAGGGGGTCATGGGCAGCGGGGATATGACGTGACATCCGGACTCGGTCTGCCACCAGGTGTCCATGATGGGGGATACGTCGTTTCCGAAGAACTTCCGGTACCAGATGTACGCCTCGGGGTTGAGGGGCTCGCCGACGGATCCCAGGAGCCTGACGCTGGACCTGTCGTACTTCTGGGGCCAATCGTTGCCCTGCTTCATCAGCATCCGGACGGCGGTGGGGGCGGTGTAGAAGACGGTGACCTTGTAGTCTTCGATGATCTTGTACCAGCGGCCGAAGTCTGGATAATCGGGGGAGCCCTCGTACATGACGCTGGTGATCCCGAGGCATAGGGGACCGTAGGCGACGTAAGAGTGGCCGGTGATCCAGCCTACGTCAGCGGTGCACCAGTAGATGTCGTCCTCGTTCAGGTCGAAGACCCAGTTGGAGGTGTAAGCTGGTCCGACGCAGTATCCACCGTGGGCGTGCTCGATACCCTTGGGCTTGCCGGTGGTCCCGGAGGTGTAGAGGATGAAGAGCCTGTCCTCGGCGTCCATGACCTCGGTCTCGCAGTCCGCGGACTGGCTCTCGACGAGCTCGTGGAACCAGACGTCTCTCCCGTTGGTCCATGGGACCTCAAGGCCGGTCCTCTTCAGGACGATGACGTTCTTGACGCTTGCGGCGTCCTTTACGCCGTCGTCGGCCTGGGGCTTGAGGGGCATCGGCTTTCCGCGCCTGTAGAACCCGTCGGCGGTGAAGACGACCTTCGCCTCACAGTCCTGGACCCTGTCGCCGAAGCCCTTGGAGCTGAACCCGGAGAAGACGAGGCTGTGGATGGCGCCGATCTTGGCGCAGGCGAGCATCGCCATGACCGTCTCGGGGAGCATCGGCATGTAGATGGATATCCTGTCGCCCTTGGCGACGCCGAGGCTCTTGAGACCGTTGGCCAGCTTGTTGACGGTCTCGTAGATCTCCTGGTAGGTGTAGGCCCTCTCGGCCTGGTCGGTCGCCTCAGGGATGAAGTGGTATGCCACTCTGTCGCCCTTCCCCGCCTTGATGTGCCTCTCGACGGCGTTGTAGAACATGTTGATCTTGCCGCCGATGAACCACTTGAAGTAGGGCTTCTCCGAGTCATCCATCACCTTGGTGTAGGGCTCGTACCAGTCGGCGTAGGTCTTGGCCATCTCGTCCCAGAACTCGAGATAGTGCTCGCCGCACCAGGCCCGCATCTCCTTCTCCGTCGCAAAGCCCTTCTTCTTCGCCCACTGCCATGCGTTGCAGTTCTCGGCGAGGTCCTTTGGCGGCTCGAAAATTCTCGTCTCTTCCATCAGAACCTTGGTGGTTCCAGTCTTACCTTCAGCCACTTTTCTACCTCCTTTGACCTTTAGATGAAAACAGTTCCCGCTGGATTATCGGAAACGTTGATGCGATCTCCCCCTTCTCGTTTATAAATGTGTCGAAAAATAAGCTTTTATAAGGAATTATACGGATATATGATGTTAAATTGTTAAAGATTCTCATTATTATTTTCTCAATAAGTGGGGCCGGTCTTGATGCCAATCCAGGGTGGAGGCAAGGGGCCAAGATCTCTCATAATGGGGGGCTTTATCCTCTTTATCAGAGATCGAAGATGGTTGGAAGGCATCGATGGCTAGAACCGGGCCAATAGGTCGATAGACGGGAGATAATGGGATGAAAACGACGTTATGAGCAGAACGACTGAGGACGGACCGTCGTAAAAAATATAAAAAAGGGTAGAAAGTGGCCGGCATCCCTCAGATGAGGGGGATGCCGTCCACGGCTTCGGGGTTGGCGAGGGCTGAGGTGTCGCCGGTGGGGTTTCCGAGGGCCTTTGCCTTGATGACGCGGCGCATGATCTTCCCGGACCTGGTCTTGGGGACGTCGTCTACGAAGTAGACGCCGGCGGGTATCGCCAGGGGGCCCATGGTCGTCCTGACGTGGGTCTTCAGCTCCTTGGCGAGGTCGTCGGAGGGGCTGACTCCCTTCTTCAGGATGACGAAGGCTACGATCGCCTCGCCCTTCACCTCATCGGGCTTGCCGATGACCGCAGCCTCGGATACGGCCTTGTGGGCGACCAGGGAGGACTCGACCTCGGCGTTGGCGATCCTGTGGCCTGCGACGCTGAGGACGTCGTCGATTCTGCCCTGGACGAACCAGTAGCCGTCTTTGTCTCTAGTCGCCTTGTCGCCGGCGAGGTAGGTGCCGGGCTTGACCTTCCAGTACATCTCCCAGTACTCTTTCTTGTACCGGACCTCGTCTTTGTAGAAGGCTCTGAGCATCGAGGGCCAGGGGGTGGGGTTGACGATGTTGCCGCCCTCTCCCAGGGGGACCTCGTTTCCGTCCTCGTCGTATATGGTGGTGTTGAAGCCGGGGAGGGGATATGCGACGGAGCCGGGCTTGCAGGGGGTCATGGGCAGCGGGGATATGACGAAGCAGCCGGTCTCGGTCTGCCACCAGGTGTCCATGATCGGGGCCTTGTCATAGGCGAAGTTCTTCCTGTACCAGATGTACGCCTCGGGGTTGAGGGGCTCGCCGACGGATCCAAGGAGCCTTATGCTGGAGAGGTCGTACTTGGCAGGCCACTCTTCACCCTGCTTCATGAGCATCCGGACGGCAGTCGGGGCTGTATAGAAGACGGTGACCTTGTGCTCCTGGATGATCTTGTACCAGCGACCGAAGTCGGGGAAGTCGGGAGATCCCTCGTACATGATGCTGGTTGCGCCCAGGGAGAGCGGCCCGTAGGCGACGTAAGAGTGGCCGGTAATCCAGCCTACGTCGGCGGTGCACCACCAGGTGTCGTTCTCTTTGAGGTCGAAGACCCAGTGGAGGGTCTGGGCCGGAGAGACGCAGTATCCGCCGTGGGCGTGCTCGATACCCTTGGGCTTGCCGGTGGTACCGGAGGTGTAGAGGATGAAGAGCCTGTCCTCGGCGTCCAGCTCCTCGGTCTTGCAGTCGGCAGACTGGCCCTTGACGAGCTCGTGGAACCAGATATCCTTGCCGTTGTTCCATGGGACCTCAATTCCGGTCCTCTTCAGGACGACGACGTTCTTGACGCTCCCTATCGCCTTGATCGCCTCGTCGGCCTGGGGCTTGAGGGGCATCGGCTTTCCGCGCCTGTAGAACCCGTCGGCGGTGAAGACTACCTTAGCCTGGCAGTCGTCGACCCTGTCGCCGAAGCCCTTGGAGCTGAAACCTGAGAAGACGAGGCTGTGGATGGCGCCGATCTTGGCGCAGGCGAGCATCGCCATGACCGTCTCGGGGACCATCGGCATGTAGATGGATATCCTGTCGCCCTTGACGACGCCGAGGCTCTTGAGGCCGTTGGCCAGCTTGTTGACGGTCTCGTAGATCTCCTGGTATGTATATGCCTTCTCGGCCTGGTCCGTCGGCTCGGGGATGAAGTGGTATGCGACCTTTGCGCCCTTTCCTGCTTTGATGTGCCTCTCGATGGCGTTGTAGAAGACGTTGACCTTGCCGTTGACAAACCACTTGAAGTAGGGCATGCCGGAGTCGTCCATCACCTTGTCGTAGGGCTTAAACCAGTCGGCGTAGGTCTTGGCCATCTCGTCCCAGAACTCGATGTAGTGCTCGCTGCACCAGGCCCGCATCTCCTTCTCGCTCTTGAAGCCCTTCTTCTTGGCCCACTGCCAGGCGTTGCAGTTCTCGGCCAGGTCCTTTGGCGGCTCAAAAATTCTCGTCTCTTCCATCAGAACCTTGGTCGTTCCAGTTTTTCCTTCAGCCAATTAAAAACCTCCTTTTAACCCTCAAATTGTGATGTTCCAGTTTCTCCACACCGATCCTATCACCTGTTTGATGATGGATTCAGATTTAGATCCGGCCTCTCGGGATAATTGAGCGGATAGGGTTCGGCTCTGGCAGGATATATTCTCGAATTCGTGGAGCTGCTCTGGTAACACCTGCCTACCGTGTACTTCCTTTGTTTATAAATCTATCGAGAACAAATATTATAATGATTTATCATGATGTTTTTTGCTCAATTATTAAGGATATTAAAAAAACTTAATTCCAAATGTAGAATTGCGGTTTTCAATAACTTGGACGATAATTGATCTTATCTGGATCCCCGATAATTGAGGAACAGGTCCTCAATAGATCAGCCGAGATGTCGCTTTTCATGTATAAATAGGCGCACAGCTTATTATAATTGATATAAATATAAATCACATATGCTTTATACCCTCTCTGTGGGTTAGGACCCCGGGGCTTCGAAGATTCAGGGGTCCTCCGTTGGGGATTAAGACGGAGGCGGTCGAGATAATAATCGCCGATCTCGTCTCATTTGAGACGCTGCCCTCTTCGGGTTGATATGAACCAGAAAGACGCGGACGTCGAGGCGGTATATGACGAATACCCCATAGAATTCAACTGATGATTAAGGCGATGAGAAAATTGACCTCTTGAGCATTGTAATAGCTGATCCATGATATCAAGATCAGATGTGAGCGCTAAAAATAAAAAAATAAGGTCGCTCATCTAAACGATGAGCGGGATGTGCTCGACAGCCTCAGGGTTCATGAGGGTCGATATATCTCCGACGGGGTTTCCGAGGGACTTCGCCTTGATCACACGGCGCATGATCTTGCCTGACCTCGTCTTGGGGAGGTCGTTGACGAAGTGGACCTCAGAGGGCGCTGCCACCGGGCCGAGGGTCTTCCTGACGAAGTTGATGCAGTCCTTGGCAAGCTCCGGGGTCGGCTCGTTGCCGAGCCTGAGGATGACGAAGGCTACGATCGACTCGCCCTTGACCGCGTCGGGCTTACCGACGACGGCAGCCTCGGCGACCTTGGGGTGAGCGACGAGGGCGCTCTCGACCTCGGCGTTGGCGATCCTGTGGCCTGCGACGCTGAGGACGTCGTCGATACGACCCTGGATCCAGAAGTAGCCGTCCTTGTCCCTCGTCACCTTGTCGCCGGCAAGATAGACGCCGCGACGGCCGGGGACATCCCAGTAGAACTGCCAGTACTCCTTCATGAACCTCTCTTTGTCGCCCCAGAACGCCCTGAGCATCGACGGCCAGGGGGTTAGGCTCACTATGTTTCCGCCCTCTCCGGGAGGCACCTCGTGACCTTCCTCGTCCATGACCGTTATGTTAAATCCGGGCAGAGGGAAGGTGCATGATCCGGGCTTCAGGGGCGTGATCGGCAGCGGCGAGTTGAGGAATGTCCCTGTCTCGGTCTGCCACCAGGTGTCCATGATCTGGAGCTTTCCTGCGCCGATGTGCTCACGGTACCACATCCAGGCCTCGGGGTTGATCGGCTCGCCGACGGACCCAAGGAGCCTCAGGCTCGAGAGGTCGTACTTGGCAGCCCACTCACCCCCCTGCTTCATGTGCATCCTTATCGCCGTGGGGGCGGTGTAGAGGACTGTGATCTTGTGCTCCTGGATCATGCTCCACCATCTGCCGAAGTCCGGGAAGTCAGGAGCGCCCTCGTACATAAAGCTGGTCATGCCCAGGACAAGCGGCCCGTAGACGATGTAAGAGTGGCCGGTGACCCATCCGATATCCGCGGTACACCACCAGACGTCGTTCTCCTTCAGGTCGAAGACCCAGTGGAGGGTCTGGGCCGGTCCTACGGCGTTTCCGCCCTGGGCGTGCTCGATCCCCTTCGGCTTTCCGGTGGTACCGGAGGTGTAGAGGATGTATAGCCTGTGCTCCGGGTCGAGCTTCTCCGGCTCGCACTCTTCAGACTTGCCAGCGACGAGGTCATGCCACCAGATGTCCCTTCCTTCCTTCCAGGCCACGTCGACGCCTGTCCTCTTATAGACGATCACGTGCTCTACGGATGGGGCACCCGCAAGGGCTTCGTCTACATTCGGCTTCAGAGGCACCGGCTTTCCGCGCCTGTATAGGCCGTCCGTGGTGATGATGGCTCTGGAACCGCAGTCGGCCGCTCTGTCCGAGAGGCCCTTGGAGCTGAAGCCTGAGAAGACGACGCTGTGGATGACGCCGAGCTTGGCACAGGCGAGCACAGTGATGGGGAGCTCGGGTATCATCGGCATGTAGACGCTGACCCTGTCCCCCTTCTTCAGGCCGAGGCTCTTGAGGCCGTTTGCCAGCTTGTTGACCTCTTTGTAGAGCTGTCCGTAGGTGATCTTCTGGGTGGGCTGGTCCGTCGGCTCCGGGACCCATATGTAGGCTACCTTGTCCTTCTTGGCCCCCTTGGCGTGTCTGTCGACGGCGTTATATGTTATGTTGACTTCGCCGCCGGTGAACCACTTGAAGTAGGGCATCCCCGAGTCGTCCAACACCTTGGTATAGGGTTTGAACCAGTCGACGTACTCCTTCGCCATCTCGTCCCAGAACTCGACGTAGTTCTTGGAACACCACTCCCGCAGCTCCTTCTCGGTCTTGAACCCCTTCTTCTTCATGTACTTCATTACGTTGGAGTTGTCGACGAGCTCCTTTGGCGGCTCAAAAATCCTCGTCTCTTCCTGATAAACCTTCGTCTTTCCGGTTTTTGCTTCAGCCAATTTCAACCCTCCTTAATCGAACATCGAATATTTTGCACTCTTCTCTCCCCAGATCCCCGGGCAGATACGAACTCCAATCCGGCGATTTCTAACCAGAATCTGCCATGCGTTCCCTCCGTTTGTCTATAGAGAACGCTCGACTGGACCATGCCAAATAGTAATCGTCATGATTAATAAGGTTAGTGGCGTTTAATCATTATAGATCCCAAAATATGAAATATCGGCCGGGTATAAATCATGAAAATCAAAGACAGCTGAATCGAAGGGTCCAAATGGAATCCGGCTATTCGCGAATTATCGCCTCTCCATCCAGGTAGAAGGGGGTGGTCCTCACGATCTTGAATCGATGGGCGCTTCCAAGAGGCAGGGGCTCGGATACCGCGATCTTCCTGTAGTTATCGCCCCTGGCCATCACCGTCCTCCCCCTCCCCCGTTCCGTCACCCGCGCGACGATCTCCTCTCCGAGGTACCGGCCGTTTCTCCGTCCAGCGATCTCCTGCCAGAGCCGGGCGATCCGTCTTGAGCGGTCCTTCTTGAACCGGGACGGCATATCGCAAAGGCTGTTGGCAGCGGTTCCCGGCCGCGAGGAGTACATGGTGACGTTGACCTTATCAGGCTGCGCCTTTCGGACGAGATCCTCGGTGGCAGCAAAATCCTCATCCGTCTCCCCGGGAAAGCCGGCGATTACGTCTGTATAGACGGTGAGGTCGGAAAATGCCGATCTGAACCGCGCCGCCATATACAGGAAATCGGCGCCGCTGTAGCCCCGATTCATCGCTTCGAGAACTCGATCTGAGCCGGACTGGGCGGGAAGGTGGAGGAACCTGTAGACCTTTGGATCCTCGTAAGATCTGATGAGATCCTCCAGGATAGGGGCCAGCAGGTCCGGTTTCATCATCCCGACCCTCACCCTGAAGTCGCCATCTATCCCGGCGACGGCGTCGAGGAGCTCCGGGAGGCTCGACCCCCGGTCCAGGCCGTAGGCTGCAGCATCCTGGGAGGCGAGCTGCACCTCTACTGCACCTCCTCTCAGGCGGCGGCGGACGTCTTCTGCGATCTCTTCTACCGTCCTGCTCTTGAGGGTCCCCCTCGCCCTTCTGACGATGCAGTAGCTGCACCTCCCCAGGCACCCCTCCGAGATGTTGACGGCGGCGGTGAGCCGTCGGGCGGCGGAGTCGTTCTCTCTTCTTGATCTTTCGGGATCGTATCCGTCCCCTATCTTCTGGCCAGATCTGCTGCCAAGGACGCCCATCACCCCGCGGCACTTTATATCCCGGACCGCAGCCGGGATCGCCGATGGAAGGCATCCGGCGACGACGAGCCGATCACCCTGCAGCTCGGAGAGCCTCTTTTTCATATCCCTCTCCGTCCTCTCGGTGACGGCGCAGGTGTTCACGATCACCAGGTCAGCCTCCTCAAGGGATGCCTGGAGGTGGCCTCTCTCGATAAGAGCGGAGGCGAAAGCCTCAGAGTTTCCCTGGTTTGCGGTGCAGCCGTAAGTCTCCAGATAAAATCTCATCTATGATCTGCCCTATCTGCTGCGGCCGGAGGCTGCGTCCAGCCCCTGTCCTGCCCCTCTCCTATTTGATAGCTGAATCATCGGCCTCATCCGACCCATAGAGAGGTTCTGCCGGGCCGCTCTCACCATCGAATCCCGCAGATTCTAGATCCTCTATCGTCCCTTCACCTAGGCGCATCGCCGTCTTCTCCTCCTTATGAACCTGATATACCCCGACGACAAACCCCATCAGGGCCGGCGCCAGGAAGAACCCGCCGAGCCCCGCCACAAGAACTCCTCCGACGAAGGCGAGGACCACCAGGAGGGGATGTATCGTCGACTTCATCGAGACGATGTAGGGCCTGATTATCAGATCCGAGGGTATGTATATCATAGCCGAGGAGACGACGAAGAAGAGTATCCCGTCGAAGGGGCTCAATTCGATGTACCTGTAGGCTGATATCGGTATGATGACGAGCCAGGAGGAGAGGATCGGGATCAGCCCCGATATGAAGACCAGGGCTGCCAGGGCGAAGGGGTTGGGGATCCCGAAGGCGTAAAAGACCATCACCGATAGTATGCCGCTCAAGATGGAGGTGTAGATGGCGCCGATGAATATCCCGGATAGGATGCTGTCGATCCTCGCTTCATACTTCTTGTATACGGCCAGGTTCTCCGTGGGGAGGATGGTGGAGACCCCTGCCGCGAGCTTTCTTCCGTCTATCAGGAGGAAGTAGCAGACGTAGATCGAGGCGATGAGGTTTAACCCTATCAGAATTATCGACATCCCGTATGAGAAGACCGGGAAGCTCGATAGGATCCTCGCCAGAAGCTCTATCATGGTCTTCAGGCTTCCCGTTAGATCGTCATAGATGGCCGGGGGTATCTCGTAGATCGCCGGGAGTATGTCGTACCCGGCAAGGGGGGTCTCAAGATCGGCCAAGAAGGACCCAGCCCTCTTGATGATCTCGGCCTGGTTCTCTACAACCCAGTTCAGCTGGGATACCACCTCCACCCCTCCTAGGCCGAGGATGAGGGCGATGGGAAGGACTATCGCGGCGGTGGCCACGACGGAGCCGATACGCTCGCGTTTGCCGAACCTCTCCTTTATCGGCCTTCCGACGTAGGCGAAGACGACCCCCAGGATGATCCCGTCCATCAGAGGGAAGAGGAAGTAGGTTATCAGTAGCAGCAGGAACAGGACCGGGATTAGGATCCAGGCGTTCTCGACGAGCTGCGATCTTAAGTTTCTCTCCAAAAGATTCTCCCCACATCAGACTCTCGGAAGCATATTGATAAATAGCTTTGCCGAGGGGGCTGGAAGGAAGATCCTTCAAACCCCCTCTCCCCGCCTGGATGCAGATTATGAAGCTCGATCCCATTTTGGCAGGCCGAATCCCAAAACGCCGGTCGATCTCATATCGACTGGTCATTTCGGTGGATCGATCACCGCTTCGGAAGCTCCACCGTCATCAGAACCCGATCCGATTCCTCGACGATCTCCTGCTGCGTTATGCCCCGGAGGCTCGCCGCCAGGACGGCGCCCCCGGCCCCGACCCCCTCTTTGGCGGACCCGGATGAGTAACAGCTGAGGGCGGGTATCTTGGACCGCTCAAGCCCCGGGTCCGCCATGTACCACCTCCTACCGAGGGTCTCCACCGTCTCGACGAAGGTCGCGTTCCTATCCTCCACGATGTACCTGGTGGTGGCTATGGAGACGTCGCCGTCGATCCCCAGGGCGTCGGCGGCGCAGAGGACGGCGGCCATCTGGGTCCCTCCCGAGAGGACGACCTTCGTCTCCCCCATCCCCTTCAGAAGCCCCAGTACACAGGGGATCATGGGGTCTCCCACCTCCCTTACGGCCTTGAGGGGGTCGGACCTCATGGAGCCGAAGGAGGCGCCGCACCGCTCCAGGGCGGCGTCGACGATCTCCTGCTTCTTGGCCATGGGGTGATTCAAGAGGCTGCTGGAGACCTTTCCCGGATACCCCAGGGCCTGCATCACCGCCATGGCGGTCGTCGTCCCCCCTGCTATCGACTCGCCGATGAAGATGCAGTCGGAGAACCGTGCCAGCTTCTTTCCCAGAAGAGAGGCCCGCTCCATGATATCTCCGGCGTCGGGGACGGCCGTAGCAGACCGGATGTCGCTTCCGGGCGAGCCGTTGATGTCGACGAAAGGAACGGCGGGCTTTCTCCTCAGGCCGCTCGTCACAAAGAGGGAGGGGATCCCCGAGAGGCTGAGGGCTGCCTTGGTCACCACCGCCGGGGTCGTCGCCCCCTCCGGGGACTCGGGGATCGCTGGGATGGTCACTATTTTGTGGAGCTCGACGAGCTCGGCGTCGGCGCTGGGGGTGTAGTCGGTGAGGTCGGGGGAGGCGCCGGCGGCGCTCACTCCGGGGATCTTCCCGGTGTCGGTGTTGGAGAGGACGCAGAGGAAGAGGGGCCTTTTGGGCTGGTAATCAAAGTGAGGGTGTATCCAGTCTCGCATGATCCATCTGTTGCCTCGCGAGGTATAAAAACTCAACGCCAGAAGAGTTAAGACAAGTAAATTTTACTTGATCGGCGGAAAAGCGGGGTTGCCGATCGACGATAGGCTATAAGAAAAAACTCACTGTGATAGTGGTTGGTGTAACCTGTTGGAAAGATCCTAATCTTAGATGCAGGCGTCGCATGACGACGATCTCTGTTATTCGAGTCTAGATTTCAACAATAAATAAAAATATATAATCTGCCGCTCTTCAGAGTTCTGCAATCGTCTTACTCTGATCTAGTTATTTCCAGCCCAGTTTCTATAAGGCATATTATTTGGCTCGATGTATTCTATTTACTTTTTGAATCGATTTTTTTGATGATTCTTACAGCTTGTTTGATACACTCGTCTGCTTTAGCTCGGCTTACGTACTGCGTTAAGTCATAGTCTGCATCCCTGCGAGCTTCATATAAGGTCCCTAGCATTTCTCCAGCAGGAGCTATATTTCTTTTAAGTAATATTATAGTTTCTTTATGCGTTGTACGTTTTGGCAATTTAAGGTATCTTTTTGCGACATGAAATGCGGCATAGTATGCTCGATTGACTGAGCATCGATAACATATTTCCTCATTCTTGCTGTTATTTTTATAAATCCAATTAGCTACATCCAAGAACTGTTCTCCCTGAATTGCCATTTTATTCCTCGGAAATGAATCTAATATTGATAAAGTCTCTCAGGCGATTTAATTCAGCGAGCTTACTGGGATAAGCTTGTGTTTTCATTCTAAGCATATCAAAATACTCGTCAACTTTGGTGCTAACCTCTTCCCATAAATCCAGTACCTGATCGTAGTCTTCGTCATCAATTAGGATAATTACATTTGCATGTGTCCATTCAGGATCTTCAAAATCTTCGCTATAATCGATCGAAATTTTATATTCGCAATCAGTATTTTTTAGAATTGTATTTACATCCTGGATAATATTGTAAAGGATGTAATTTAAAAGCTCGTCTTTTGAAGAAAGTTCCTTGACTTTGGGATGAATCTCGATGTTTGCTAATGATAAAAGTGGAAGTCTTACGGTTGGAATTACGAAAGCTAATCCTCCTCCGTAAGCGGAGGCAGATATGTAGGAATCTGGTGCTTTTTGTAAGCCTCTTTGAGTAAATACGTCTCTCCATGTGTATGTATTAGTAATTTCGCGGCTAATTGGAATAGACAGCAACGAATGCCTGTCAAAAGACGTGGCTATCCTTAATTGAGCGCGGACAAGCTTACCTGTGGAGACGATATTTGGGGGGGCGCTAAGTGTTCCAGTGTGACCCATGACAGTATATTTACCAGGCTGCATTTGCGATAATGTCATGCATCTCACTCTTTCGCTATTATAATGTCCCCAAATTGTTTCTCATATTCGCTTATCGTATTTATTAGCCATTCATTCAAATTTTTTGCTTCCATCGGCGTAAGCTTAATGCAAACTTCTTCGATGTGTTCCACCTTTTGGGGTTTCCCAAGTACTGCTGATTCTACCAGATTTGATCTAACGGTTACAGCGATTGTTTCAATAAATCCCGGTCTGATGCCGCCCACGAAGTAGCTTGGAACAATTTCTCGATATAATTCAGATCGAGAACTTGTAGCTTCTATCTTATTAGGCATCTCACTTTTGGCCATAATGTGGTGCTATTCTAGGGGATCAGTCATATATGTTTTGCTCATCACTTCCCCATCAGCGCCTCCGCGATTTTCTGCCTTTGCCCGAAGGTAGTACCGCCGCGCTTTACCGGCCTCAGTTACCTCCGTCGCCATTGGCTCGATCCCTCGTTCGTGAAAATCTTTGATCACCTAGAGATCTTCACGCACCCAACGAGCACCTTGTGCGTACTCTTTAAGTAAGCTAGGGGGGAAGCTGTAGGTCCCTTTCTCTCCGACCACGATCGGTCCCCCGCAACCTCCAAAGCCCCGATCACTCGATCAGATTAACCTCCACCATCTCCCCCTTCTCCCGGCCCTCCACCTCCTCGGCCACCAGGACGAACCCGTCGGCCCGAGCGACGGAGCTTAAGATCCCCGCCCCGGAGGTCATGATCGGCGTCGCGACGCCTTCTTTCAGGCTGACCCTCGCGAAGGTGAGGTATCCGGGGCGCGAGGCGATCTTTCCGGCGAGCTTGGCGGGGACGGCTCGCGGAAGGTCGGTCCGGGAGGCCATCATGGTGATGAGGGGGCGGGCGAAGATGTAGAGGGCGGCGAGGGCGGCGACGGGGTAGCCGGGAAGACAGATCACAGGCTTATTGTCGATCATCCCGAGGGCCGTCGGCTTTCCGGGGGTGATCCGCACGCCGTGGACGAGGAGCTCTCCCATCTCCGTCAGGATCGGGGGGGCGTAGTCCCGGTCTCCGACGGAGGTACCCCCGGATATCAGGATCAGGTCTGCGTCGAGGTTCTCGGCGATAGCCTCCCGGATGAGGTCGGGGTCGTCCTCGACGATTGAAGTCTTCCGGGGCGACCCGCCCCAGACCTCGGCGTACATCTCGATCATCAGGCTGTTCGTCTCCCGGGCCTCGCCCGGCTTCAGCTCCTTAGCCGAGAAGGGGGGAACTAGCTCGTTTCCCGTGGGGATGATGGCGACCTTCGGCCTCTCGAAGACCCGGACCGTCGAGAGGCCCAGGGAAGCCAGGAGGGCGATGTCGGGGGGCCTGAGGCGGTGGCCTTCCTTTAATACCGTCTCCCCGCGGGCGACGTCCTCGCCGACGGCTGCCAGGTTCTTGTAGGGGTGGAGCTCCGCCGTAGCCTCCACTTTTCGACCCCTGACGACGGCGTCCTCCTTCATCAGGACGGCGTCGGCTCCCGGAGGCGCCGCCATCCCCGTCCGGACGGGGACGCACCTTCCCCCTCCCGCTGCCCCGTCGATCTTGAGGAGGACGGGGGCGAGGGGGGTTGCTCCCCTCGTATCAGCCGCCCTGACGGCGTAACCGTCCATCGCCGCCCTCTCGAAGGCGGGATGGTTCACCGGAGATGCGAGATCCTCCGAGAGGACCCTCCCCCGGGCGGCGGCGAGATGGACCGCCTCCGACCTCGTCACAGGTCCGGACCTATCCAGGAGGGCTTTCAGGGCCCCGGAGGCTCCGGCAAGCTCTTTGAACATGGTGGAAGCTATCTTGCTCCCCCTCTCATTAGCCTTCCGTCGGGATGGCGCCTTCATTCCAGGGATCGGCGGTCTGATCTCTATACCGCCCCTTCCCGTGAAAACAGATATATACGGTCCCGCCGCCATCTCTCCGCTACAAGATCGAACATTATAGATCGAAATTTCGCTTCCTAGAAAGAAGGTGGATATCCCATGGCTGCTGTTGTTTGGTTGGAAGAAGTCGGTAAAGATGACGTCGCCGTCGTCGGCGGGAAGGGCGCAAGCCTCGGCGAGATGATAAACGTGGGCGTCCCCGTACCGGGGGGGTTTGCGGTCACCGCGCAGGCTTATAGAGATTTCATAACCCGATCGCGGATCGTTGACGGGATCTTCGATGCGCTGAAGGTGGACGTCCACGATCCGGCGGCCCTCAACGGTGCGGCGGAGAAGGCCAAGGGCCTGGTCCTGGAGGCGAAGGTCCCCGGGGATATCGAGGAGGCGATCAGGAGCCGGTACCGGGAGATGTGCGCGCGGGAGGGCGAAGAGGTCTTCGTCGCCGTCAGGTCGAGCGCCACCGCCGAGGACCTCCCCGACGCCAGCTTCGCGGGGCAGCAGGAGACCTTCCTCAACATGAAGGGCGAGGACCAGGTCTTCGAGGCGGTCCGGAAGTGCTGGGCCTCCCTATACGGGGCGAGGGCGATCTTCTACCGGGTCGACAGGGGTTTTGAACACGAGAAGGTGAACATCTCCGTCACCGTCCAGAAGATGGTGGATGCTGAGAAGTCGGGGGTGATGTTCAGCTCTCATCCCACCACCGGAGAGCCTGAGGTGATCATCGAGGCTGCCTGGGGGCTAGGCGAGTCCGTCGTTTCCGGGTCGGTATCCCCGGACCATTACGTCGTCGACAGGAAGGGTTCGAGGATAGTCTCCAAGTCGATCGCCGCAAAGGAGACGATGATCTTCCGGGACAAGAAGACCGGTGAGACGGTGACGAAGAACACCCCGCCGGACCTGAGGGAGAAGCTCGTCCTCTCCGACGAGGAGATCCTGGAGCTTGCAGCCCAGGGGGACCTCCTGGAGAGGCACTACGGCATACCCCAGGATATCGAGTGGGCGTACGAGAAGGGGAAGATGTACATCCTCCAGTCGAGGCCCATCACCACCATATCCAAGGGCGGAAAGGATGAGGAGGAGAAGGCGATGGGGAGCGGAAAGGTCATCCTCACAGGCCTCGCCGCATCTCCGGGGGTGGCGACCGGGGAGGTGAAGATAGTAACCGGCTCCGGTGACCTCGATAAGATCAAAGAGGGGGATATCCTCGTCACAGTGATGACGGAGCCGGATATGGTACCGGCGATGAAGAGGGCCGGTGCGATCGTCACCGACGAGGGCGGCCTCACATGCCACGCCGCCATAGTCAGCCGGGAGCTGGGGTTTCCGGCCGTCGTAGGAACCAAACAGGGGACGAAGGTCCTCTCCGACGGGATGCTGATAACCGTCGACGGAGGAAAGGGGAAGGTCTACGAGGGGCGGCTTAAGAAGGCGAAGTCGGCTGAACCGGTGGGCCCGGCCGTCTCCTTCGTATACAGGCCGATAACGGCGACTGAGGTGAAGGTGAACGTCAGCATGCCCGAGGCGGCGGAGGCTGCGGCCGCGACCCTCGCCGACGGCGTCGGCCTCCTCCGGATCGAGCATATGATCCTGGGGCTAGGCAAGACTCCCCGGTACTACATCAAGGCCGGTAAGGGTGACGAGTATGTAGACGAGCTCGTCGGCGGCGTCAGGACGGTGGCCGAGGCCTTCTACCCCAGGCCCGTCTGGGTGAGGACACTGGACGCCCCCACCGACGAGTTTCGGGGTATGGAGGGTGGGGAGGACGAGCCCACCGAGCACAACCCGATGCTCGGATGGCGGGGGATCAGAAGGGATCTCACGGAGACCGACCACTTCCGCCTGGAGATGAGGGCCTTCAAGAAGCTCCACGAGATGGGCCTTTCCAACGTCGGGATCATGCTCCCCCTCGTCCAGCATGTCAGCGAATTCAGAAAAGCCAAGGCCCTCATGGTGGAGGAGGGGCTGGACCTGGAGAAGATCGACGTCGGTATCATGGTGGAGACTCCGGCCGCCGCCCTCACCATAGAGGATTTCATCGAGGACGGGATCGACTTCGTATCCTTCGGGACCAACGACCTCACCCAGTACACCCTCGCCGTCGACAGGAACAATGAGAACGTCGCCGACCTATACTCCGAGCTCCACCCGGCGGTCCTCGCCCAGATCGAGTACGTCGTCGAGCGGTGCAACAAGGCGGGGGTCGCCACATCCATCTGCGGCCAGGCCGGGTCCTACCCCGAGATGGCGAAGAGGCTCGTGGAGATCGGGATCACCAGCATCTCCGCCAACATCGACGCCGTCGCCACCGTCAGGGATACCGTGGCGAGGGCCGAGAAGATCATCATGCTGAGGGCGCTGCGGGAGGAGTGATCCCCGGCGGAGATAACCCCATCGAGGAATACCCTTTGAGAGATCTGGGCATATCTGAAGAGGAGGTCATGGACGGCCTCTCGAAGATGAGGGAGAAGGACCTCTCCTACCATCGGATCTTCTCCTCCATGTGCACCCCGCCCCACCCGATAGCGCTCCTCGCCCACGAGAGGTTCCAGGAGACGAACCTGGGCGATCCGGGTCTATTCCCCGGCTCCGCCGAGCTGGAGCTGCAGGCGGTGAGGATGATGGCGGAGCTTCTGGGATATCCCGAGGCCGCAGGCTACCTATCGACGGGGGGGACGGAGTCGAACATCCAGGCGATCAGGGCTGCGAGGAACGCCCACAGCTTTCGGGACGGAAATATCGTCGTCCCAAAGTCCGCCCACTTCTCCTTCGACAAGATCGGCGACCTCCTATCCATCGAGATCAGGAAGGCTGATCTCGACGACGATCTCAAGGTGGACCTCGCCTCCGTGGAGTCCCTCATCGACGAGAAGACGGTATCTCTCGTGGGGATCGCCGGGACGACGGAGTTCGGCCAGGTCGACCCCATCGACCGGCTGGCAGAGATCGCCCTCGACGCCGGGATACACCTCCACGTCGATGCCGCCTTCGGAGGGTTCGTCCTTCCCTTCCTGGAGGGGGACTGGAGGTGGGACTTCACGGTGGAGGCCGTCACCTCCATCACCATCGACCCCCACAAGATGGGGATGGCGACGATCCCGGGGGGCGGCCTCCTATTCAGGCGTCCCGAAGACCTGGAGAGGCTCGCCGCCTACGCCCCGTACCTGACGGTGGCTAGGCCCAAGGCCCTGACGGGGACGAGGAGCGGTGCCGCCGCCGCCGCCATCTGGGCGGTGATGAACCATCTCGGAAGGGAGGGGTTTAAGGAGGTCGTCGATCGATGCATGGACCTATCCAGGCGGATGGTGGATGGGGCGAGGAAGATCGGGGTCGAGCCGATGATGGAGCCGGTGATGAACGTCGTCACCCTGAGGATGGACGATCCGGAGGGGGTAAGGTCCGACCTTCTGGAACGGCGGTGGAGGGTATCGACGACGAGAAGCCCGAAGGCTTTGAGGTTGATACTGATGCCCCATTCAACGGTCGAGAACGTCGACCTATTCCTAAAAGACCTCGAAGACATCATGAAGAGGCGCGGCTGAAAAGGCCACCTGGACCGGCTTTGAGATCCGAAAAATAAATGGGATTTCAGCCCCGCCGGGCTGAACTTCTTTATTCACCGGCTCGCAAAAAGCGGCATCCGCCTTCAGACCTTGTGGCCGATGGCGAACCTTTGCATAACCCGGTCGACTGCGATCGTCACCTGGTCGCCGACCTTCGTCTCGGGGACGAATATGACGAACCCCTCGACTCTGGCGATCCCGTCGCCCTGTTTTGCGATATCCTCAATCTCTACGTCGTACTCTTTTCCGACCTCAACGGGTGCTGTCGTCTCGAAGCTATCGTCTCGGAAGGAACCTCTATCACTTCTGTACAAATGACCTCACCGTCCTTATTAAAAGAGAAGATGATTGAGAAGTTCAGGCCTTATGGCCGATGGCGAACCTCTGCATAACCCGGTCGACTACGATCGTCACCTGGTCGCCGACTTTGGTGTCAGGGACGAATATTACGAAGCCCTCGATCCTGGCGATTCCGTCCCCCTTCTTGGCGACGTCCTCGATCTCAACATCGTACTCCTTTCCGGCCTCCACGGGGGCGGAGGGTGCGAAGCTCTCGCCTCGGAAAGAACCTCTATCATTGCCGTACAAACACTTCACCGTCCTTAGCGAAAAACTGGAGAACAGTTTGCCGCATTGTCCACAAATCATTACGACTATTAAATCCTTGTGCTCATGAGATCGATCGCTCCGGCCTTGCCATGAGATATGCAGGATTCGAAGCCGTTGCCGGCATGAGCCGATTCCGATCAACCGCCGAAGGGGTTGATGGGCCAGCGGACCGGGACTCACCATCCCGCCGACGGCTGGTAATATATCCTATAAACGCGGATTGCGCCGTCATGGACGGCCTTTCGAGGTACGCAGGAGTGATCCCGGAGTTCGACAGGTTCGTTGAGGCGATATATCGTCCCCTCCCGACCACCGCCAGGATAAACGGACTCAAGACCGGTCGGGACCGCCTCCTCACCCGGCTGAGGGGGGCGCAGGTGCCCTGCAGCCCCTTCCCCTGGTACCCCTGGGGGATAAGGATGGGGACGGATAAGCCCGGAAACCTCCTGGAGAACCTGATGGGCCATATCCACATCCAGGAGGAGATATCCATGGTCTCAGCCGTCGTCCTGGACCCGAGGCCAGGGGAGCGGGTCCTGGACCTCTGCGCCGCCCCGGGGTCGAAGACTACCCAGATCGCCATGATGATGGAGAACCGGGGGCTGTTGGTCGCCAACGACCCCGCCAACGGGAGGGTGGCGTCCCTCCGCTCCAACTGCGAGAGGGCGGGGGCGATAAACGTCGCCGTGACCAGGTACGACGGCCGCCGCTTTCCAGCCCAGAAGTTCGACCGGGTCCTCGTCGACGGACCCTGCACCGGCCAGGGGATGGCGAGAAAGGACCCCGCCGTCCTGGGCCGGTGGAGCCTGAAGCGCTCCCTCGGCCTCCAGCGGCTACAGGTCGCCCTTTTAAAGAGGGGGGTGGAGGTCGCAAAGCCCGGCGGGACCGTCGTCTACTCCACCTGCACCTTCGCCCCCGAGGAGAACGAGGCCGTGGTATCCCGGGTCATGGAACGTACCTCCGGGGTCAGCCTCCAGGAGGTTGCCGTCCCGGATCTCGAAAGCTCACCGGGGCTCGCCGAGTGGGGCGGGTCGTCCTTCGGAGATGAGATGAAGAGATGCGCCAGGTACTACCCCCACCAGAACGATACGGGAGGATTCTTTGTCGCAAAGCTCGTCAAAGAGTAGGACGCCCTTCCAGCCGATGGAGAGGGCCGAGGTGGCGGAGATGATGGGGTCTCGTTTCGGGATACCTCCCGAAGCCTTCGAAGCGGTCAGCTTCTTTCTGAGGGGGAGGAACGTCTGGGCCTTCAGCCTCCCCGAGGTCCCGGACCTGGACTATGAGGCTGTGGGGCTACGGTTCATCTCCCTTCGGGGGCGGGTCCCGAAGCCCTCCACCTACGCCCTCCAACTCTTCGGCCGTTTCGCAACTAAGAACGTCGTCGACCTATCATCCGACCAGGCAAGAAAGTTCATAGCCGGGGAGCGGCAGAGCATGGAGGCGGATCTGGAGGACGGCTACGTGGTGGTTGCTCACCAGGGGGACGTCCTGGGATGCGGTCTATATTCCCGGGGGGAGCTGATCAGCCAGCTTCCTAAGGAGCGGAGGATCGGCGAGGGTGGCATCGAGAACCTTCTGGAAGGTGGTGGCAGGTGATATCATCTCCGATCCATGAGGACTCGGCCTTCGACGATCCCCTCCTCTCTCGGGGGCGGTCCGTCGACGCATCATCTCTCCTCTCCCTCTGGAAGGAGCCGGTGAGGCTCTTCCGCCTCGCAAACTTCCTGCGGGAAGAGCGGTGCGGCGATGTCGTCACCTACGTCGTCAACAGGAACGTCAACTTCACAAACCGGTGCGTCGGTAGCTGCAGGTTCTGCGCCTTTCGGCGTGACGACGGCTACCTACTCTGCGAGGAGGAGATCCTGGTCCGGGTGGAGGAGGCGGAGAGGTTCTCCGCCACCGAGATCTGCATCCAGGGGGGGCTCGCCCCAGGCCTCGTTCTGGAGGACTACTGCCGAATCCTGGAGGCGGTGAAGGAGAACTATCCACGGATGCACCTTCACGCCTTCTCCCCCATGGAGGTCTCTTACATGTCGGAGAACTCCGGGACGACGGTGGAAGAGTCGATAAGGGATCTTCGGGCCGCCGGCCTCGGATCGATGCCTGGGACCGCCGCGGAGATCCTGGTGGACCGGGTGAGGGCTGAGATCTGCCCCTCAAAGCTCTCGACGGAGGAGTGGCGGGACGTTATCGTCACCGCCCACTCCCTGGGGGTTCCCACCACCTCCACCATCCTCTACGGCCACGTCGAGAGGCTGGAGGACCGGATCAGCCACCTCCTCCTCATCCGGGATATCCAGGCCGAGACCGGTGGCTTCACCGAGTTCGTCCTCCTCCCCTTCATGCCGGCAAATAACGATCTGGGCCTATCGTCCCGGAGGATCGACCCCTTCGAGAACCTCAAGATGCACGCCCTGGCGAGGGTCGCCCTCGATCCCCTCATAGTGAACATCCAGGCAAGCTGGGTGAAGCTCGGTAGAGAGCTTGCCGGGAGGGCGACCCACTGGGGTGTGAACGACCTGGGGGGAACCCTGATGGAGGAGAATATATCCCGGACCGCAGGGGCGGCGGAGGGGGAGGTGATGACCCCCCGCCAGTTCTGTGACCTGATCGAGAGGAACGGGCGGGTCCCGGCCGAGAGGACGACCCTATACCGCCGGGTGGGGTGACCTCCTCCGGTCCGGCCCGCCATTTTTTTCGCAGAGCTTCCATAACGCAGGCCAAAATGTGATGATCTCTCTGCCACTCTCACAACAAATATCATATAGTACGAGCAGTTCTACTCCGGGGAGTGATCTATTGAATAGACTGTCCTATTTGGCGTTCGTCTGCATAATGGTGATACCCTTCGCCCTGGCCGGGACCTCCTCGGTCGCGGTAGGCCTTGAGACGGTGACCGTCACCGGGTCGACGACGGTGATGCCCCTGGTGGAGGTCTCCGCCGAGGAGTTCAACATCCTGCAGAGCGGTATAATGGTGACCGTCAGCGGCGTCGGAGGTTCCGGGGTGGGGATAAAGAACGTCGCCAGCGGATTCTCCGACATCGGCATGTCCTCCCGGGAGGTGAGGGAGGATGAGGTCGCCCTCTACGGCGACAACTTCAGAGAATATCTGATCGGCTACGACGCCATATGCATCGCCGTCAGCCAATCGATATACGATGGGGGGGTTACCAACTTGACTAAAGATCAGCTCCGGGGGATATACGACGGGAACTTGACGAACTGGAAGGATCTCGGGGGCCCCGACCTCGAGATCTACGTTGTAGCCCGGATGGTGGGCTCAGGAACCGGCGACCTCTACAACGAGATGGTGATGGGGGACCTGACGACGGAGACCTCCGGCGCCGACACCTACACCCAGAACAACGCCGAGATGAAGACCGCCATAACCAAGAGCGATAAGGCGATCGGCTACCTCGGCTTCAACTACGTCCGGGACGGTCCCCTCCGGGCCGTAGCCTACGAGGGGGTCGTCCCCACCGCCGAGAGCATCAGGGACGGGACGTATCTCCTCACCCGTCCCCTCTACGTCATCACATGGGACGAGCCCGACGCCGGGGAGCAGGCCTTCATAGACTTCCTCCTGGGAGATGCCGGCCAGTCCCTGGTGGAGGAGATCGGGTTTCTCCCCGCGGCAGCTCTATCCTCGGGCTAAAAATTGAAGACAAAAATAAGTTGGAGGGAGCGGCGCTTGGGCACAGGGCTACAAGCGCCTCTCGTTTACCATCGTGAAATTTCTTTATTTTCGAGGGAGCTGGGCCTTGGAGGTGTCGTTCCAGGCCTTCCCCCAGGCGACGTCCCGGCAGGTGCAGTCGAAGATCTCCTTCTCGCCCCAGAGCTTGTCGTCGTCGTCCATCCCATCATAGCCGCCGAAGCAGCAGGAGAGCCAGTCCTTTCTGACTCCTGATGCAGATTTGACCTGGGATATCTCCATTTTCTTTGTAATCCTGAAAGTTCCGTGGTAATTCTCATCAATCTCGATGAGAGGGTTCTTCCAGCCGGATTCTCCGGCACGGTATTTCTTGTCAGGATCAGGTTGGGTCAGGAGCTGGCCTATATGGACCGTTCCTTCAATTACCTCTTCTTCGATCTTCATCCGCGCAAGACCGTATCCATCTTTCTTCGATGAGCTGTATAGCGTTTTGCCTTTTGAGTCTTTTCCCGGCGCGGGATCGAGGCACTGGAGGTCTACAGCGATATCCTTCTTGAAGGCGGATGCGTACTCTATCTGGTGGTGCAAGGTGGCGCCCATCTGGTAGCTTTTGCCTACGGTCTTCTCCTTCAACTTGGAGCTGTAGACTATGGGGTTCTTCTCATACCATCCTGTCCCGTAGACCATAGCCACCGGAGAGTATGTCATCTCATTCTGCTCGACGAAGGAGATGTTGCCTCTATTGGGAAAGACCGTACCCTTGTATACCAGGGTATCCCGATCCTGGTAGTATGTCATCCCCTGGCTCTGGTTCGAGCTTATCAGGGTCGCAGCATCCATCTTTCCGCTCCCGTGCATATAGTTCAAGAGCTGGAGGGTATTGGTGTTAACCTTCTGGTAGACCATAGCGTACCCATCCCCCTCCACGTCCTGCTCGAATTTATGCTCATTCTTATAGTAATACCCGTCCGGGTTGACCAATGCGGCGGATGGGGCCGAGACGGCCAGCATCACCAGGAGCGCCGCCGAGATCCTCGTAATCGTCCCTATACTTACCATATTCATCCCTCCTCCGAATTTTCCGATATTATCTGCGGCTTTACTGACATTTAATGCTATATATTACTTTCTAATTCTGAATAAAACTTAAAATCAGGAAATAGTTAACACTCAATATTAAATTAATGAGAATTCAGTCTACTCGAAGGTCCGTAGACGGGCGATCTTTCGGGCCCCATCTCTCGGAGGGGGGGGGCGGGTCTCCTCACCGGGGGCTTTGACCCGGGATCCTCCATCCCGGAGGTGGTTTTCTATGGAAAGGGATATATTCATGCCAGGATTAGATAATTCGTATAAAAGGGAGATGAGTCCGATATGTTTAGAGCGTTATTTCGCATAATGATCGTCCTCTCGATCTTTGCGGCCGCATCATCGGCGTTCGCAGAAGGGGGAGAGAACGGTACCGCATCCGTCGTCGATATCGCTCCGTTGATGGGTGGCGAAGAGGCGACGGTCGCCGCCGAGGATAACTCCACCGAAACGGAGTCCGGCGATGTGGAAGATACCGTCCAGAACGGCGAAAACGAGACGGCTCCCGCCGAGGTTTCGCCGGAGGCTGAAGCAGAGGCCACAGCCGTTGGGGCGCCCGTCGCCTTCAACACTTCCATGACTGTCCTCCCGGCGGTCGCCGACGTCTACGTAAACTTGACTGAGGAGATGGTCTACAACGAAGCTCAACTGGTCTCTCAATATCTGATGGGCGATCAGTCCGGGGAGGAAGACTTTCCAGGGGTTGTGATGGTCCAGTTCGACCTGTCCGGTCTTTCGGTCGGAGATGACGACGTCGCCGTCCTCGTCCTCAAGGCGGAGTCGGTGGAGAAGGTCGGCGACGAGATGGCAGGGATATTCATCGCGCCGGTCACCTCCGAATGGTCCGAGAGCTCGAGCGTCACCGCCCTGGCGTTGAATATGCTCTCCTTGATCTTTATGATCTCAAGCGGCGAGGATATCGACTTCCGTCAGGTGGGGATGAACTTCGGCGGGGATAGGATCTATGCCTTCGACGTCTCCGAGCACGTCAAAGGAGCCGAGGGCGGGAAGATATCCTTCCTCCTGATGGCCGTCGGCGACACCGACTACAAAGTCGTCTTCAAGTCCAGGGAGACGGGGGAGGGTCCGAGCCTCCTCATAGGCCCCTATCCTGCCGCTCCTGCGGCCGCCGTCTGACGGCAGGCTGAACGGGTATAATCGATCTGGCGGCGAAAGGTGATCTAGAAGAGGCAGGGGTCATCGGCCCTTCTGCCCTTCGGCCCCCGGGGCCGCCAGCGCCTCTATTTATCGGCAAATGGGGTGAAGATCAGTGGTGATAATACACATAATATATCACAAAATTCTCCATTTTTAGGAAATAATTATCTACTCCGATGCTAATGAGTAAGCCGTCGGAGCTGGTGAAAGGCGACGGACTGGATCGTGGCGATGCTGGTGGCCGAAGGGATGGTCCTGGCGGCCTTCGTCTACTATCTCGATCACAAGAGGAGGATGGCCCTCCTGGAGAAGGGGATCGTCGAGGAGGATTCTCCCGATCTTCGGCTCGAGAGGCGCCTTTTGAGCGGCTTATTTCTCCTGCTGGCGGGGGCGGCCTTCATCATATCTCCCAACATCGGCAGGGCTGCGGGGCTTGAGGTAGACCTCACCTTTGGGCTCCTCGTCCTGGGGCTCGTCGCCTTCTCCGGATGCCTCGCCATGATCCTGGGCTGGTGGATGCTGAAGAGAGGATTAGCTAGATCATCCGAATAGGGTGTGGATATCAATGGATATCTCAAAGGTTGATCTCTCCCACCTTCGCCGAAAGCTTTAAAATGATATACTTCAATTCTCAAGTATTTCGCTAGAATACTCAAGGCGTTCTTATGTGCCGAAGACCAGACCTGCCCGATAGACGGGTTCATAGATCCCTCCGTGCTTTGCACTGTCCTACAAGGTGGAAGATAATCCGGTGCATCGGCGAGGGCGAGAGGAGCACCAAGGAGATCTTTGAGGAACTCGGTCTCCGGAAGGAGATCTCCCTGGCTGGACTTTACTATCACATCTCCGCCCTCAAGGAGGCCGAGATAGTCGAATTGGCCGGCTATAGGGAGGAGAAAGCCGGAGCTCCGGAGAAGGTCTGGAGGCTGAAGACCCGAAGAATCGTTATCGATCTATTGGAAGAATGATGGTGTATGAGGTGGAATTATGTGCTTTGGAGATAGACATGTCTCAGGGGCCGCCGTCGGCGGAGGGGCTAGGGAGAATTGCGGATGCCACGACCCGGGCCACCATGGTGCCGTCCGTCAAGCCTCCGGCCGTTTCGGCGAAGGTGGCATCTGCTGCTGCGGAGGAGAAAGACAGCGGAGCCCGGCGGAGATTATATCGAAGCTGGAAGGGTACAGGGGATCGCTGAAGAGGGAGCTGGAAAGGGTCGAAGAGAAGCTGGAAGATCTGAAAGGGAATCTCTGACGGAAGACCCCCCGTCTTGGAGGGCCTATTGATGGGAGCACTTCTACGAAGCCGAAAACCCCTCCTGGAATGTGAGGATCATGAAAGCCATCGAAGTCCAGGGGCTGACGAAGCGCTTTGGGAGCTTGACCGCCGTCGAAGATGTAAGCTTTGAGGTGGAGGAGGGGGAGGTCTTCGGCCTTCTCGGCCCCAACGGGTCGGGGAAGACCACCACCATCAGGATGCTCGTCGGCCTCTCCCGCCCATCGGAGGGGGATGCCAGGGTCCTCGGCTTCGACCTATCCTCCGGGATCCACGAGGCGAAGAGGTGGATCGGGGTCGTCCCCGACAGCTCAAACCTATACGACGAGCTCTCGGCGAGGGATAACCTCCTCTTCATGGCCAAGCTCTACGGCGTCAAAAAGAGGGTCCGGGAGGAGAGGGCGGAGGAGCTCCTCCGGGCCTTCGGCCTTTTCGAGCGGAGGAACGACAGGTTTGGGACCTTCTCCCGGGGGATGAAGAGGGCGCTCACCATCGCCGCTGCCCTCGTCCACGATCCAAAGCTCCTCTTCCTGGACGAGCCGACGGTGGGGCTCGACGTGGTGGCGGCCCGCTCCCTGCGAGACCTCATCTGCGACCTCCACCACCGGGGCCTCACCATAATCCTCACCACCCACTATCTGGAGGAGGCGGACCATCTCTGCGACAGGATCGCCATCCTGGTGAAGGGGAGGGTCGTCGCCATCGATACTCCCGGTGGGCTGAAGAGGTCTGCTGAAGAGGGGTCCGTCATCGAGGCCTCCTTCAGAGGGGCTGCCTCGGACCATTTGGCTGACCTATCGGCCCGCCTCCCCGGATCAAAGGTCGTCTTTCTGGACGGTAAAAGGGTGAGGGTCCTGGGGGGAGACCCTTCGGGGGTCCTGGAAGAGCTCGTCGGGTTCTCGAGGGGTCACGACCTCGGCCTTGAGACGGTGAACAGCATGAAGCCGACCCTCGAAGACGCCTTCGTCAGGATCACGGGCCTCAGCACCGCGATGATGGCAAAAGAGAAGGGGGGCAAATGAGAATGTTGCGAGACGACCTGCGGTGCATATACGAGATCGCCGCCAAGGATATGAGGACCTACTACCTCAAGCCTCCGGCGATAAGCTGGGGGATCGTCTTTCCCGTGGCCTGGACCCTCGCCTTTTACCTCAGGAGCCCCGGCGACTTCGAAGAGCTCGTCCCGGGGCTGATCGCCATGACGATCCTCTTCAGCACCAAGGCGGCGGAGGCGGTGGTGATAAACTTCGAGATGAGGCTGGGGTCCCTGGAGAGGCTCCTTCTGGCGCCGGTGAGCACCGGCGGAGTCCTCCTGGGAAAGGTCCTGGGGGGCTTTCTCTTCGGCCTCTTGATGACCTCGGCGGTGACGGCGGGAACGGTCCTCGGCCTGGGCCTCCGCCCCGACCTCTCCGCCCTCATCCCGGTGGCGGTCATCTCTCTATTGGTCTTCTCATCCATGGGCGCCCTCTTCAGCGTCGGCTTCAAGGAGGTATTCGAGGCCCAGACCTTCTTAAACCTCCCGAGGTTTTTGATGGTCTTTCTCTGCGGCGTCGTATATCCGATATCAGCGATGCCCGAGGGGCTTCAAATTTTAAGTCGGATCCTTCCCCTCACCTACACCGTCGAGGGTCTCCGGGGCGCCTTCTCGACCGCTCCGGCAAGCCCCCTTCTGGACTCTATCATCCTCGCCGGATTTTTCGTTCTCTTCATCTTTCCGGCGATGAGGATCCTCGAAAAGAGGTTTGAGTGAAAAAAAAATATCCGGTCTCTTCAACCTCGCCACTAATCCGGTCCGATTCATGCCTCCTAAGCTCCGCTCTTTTTAATAA
>DAXT01000003.1 GCA_002506535.1 Methanothrix harundinacea
CGATTCTCCATAGCCGATTCTCCATCGTCGGGTCGTTGATCCAGACCGGCGATCGGGGGCAAATCTATAAAGGGCACAGAGAGCGATTCTATCTTCATGGAGGCCGGTGGTGACATCCGGGAGGCGGTCGATCCCCACCCGCAGGGGGTTCTCATGAGGTTCGAGGTGGCTGCCGGGTCTGATCGGCTCCTCGTCCCCTCCGGATTCAACCCCTGGAGGAGGTCTCTTCTGGCGAGGCTCACCGAGGAGCCTGCCAGGGGAAGGGCGAACCGAGAGCTGGAACGGGCCCTCGCCGACCTCTTCGGGATCGGAGCCGAGAGGGTCCGGGTGACGGCCGGCCAGAAGAGCTCCCGAAAGGTCGTCATCGTCCTGGGGGTCGACGCCGAAGAGGCGGTGAGGCTCTTATCGGGAGCGATAGTGGGGACGCCCTGATGCCGGGAGGGAGAAGATGTAGTGGCGGCCGGAAGGGGCGCGATCCGAGGGGGAGGAGGGCCTGCTGCGACCCCGAATCCCTCGATAAGGCGATCGAGGCGCTCCTGGAGGCCTCCGGTGAAGGGGCGGCGATCATCGTCGAGGGGGAGAGGGACGAGCGGTCCCTCCGGGATCTGGGGGTCGAGGGGCCGGTCCTCCGGGCGGCGAGGCGGCCTGCCATGGAGGTGGCGGAGGAGGCGGCCCGGTCCTTCAAGGAGGTAGTCGTCCTCACCGACTGGGACAGGGCAGGCGAGGAGCTGGCCCGGAGGGTAGCGGAGCACCTCATCGCCGCAGGCGCCAGGGCGGACCTCGATATCAGGGAGCGGCTGAAGCGGATGGTCCGCCGGGAGATTAAGGACGTCGAGAGCCTCAGCAGGTTCGTCGAAAGGGTGAGGGCGGAAAGATGCCCGAACGAGTTGCCATAACCGGTCCGCCGGGGTCGGGAAAGTCGACCCTGGTGAAGAAGGTGATCGACCTTCTCGGCCGCCCAGTGGGGGGGGTCCTGGCCCGGGAGGTCCGCCGCGGCAGAGAGAGGACGGGCTTTCTTCTGGAGGACATCCTGACGGGGGACCGGGGAACCCTCGCCTCCATCGACGGCGACGGCCCAAAGGTCGGAAGGTACAGGGTATGCCTCCGGGACCTGGAGGAGGTGGGAGCGAGGGCGGTGGAGAGGGCGGTCCGGGAGGCGGAGGTGGTGGTCATCGACGAGGTGGGGCCGATGGAGCTACTCTCCGAGGCCTTCGCCAGGGCGGTGGAAGCCGCCCTCGATTCAGAGAAAACTATGGTCGTCGTCGTCCATGCGAAGTCGAGCCACCCCCTCGCCGAGAGGATCAGGGGGGAGTTGCGGCTCTTCATCGTCACCGAGGAGAACCGGGAGAGCCTCCCGGAGAAGATCGTCTCAGCCCTCTCCCCCTCATGAAGATACGCACCTCATGAGCCACCGTGGATCTCCTCGAGCTTTGTGATCTTCTGGATCTCCTCTTTGAGGGCCGGAGGGAGGCCCTTGATCTCGACATCGAGGAAGCCCCGGACGATGACGCTCGTCGCCTCGTCGGTGGAGAGCCCCCGGGCCATCAGGTACTCCAGCTCCACCTGGGAGATCTTCCCGACGGCGGCCTCGTGGGACATGTCGAGCCCTCCACACCAGCCGTCCAGCTCCGGTATGGAGTAGATCCTCCCTTTCTCGGTGAGGATGAGGCCGACGCACTCGACGTGAGCCCTGATGTCTGGGACCTTTCCGACCATACGCCCCCGGTTTATGATCTCGCCCCCTGTGGAGACGACCCTGGCTATCGACTCGGCGCTGGTCTTCGGTGCCTCGAGGATCGTCTGGTTTCCGATATCGATATTCCCCCTCCGGGCGTACATGATGGTGTTGAAGCTGGCGACCGCACCCTCCCCGGCGAGGGTGGCGGTGGGGAAGGCCTGGAGGCTCTTCACCGGTGTGAGGGTGATGTAGTTCTCGGAGATGGACCCACCCGCCTCCACCCGGCTTGCGCCCCGGGGCCTGACCTCCACCTCTTCACCCCAGTTGTGGACCATGGTGAAGGTGACGTGGGCGTTCTTCTTTACGTAGACCTCCGAGACCCCCAAGTGCAGCCCCCTCCCGGCGTGGGACGGGGTGGTGCAGCCGGTGATGATGTGAAGGCGGGACCCCTCCTCGGCGATGACGACGTTGTGGACGCGCTGCCGCTTATTCTTCCCTCCCATGAAGAGGCAGGTCTTGAGGGGAAAAGTGCTCACCGTCCCGGGCTTGGCCCTGATGAAGTAACCCGCCGGAGGGTGCATCCCCACGTCGGCGGTGTACTTGTCGGTGTCGATGGAAACGAGCTTCCAGTAGTAATCCGCGAGGTAGCTGTGCTCTCGGAGGGCGGTCCCGATGTCCATCACCTCGATCCCCTCTACGGACGAGCCCCGATGGACCGCCGACTGGTCGACCTGGAAGTAGTCGCCGGCCGACTCGCCGGTGAGGCTCACCCCGGCGCTGAGGGCTGCGGTCTGGACGTCCTCGGGGAGCATCTCCAGAGCCTCGATCTCCCCCATCTCCTCCGACTCCGCCTCGTAGCTCTCGATATCGATATCCGTCCCCAGAGCCGCCACCTTATCCTTAGCCTTCTTAGCCTTCTCCTCTAGACGGGACATAGACATCCAACACACCCCTCATATCCGTTGACCTTGATCTGTTCCAGGATCTCCTTCGGGCTTCCCGAGCAGACGATCCTCCCCTCGATCATGACGTGAGCCTTGTCCGCTGACATGTAGTCGAGGATGTGGCCGAAGTGGGTGATGATCACCCCCGACTTCTTCCTGGCGCGGGGCTTCAGATCCTTCTGGGTGAGGACGTTTATCGCCCTGCCTATCACCTTGATGTTCTCCAGGTCGACCCCGGAGTCGGGCTCGTCGAGCATCACGAAATCCGGCTCCTGGGCGAGGAGCTGGACCATCTCCGACCTCTTCACCTCGCCGCCGGAGAAGCCCTTGTTCACCTCCCGGTCGGCAAAATCGACGAAGTCGAGATCCTTGAGGATCTTCTCGGCGTTCGCCTGGGGGTTGCAGAGCTTGATCATATCCGAGACCTTAAGACCCCTTATGGTGGGGGGGTGCTGGAAGGCGATGCCGATCCCAAGCCTCGCCCGCTCGTACATCGGCATCCTGGTGATGTCGACACCCTTGAACCTGATCGTCCCCCTCTCCACCACGTACCGGGGGATACCGGCTATGGTGCTGAGCAGCGTCGTCTTGCCGCAGCCGTTGGGCCCGAAGAGGGCGTGGGTCTCACCGTCACCGACGCTCATGTTCACCCCTTTCAGGACCTCTTTATCCCCTATCCTCACCCAGAGATCTTCAATCTGTAGCGTCCGACCGCCTCCTATAACAGTCTCTTGACTATAGAATCCTAGTAAGAGCTAATCGCCGTCGTCACTAATAACATCTTCCCTTTCCCGGCGGATGGCAAGCTGCCCCCCCGGCCACCGCCTTCGATAAAACGCCTGCTGTCGAAGGCCGCCTATGGGAACGATCCGGCCCCCCCGGCGTCCAAGAGCATCTGGAACGCCGCTCAATAACCGAGCGTTCCAATCCTTCGACATCCCCCGGCAAGAGCCGGGATCAGACCGGCTCGGGCTTATCGAGGAGCCCCGTCTTCGCGAGGATCGCCCCGGATCGGGCGTGGGGCCTCCTAGAGACCGAGTCCATCGACTTCTCCAGCTCCCTCGCCTCGTCGGCGAGGATCGCCGCGGCCCGCATCACCTCGTGGCCGGCGGCGGCGGTCAGGGCGATCCTATCCAGCTCCTTCAGCCTGAAGCAGGCAGCGGCATCGATCCCCGCCACCGTCTGGGCCATGTGAAGGGCTCCGATCGCCTTCGCCCGGGCGTAGGGATTTTGAAAGTCCATCCTCTCGGTGCAGTTCTCGGGGGTTGAGAGGATGGCGGGAAGCTTCGCAGATCCGGCGATGATGCTGGCCATCGCCCCGTCCAGCTCCTCCTGCACAAGCCTGACAGACCCGCAGATGCTGAGGACCTTGATGGCGTCGGCGTTGAATAGGGCCATCTCTGCGGGGTCGAGGAACTCCCTCTTGGCCCCGATGAGGGGGTCGAAGGGTAGGATTATGTAGCCGAACCCTTCGGCCTGGAGCGCCTCCCGGGCCTCCTTCTTGGATGGGCCGTCGGAGATGACTATCGTCGGCAGGTCTCTATATAGACCCCGAGCCGCCGTGGGGCCGGGGGTGGCGGCGTTGGGGCCTATCATCACCACAAGCTGGGGTCCCCAGCCCTTCAGCTCCGCCGACATCTCCGCCTCCCTCTCCGTCATCTTGGCTCCGAAGGAGAGGGATCGGACCTCGATGTCGGTCCTCTCGGCGATCTCGTCCAGGGCCAGGTCTGCGACCAGGGAGGAAGCGACGTTGCCGAGCTTGATAAAACCGATCTTGAACATGGCAATAACCAGCCTCTGAGACGGCGGCCGATCATAAAAGAGTTACGATCTATCGGCCATCCCGGACCCGTACCACCATCATTTCGGTCCCGGAAAAAGATGCATGACAAAGACCACAGCAATAGCCGCCTGAAGGATGGCGACCTTTGATAAAGGATATAGGGCAAAAAGGACAAAGAAATAGGGGAAAAAGAAGATCTTGCTGATCTCGTCCCTAATATCCGATCTTCAGCCCCCACCTGTTCAGGGTGCCCACATCCCTTCCTGCCAAATCGGTCACCCTCAGGATCCAGTTGCCCCTGGTCGGCTGGCCTGCAAAGGCGGCGATATCGGCGCTCGAATTCTGGTCGTAGGTCTTCACCAGGTCGTCCTGTCCCCCGCCGGTCCGATTGTGCAATATAGCCTGTCTGCCTTCCGGCGAGAAGAGTTCGACCCTCAGATCTCCGATGTAGGTATGGGTTATATCGACATCAACGGCCACCTTCTGCACCGTCCCATCCACCGTTACGGATATGGAGCTGCTGACGCCGGTGGGATCGTTGTCGGGGATCGGAAGCTTCGTCGCGGATTCCTCCTGGATCGTCCTCACCTTGGCTTCCAGTCCCATCCCGATACTCCATTTGTTCAGCTTTCCCACGTCCCTCCTGGCGTGATCAGAGACCCAGAGGGTCCAGTCGCCCTTGACGGGCTGGCCTATCATCGACTTGAGATCGGCGTTGGAAGCTGAATCGTACGATGTTATAAGATTATCCTGGCCGCCTCCGCCGCGGTTGTGCAGGGTCGCCCTCTGGCCCGAAGGGGCGATGAGCACGACCGACAGATCGCCGATGTAGGTGTGGGTTATATCGACTTTCACCTCGATGGTGCGGACGTTACCGGCCTCGGAGATGGTGATAGAGCTCCTGGCGCCGTTGGGATCATAGTCCGGGACCTTCAGCCCGGCAGCCGCCTCTCCAAAAACGTCCAGGGAAGAAGGCTCGCCCCCTGCCATGAAGCTTATCACCTCCGCCGGTTCGGTGACCTGGGATATGATCAGGCCGGACTCAGAGCCGTCCCACATATTCGAATGCGGATTGGTGTTGTGGGTTAGGGCAACTCCATCGACCCTCTTGAAGAGGTCTTTATCGTCTCCGGTGTTCCGGTTGTTCTCCAGATCGAGATGGCCGTCGGCCTGCAGCAGGCCACACTGGTAGTGTTTGGTGGCCGTCCCCCCCTGCCACTCGTTGGATCCGAGGGTATCGCAGTGGTATACGGCCAGGCCGCTCGCCGGTATCCCCTCGTTCAGGCCGAGGCGGCAGCGGTTCTCCACTATGAAGTACTCGTTGATCTTCCCGGTCTCGTAGACGAGTATCGTCCCGTAGTCGCCGCAGACCACCTCGTATTCGTCCGGTTGGTTGATAACCACCTTGTTTTCGCACCATCCCACCAGATCCCTCAGATATGCGCATACAGGTGACGGGGTTTTTCCCCCGTTGTTGTGGTTTCCCGAGCTCATGAGGCAGTACCTGCCAAGCCCCGCGCTCTTCTCGAAGTCGCCGTCGCGCCCGCCGTAATCGTACAAATCGGGAAAACGGCAGAGCATATGGCCGCTCTCGTGGCAGAAGGTTCCGATGCTGAGGTCGGTTTTGCTCCTGCCCAGGCTGGATATCATGTAGAAGTAGGTCCTGATGTTGCCGTATCTGAGGTTGATGACGTGGTTGTGGGGCCACAGCCAGTCGAGGTACTGAGTCTGACCTGCGTAGAGGAAGCCCAGGGCGTCGATTATCCCCTCTCTTCGGGAGTCGAACCTGGATAGGTCTATCCCCATATCGACGACGGCGTTGAGCGCCTCTTCGACGAGGAGATTCTGAGCATAGTACATCCGGTTCTGTTTCAGGGTTATGGGGCCGACCACCTCGTTGAAATAATCGAGCTTTCCGCTGGAGATCATCTGATAATAGTCTCGAACAGAGCAGAAGTTTCCGTTCTCAGTGTAGCCCCGGCCGTTGAGCATCTCCGAGACTTCGGCCGCCGATACCGTGCTCTTGACATCCTGGAACTGGACCAGGACCGTCAACCCCCTGACAGCCCCCTCGCTGACACGCCGCCCCTCCAGCAGCCCGTTGTTCGGTCCCAAGGTCCTGAGAGTGTCATGGAGGACTACGGGCTCCGGAGGCGGGATCATCAGGGCGTGTCTCTTATTGAATTTGGCGTTGCGGACCTCTTCAGATTCTCTCAGATGGCGTCGCACCCTAGCGGGCGGACTTTCTGAGATGGTGACGCCGCTGGAGACGAACTCACCGTTGATCACCAGGGCGAAGCAATACGATCCAACATCGGCATCATAGACGACGGTGTAGCCGTCTTCCGTTTCGTAGCGGGCGTAGAACTCATCGCCATAGACCACCAGCTTGACGGCGGAACCGTTCTCCTGTCCAAAGGTCAGAGTCTCTCCAAATATCGAACTCATACAGGTTCACCTCATCTCCTAAAAGGGCTCGGCCTGTGGCCGAACCTCCTGTTTTTTTGGGGCAATCGCCGGAGAAAGCGGGCCTCTGGTCGGCCCGGACTTTCCTGGTATTTAAAGATCATTTTTCAGGATAGATAATAATCCTGGCCTTACACGCTCGTGACGGATATGGTATACCCCAAAAATAAGTTTTAGATTTATGTTCTATTTAATTTTTTCTGTTAGCCGCCGCCGACATTTTCTTTTGCTGCAGGAGGAGATCTTGGCCGCAGATCTCTAGGGGAGGTGCCTACTCACCCTAGCTTCTATTTTGGCGGCGCGTACTTCGTCCGCCTCCTCAAGATGCTTCTTCAATCCCGCGGGTCGGCTCTCCTCCAGGCTGACCCCACTGGAGACGAGCTCGCCATCGATCAGAAGGGCGTAGCAGAACAACCCGCGTCGGTAATCGTAGACCACAGAATAGCCGTCCCCCGTCTCGTAGCGGGCATAGAACTCGTCGCCATAGACCACCAGCTCGACCTCGGGGCCGTTCTCCTGTTCGAAGGTCAAATTCTCGCCGATGATGGCGGTCATGCCAGCTCACCCCTCTCAAGGAGGAATTTGAAGCCTGCGAACGATGTCGCTGCTGCTATGAGTCCAACGCCCGTCAAATCCTCAAGATCCGGTCGATCACCCCTCACGATAACCGGATAACTTCTTCGAGCCGTCGTGCGGACCATATAAGACATGTAAACGACCTCTTACCGCCTATATTATTTAATTTTTTCATCCATCTTCGGCGTGAAGCCCCGGCCGTCGATAGAGCCCTTCCGGAAAATTTTTAGCAAACGGCGCCAGACGAGGGTCCGGGCCAAAGGGCACCGTCGCGCTCCAGAAACGGCGAGATCGGATAACGATAAATGAGGAAAACGCCTAAAAATCCAGATGGCAGGGCTATGGCTCCTCGACCCTGATAACCTCCCGGTCAGCGTCCACCGTCAGAATGGTGCCGTCTCTCGTGGCGAGGATCCCGGCATCGACGCCGTCCACCAGGGGGATACCGCTGATGATGGCCCCGACGGCGACGATCGGCTCAGACCTTATGTTGATCATCGCCTGAGGGGCGACCCCCCTCTTCTTCAGCTGGTATATGACGTAGGACCCGACGGTAGACCCCTTCCCGCCGGGAAATATCAGGACCTTCCCGGCGACGGCCTTCCCGAAGAGCTGGTGGCCGGGGTCGACGACCACTCCCGTCTCGGGGTCGACGGTCCCCAGGAAGGATATCGGCTCCTCCGTTACGAGGGCGGGGCCCGTGGCCTTCCCCCCCGATATCCGGTGGCATCGGATCTCCAAGGTCAGAGCCTCCTGGTGGCGGCTCTGACGCACTCCTCGACGCTTCCGTAAGCTGCCTTCATCTTGCATAGTGTTGGAACGTATGCCAGGGCCTTCCCGGAGTTGACCATCATCTTTCTGTACCTATCGCTCGCCGGGGATACCACCATGCAGGTGTCGCAGAAGACCCGCGCCCCCGACCTCTCGATCTTCGCCACCAGGTCGGGACGTCTCTGGGCGGTGGCCCGGGCGGTGCAGATCCATAGATCCCTCTCGACCTTTTTGCCCTCCAGGAGGCGGGCGACCTCGGCAAGCTCCCTCTCCGAGGAGTGGGGGCATCCGATGGCGACGACGTCCACCTCGTCGTCGGGGGCGCACTCCTGGCGGACCTCCTGGAGGTCTCTATCGCTCACCAGGATCTCCTCAGACCCCTCCGGGGCTAAGGGCGCGTCCTCATCGAAGTAGTAGAGGGCGACGGAGCCGCTGGCGGCCATCGCCGCCCCCAGGGCCTTCAGCTCGTCGATATCGGGCCTCTTCCTGAATATGAACCGGGGAACCCCGTCCCCCACCTCCTTTCCGACGATGTAGCCCAGGATCCCATAGTCGGAGGGCTTCAGGTCTGCTTCGACGGCGATATTGATGGTGGGGACCCTCTTCTCTTCGAGGTGGTAGCCGTACCGGGGGGTCTTCCCCACCAGGGCCGCCGCGAGGGCTGATGGCCCCCCCTCCCGGTTGGTCTTCGCCCCGATGACGGAGTTGGCGAAGGAGACTGCGGAGGACTCGCTCCAGGCGAGGTGGTCGCCCCTCCGGGCTAAGTCGGGCCTGATCTGGTAGGGGGTGCAGGTGCAGTCAGGGGATACGCCCAGGCGGCGGTAGGCTTCGATGACCTCGATCTGCTTTTCTGCGAAATCCTCGTCTATCCCCATCTGTTGCCACCGGATGAGGTCCATACCTGCGGGGTTGAGGACGGCCGGGACGACGACCCTCCCCCGGAGGTCTGAGATCCACTCCAGCCCCGCCTCCCCGATCGTCTTGAAGGAGACCCCCGCCACCTGGACGGATCTGACGGGGATAAGCCGGTCGGCGCCGTAGATGTCGCCGAGGGCGACGAGGATCTCCATCGCCCTCCGCAGACCGTCGCCGAGCTCCCCCTGGTACGCCCGCTCCTCATCCCGCGATAGATGCATGCCCCTACCCTGGGGCCGGGGATATAAAAAGGCTGAGATCGAGGCGGATCGTCCGATCGGATCAGGCGGTCAGATCAGCCTCCCGACGGGATGGCCGGCGGCGGGCCATACGTCCAGGTCCCCCACCGCCTCCGAAACTAGGATGTCGACCATCGCCGCCACCGGGAAGACCTCCCCGACCCTCTCGATGGGGCCGTAGAGGATGTAGTCGCCCCCCGCCAGGATCTCCAGGCCCGCGGAGGCGGCGTCGCAGGCGTTACGGGCTTCCCTCCCCATTTCCCGGAGCCACCGCCAGGAGGAGACGGCGTTGTGGATCCCGGAGCCCGTCGGAAGGCCGAACCTCGCCTTCGCAAGTACCGTGGCCCGAAGAGACCTCCCCGCCCCGTCCCCCAGGGGGACGACGCCGGGATCGATGAGGAGATTGTTCATCCCAAGGCGGCGTCCGAGGTCGATCAGCCCTCCAGACCTCCCAGCACCCCCCGCCTCCAGGGCCTTTATCGTCCCCTCGACGGTGGAGTCGGCGGGGTTGTAGCCGAGGATGATGGCGGAGTCGATCTCGAAGTCTGCGAGGGCCTCCTCTTCGCGCTCCGCCGTGGCGAGGCCGATGCTGTTGTATATGCACCGGTCGGCGAGGCCGACCTCTGAGACCGCCTCCGCCATGGCGATCCGCGTCCTGGCATCGGCGGAGTCGAGAATGATGGGGCCGGACCAGAGGGGATCGACGAAGTCGAGGTAGCGGCCGAAGGCCTCCGGCGTCCTGGCGTATATATGCAAAACGGCGGGGTTTCCCGTCTCCTCCGAGAGGGCCGTCTGCCGGTCGATCAGTCCGGCGGCCGCCTCCTCGTCGAAGGTCCCTTTTTCCTCGTCCTCGACGATCCCTTGGCCCTGATAGAATATCGTGCCGCAGAGGGCCGTCGGCCACTCTCCCGGCTGGCCCCCTATCTTCACCCCGGCGACGTTCACAACCACCTGATCTCGCGCAAACCTGAACAACTCCACCGCCTCAGTACCGGGTTTCTCCTGCAGGCTCAAAAGAGTTGGGATACCATGGTTGGCGAGGAGGTTTCATGAGGTGACCGCCTTCTTCTGGAGGAGCCGGTTGTACTTGACCGCAAACCGGTGGGCCTCGTCCCTCATCTCCCGGACGAAGAGGGAGGCATCGCCGTCCTTTCTGAGGGGGAGGGGGCGGATCCGGCCGGGGACGTAGATCTCCTCCTCCCTCTTGGCGATGGAGATGACGGGTATGGAGAGGCCGAGACTGCGGACCTCCCGGGTGGCGGCGAAGAGCTGCCCCTTACCCCCGTCGATGACGATCAGGTCGGGCATCTGCCCCGCCTCCTCCTTCAGCCGGGAGTACCGCCTCCGGACGATCTCGCCGATGGAGGCGAAGTCGTCGATCCCCTCGACGGTCCTGATCTTGAAGCGGCGGTACCCCTTCTTATCCGGCCTGCCGTCCCGGAACGCGACCATCGAGCCGACGGTGAACGACCCGGCGAGGGTGGAGACGTCGAAGACCTCGATCACCTTCGGCGGCTCTGGCAATGAGAGCGCCTCGGCGAGGGCGGCGAGCTTTCTGTCGCCGCCGAAGAACCGGATCAAGAGGTTCTTGTCGGCTAGGTCGAGAAGCTTCCTCTTCTCCCCCTGCTTTGGGACCGTCACCCTCACCCGTCTCCCTTTGATGTGGGATAGAAAGTCGACGAGGGAGCCGTCCAGAGCTTCGCCGACGATCAGCTCCTCGGGGGGATCGTTCTCGGAGTAGTACTGGACGATGAACTCCTCGAGGAAGCTCTCGGTCCGGGGGAAGACGAACTCCTCTTTCCCCTCCAGGGTCCCCTTGTAGACCTTGAATAGCATCAGATAGACGTCATCCCCATCAACGGCGTAGGTGAGGACGTCCTCGTCGAACCTCTTCTTCCGCTCGACGTTCTGCCGTTCCTGGAGGCTCACCAGGGCCCGGATCTCGTCGCGAAGCTCCATCGCCTGCTCAAACTCGCGCCTTCCGGCGAGGTCGGACATCTCGTCCTTCAGGGAAGCTATCAATTCATTGGTCCTCCCCTTAAGGACCGCCTCGGCCCGTCCGACCCGCCGCCCGTAATCTGCGGCCGAGATCTTCCCGATGCAGGGGGCGCAGCACGCCCCCATAGCGTGGCGGAGGCAAGCCCTCTTCGGAAGCCTCCTGCAGGTCCGCAGGCCAAAGGTCTTCCGGACGACGGAGAAGACGAGGTCCCTCTCCCGGGCGGAGACGAAGGGGCCGAAGTAGCTCCCTGGGGCGGTCCGCCTCCGGGAGAGGTGGATCCGGGGAAACTCCTCGTCGGTTATGTGGATCGAGGCGTAGCGGGAGGAGTCCTTCAGCCGGACGTTGTACTTGGGCCAGTGCTTCTTGATGAGGGAGTTTTCGAGAAGGAGCGCCTCCACCTCGCTGTCGGTGACGATGAAGTCGAGCCCCCGGGCGGCGCAGACGAGGGCTGCGGTCTTGGGGTCCGCGTCCCTCTTCTGAAAGTAGCTGGCGACCCTTTTTTTCAGGTCCCGGGCCTTTCCGACGTAGATCACCTCGCCAGAAGCGTCAGTAAAGAGGTAGCATCCGGGGAGGTGGGGGAGGGGGTCAGGGTCGATCATGGTGCGAGGCCCCTTGTTGCCAAAACGTCCAAATAATAGTAAGCACTATTATAAATATAATTATTGTAATCGCTATTAAAAGTAATTGTTGTGGGTCTTCCCCTTCGGGTAACCAGATACCAAAATAATTCCAAGCAGGTTTTGTTATTCCATTCGCAAAGACGGGAAGGCTGCTCAAACCAAATAGCACTGATACAATAAGTCCGATTTTTACGAGATTCTCATTCCGCTTTACTTTTATCAGTTCTCCTTTCAATTTCAAAGTATTCATTGAGCTATTAAATAGTTCTGACAGTTTAAACATTTCTGCAGCATAAATGTGGACGTCGTCAAGTTCTCCTGCATAGCATGTATGACCTATAATATTATTTAATTTTAGTATATTTAGTTGCTCTTTAATAGAAGAACTATATGAGACATACGGTAAATAGGACCTTTCTGCATAGCGTCTGTAACATGTATGCATGTAATCGATTGATTCCACCAAAACTTGTTTCTCGTATATTAAGTGGCCACGATTTGGATCAGCACGATCTTTATCAACATCCAGTCCCTTTTTGCTGAAGACCCATAATGTCAGCGCCTTATTCATGTGGAGAGTATAATCGTCAAGTGCACGGAGATTTCTTTCTAAATATCTCATTAGTTGTCCTGCATGTGTAATTCTAGCCGCAATTTTTCCGAGTTGATCACCATATTTTAATAATACATCATTACTAGTGTCTGGCTGATTAACAAAATCTAGAATATAAATGCTTGGTCTAGATATTGCAATCTTACCAACATGATATTTTTCAGCACCAGGACCAAAAATGATATACTTCATACCCTCATTGGTCTGATTGATCACAAAATAAAAAGACGATATTATAATATTCTTTATATCATCGAAGTATTTAGGTACGAATAAATTCTCTTCATCCTTTTCATCTAAATGTATGGTTTCAAATTTGAACACTATTTCATCAATTTTTTTTATTTTAATATCTATTATTTTATCAATTTCTTTTATTGAGCGTTGTATTTTATATCTCTTTAGGATATCATTACCGAACTGTGTGAATATGTCCCGTGAAAATAATCTGATCCAATCTGGGGGCACCTCAACAAAATCAGCTTTATGCTTGAAGAAGTTAACGTCGTGTTCTATGAATGCATCGATTGGATATTCTCTTCGATCATCTGCAGCCAATAATCTGAATGTTAAATTAAAAATTCCATTATTATATATTTTCATTTGCGGGTAGAGTGTCACCACTCGATCGCCTTGATATATGTAACATGCATTTAAATATCCCCTTATATATGAGAAACTTTCCAGATATTCTGGTCCGAATAATCTGAGTTCTGATATCCGCATTGTACTAGCTTGAAATGCCCCTTCAAGTGCATAATTCCTCTCTACTTGTCCAAATTTTGAAGTATCGAGAGTAAAAATCCAATTAGCTCCATCAACCTTTTTTATATCAACATTTTCTTTTTTAATTTCGTGACTGTCCTTCCACCAGATCTGGTTATCAGAATGATAAACAACCGCACAAAGATTACTTTGAACGAGCAATCTAGCGATATCCTTTAGGTCAAGCCCGCTAAAATCTTCGATGAAATAATTTGAGTAAGAATGCCATATATCCCAATCTTTGAGAATCATCTTGTGTTCTTTATCAACTTTAGAACATGTTTTTTCCATATTGGCCTCAAACGGTGTGAGCTATAATGTCACTGAATCTTTTCTTATATCGAGCGAATTTACGGCTTCACCAGCCTCAAGCCTATCCTCTACGTGTAACGATATCGCGTCTTTAGCATTTTCCAAGACCTCTTTGTAAGTATCTCCCTGAGTGTAGCAGCCCTGAAGCTGGGGACAGAAGGCGAAGTAGCCGTCCTTGTCCTTCTCGATCACCACGGAGAAGCGATAACTCTTCATGCGTTCACCATTTGTGCTTTCCAGATTCTGATCTGATACCTTAAGAGGATTTCGAAAAATTCGGGTGATGGTGGAGGCGGCGCGATCACGCCCCCTGCCGCCGCTGCGGCCAAGGGCGCTCCGGGAGCGATTTCTTTCTCCACCTCGAGGTAGAGCTCTATAGCCTCTTTCGCCCTTTCGATGAGATCGTCGAGGCTCTTCGCCTGGGTATGGCATCCGGGGAGGGATGGGACGGTGGCAACGTAATACCCGTCTTCGTCCCTCTCGACGAGGACGTTGAACTTTGCCTTCATCTCTCGACTATTTTGCGTCGAGATTTTAAATACTTGGTCATTTAATGAAGCCGAGGGTTTTTCGCCATATCGGCGAGGTCATTTCGTGGCCGAGCACGCAGCCTGCGGGTCGAGGGCGCCCGAGAATCGATCGGCCGGGAGATGAGCGGCGTGGGTTTCGGGACGGCGGGGATGATGCGCCAGACCGGCGCGGCGGTGGGGATGCTGATAATATTGGGCTCAATTCCCCTCGATCTGAGATAGTGGGGGTCCCTCCTGGAATATAATACGCCGGAACTTCTACTCTCGCTGGAACAATATGATGTTTGGGAAACGATGCGGTTTTATTGAGATGATTGGAGCGGATTCGCAATAGTATTTGCGCAAAATTTATATGTGAATACAAGGCAAAAAAGAAAAGTGGACCGCTTGTGGAAAGGATTTGGCGGAAAATTACGGCATACTAAGGAGTATACCTTGAAAAATGACTGTTGAATATATAGATTTAGAGATATTTTATGTTTAGCGAAATGAGTCTAATAATTGAAAATACTGTAAAAGTAGGAGACGTATTAACCTCACTAACTATTTTTATATCTTTAATATTTTTTATAATATCTATGAATAAAGATCGGAGTTTGCGTCGAAAACAGCAGGCAGATAATGTAAGAAACGCTGCAGCAAGGACGATCGGCAAGTTGGATCGCTGGAAAGAGATCTCTCTATCAATGTTTCATTATATGGATATCGCTTTCGTTGAATCAAGTGAACTGCTTAAGACAGATTATAATACTGAATCTGTGAGGAATTTCTTATGGATGGAATTGCTTGTGATAAAGAATAATACATCAGAAAAAATATTGAATGAGAATATTGAGACAGCGTATGACGAGCTTTATGGTTACGACCCATCTGTAAGACCCTTTTTCGAGATGGTTTTGACTCAACTCAAGAGAGAAGAAAAATCCATGTTCGAAGGACTTTTATCGAATACTCAATCAGATATAAAATCGTTTGATTATAAAAACAAAAACGAATATCAGACTTCAATCCTTAGAAATCAATTAAACGATCGTGTTAAGGAGGCTCGCAAAGATTATGAGAAGAGCATAAATGAAATTCTCAAGCCGATTTCGGATAATCTCTTAAAATTAATATGTGAAAATGATAAAGACATTCTGGAAAAAAACCGTGACTATTTCGAAATAAAATATAAATATTTGTTTACCTGGGATGAGATTCCAGGAAAAGAGAACGACAAGTTTGTAGAGATCATAGAGACAAAATTTGGCATCTCTTGGATCAAAACCGCTGAGATGAAAAAAACAGATGATGATATGACTATTACAGCAATTGAAGAGATGAAATCCTTATCATTAAAGCGCAACGATGAGAAAAATGAGGTGATACTTGAAATCAACGGGGAAAAAAGATATGACTTCATATTAAAAAGAGAATATGGTGATCTAAACGTATACGATAACCCTATCCCAGATATTAGGCCAGAGCATTATACGGATGAAGAATTTTTGTCTGGTGAGATCGCTGATAACTCTTCGTTGTTTTGTGTGGGCTAATTTATGGAATATCAAAGACTGTGGTCAGCCAACAAATACTTTATGATAGCGGAATATCTAATGAGATGTACTATTACTTTCGATGTCGGAGTTGCAGAAGGTACTTGAATGATAGAATTCGCTTATTGTTATCATTAAGCTATTCACATATACAGAATAGGCTTATAATTAAATTATAGAATGGAGATGACTATATGCACGAGGATTACGTATATTGGCGTTGCGAAAACCAGGACTGCAGAGCTAGGAATAGAATTAAGCTTGAACAGATCGAGGAGGCTGCAAAGAGAGCAAAAATTGTAGCACTAGTTTGCGCTAACTGTGGCTTTGTGAACAGTCTGCAACAGGGGACAGTATTTGAAGGTAGCGGGCCAGAAACCTGGCTTCCTTGCATACCCTTCGAGGGCTCAGAAAGGAGGCTCCCAACAGGCCGCACTCCTGATGGGTGGAAGGACTATACGGGACGAACAATAAACCGGGTAGAATTCATGAAGAAATACCGGGTTGACCCGCAGATAAACTGGGAGTGGAGACAGAAAGGGAGTCCTAAAGCAGTAGATTAGACACACGAATGAAATTCGATGCCCTTAAAATCAATCCCCGAAAATCCCCCTCACCCCCTTCCGAAACTCGCAGACCCCCTCCACAGCCTCCTCTCCGGCAGCGTCGAAACCCGCGCCCTCAGGATGAGGTCCGCCAGCTCCTCGCGCATCACCTTGGACATCTCCACGATGGAGGTGGTGGGCCGGGGGTTGACGTCCACGACCGGGGGGAGGTCGCCGACGACGAGGTCGATCCCGGCGCGGCCATAACGGCCCGAAGGCGCAATGCGCCCGGCGCCCACCGCGATATGGCAGCCTGGCTTTCGATCGAGGCGAGCCCCCCCAGAAGATCAGCGCCGGGGGCGGCGCCACCCTCGCCGGGCACAAAAACGCCTGGCAGATAGCACCAGCCATCCTTTTGCAGAGAATATTTATATTCTGAAAACACCTTTCGGATGGTATCGGTCACGATAACTGCTGATATATACTTTGACTCTTCTGCTATCGCTAGACTGATAGCCAATCCTCTCTGCTGATCTCCCCCTGCCTCAGGATCTTCTTTAATAGATCAACGCTGATGTCGCCTCTATGCGGATTTGGAACCATCAACCTGGTAGATCCCTTCAGCATGATGGGATGGGGGCCTCTCCCTGCATAGGGACCATCAAATCCCAGGGCGTGCAACCGCCTGATCAGCTCATTCCATGAGACTGGAGAAAGCCGAGACATGGTCCTAAGCTTCTACCGGCGCCTCTGGCACTTCGATCTTGTGCCCTTCGATGGCTGGTATAGGAAGATCAAACCGCAGGCTGAAAGCTATCCAGTCCTCTATCGCGAGCCTCAAGTTCTCTCGGCACTCAACCTCAGATTTGCCGGCCGCCCATACGCCAACAAGCTCCGGGACCTCGCCGTAGTAGGGCTCCTCATCATCGATCACCTCGAAGATCGCCCTGGACAAAGCCGCCTGGATGTACTCGCAGAACATATCAAATCATCATTTGATCGTCTTGAGATATAAATCAGCTCTCATTAGACAGCAAGCTCAGAAGACCAGACCGGCGGATCTACTCCACTATTGCACCCAGCTCCCCCTTCCGAAATTCGCAGACTCCCTCCACCGTCACCCTCTCCGGCAGTGTCGAAACCCGCGCCCTCAGGATGAGGTCCGCCAGCTCCTCGCGCATCACCTTCGCGATCCCCACGATGGAGGTGGTGGGCCGGGGGTTGACGTCCACGACCCGGGGGAGGTCGCCGACGACGAGGTCGATCCCGGCGTACCCCCGTAGGTCGAGGGCGCGAGCCGCCATGCCCGCCGCCTTGAGGATCTCTTCCTCCCGTTCCGTATGATAGGGGACGATCCCGCCCCGGTACTCGAACCCCGCCTCGACAGAGACGAGCTGCTTGTTGACGGTGAGGGGTAGAACCCGGTCTCCAGAGGCGATGAGGCTCACGCTGAGGGCCTCGCCCTCGCGGTACTTGGTCGCGATCCTGCCGTCGCCCAGGTCTTCCGGCAGCTTGTCCACAAGCTCCAGCCTCTCGGAGCCGCAGCCGAACCGGGGCTTGAGGACGAAGGGGCCGTCGCCGGGGTCGTCGGGGTTGACTACCTCGACGACGGGAACGCCCGCACCCTCCAGCAAACGGGTGCATGCAAGCTTGTCGGCCGCCAGACGCGCGGCCTTCGGGGAGGAGCCGAGGTTTGTGGTGCCGCTTTCTTCAAGAGTCTTCAGAAATCCGGGAAGAAGCTCGTCGGGGGCGATGACGAGGCCGGCGTCGGCGTCCGCCCCGGCGAGGAGATCCTCGAAATCCCGATCGCTTCCGCCGCCCAGCTGGATCGCCCGGCCGGCGCCGATGGCCGGCCCCGCCGTCGGGTAGATGACCTCGTGGCCGAGGCGGACGAAGCTTCTGGCTAGGATCGAGAGCATCGCCCTCCCCTCCACCTGAAAGGTCCCCGGTAGACCCGTGGCGACGGCGTACTCGGCGATGAGGATCTTCATGATCTTATCTTCGGGAGATCTCTGATGGGTTTTCAGTACTGCCTCGCCAGGAGGGCGGATTTCTCGGTATTCGCGCCGCAGACGATGCAGCTTCTCATGCGCTTCTCAGCGGACCGCCACGGCTCTCCGAGGACGGCGGCTCCGACATCGTCCTCGATCCTGTGGCCGCACTCCTCCGACCCGCACCATACGACCCGGGCGACCCCGGCCTGCGTCTGGATCCTCGCCTCCTCTATCGTCTCACAGTCCTTCACCTTGCTCTCTAGGAAGGCCTGGGCCCGGGCGAGCATCGCCTCTTGGAGGTCGGCGGCCTCTCTCACGATCGTCTCATTCAGGTCGCCGAGGGGTACGGTCAATTTTTTGCCGTCCCTTCTTGCCAGGACCGCAACCCCGTTCTTGATGTCCCGGGGACCGATCTCGATTCGAATGGGGACGCCCTTCAGCTCCCACCTGTAGAACTTGGCGCCGGGCCGCTCGTCGCCCTCGTCGATCACAACCCTCATCCCAGAGGCGGCGAGTTTATCTTTGATATCCCGGCAGACCTCCAGCGTCGCCTCCTTCTCCTTGAAGAGGATCGGGACGATGACGACCTGGACCGGGGCGACCGCCCAGGGTAGGACGAGCCCCTTATCGTCGCCGTGGACCGATATGAGCGCAGCGATGCACCTCTCGGAGACGCCGTAGCAGGTCTGGTTGGCGTACACTTGCTCTCCCGCCTGGTTCTCGAAGGTGATGTCGTAGGTCGTGGCGAAGTTCGTCCCCAGGAGGTGGGCGGTCCCGATCTGAAGCGTCCTCCCGTCGGGCATCACCGTGTCGAGGGCGATGGAGTAGTCCGACCCGGGGAACTTGTCCCAGGAGGGCCTCTTGGCGAAGAGGAAGGGTACGGCGAGGCGGCGGTAGAACTCGGCGTAGATGGTGAGGGCCACCTCCACCTGCTCGGCCGCCTCCTCCCAGGATGCGTGGACGGTGTGGGCCTCTTTGAAGGATGTGATCTCCCGCAGCCTTATGAGGGGGCGGGTGTGCTTCGTCTCGTACCTGAAGGTGTTGACGATCTGGTAGATCTTGAGGGGAAGGTCGGCGTGGCTCCTCACCCAGAGCTTGAAGATGGGGTATATCGCCGTCTCGCTCGTCGGCCGGAGGGCGAGCTTGATCTCGAGGGGGCTGGTCCCGCCGTGGGTCACCCAGTAGACCTCGTCCTCGAAGCCCTTGATGTGTTCTGCCTCCTTCATGAACTCCGTCTCGGGTATCAGGAGGGGAAACTGGGTCTCCTGGTGGTCGGGGTCGAGGAGGGTCCTCATCAGGTCGTAGACGTTCCTTCTGACGGCGAAGCCGAAGGGGTACCAGACGCACATCCCCTTGACGGGGTAGCGGACGTCTATGATCTCCCCCGCCTTCAATAGCTCGTGATACCATTCGCTGAAATTATCTTTGCTGGGTAGCTTCGACTCGGTCATTCCATCACCGATAACGATTGAAGATCTGGCGCGGGCTGGATGAAAGGCTGGATGAGAAAGGGGGTTATGAAGGTCTCGATCGCCGCCGCGATGAAGAGGAAAAGGACGACCCACCGAAGGAGGCGCAAGGCGGCCTTCAATTCGCCCCCCAGGTCGCCGCCCCTGCCGAGCAGGGTCAGGATCATCAGGTGGCCGAGCCGAAAGCCGACTCCTATGCAGACGAGGACGGTGGGAAGCTCTATGATGCCGTGGGGGAGGATCGCGACGATGACGAAGGCGAGACCTGCTGCCAGGATCGCCTGATGGACGACGAGCCCCATCACCAGGCCGTTGACTACGACCACGATCAGCGGGATTATCCCGAACCCCACCCCCAGGAGGAGGGCCATCGCCGATGCGAAGAGGTTGTTGACGAATATGGCCAGCATCATCTTTTCCGGGCTCAGCTCCAGGATCCAGCGGAGCTTCTCGGCGACGTCTCCTACGGTGGCCGCCGCCAGCTCAGGGTGGCGTATCGAGAAGACGAAACCGAGGGCGGCCGCCGCCAGGAAGAGGCAGACGGAGAGGAGGATGTAGGGGCGGATGGCCCTGATGTATGAAAGATCTTCTTTCCAGTTCAAGCGATATCTCCTCCTCCCTCACCCTCCGACATCGTATAAGATTCTGGCGATTTTCCCGAGAAGAGCGGACCTCTATCTCTGGTCCCGTTTGAAAGTTCAGCCGGACCATGCTCCGGAAAGGTAGCTGGCGCCGAAGAGGACGAGAAAGGCGCCGCAGAAGGCGAGGGCCCTCCTGTAGTTCACCTCAGATAGGAAGGTCCTCCCCCGATGGAGGCTCGTCGAGACGAAGGTATACCAGCCATAGTCTGCTCCCCAGTGGCCGATCATGAATATCACCGCAAGAAGGAGCCCATCTCGAAGCTCCGCCAGGAGCAGGGCGGAACCGATGCTCATCCACCATATCCAGAAGTAAGGGTTGGCGACGCTGGTCAGAGCCCCCGCAATATACGGGTTTGAAGCGGCGTCCCCCTGAGATATCTTCATGGTGGCGGTTTTGGCCCCCTTCAGGGTCAGAAGGCCGAAGAGGATCAGGGCCGAGCCCCCCACGGCGGCGACGATGGCGGTATGCTCTTCTGCCACCGTCGCCAGACCGAGGGCTATCATGAGGAATACCGCCACCTCGGCGAGGGCGTGGCCCGTCGCCACCTTCGGCCCCACCGTCCACCCCCTCTGGAGGGACGAATTTATGGTGGCGACGAGGGTAGGCCCCGGTGCCAGAGCTCCGGTGAGGCCGATGGTGAAGGCCAATATCAGGGTCTCGACAGCCCCAAGCATATCCATCTCTCAACAATTGTATGGTATCTGAACCTTTCCATCCGAAGAGGGCTGGAAACGGAAAAAGAGACCTTAAGAGATTAGCTTCCAGATAGATGCTGATGATCTCCATGGACCGGTCGGGATTTGAACCCGAGGCCTCTACCATGCCAAGGTAGCGATCTACCCCTGATCTACCGGCCCTCTGGGCGGGGCATACGCAGACCTATCACATAAAGATATCGGTGGCCATGACCCGATGGGATGGTCACAAAGCGGTCGGTGGCTACTTCTTCAGGGTGGACTGGACCGTCTCCACCGCCGATACGACGTTTCTACCCCAGCGGATCCCGTTGAGGACGTCTTTTACCGTCATCTCCTCGACCTTAGGGTAGTAGAGAAGCTTATCGTAATCCTTGGTGACGGCGTAGTTGTAATGGCCGTAGGCGACGGTCACCCCGTAGGTGAGGAGCTTATGAGCCCTCCGGGACGAGGTGTAGACCGCCTGGCGGGGATCGTAGACGGCGTCGGCCCCGATCTTGAAGAGCTTCACCGAGAGGTCGTAGTCGTCCAAGAGGGATATATCTCGATGGCCCCCGGTCCTGCGGTACGTCTCTCTCCTCATGGCCATGTTGGAGCCGATCATGTAGCAGAAGTTGAAGGCCTTGAGAAGCTTGTAAGAGCTTCGCACAGCCGTCAGAATCTCGGTCCTGAGGTCTCTATCCTGGAATATCACCGGGCCGGTGCTCGCCTCGTGCTTCTCCAGGTTTCTGCTTATCACCTCAAGCCAGCCCCGAGGAAAATCGGTGTCTGCGTCCGTAAAGGCGAGGATATCGCCGGACGCCGCCTCGGCCCCGTCCCTCCTGGCACCCCCTATCCCCGGATGGGTCTGGACGATCACCCTGTCGGCTAGCTCCTCGGCGATCTCCACGGTTCCATCATCTGAGCCCCCATCAACTACCACTATCTCGTAGCTCTCTTTTCCCAGGGATTGGCTTAGAAGGGACCTCAGGGTCGCCTCTATATGCTCCTCCTCGTTCAGCGCGGGGACGATGACCGATATCATTCAACATACCTCTGAGGGAATAGGCTGGATATGCCACCAGACAAAGGGCCCAAACCGCTGTCATCGCCAGGGAGAGCTGGTAGAAGCGAGCTGAAGCGAAGGCGAAGACCAGGGAGAGGGCGGCGAGCCCCCCCAGCATCAAGATGCCGTTCTTCGCTCCAATCCTCGTAACGGTGGTCGTCGTCGATCCGAGATCCTCCGGGTAATCCACGATCTGGTGGGAAATCAGGGCTTCGCAGCCGACTAAAAAGACGAGGAGAGATATCAAGATTATCCCTCTTGACGGGTCCCCACCGGAGAGGAGAAAGCCGCAGATAAAGGGGAGCGTCCCGAACATGAGCCCGTGGCTCGCCAGATCCCATAGGTATCGTTCCTTGAGCCTGATGCGGCTCTCCGAATAAGCGGTCAATATCAGGAGGTTGAGGATGACGAATAATGCGCCCAGAAGGTCCAGGCGGATGGAGATGAAGAGGGAGATCGAGACGAGGGCCGACATGAGGAGGAGAACCCCCCTCTCATCGACCTTCCCCGCGGCCAGGGGGTTGGTGCCCGACTCCACCTTCCCGCGGTGTTGCCTGTCGATCTCGGCATCATAGTAGTTGTTGACGACGAAGGCGTAGCCTATGATGGAGATATATGCGACCATTACCAAAGCGACCTCATATCGACCGCCTCCGGCGAGATAGGCTCCCAGCAACGGAAATAGCGGATAGAACTTGATCCAGTCTTTTATGCGAAGCATCCTCAGGTAATCGATCATCATCTCTCTCCCCGGTTGAGGTTACCGGATTGCTCTCAACCCTTATCTACCTTTTCGAATCCGGCAACCTCGATGGGAGAGTTCTCTTCGCCCTCTTGGGATATGAGGAGACGATGGTATAGTGTATCGTCATGGCAAAATCCTTATAGATCGTCAATTAAAAATAGGTGCCATATCATGAGATCGCCGTATATTCTTCGATCGTCGTATATCCTCCTCGCGTTCTCTCTGGCCACCTCCCCCCTCTTCCTCGCCACCGCCCTGGGCGAGGAGGACTATCTGGGAGTCCTCGGACCCCGGGGCGTCGTCGCGGGAGCCAACTACTCCGAGTACGGATCCGCCTTCGATGAGTTCATGACGGGCCCCAGCGAGAGGAACCTCTCGTCCTACCCAGACTACCTGGTGGAGTTTCTGGAGGGGAGAGAAGAGCCGCCTATCGCGAACTACAGCCTCTACTCTCCCGCTTTCGATGAGTTCATGAACCTCTCAAAAAGGAGGAGCCTCAACCTCTCATCCTAC
>DAXT01000013.1 GCA_002506535.1 Methanothrix harundinacea
TCGACGACGGGCCAGGGCATCGATGATATGAGGACGTCTCTTCCCAGGACCATCCTGGCGATACCGAGGGCCGCCGCCTCCTTCTGGTGGACGAAGACGAGCATGAAGAGGCTGACGAAGGTCCCGGTGACGAGCCCCGCGATCGCCCCGGCCTTCGTCGCCCGCTTCCAGAAGAGGGCGCACGAGTACATCGGGAGGAAGGCGGCGGCGCAGAGGCCGAAGAAGATCGCAGTGCCGGGGGCTATGATGCTGGGGGGGAGGAAGTATCCCAGGATGACGGCCACCACCACGGCGATGATGATCCCGATCCGGGTTATCAGGATCGACCGGCCGCCCCTCGCCCCGACGACGGTCTCGTAGACGTCTCTACCTATGGCCGTCCCCTGGGCGTGGAACTGGGAGCTCAACGTCGACATCGCCGCCGCGAGGAGGGTGAGCATGAAGATGTAGACGAACCATCCGGGCATAGCCGCGTTTATGTAGACGGGGATTATGCTGTCGGAGTTCCCAGCGGCTGCGGCTATCGCTATGACGCCGTCTCTATCGAAGAAGTAGACGTTGGAGAGCGCTCCCACGACGAAGGCGACCCCCGTCATCATCAGGATGAAGATCCCGCCGATGAGGACCGCCCTGTTCAGTTCCCTGCCCGACTTAACCGTCATGAACCTGACGACGAGCTGGGGCATCGCCAGAACCCCGATGCCGACGCCCAGGACGAGGGTCGAGACGAGGGTCCACCACCAGGCAGACCCGGCGGCCGGCATAGCCGTCCAGCCCAGATGGCCCATGGAGGCGAGGTTTGCGGGGACGAGGGCCGCGAGGTTCGTCAGGGCCTGATGGGCATGAGTGATCCCTCCGAGATGGCTGTAGGTCATCACCAGGAGGAAGGCCATCCCCACGAACATTATCGTCGCCTGGAAGGCGTCGGTATACATCACGCCCTTGAGGCCGCCGATGACGACGTAGGCGGCTATGATCAGGGAGAAGAGCATCAGGGCGAGGTTGAAGTCTATGGCGAGGGTCGTCTCGATGAACCTGGCGGCCCCTATCAGGACGACGGAGGCGTACATCGGCATCCCGACAAAGATCACAAGGCCGCTGAAGTACTGGATGAACCTGCTCTCAAACCTCCTGGCCAGAAGCTCCGGGAAGGTCATAGCCGAGAGGTTGTGGCCCATCTTTCTCGTCCTCTTGCCGAATACGACGAATGCGATGAATATCCCGACGAAGATGTTCAGGAAGGTCAGCCATAGAAGCCCCATGCCGAAGAGGCCTGCCACGCCGCCGAAGCCGACGATGGCTGAGGTGCTGATGAAGGTCGCACCGTAGCTCATGGCCATGACGTAGGGGTGGATCGTCCTTCCGCAAACCAGGTAGTCTTCGGAGTTGCAAGTCTCCCTCCATCCCTTATACCCCAGGTACCCGACCGCCAGGATGTAGACGAGGACCAATATGTTGAGATATACTATGTCGATCAAAGCCCCAGCTCCTTCTCTTCCATCCTAGCTTCCCCTTTCTCCCAGGAACATTCCTCACGAATTTCCTCGGCTTCCGTCTCCTGTCCCCTGTTCCAGTTGGCGAGGCCGTAGGCCACGCAGAGGAGAGCGCTCAGAAAGGATAGGAGATAGACGCCCCAGATCCACGGATCGTTTATGCCCAGCATGGTTCCACCAAATCTCGAAAGTCTGCGAAACGCCCATTTTCACGTGATAGCATGTTTCATTATATCACGTTATTAAAGATAACGATCGAACATTAAAAATTTTCATCAAAATATCCCTTCCAGAAGGGGGCAATATGCTGATATCTATTAAAAAATATGAGCTATCTTCATGAATTCGGCTTCCTGAATGTGCTGGGAGATCCTTCGAGATCTCCGTCTCATACTATTCGCAGGTCCCCAGGCTCAGGTCAAAATCCGGCCTTTCTCTGTCCCGTAGATAGGGCGCATTCCGGGATCAGATCGACTAGCGATGACCGGACGAGCTTCCATCCACGAAAGCGGATAATCTCTTTCGGGGAAGGTTTTTCTTCTAAAAGGGGTTTATGACCCCGCAGGTCCGTAAAATATCGCGGGTCCTGAGGGGATCGGGAAGACGCCGCTCTTACGAAAGGCATATCCTGTCCGGGGAGGGCCCTTAGGCTTAAGATGCGGCCTCGTAGATATTTGATGGAGAGTTCGAGATGACGAGCGAAGAAGCCATCGACGATCTTGCGGAGAGATACCTCGCCGCAGAAGCCGACAGGTTCGCCCTGGAGCCCTTATCTGTCATCTGCCCCCATCTGACGGTGGAAGAGGCGTACCGGGTTCAGATGGCGATCGTGGCCAGAAAGGTCGGGACTGGGGAACGGATCGCCGGAAAGAAGGTGGGGGCGACCAACGAAGCGATACAGAGGGCTATGAAGATCGACGAGCCGATATACGGCCACCTCTTCGTCGGCCAGAGGATATCCGACGGGGCGGAGGTATCCCTAACGGAGCTGATCCATCCACGGGTCGAATGCGAGATCGCCTTCACCCTGGATAAAGACCTCTGCGGCCCCGGGGTCACCGCCTCCGACGCCCTGGATGCTGTGGGGACGGTGGCGGCGGCCATCGAGATCAACGACTCCCGGACCAGGGGATGGGATATAGGGATCCGGGAGGTGGTCGCCGACAACGGCGTAGCCGCCCGGTTCCTCCTGGGAAGAAAGGAGGTCTCGCCAAACGGCCTCGACCTGCGGGAAGTCCGGGTGGTGATGGAGAAGAACGGCGTCGAGACGGCCCGGTCCAGGGGGGCGGCGATCCTGGGAGACCCGGCCCTATCCCTCGCATGGCTGGCGAACAAGATCGCTGAGGGGAACGGCGGCCTTGCGGCCGGGGAGGTCGTACTCGCCGGGTCGATGACCCCCATGACTCCGGCGGCAGCAGGCGACCTGGTGGAGGCGTCCTTCGACGGTCTGGGGAGTCTATCGGTCAGGTTCCGGTGAAGGCGGGATGGGGATGGCCCCACCCACGGGGCCTATCCACCGAATACAGACCCCATCTTCCCTCCCCCTCCACCACCACCTCTTATTCCGAACTTCACTCTCCAAGCTCTGAGGTGCAGCGGGGGCAGCGGGTCGCCTCCAGGGGGATGCTCTCCTTGCAGTATGGGCAGACCTTGGTATTGGGGGGAGCAGCCTCTTCCTTCCTCTTCATCTTGTTGACCTGTCTCACCATCAGGAATATGACGAAGGCGACGATGATGAAGTCGATGATGGTGTTGAAGAAGATCCCGTAGTTGATGGTGGGCGCTCCTGCCGCCTGGGCCTCGGCGAGGGTGGCGTAAGAGACCCCGGAGAGGGATATGAAGAGGTTTGCGAAGTCGACTCCTCCGAGGAGCATCCCCACCGGCGGCATGATGACGTCGTTGACCAGAGACGTGATGATCTTCCCGAAGGCGAGGCCCAGTACGATCCCTATCGCCATATCCAGGACGTTCCCCTTCATGGCGAATTCCTTGAACTCTTTCATCATTCCCATCTGATATCACCTTCCCAAAATCGGTTCAATTAATTGATACAGCTTTTATGTGAACTGTATCCATATAAATGTATTCTCAAACTCAAATCGGTAGCGTTCATCTGGGTACTAAAAAAAAGAGGGCGCAATCTCCCCTTGAATCATCCCTCCCAATCCCTCCCCGGCTATATGGGATGGTTGATGGGCGGTGGGGGGCTTCTCCCCAATCATCAGAATACCGGAGAGGAGATCTCACCTCCACTCCGGCGGAAAGGCGACGAAGGAGACGCCGTTCCTCTCGCACTCCTCGTTAAAGATCTCGACGGCCTTCCTCGCCGGAAGGCCCTCGCCCTCCAGCTGCGCGACCCACTCCCGGGTCACGTTCGCGAAGGCCGCGTGCCACCTGGCCACCTCCTCGGGGGGCAGGGTGAGGAGGACGACCCCGCTCTCGTTCAGCTCGGCCATGATCCCGTCGTAGGTCCCTTTCGTCATCCCGCCCGTCGTCCGATACGGGTTGCCGCAGACCTCTTCAATGACCGTTCGAAGGTCTTCGGGGGTCCTCTCCCAGGCTTCGAGGTTCATGAAGAGCCCCTCCCCGACGCAGCCGAAGGAGATGAGGGTGCAGTGGTCGGCTACCCCCGCTAGGCCGAAGGACTGTATCATGGAGGGGCAGGTGACTATCCCGTCGATCGTCCCGTCCTCCATCGCCTCCCGGACGGAGTCGAGGGGCATAAAGACCGGGACCGCACCGATCGCCTCGATGCACCTCGTCTGGAGGCCCCCGGGGGTTCTTATCCGCAGTCCGCCTGCATCCTCCAGGGTCTCGACGGGCTCTTTTGTCCAGAGGTGGGAGTTGACGCAGGGGTTCACCTCCAGCACCAGAACATCGGCAAACTCCCCCCGGAGGGCCCGGTCGTATACGGCTCTTCCTATATCCGTCGCCGTCTCCTTATCCTCGATGGACGCAGGGAGGGATAAGACGTCGGATAAGGGGAACCTTCCGGGCGTCCAGGTGAGGGTGGCGTATCCCATATCCGAGCGGCCGGAGGCGACCAGGTCGTAATGTTCGGGCCCCGGCCCCAGGGCCCCGCCATCGAATAAGGTCCAGGAGATCCTGCCGCCGCTTTTCTCCTCCAGGGCCTGGAGGACCGGGATCCAGACGGTCTGGACCTCGGGGCTGTCGTGGAGGTGCCAGGTGCTGAAGTTTATGCTCATCTTCTCCCCAGCCACTGGGATATCGGAGGGGTTGCTGGTGCCGATACCGCCGGCGACGAAGAGGCAGGCCAGGATGATCGACGACGGTAATCTTAAGCTGCTCATTCTCATGCTCCTCCTCCAGACCTTCTCACCTGTTCAACCTGTTCGTCCAGATGACCTGGCCTGGACCATGCCGCATCCTCCGGTCCGGACCGGTCCGTCAACGGTTGACATCATAAGCGTCTATCTCCCTTCCCAAGCCTCCCTATCTCCTCCGGAGACGATCGACCTCCGCCCCCAGGATCCTCTCCAGTACGGCGAGGGTGCAGGCGTAGGTCGCTTCGATCCCCTCGTATCCGAGGCTCTTGCTGAGGAGGCTCACCCTCTGGCTGTAGGGGGTGTCGGAGGCGTAGTGGAGGACTCCAAGGTCCATATCCCTCCGGCCAGGGAGCCGCGAGATCTCGCCACCTTTGCCCTCCCCTGGCATGCGTTCCCGGAGGGCGGATAGGTAGGGGCCCGCCTCCATCTCGATGCTGTTATAATCCTCCCGTTTGAACTCCTCCATCATCTCTCGGTTGTGGAGGAAAGTGCCCCTCACCGTCACAGCCTTCTGGTCTTCGAAGACGGCGGCCTCCCGGAGATGGTCCCTCACCTCCCTCAGGGTGAAGCAGTTCTTGAACTTGAAGAGCCGGCCTGAGTGGACGTCCCAGACGACGGTCGGGATCATCACGTCCCCCAGGCGGCCGTACATCGTCGCTGCCTTCCCCATGACGTAGACTCCCAGGAGATCCCGGTGGGCGAGGATCACCTCCGAGAGGAGGCGATGGGCAGCGAGGCCCAGGGGGTAGTCGACGTTCAGTATCAGGGCCCGGCTCTCGGCGAGGGTGGAGACGTCCCCGACTGTGAGCCGCCCGTCGATCCGGTCGGGATCGAGCCTTCCGATCTCGACGACCTGAGCCCGGAGATCGACGAACATCGACCTCTCGTGCCGCCAGATCCCCACCTCCTCCTCGGCGGATCGCAGGGCAGCGGATAGCCTCCCGCCGGACCGGAGATATCCCTGGGCGGAGTAGTAGAGGAGGTTGTCGACGAAGCCGGGGTCGTCGTCCCGGAGGATCTCCCACCTCTTCCTGAGCCGCTGGTCCCGGAGGGCGAAAGCCAGAATCTCCTCCCGGTTATCGGCCGCAAAGCCGGAGAGGAGGTTTGGGAGGCTGTGGTCGTTGCTGGAGACGAAGTAAACGGGCCGACCCTGTACCCCTAGATCCCGAAAATGGTTGAGGAACTCGTCCAGCCAGGAGGCGACGGCCTCCCGGCCTTCGCCAGGGGAGGCCAAAGCGAGCTCGAGGGTGATATCCTTGGGTCCTCTGGCGATGGCCGAGAGCTTCTCCCTCCAGCCATCCCCCCAGGTCTTGGTCATCATATCCCAGTCCTCCCTCGATATCCTCAGCACCCGTCTCACCTCCTCTCCTGAGCTGAGCTCGGGGCTCTTTGATATCGCCCTGCCGATGTCGGAGCCGGCGAGCCTGGAATGCATCTTGTTCCACTCAATCTGATAGCAGGTGAGGGCGGGGATGAGATCGTCGAGGTCCGAAGGGCTGGATATGGTGGCGGCAAGTATCGATCGCCCGTCGAAGAGGGTCAGCCGGCGCCGGGAGAGAGCCCGGACATGCTGGCAGAGGGAGGGTTCGATCAGCCCCGAGGATCGGAGGGCAGCGTCGCCGTCGCCCATCACCACCCTCTCGACTCCCGCCATGCAGTCGGGAAGCCTCCTCGCCGAGTAGAGGAAGGCGGAGGCGTCCACCTCGGCGGAGGGCGCCAGGGGGTGGAGGCTCGATCCCATCCTGGCATGCCCCTCCTCCAGGAGGTGGAGCCTGAGGGGGCCCCGCCTCAGGAGGTCGCGGTAAAGTCTGATGTGATCCTCGATCGGCCCGTCTTTCAATCTCATCACCGATCGCACCCTTTCAATGAACGAACCGCTCCAGGTCTATCAGCAGGAGGAGGGAGAGGAGGGCCATCGCCCACATCGCCGGGGGCACCTGTCCCCTCTTGCCGCAGGCCGTCTTCAGGACCGTCCAGCTGAGGCACCCCCAGATTATCCCCTGGGTTATCGAGTAGGTGAGGGGCATCAGGAACATCGCCAGGAAGAAGGGGATGGCGTCATCGAGCCTCTCCCACCGGACGCGGATGAGGGGCCTCAGCATGAAGACCCCCACCAGGACCAGGACGGGAGCCGTAGCCAGAGGCGGTACGAGGGCGAGGATGGGGGATAGAAAGAGGAACGGCAGGAAGAGGAGCCCCGCCACAACCGCCGAAAGGCCCGTCCTCCCCCCCTCCTGGACCCCGGCGGCGGACTCGACGTAGCAGGTGGCCGGGCTGGTTCCAAGGAAGGCCGAGGCTATGACCCCCACGGCGTTCGCCTTCAGGCTTCTGCCGAGGTTCCTGGGGTCCCCCTCCTCATCGATGAGGTTTCCGGCCTCGCAGACCCCGACGCAGGTGGCGAGGCTGTCGAAGAGGCAGGACGAGAGCAAGACGAAGATGACGGGCCAGAGGGAGATCCTCAGGGACCCCAGAAGGTCGAGCTGGAGGAGGAGGCTGAAGTCGGGGGCGGACCACCACCCGTTCGCGAGGGCGGGCGGGCCCATCCCCAGGGCGCTCTCCATCCCCCAGGCGAGGAGGGCGGTGGCTCCGATCCCCAGGATGAGGCTTCCCCGGACCCTCCTCACCACCAGGACGGCGGTAAAGATGAACCCGGCCAAAAAGGTCAGGGTTGTGGCGTTGATCTTCCCCCAGCCCAGTACCCCGCTCTCCAGGGGGACGACGAAACCCGCGGACTGAAAGCCCAGGGATGCGATGAAGAGGCCGATCCCGCCAGCAAAGCCGTACCGGAGCATCGGTGGGACCCCCTCCAGGATCAGCTTTCTCCTGTCGAGGAGGGTCAGGAGGAGGAAGATCGCCCCGGCCCAAAAGACGCAGCCGAGGGCCGTCTCCCAGGGGACGGCCTCCACCTTCACCACGGTGTAGGCGAAGAGGTAGTTGATGCTCATCCCCGGAGCCACCACAATCGGATTTTTGGCGTAGACCCCCATCAGGATGCTGGAGAAGGCGCTGACTACGACGGTGGCGGTCAGGACGGCGCCGTAAGGGAGCCCCGCCTCCGAGAGGACGGCGGGGTTAACGAGGATTATGTACATCGCCGCGAGGAAGGCGGTGGCCCCCGCCAGAGCCTCGGTCTTGATCTCGGTCCCGTTGTTGTAGAGGTCGAAGATCCTGGAGATCCTCGTTGTCAAGTCCAGTCCCATCCCTCCTATCGATCTTTGCCGATCTGATCCGGTCACCTCTGACCCCGTCGGATCGGATCTTCTCTGATCCGATCCGCGCTGATCTGATCCGCTTCTTCCTATTCTCCTTCGTCCCTGAAGTTAAGACGGTTTTGATTCGGTCCGATCCGGAGGAAAAGGATAAAACCGGCCTTGACCTTCGTCCTCGAAGAAGAGCGGATCAAACCGGTGAACTCCCATGAATCTCGAAGAGCTGATAGCTGCGGCCCGTGGCGAGGTGGAGGTCGACCTCCTGCTGGAGGGAGCGGATCTGGTGAACACCCTCTCCGGCGAGATCCATCGGGCCGACGTGGCCATCTTTCGCGGGACTGTGGTTGGGTTCGACTGCTCCAGCGCCCGCGAGACAATCGACCTCTCGGGGATGGTCCTGGCTCCGGGGTTCATCGACGGCCATGTCCACATCGAGTCGGCGATGGTGACCGTCCCCGAGTACGCGAGGGCTGTGGTGCCGAGGGGCACCACCGCCATCGTCGCCGACCCTCACGAGATCGCGAACGTCCTGGGGGCCGAGGGTATCAGGTACATCATCGACTCTGGGAGACAGTCGCCCCTATCGGTCTACCTGATGCTCCCCTCCTGCGTCCCCGCGACCCACCTTGAAACCTCCGGCGCCAGCCTCGACGCCGGGGCCTTATCGGAGCTGATCGGCGAGGAGGGTGTCCTGGGGATCGGGGAGGTGATGAACTATCCGGGGGTGATCTTCCGGGACCCCTCGGTCCTTGCGAAGATCAGCCTCGCCGGGATGAAGCGCGAGGACGGCTCCCGCCCCCGGGTCGACGGCCACTGCCCCCTCCTATCAGGAAGGGACCTCGCCGCCTACGTCGCCGCCGGGATCGGGTCGGACCACGAGTGCACCACCCTCGGTGAGGCGAAAGAGAAGCTGCGGCTCGGGATGAGGATCATGATCCGGGAGGGAACGGCCGCGAAGAACCTCGACGACCTCCTCCCCCTGGTGACGGAGGCGAACGCCAGCCGGTTCTTATTCGTCTCCGACGACCGCCACCCTTCTGACATACTCCGGGAAGGGCATATCGACTCCATGGTGAGGAGGGCGGTCGGGGCAGGCCTCGACCCCGTCGTCGCGATTCAGATCGGAAGCCTCAACGCCGCCGAGTACTTCGGCCTCTCGGACCTTGGGGCGATAGCGCCGGGGCGGAGGGCGGACGTCGTCGTCCTCGACGACCTGGACGAGCTGAACGTCCAGAAGGTCCTGAAGGAGGGGGCGGTCGTCGCCGAGAAAGGCCGGATGATCGTGCCCCTGCCGAGGGCGCCGGCGCCCCGATCGTCATCGATGAAGGTCGCGGGGCTGGGTCCTGGATCCTTTGAGATAAAGGCCGGTGGGAAGCTGGCGAGGGCGATAGGGGTGATCCCGGACCAGATCATCACGAGGTCTCTCCTGGCCAGGCCGAAGATTGAGGGGGGAAAGGTGGTCGCAGACCTCGATCGCGACCTTCTTGTGATGGCCGTCGTCGAGAGGCACCGGGGGACGGGGAACGTCGGCCTCGGCCTAGTCAGAGGCTTCGGCCTCCTCCGGGGGGCGATCGCCACCTCCGTCGCCCACGACTCCCACAACATCGCAGCCGTCGGCGTCAGCTCGGGGGAGATATTCCGGGCGGTCTCAGCTGTGGGAGAGATGGGGGGAGGCCTCGTCGTCGTCGACGGCGGGATGGTCGTAGAATCCCTGCCGCTGCCGATAGCCGGCCTCCTCTCGGACCGATCGATGGAGGAGGTGGTGGAGAGGATCGAGGCTGTGACGGAGGCGGTGAGGGGCCTGGGCTCCGCCCTGGACGACCCCTTCATGACCCTCTCCTTCCTATGCCTGCCGGTGATACCGGAGCTGAAGCTGACCGATCGGGGGCTCGTCGACGTGACCAGGTTCGAGTTCGTACCGCTCTTCGTCGGCGATGGCGAGGAGGCCTGAGGGGTCGGATCTCGTGCCGGGGAGATCTTTGCTAGTTTGGGCCGGCGGCGGAGTTCGGGGGCTGGGAAGATGACCCCTAAGAAGAGAGCCCTCGATTCCAGCCCCGCCGGGATCTGGTTTCGCTGGAACAAGAAGAACAGCTACAGCATCGCCGCCCTCCTGCCCCTGGTTCCGGGGGCGGGGCTCGCCGACGGGCCTCGGGACGGGATCATGCTCTACAGCATCGCCTCCGCCCAGGCGGAGGAGGTCTACCGGGAGGTCGCAGGCTCCAGAGCCGACGTTGAGGCGGTCTTTGTGGCCGGAGGCCCCCACCCCTCGGCCCGGCCGGAAGAGGCGCTCCGCTCTTTCGACTACGTCGTCATCGGGGAGGGGGAGGAGACCCTCCCGGAGCTGATCTCCGTCATCAAGGGCGGCGGCGACCCCGAAACGGTCCGGGGGATCGCCTACATGCGGGATGGAGCAATCAGGATCACTCCCCAGCGGGAGGAGGTCGACCTCGATCTCTACCCTCCCTTCCGGCCGCCGATATTCTCTCCGGTCGAGATCAGCCGCGGCTGCCCCTGGGGGTGTGCATACTGCCAGACGCCGCAGCTCTTTGGAAGGAAGATGCGCCACCGTTCGATATCGAAGATCCTGGAGTACGCCCGCTTCTACTCTGACCTGCGGTTCACATCGCCGAACGCCCTCGCCTACGGCTCCGACGGCGTCCATCCGCGGATTGATAAGGTGGAGCGGCTCCTTTTGTCCTTATCGGAGCTCCATAAGCCGATCTACTTCGGGACCTTCCCCTCGGAGGTGAGGCCCGATTTCGTAACAGAGGAGGCTGTGGACCTCATCGTCAGGCACTGCAGAAACCGCCACCTCAGCATCGGTGGCCAGTCGGGAAGCGACCGGATCTTGAAGATGATCGCAAGAGGCCACGACGTCGAGGCGGTGAGACGGGCCTGCGAGATCTGCATCGACCGGGGGATCGTCCCGAACCTCGACCTGATCGTCGGCCTTCCGAAAGAGACGGCGGAGGACCAGAGGATGACCCTCGACCTGGCCCGGGAGGTCGTCGGGGGAGGCGGCAGGATAAGGGCCCACCACTTCACCCCCCTGCCGGGGACGGTCCTGGAGGACGAAGAGCCCGCCCCCCTAGCCGCCGAAGTCGCAAAAGAGATGGGAGAGCTCGCCCTGAGGGGAAAGGCGACGGGAAAGTGGAGCTCGTCGGATCAGAGGTAGAACCGCTTGAAGGGGAGCTTGTAGTCGTCCATAGGCTCGTACTTTACCACAATTCTATTGCCGTCCACATGGATCTCCCTCACCGACTGGGAGAACATATACCAGGCGTACCCCCGGTCCGGGACCCTCAGCCTGTCAGGGAGGCTCGATAGAAACTCCGTCTCGTTGAGGATGTAGGAGCGGAGGAGTTCGCTCCCCGAAGCGAAGAGGAAGGGAAAGCCGACCCGCTCCACCTCCTCCGCCACGGCTGGGTTGGTAAGCCTCAGCCTCAGCCTCAGATGCTGGCGGTATTCTTCCTCGGTGATTATGATCTCTTTCAATTCGCTCAAACCGGTTCACCGCCGATCTCTAGATCGGGGGGCGAGATAAAAATTGCGGGGGGGAAGGGCCGGCAGATCCCGTACTTCGAAGGATCGAGTTGGCATCATGGTGAGACCTTCTGGTCAGGCGACGACCTTCTCTTCTCCCTTCGAGCCGGCGGCGGGTACGGGGTCGACGGGAGAGGCGGCGATCTTCTCGACGAGCTTAGCCAGAACCTCCTTTCTCATCCCGCCGACGAACTTGATCGACCCGACGACGAGGTGGCCGCCGCCGTTGACGCCGCCGGCGGGTATCTCCTCCCGCAGCTCCCGGACCATCCTCGGGATGTTCATCCTCACCCCTCGGCTCCTCAATACGGCGAAGTCGGGGCCGTAGCCGATGGTCACCACAGGTTTTCCGTCGTACTTCTTGCAGAGCCGGTCGTGGACCTCGCCGGAGGTCTTCCCCGGGGGCGGAAATGTGAACTTGTGGGCGTAGTTCTCGACGTCCAGGACGTTCATGACGGCGCCGTTGGGGAGGGTCTGGGTCTTGACGTGGGCGAGAGAGGCCCGGAGCTGCTCCTCGATCGCCTCCTTCGCCTGATCGCAGAGGAGCTGGACGATATTTCTGTGCCGGTCGAGCCTGCCGAGGCATAATATGTCGTTGACGAGCCCTCTTCCGTCGTTGAACCGGAGCCAGAACGCCTCGTAATCGAGGGCGAGGGCGATCTTCCTCAGGTCATCGATCGAAAAGCGGTCCTCTACGAGGTTTATATACAAAGCGGCCTCAGGAGCCTCGCTCCGATCGCCGACGGCCGAGACGGCGGGAAGGTGCTTGATCTTCTCCTCCACATCGGGGTTGATCATCCTCGCGATCTCGGTAGCTATCATCCCCGTGGTGACCCCGAAGTCCCCACCCTGATGGGCGGGGTTGACGTGGGCGATGAGGTACTCGTCGACGGCTTCGTCGGGGTGGTGGTGGTCGACGACGAGCATCTCCATCCCGTAGATCCGGGCCTGTTTCATCGCCGGGACGTCCTCCTCGGTGGAGCCGTTGTCCATCAGGACTATCAGCGGCATCTTCTGGTCGTGGCGGGACTGGTCCTCCAGGGCGTAGGTGAGGTCTTTTGTGACGTCCTCCAGCTCGTAGAAGGGGGCCTTCGACGGCGCACGCCTGTAGTTGTGGTATTCGGCGTCGGTCCCCCCCACCTCCCGGATGAGGGGGAGGACCGCAGTCTCTATCGCCACAGCGGCGCTCATCCCGTCGGCGTCGGCGTGGTGCCTCACCACGATCGGCTTCGACTTGAGGATAGCACGCCGGATCTCCTTTGCCACCTCCCTCATCTTCGGCTGAAGCCTCGTTATTATATCGCTCTCCACCAGGAGGGGGAGGTCGGCAGGTTCTGCCCTCTCGTCTATCGACCTCTCGATCCTCTCCTTGACGGCGGAGGCCTCACCGCCCCAGAGCTGCTTCATCGACCTGATCTCGATCTGGATCTGGCCGTTTCTGACGGAGACGTCGCCGATGGCCCTCACTATCATCTCGGTGTCGATCTCGGTCCAGGCCCTGACCCCCGCCCGCTCGAAAGCGGCGCAGAAGACGAGGCCGCTATCGTCGGCTATGGTGAAGATGGTGGGCCCCCCCGTCTGCTTCACCTGGATCACCTCCCCCTCGATGGAGACGAGTTTTCCGACGCTCTTATCGAGCTCGTCGACCCTCGTCGCCGGAAGGTCCTTCTTCACCTCCAGGGTGTGGTGCTCTCCCACCTCCACCGGCTCAAGCTCGATGTTGCCGTTGGGGGCGACGTTCCTCACCCTGACGCAGATCTCCTCGCCGACCTCAGGGGTCCGTTTCAGAAACTTGTTGTGGGCGAGCCCCCGGACGTGATCGTTCAGATCGACGAAGGCGCCGAAGCTCGCGATCCCCGAGACCTTCCCCCGGTAGGTGTCGCCGATGACCAGGTCGCCGGTGTCGCAGGCCTTCTCCAGGACGTGGACTATCGGCTTCTTGGAGCAGGCGGGACATACCTCCGCCTTGACGGTGAGCTTCGCGCCGCAGATGGCGCATACATAGTCCCGCCCCAGACCGCCGCAGTCGGTGCAGTCCTCGGTGACGGGGATCTTCCCCTCACCCTTGCAAACGGGGCATCTCGTCGACCCCTTGCTCACCAGGTCGTCTATCTCGCTTGCTGAGGCCTCGCCGAGGCTGACGGACTCTATCTTCCCGGTCCCCTTGCAGTTGGGACAGGCCTTCTCTCCCACCGTCCGATAGCCCTTGCCCCCGCATCTCTCGCACAGGTTCATCCTCCAGCTGAAGGAGGCCAAGGGATTTATCGGTTTTGGAGGAGACGATGGAGTTAATTAGCATCTTGGATCTCTTCGGGCCATGCGAGTTGTGGTCTTGCGCCTCGGCCACCGGCCGGAGCGTGACAAGAGGGTGACGACCCACGTGGGCCTCGTGGCCCGGGCCTTCGGGGCCGAGGAGATGATCCTCGCCGGGAGGGACGATAAGCTGGTGGAGGGGCTTCAGGACGTCTCGGAGAGGTGGGGAGGCGGCTTTCAAGTGAGGTCGGCGGAGAGCTGGAAGGGCGAGGTGAGGCGGTGGAAGGATTCGGGGGGCGGGATCGTCCACCTCACCATGTATGGAACCCCCATCTCGGAATCCATAGACGAGATCCGCCTCGCCGATCCCTTGATGGTGGTGGTGGGAGCGGAGAAGGTCCCCCCCGAGATCTACGATATAGCCGACTGGAACGTCGGAGTCGGAAACCAGCCTCATTCGGAGGTGGCGGCCCTCGCCGTCTTCCTGGACAGGCTATTTCTTGGTCGGGAGCTGGATAGGGATTTTCGCGGGAGGCTTGAGGTCGTCCCAAGCCCGAGGTTCAAGACAGTCATCGAAAGGCGAGGAGAAGATGAGGGATAGGGCTGATAGACCCCTGAGGGTCCTCGTCGTCGGCCAGAACGTCCGGCATATCGCCGCCTCCGCCTCCAGGGCAGGCCACCGCGTCTTCGCCGCCGACTGCTACCACGACCTCGACCTCATCGAGGCGGCTCACCGATCCCTCCTCCTCGACGCCGACCCATCCAGTCCGGGGGACCTGGAGAGGTCGGCGAGGCTCCTGATCCGGGAGGTCCTCGATAGGTATCAGATCGATGGGCTCGTCCTGGGGCCCGGGCTCGAGGAGATGAGGGTCGAGGGGTTGAGAGTCCTGAACAACCCTCCTGAGAAGACCTCCAAGGTATCCGACAAGCTCTGGCTCGGCCGCTGGCTCGATAGTGAGGGGTTTTCCACGGTGCCGACCCGCCCCCTCGCCGAGGCGGGGGATTTTGAGGTTTTTCCGCTGATGGTCAAGCCCCGCAAGGGGGCGGGGGGAGTCGAGAATAGGCTCGTCTTCACCGAAGAGCAGCTCGCCGATCTCGGAGGCGACCTGATAGTCCAGGAGATGGCGGAGGGGGTTGCGGCCAGCGTCTCCGTCGTCGCCGACGGGGAGGGGTCGGTGGCGGTATCCGCCAACGAGCAGCTGATCGGAACCGACTGGCTCGGAGGGACCGGATTTCGCTACTGCGGCAACATCTCACCCCTGGACCCCTCGATAGACGCCTCCGCGAAGAGAGAGATGATGGATATAGGAGAGGAGATCGCCGTCCGCCTCGGCCTCGTAGGCTCCAACGGGATCGACTTCATCATCACCGAATCCGGCCCCGTCGTCCTGGAGGTGAACCCCAGGTTCCAGGGGAGCCTCGACGCCGTGGAGATCTCCACGGGGATGAACCTATTCCAGGCCCACCTCCTATCCTTCGAAGGGGCCCTTCCCGAAAGGCCGAAGCCTCGCGGATTCGGGGGGAGGGGCGTCCTCTTCGCAAAAGCCGATATTAAAATAGAGGAAGACCTGAGGGGCGCGACGGCGTGGATAGCCGACGTTCCCAGGCCGGGGACCGTCGCGAAGCGGGGGGACCCCGTATCGTCGATATTAAGCTTCGCAGAGGACAGGAAAGGTGCGATGGACCTCCTCAAAAGCAGGAGCTCGGCGGTCTATCGGGCCTTTCGCCTCTGATGGATCAGCTCCGCCCTCACCAGGACATGACGCGGTAGAACCAGTGACTTATAATGGTGACGAATTTTTCAAACCCGCCTCCCTTCTCCAGCTTCTCCCGATCCTTCTCGCCGTATTTCTTATCTTTGATCCAGGACATGACGTTTCTGTAGTCGATCTGGAGATATAACAATATCGGTCTCCTCACGGTTTCCCGAGGGCGTCTCTTCTGCCCACCTCCTCGGATCGGCTGGAGAGCGGGATGAGCAAGGAGCGGGGCGAGGGATTGGTAGGGCCGAGCAAAGAGGGGAGGCTCCATCATTCATCGGCAAAATGGGGTCCTTCCGTCTAGAAAAACCAAAATCTTTATGATATATGAGGTAGGCTCTCATTCAAGTGATATACATGGATATCGTAACCATCATCGGATACCTTCAGGCTCTGGTCGTGCTGGCGCTATTCTTCGGGATTCTCGCCGTCGGGTTCAAGGTCTGGCGCTGGAACTACGCCTGACCTTGCCGATCCTCTAACTCCTCTTTTTAGTCTCTCTCAGCCGTACTTTCCCAGGGCGATCACCTTCGTCCCCTGGAGGTCGAGCTTCGCCCCGTGGCCGGGGCGTATCTGTACCGATGTGGAGCTGAACTTGTAGCCTCTGGCGTCGACGGTGATCGAGTGCCATCCTGGAATGAGGGAGACCCGGTAGCCGCCGTCAGCGTCGGTGGTTACGGAGAAGATCCCGTCGATCCTGACCCTCGCCCCGGGGATCGGGGCGCCGCTCCTCTCGGCTACCCTCCCCTCCAGCCAGCCGTATTCTTCCTGAGGTGGGCCGACGGGATAAACCACCGTGCTGGCGGGGTAACCCACCAAAATCCCAGCCGCTGAGACGGCGCCTGTCCAGACCCTGGCCGTGGAGGTGGTGAAGCTGAACCCTTCAAGCTCAGCGGTCACAGAGTAAGTCCCCGAGGGTAGATCCATGCCGTAGTAGCCCTGTCCGTTCGTAACGGTGCTGAAGATGCCGCCCCCCGATCCGGATATCCTTACCCTGGCGTTGGGAACGCCGTTCCCGCGGGCGTCGACGACCCTTCCCACCAGGCCGTAGTAGATGGGATAACCTGCGGAGCTGACGGAGATGGTGACGTTGTTGCTTCTGGTTCTGGCGTCGAAGTGATATCTATGAGCCTCCAGAGTCTCGGCCCAGAGGTCCAGCCTGTACCATCCTGGGGGGAGGGAGCCTGGATTCAATATCCTGCTCCCCCGGTCGTATAACGCCAGGGGGGCCCAATCGGATACGTACAGCCATAGGGTGTAGGGAGCTGCTAGGTTCACCTCACCTCTCGTCACCAGAAGCCCTCCCGACTGGAGATATAGCTGGTTTCTCGTCCGGACCTCGTCTCCGATTAGAAGGCCCTGATCCGGTCCGAAGGGGCTCGCCGATAAGAGCTGAGGGATGAGGCCGCCGGGAGATAGGGGGTCCCATCCCACCCCGGTGATGGCGTAGTATGACTCATCTCTCGGGCCGAAAGGGTCCCACTCGGGCCTATCGGCGGCGAAGGGGTTTGGAAGAAAATCCATCCTGGGGTCGTCATCGGACTCGATACCGGCGGCCGAGAAGGCCGCCGCGAATATGGCTCCCAATAATATCAAGAGTTTCGATCGGTGCGCAAAGGTCAATGCTCCTACCTCCCCGGAGAAAAAGCGCCTGCTTGCGACTTAAAGTTTGCGGCGTTCTGGGGCAGCCGATCTATCAGTAGCGGCTTCTCAAAAGCCCTTCGCCCCGATCCGGATCCGATAGGTTGCGCAGAGATACCGGAAAGCTGGAGGCGTAGATGAACCGCCGACCATGATAGAGGAGAGGCCGTAAGATTTGACGGGATGATCGATGGTCTACGAAAACCCTTAACTCAGAAAAGGATCTATCGGAGGATGTCGGCGATGCAAACCCCCAGAGAAGAAATTGGGGCAGGTTCTGCATCGGCAGCCCCTCTCTCGACGTCTGTCGACGGGGTACTGAGTAGAGAACATATATATATAGATGACAGATGGCCATTATATTAAACTCGATATAGGTTGGAGGAGAGTCATGAGATACCTTATGGCTGGAGAACTGCTTTGCCTGCTCCTGGTCGCCATGGCGGCAGTTCTGCCAATGGGGGCGTTGGCACAAGATGATGCTCCAGATCAACTGGTCCCGCCGGGGCCCGAAACCCAGATCAGTGACGCCGCCGAGAACGGAACCGCTGAAGAGGCGCCATCAGAAGAGGAGTTCCCGCCGGATGAAGTCGAAGATGCGTCATCTGAAGAGGAGGTTCCGCCGAATGAGGTAGGGGATGAGTCAATAGAAGAGGCGGTCCCCCCGGAAGCTGTTGAAGAGCCTCTAATGGAGGATGCGCCGTTGGAAGACGCACCGATGGAGGGCCCAGCCCGGATGGAGACGCCTCTGGCGCCCGCCGTCTCTGACGCGCTCCAATCCGTCGATTCCGAGAACGAGACGCTGGTCTCCGATAACGAGACCCTCGAGGAGACGGCGGATGAGAACGTTACTGAGGAGGAGCCTGTCGAGGACCTCTCCACCACAGATCGGATCTGGCGCCAGGGGAAAAATCCCGACTCTTATACCTGGACCCCCCAGACCTTCTCCGGATTCTTCTACGACCTCGACGACGACGTGGGGACCGAGACGCTCACCGTCAACCTCAGGAGATCCGGGGACAATTACGATCGGTCCATCAGAGAGGGAGACCTGTTGTACGAGACCAAGGCCGACTCCATATCCTTCGACTTCGATCGTTGGGGTCGGTATCAGGTTATAGGCTTCATGGCCCAGAGGTACTTCGCCGGATACATCGGCACCGATCGCGACGTCGTCAGCAGGGATATCAGCCTCCTGGACGAGGAGGAGCTGCGGGAAGTCCTCATCGACGAGGACGATGATATCACCGTCGACACCGGATCGGTCCTTCCCCTGAAAGAGGGGTACGAGCTGCGGATCAAGGAGATCGACCTGGACGGGAACAAGGTCTGGCTCTCCATAGCCAGAGACGGCCAGGAAGTGGACAGCAGAGTCGTGGATCCGACGACCCTCAGAGCCTCGACCTACAAGTACGAGGTCGACCTGAGGGGCGAGAAGCTCCCTCTGATCATGGTCCACGTATCGAGCATCTTCAGAGGAGCGGAGACGAGCCTCGTGACCATTGACGGGATGTTCCAGATCTCTGACAGGTACACCACCGTCGCCAGCGGAGATAAGTACGGGATTATGGAGGTAGACTCGATAGCCGGCGACACCATCCGTATGACCAACGATAGGTCCGTCACCCTCAGGGGCGGAAGGACAATCCCGGTGATGGGGGATATGGGCTTCCTGGTGGCCGACGACAGCGTCCTCCGGTTCGCCCCGACGGTCAAAAGGACGGGGAACTATGAGATCAGAGGCACCATCGTCGACCCGGCCGACGGCGAGTTCACCTGGAACCCCTACAACTTCGAGGGGTTCTACTACGACATCGACGACGATGTAGGGACCGAGACCCTCACCGTCAGGCTTGATGGGGACAGGATAAGAGATAGAGATCTGACTTACAGGACGGTCCCCCAGCAGGTGACCTTCGATTACGCCCCCTGGGGTAGCTACAACGTCATAGGCTTCCTGGCGGAGAAGTACTTCGCGGGATACAGCTCCGAGACTACCTTCACCGACGAGTTCAGCATCTTGAACGAGGAGGAGCTGAGGAAGGTCCTGATAGACGACGACGAATCCTACACCGTTCGGAGCGGAGCTACCTTCCCGTTGAAGGAAGGGTACGAGCTTCAGATAAGGGAGGTGGACCTCGACGGTAACAAGGTATTCCTCTCCGTCACCAAGGACGGGGATGTGGTGGATAGCAAGGTCGTCGAGCCGGGAAGGTCGGTCCAGAGCTCCACCTTCACATACCAGGTGAATATCGGAGGGGAGAAGGTGCCGATCATCGCCGTCAACGTCCAGAGCGTCTTCCGGGGAAGGGAAGAGGATCTGGCTACCGTAGAGGGGATCTTCCAGGTATCCGACAGATCCCGGTCCGTCGAGGACGGTGAGGTCTACGGCAGGATGAAGGTCGACAGCGTCTCCGATGCCGGGATAACGATGACAAACGACGGCTCCTTCAGCCTCGGGAGGGGCAGGACCCTGCCGATCATGGAGAACCTGAAGTTCAGGGTCTCCGACAGCGATAGAAGGCTCGTCGTGCCCATCGTCGAGGTGACGATGGAGATGAAGCCGATGAGGATCGAGATCCCTGAGGCGGTCGTAGGAACGCCGGCGGAGTTCCGGGTGACCTCCGACGGCGCTCCGGTAATAGGAGCCCTGGTCACCATCAACGCAGATGAGGTCGGAACCACCGACGTCGACGGCATATACGTCTATTCGCCGAGGGTGGCAGGACGCTTCGAGATCGAGGCGAAGAAGGACGAGTATACCGACGTCAAGGGGGTCCTGGTCGTCAGCGATATCAAAGAGGAGCGGGTCCTCGCCATCACGTCGCCTCAGGAGGCTTTGAAGGGGGAGTCCTTCGTCATCAGGGCCACCATAGGCGTCGATATGAGGCCGGTAGAGGGCGTCGATATATCCATCGACGACTCCAGCGTCGGAGCCACCGACAGCCTGGGCACCATCTCCTACGCCTCGGATTCTGTAGGATCCCATACCATAACAGCCTCAAAAGCCGGGTATGAGAGCGGTTCCCGAAAGATCGTGATCTTGACGCCGATCTCGATTACGGGGATCGATATGCCTGAGACGGCGAGGGCGGGCAAGAAGGTCGAGATCAAAGCCACCGCAGAGAACAGGGGGTCGGTCAGCGACGAGATATCTGTGGAGATGAGGGTCAACGGAAACCCCGCGGGTACCGCGGAGATCGCGGTAGGTCCGGGGGAGACGGGATCGTTGACCTTCGAGTACGAGCCCCCGGAGCCAGGCCTCTACACCATCGAGGTTATGGGGGTCCAGAGGACCCTGGTGGTGGAGGAGAAGAGCGATACGGGGACGATCCTCGGGATCTTCATCCTCCTATTCGCCATCGGCGGTGGAGCTTACCTCTATTCGACCGGGAGGCTGAACGAGGTTCTGGAGCGGATCAAGAACCGTTGATCCCGCCCCAAACCTTTATTTTTTCCATTTATTCGTTTCCTTTTATCCACTCACCTCTCAATGATCCCGGTATCCACTCACCTCTCAATGATCCCGGTATCCACTCACCTCTCAATGATCCCGTTATCCACTCACCTCTCAATGTTCCCTTTATACACTCACCTCTCAATGTTCCCTTTATCCTCTCACCTCAAATTCTCCTGGCTTTTCTATCCTGATCGACGAAATGCATAAAAAATCGAGATCCTCCGCTCCTGTCATCCCAGTGCTCCCGGGATTTCAGGGAATGATTGATATAAGGCGACGGACCCTCTCACGACACCGTGTAGCATATCGGTCTATCGCCGACTAAAATTTCAGGATCGTATTCCCATGAACTTCTGGCAACCAAAGATCGAGACGATGAAGAGGTCAGATCTCCAGGATCTGCAGATGAGGCGGCTGAAGGATACGGTGAAGAGGGCCTATGATAACGTCCCCTTTTACCACCAGAAGATGAAGGACCTCGGTATGACGCCCTCGGACCTGGCGGGCCTTGAGGACGCGAGGGCCCTCCCGGATACGAGGAAGGGGGACCTGCGGGAGAACTACCCCTTTGGCCTCTTCGCCGTCCCAGAGAGCGAGATAGTCAGAGTTCACGCCTCTTCCGGGACGACAGGCAAGCCTACGGTCGTCGGCTACACCGCCCGGGATATAGAGACCTGGTCGGATATGGTGGCAAGAGACCTGGTGATGGTCGGCTGCAGGAGAGAGGACGTATTCCAGAACGCCGTAAACTACGGCTTCTTCACCGGCGGCCTGGGCATCCACTACGGGATCGAGCGGATGGGCGCCATGGCAGTCCCCAGCGGCACCGGGGACACAAAACGCCAGATCGAGATCATGATCGACTTCGGCGTCACCGCCCTCCACTGCACCCCCTCCTACGCCCTGTACCTGGCAGAGACGGTGACGGAGATGGGGGTGGTGGGGGACCTCCACCTCAGGATAGGCTGTTTCGGTGCCGAGCCCTGGTCCGACAGGGCCCGGATCGAGCTTGAGGAGATGCTGGGCATCAAGGCCTACGACTCCTACGGCCTATCGGAGATGTTCGGCCCCGGCGTCGCCTTCGAGTGCCAGGAGCAGGACGGCCTTCACATCTGGGAGGACCACTTTCTGGTGGAGGTCCTCGATCCCGAGGGGGAGGCTTGCGCCCCCGGTGAGCGCGGCGAGCTGGTCCTCACATCCCTCACCAAGGAGGCGATGCCCCTCATCAGGTACCATACGGGAGACGTCACCTACATGATGGAAGGCGACTGTCCCTGCGGGAGGAGCAGCGTCAGGCTCCACCGGTTCCTGGGAAGGGCCGACGACATGCTCGTCGTGCGAGGGATCAACGTCTTCCCGTCCCAGATCGAGGACGTCCTCCTCAAGATCCCGGAGATAGGAGACTACTTCCAGGTGGTCGTCGACAGGAAGAGGCACGCCCTCGACGATATCTCCATCAAGGTGGAGGTGAGCGACCTCGCCTTCACCGGGGAGCTCGCCGACCTCGCCCGCCTCCAGAAGAAGGTGGAAGGCGAGCTTAAGTCGGTGATGAAGATCAGGTCGAAGGTGGAGCTGGTGGAGAAGGGGAGTCTACCCCGGACCCAGGGGAAGTCAAAGAAGATCGTGGACCTCCGGGAGATATAGCTCAGCAAAAGATACCGGGGGATCTCTCGCCAGGGGCGCAAGAAGCCGTTTTGTGCGGTTCAGCCCTCCCAAATCCCCTTTATGGGGCGTCCTCCATCCCCCTCTCATCCGTCCTCTCCTTAACCCTCTCGGCCAGCCGCTCCAGGATCCCCTTCATCCTCTCGGAGTTGTCGCAGTGGGAGCCGGTCTTGGGGTTGCAGACCGCCAGGGCGTCCATCACCCGGTCAGCGAGACGATCCTCCCCCATATCCTCCAGGTTCATCAGGAGCTCCGACATCCTCCTGTTAAAATCCCTGCACTTTTCGGCGTTGCATATGGCGTCGCCGTGGAGCCGCCGGAGGGCGGAGACCTCTTTATCGAGGTCCTCCAACAGCAGTTCACCGGCGCGGATTTCATCTCTCGATGGCTCAGAAGATGGTTCAGCGGTATCCAAGAGACCTCGCCCTCTCGTAGGCGTCCTTGGCAGCCTCTGCCTCCCCCAGCATCTGGTGGGCCCAGCTCTTGCTGTTCCAGGCGGCGGCGTATCCCGGCTCGATGGCGAGGGCCCTCTCGAAGGACTCCAGAGCCTCCTGATATCGGCCGAGCCGGTTCTGCACCACCCCTTTTCTGTTCCAGGCCTCGGCGAAGGCGGGATCGATCCTCACCGCCTCGTCGTAGCAGCCCAGGGCCTCTTCGAACCGGAGTAGCATCGCGAGGGCGTTCCCCTTGTGGTACCAGGTTTCGGAAGAGAGGGGGTCGATAGATAGAGCCCTATCGTAGCTCCTGGCCGCCTTCTCGTAGCTTCCCGTCATCGTCAGGGCGTCACCCTTCCCGTCCCAGGCTGCGGCGATGGCGGGATCCATCTCCAGGGCCCGCTCGTAGGAGGCGAGGGCCTCCGGGTAACGGCCGGCCCCGGCGAGGGAGTCACCCAGGCCGACCCAGTCTGCGGCGGTGTAAACCTCTATAGCTCGCGTCTCTGTCTCGGGGAGATCCTCGACAGCCTCAGCTTCCTCCTTCTCCTCCTCCACCTCCCCGGATTCGTCGGCGACAGCCTCCCCCGCCCCGGGATCGACGATGGCGTCTCCGAAGGCGGGACCTGGAGCTGGGCCCGGCGCCTCCGTGCCGTCCCCATCCGCCCCCCCATCCTCTTCTCCAAGGGGACGGTGGATGGAGAAGCCCAGGTCGGCGAGGCTCTGGGCGAGCCAGCCCGCCGGGTCGGGTCGGATCGAATCCTCGGCGGCGAGATCCTCGGCCAGCTCCTCCGTTGAGGGAAGGGGTTCGGCCCCAGCTGCGACCTCTCCTGCCTCATCCAAGACCTCATGAGGCGACGTTTCCGCGACGGTCACCTCCTCCTCCTCCTCCGCCTCCTCATCCTCCGCCTTCTCGGGCCCCGACGGAGAGAGGTCGACGCTGGATATTCCGGGGATGGAGTAGGTGGGAGCCGACCCGTCGTAGTCGCCGTAGAAGTTTCCTTCCCAGATGTTCTTGCCCAGGTCGAAGGCGTTGTTATTCTCGTTCGCCTCGAGGATGTTCCTCTCGATCCTGTTGTCGTCGCTTCCTGCGTTGATCCAGATACCGTACTTGTTATTCCAGACGACGTTCTCCTCGATGACCGTCCCCCGGGAGCCGTCGAGGTATATACCGTACCATCGGTTGTCGGTGACCAGGTTCTTTCTGATCTGGTTATCCTTCGACCTCACCTCGATCCCGGCCCAGCCGAAGCCCCCGTTCTCGAGGATGAACCCCTCGATTACGACGCCGTCGGCGAGGAGGGTGACGGCGCTCCCGCGCCCACCGGCGTCGATGATCGGCTTATTTGTCTCGTCGCCGGCGGCCCGCAGGACGATGGGGATCTTCACCACCAGGTTCTCGCGGTATACGCCGCCCTCCACCTCCACGACGTCGCCGGGGCGGGCGGCATCGATGGCTCCCTGGATGGTGGGGTGATCGCTCCCGGAGGAGCCTACGGTGATGGTCGCAGCCTCCGCTACCGCTATTAAAAGAGCGAAGGCGATCAAAATAAAGAGGAAGATCTTCTTAGTAATCATCATGCATCCCGCCTGGAGGTCTCTTCAACTCCAAGCTAGGAAAATCTTTTGGTGAAATGGAGGAGCCCCGGCGATATCGTAAGATAAACGGCATTTATCATCATACTCGGGCGTTGGTCACGCCGTCTCTTCGGATTCTGACGCCGGGTGGGGCCTTCCGTCCTCCAGGCCACTTTTCTTCCGCCCCCTCTTCTCCGGGCTTTCGGGGCCGTAAGCCTCCTCCAACGTCTCTGCCAGACGCTTGGCCTTACCGTATCTGATGCACCATCTGCACACGGGGTTCGCCTCGCTCCTCGATGACTCCTCCCTTATAATGGACCGCTCCTGGCCGACAGGTAGATGGACTTTGAACCCCGGAATTATATCATGATCTCTGTTGAAGTTACTGACGAGGACGTAAGAGACCTCTCCGCCGAGGTCAAGAACCTTCCCGGGGCGCTCTTTGGGGCGAGCAGCCCCCTCCTCCGCCCCTTCCTCTCCCGCCTCGAAGAGCTCCTCCCGCCTGAGAAGAGGGGGCTCGGGGACAACTACATCTCTTCGACCCTGAAGGCCCACGTCGAGGCCGTCGTCGCCGATGAGGAGCATATCAGGGTCGAGAGCGAGGGTCGGGCGGTGGAGATCACCCGGGCGGAGTTGGCGGCGATCCTCGAAGAGAAGTTTCCAACCCTAGATCACCAGAACCTGAACCTCCCAGGCCTCCTATTCCTCCAGTCCGGCCCGGTCCTTCAGGCCTGCACCCTCAGGAGGCTCGATAGAGACCACGGGGTGAGGGTCCCCGGCGGTCGGAGGACCCACAGATACGTCTTTCACACCACCGTCGTCTCCGTCGGGGCCGACCGGGACGGCGTGCGGGTCGGCTTCGACCTCGACCGTCTCCCTAAACTATCAGGTGGCGGAGCTTCAGAAGGTGCTTCGGGTTCTGCCGGATCAGAACCTTGAGCAGCCCCCTCAGGTTCAGCTCGGCGACGTCGATCCCGTCGAGGGAGTGGACGAGGTGGTTGAGGTCGTCGTCGGTGAGGTCGACGAAGAACTCCTTGATGGCGAAGTTCCTGGAGATGTGCTTTCCTATCGTCTCCCTCCACCTCTTCTCGTAGACCTGGAGAGAACCGCTGTCCACCTCCCCCTTCGGGACGAGGTCTGCTGCGATCTCGCCGGCCATCACCCCGGCGTCCATGGCGTTTATGATCCCGCCGCCGGTGATGGGGTCTGACTGCCGCGCGGCGTCCCCGACGAGGATCACCCCGTCGGCGACGGTCCTCTCGATGGGGCCGGAGACGGGAACTCCCCCCACCACCACCTCAAGGACCTTTCCGTCGGGGAACCTCGCCTTCATAAATTCCCGCAGGAGCCTCATCGGCATCCCCGGATCCGACTTCGATCCCAGGACCCCGATCCCGACGTTGGCTATGCCCCGGCCCTTGGGGAAGGACCAGACGTAGCCTCCCGGGGCGGTATCGTTGCCGAGGTAGAACTCACAGTAATCGTCGTCGATCTTCTCGTCCTGGACGAGGAACTGGGCGCAGGTCTCTATGTCCTTGGGCTTCAGGGCGGTATCGATCCCTGCCCACCTGCCGACCTTCGACTCGACGCCGTCGGCGCCTATGACCAGGGGAGCCTCGATCCTGAACCTCTCCCCTACGAACTGGGCGGTGACGCCAGCGGGGACGCCCTCATCCCAGAGGAGGCCCAGAGCCCTCGTCTTGACCATAACCTTCGCCCCCGCCTCCGCAGCCTTCTGGGCGAGGGCGCGGTCGAAGACCTTCCTCTCCAGGACGTATCCGACCTCAGCCCCGGCCCTGTCCTCGGAGATAACGATCTCTGTCCCGTCGGGGGCCCGGATCCTCGCCCCCTTCACCTCGGCGGAGATCCAGGATGGATCCGGATTCACCAGCTTCTTGAGGGAGGCCTTGCTCACCCCCTCGGCGCATCGGACGGGGTCGCCTATCTCCTGCCTCTTCTCCAGCATCACCACCTTCAGCCCCGCCTCGGCGGCGGCCTTGGCGGTCATGGAGCCGGCGGGGCCTGCCCCCACCACCACCAGGTCGCACCTCATGCCTTCGCCTCTTTAATCAGCTCCAGGGCTCCCAGGGGGCAGATCTTGGCGCACCGACCGCATCGGGTGCAGTCGTCGTTCACCTCGATCCAGGTCTCCACCAGCTCCAGGGCTCCGGCGGGGCATACCCCGACGCAGGCCCCACAATAACCGCATTTGTATCTGTTGACCGTAAGCAATGGATCATCTCTCCTCAATAGACCACCTTGAACTCAGCGATCTCTTGGCACCCTACCTCGGATATATCCATGCCGGAGACGAGGGAGCCGGCAGGTCCCGTCTTCATCTGGTTCAGAAGCTCTCCCACCTTCTTCTTCTCTCCCTGGAGGAGCGCCTCGACGCCACCTCCGGGGAGGTTTCTGACCCATCCAGAGACCTGCAGCTCCTTCGCATGGACGGTGACAAAGCGCCTGTATCCGACCCCCTGGACCCTCCCGGAGACCCGGACCCTGAGACATATCATAGGTTTCACCCCCGGATCCCGGAGAGGAGGTCCTCAAGAGCCCTCCTCTGATCCTTCGCCCTGATGATCCCCGAGGCGAGGAGGACGCCCACCGACCCCAGCTCCAGGGCTGCCTTCAGGTCTTCGCCCCGGCTGATCCCGGCGCCGCAGAGGACCCCGACGTCCGGCTCCATCATCTTCACCGCCTCCACCGATCCCGTGACGATACCGGGGTCGGCCTTGGATACGGGGATCCCGGATCCTATAAGCTCCGGGGGCTCCACCGCCACGTAATCCGGCCTGAGGGAGGCGGCTGCCCTGGTGGTGGCGATGTTGTTGGTGCAGACGATCGTCGCCAGCCCCTCGGTCCTGCAGGCCGAGATGGACGCCTCGATCTCGGCGAGCTGTAGCCTCCTCTCTGAATGGTTTATGAGGGTTCCCTTCGCCCCGGCTCCCCTGATGGAGGCGGCGGTGACGGAGCCGGTATAGCCGCCGGAGCCGACGCCGTCGACGTGCTGGGCGAATACCGGTATCGATACATTATCCGATATGAGGCGGATGTCTGCGGTCTGGGGGACCACCACCATCTCCACATCGTACCGCCCGGCAACCTCCTCACAGATCCTGGATAGCTCCAGGGCCGCCTGGCCCGTAGATTCAGCATAAGTCTTGAAGTTGAGCACTACCTTCGTCATTATCTCACCTTTTGCCGAGGTTTCGGGATGCCAGCCACCCGTTTGATGGAAGGGTGCCCTCCGGTCGGAGGGGGTTATCTATCGTCCTCACCTCAAACGACCGGTAGACCCCAGGGCGACGGAAGGGATCTCGACCTCTAAGAGATGCCATAGCCGAATACCTTGACGTTAAGATCTCCGAGCTTCAGTCCCATCTTAAAGGATAAAATCGTGATGGTGAAGTCTCGCGAGACTCCGGAGAAGTCGCTGGCCAGCTTTATGCCGGCCTAGACCGCCATCTATCCAGAAGATCCCGTCAAATGGTGACGCTCGTCTTGAGGATGTACTTTATCAGATCGTCCGAGAGCTTCGTCTCCCTCTTCAGCAAAGTTACGATCTCTTCTACCTTGCGGCCCTCAGACATCAGTTTCGAAAGTCTCTCTATGACGCTCTCGCTGATCTCGTAGTACTCGTCGATATCCTTTCTGTGACCCCAGACATCCCCCTTCAAGAGCTCGACCCCCTGGATCTCCAGGAACTGGCGGGCCGCCTTGGACATGGTCCTGGAGTAGGAGGGCGGGGTCTGGACCGCCCGAAGCCTGGGGCACCTCTGAATCAGGGTCATTACGTCCATATTCGACGGCCTGAAGGCGAGATGGATCATCTGCTCGTTGGGGTTCAGCTCCGGGATCTCCTCTTTAGAACTTACGACCCTCAGTCTCATGACGCATAGAATGATCTTAAAATATTTATACATAGTGGTTAAGCTGCGGAGAGGGGGTCCCGCCGGAAAGAAGGAGAGGAAGAAGAAGAGGAAGAAGAAGACGGTATCTGGGAGATCTCCCGGCTTGTATCAGGACGATAGAAGTTATATCGGCAGTTATTCAAAAAATCCGGCGGCGTCTCCTAGATGCCTCTTCTGGACCGAAATGAGGCTATAGCCGTTGAGCAATTGGCGAGGCACCTCTTCGCCATCTTCTGGCTCGGCCATGAGCCGAGGCCGCAGTCGGGGCCGGCGTACCTCACCCGGTCTTCGAAGAGCCGGAAAGCCACAGCGAGCCTCTCCTCCAGAACACCTGCCGACTCGGCGGCGAAGACCTCCCTCTCGAGCCTCTCGGGGTCTCTCCAGAGGTTCGTATCGAGGCGGTCGTTGAGCCTCGCCACCATTCCGTCGATGTCGGTCCTCGCGATCCCGGCCCTGATGAAGGCGTCGTTCTCCTCCAGGACCCGCCGGTCGATGAGCTTCAGGTAGTCGGGGTTGGCCGCCGACTCGACGCCGATGACGTTGATACCGGGGACGGCGCAGGTTAGCTCCGCCATCAGGGGGGAGTGGAGGTGGATCTCGCAGTCGATCCCTCTGCAGGGTCGGGCCGCCGTCTCCAGGGCGTCCATTATCTCCTCGTCGCCGAAGATGACGCTCGGGCTGATCCCCAGGGAAGGCTCGTCGATGGAGACGACGCAGACATCGAAGTGGCGGCTTTTTTTCGCAGCTTCGATGAACCGTCCGACGCTTCCTGCGATCTTCTCCAGGATGTCAACGTAGTCGGTGGCGCCGAACCGCGAGATGTAAAGCTCCACTGGACCTGTAACACAGACCCTGATGGACAGCCTCCTCCCTTCCGCCTCCATCATTCGCCCCAGGGTCTCCAGGGCGGAAAGCTCCGGGATCCGGGCGTGCTCTGGCAGGAGGACGTAGGGGCTCTCAGACCTCTCGGGGTCTTCTATCGGGTCCATGAACATCCTGATCATATCCCGGAACTGGGGGTAGGTGGGGCGCTGGACCCCTGCCTCGATCTTCTGGGCCATGGCGTCCTTTACCAGCTCCAGGTAGGACTCGCCCTCCGGGAGGTTCCCGCGGCTCATCCTCGCCGGGAGGGGGTAGCTTCCTATGTCGTCGAAGATGATATCTGGCCCAACATCTGCCATCCTCTCACCCCCCCTATCCGCGGAAGAGCTGCGAGAGCTTCTCCTTGAAGGACCCGTACTCACCGGCGACGAGGTCGAACCTCTCCTCCATGCGATCGAGGCGGGACAGGCCAGCGGGGACGGGCGGCTCGAGGCCTACGGCCCGGACGACCTCCTCGGGGAACTTGGCGGGGTCGGCGGTCTCCAGGGATAAGCACGGCCTCCAATCTTCGACCTCCTTTATGTACCGGGAGAGCCCCGCCCAGCCGACGGCGCCGTGGGGCTCCAGGAGGACGTCGTACCTGTTGTAAGCCTCGTAGATCGCCTCCCGCGTCTGGGCGTCGGTGACGGAGACGGCGAAGATATCCCGCCTCATCGCCTCGATCTCCGGGGAGCGGACGACCCGGCCGGTCTCGTCCATCTCTCCGCCGTAGAGCCAGAAGATCCGGGCGAGGTTGGAGGGGTGGCCGACGTTCATGGCGTTGGAGATGCACTTGACCGAGGGCCGTATCGGCCGGTAGTCCCCGGTGGAGAGGAAACGGGGGAACTCGTCGTTCTCGTTTGTCGCTATCACGAATTTGTGGACGGGAAGGCCCATCCTCATGGCTAGGAGGCCGGCCATGACGTTGCCGAAGTTGCCGCAAGGGACGGAGAAGACGATCTCCCTATCGGGGGCGGCGAGCCTCGACCAGGCGTAGAAGTAGTAGATCGACTGGGGGATCAACCGGCCGATGTTTATCGAGTTGGCCGACGAGAGGTTGAGGTCGGCGAAGTCAGGGTCGACGAAGGCCTCCTTCACCATCAACTGGCAGTCGTCGAACTTGCCGTCGACGGCGAAGACGGTGACGTTCTCTCCCAGGGTCGTCATCTGCTTTCGCTGCCTTCCGGTCACCTCTCCCTCCGGGAATAAGACGACGACTCTGATGTTATCAAGGCCGTAGAAGGCGTGGGCGACGGCGCTTCCCGTGTCCCCGGAGGTCGCCGTCAGGATCACCATCGACCTTCCCTCCTGTTTGAGGAAGTACTGCATCAACCGGCCCATCAGCCTCGCGGCGAAGTCCTTGAAGGAGAAGGTGGGGCCCTTGTCCAGCCTCATCACGTACTTCTCGTCGTAGACCTTCTCGATCGGCACGGGAAAGTCGTAGGCGTCCTCCAGGATCGCGACGAGGTCATCCTCCGGGATAAGATCCCCGAGGTAGCGGCGCATCACGCAGAGGGCGATCTGGGGGTACTCCATCCCGCTGAACGAGGCCAGCTCCTCTTTCGGGATCCGGGGGATCGAGTCGGGGACGTAGAGACCCTTGTCGGGGGCCTGGCCCCGGAGGAGCGCCTCCTTGAAGTCGAGGAGCTCGGGGTGTCCGTTGGTGCTGTAGTATTGGATCTTCTTCATAGTCGCATGGTGATTGGGAGGGATCGCCCTTAAACTTTGTCAGGGTCGGGGGCGGGGTCGGCGAAGGCGGCCTCGATGAGGCTGGCGCCCCGGTCGCGCTGGCGGGATTCTCGAAGCTCCGCGCCGATGGCGTCCAGTCTCTCAGCGGCCAATCGAGGCACAAAGGCCCCTTCAAAGAGTCCGTTGTAGCGGCGGGAGATTTCACGGACCGCCCTGGAATCCTCGGGCGAAAGACTCAGGTTGCTGGCGACGACTTCGCCGCCCACCATGACGTGATAGAGGAAGGTGGACAGGGGAGGGGTTCCAGCCTCGTCGATGGAGAGGTTGATGATCGCGTCCTTCGCCATATAATGCGCCTCGGGAGATGGTCTTGGGGTGGTTTAAATTTGGGAGATCTCCCTAAAAACTTATCCCAGCTTCGAGGCAAAAGGCGCTCCAGGCCGCCGTCAGATCGAATGGGGCTTCCTGTTATAAATTGTTAAATATACCCTTCATCAACCATAACCACGATGAAGTACACAGTCGTCCTCGAACCGCAGGAAGAGGGAGGTTATACCGTCCGATGCCTCGAACTGCCGGGAGCCATAAGTCAGGGCGAGACGAAAGAGGAGGCCCTGATGAACATCAAGGAGGCTATCGGGCTCGTTCTGGAGGTTCTCAGCCAAGAGCTTCTGGTTGAGAACGCCGAGGTCCTGAAAGTGGAGCTGGCAGATGTCTGCTAAGCTCCCGGTGATCTCGGGAGAACGACTTATAAGGAAGCTGGTCAAAAATGGCTTTTCTGTAAAAAGGCAGGCGGGGAGCCACGTTGTCCTTCAAAAAGGAGAGATCGTTTTTTCAGTCCCTCTCCATGATGAACTTAAGAAAGGCACATTGAAGGCGATCTTGAGCCAGTCGGGCCTAGAGGTCGAAGATCTCCTCAAATGAAACTTATAAGCCTCCGGTGATGGACCTGGGACGGTCTACTTTTTGAGGGGGGGGGGAACGGGGCTCCGGGCCGCGCTTCCGACAACCTGGAGCCGCCCGCGGTCTCGAAGCTGGCTGCCCCTACGGACTTGGCGAGTACAAAGTTCGATCACCACGAGCCCGATAGCAGCCTCGGCTCGGGATAAGGTTAAATCGATCATCGATCAATAATATTCTGTCATGTTCGCTGAATACATCCAGGCAGCCCTGGACAAGGCGGAATACAAGCTCATAGACGACCCAGAACCCGTCTTCGGAGAGGTCCCGGAGCTCGAGGGCGTCTGGGCCACGGGCGCGACGGTCGAAGAGTGCCGAAAGGAGCTGATATCCGTCATCGAAGGCTGGATTGCGCTGCGCCTGCGAATGGGCGACTCCATCCCGGAGATCGGGGACGCTGCCATAAGAGTTTCTACGGAGCCGATGGCCATTGTCTAGGCTCGTTCCCGTCTCCAGGACTGAAAGCTCATCCGCAGGCTGAAGAAACTGGGCTTCGATGGGCCCTATTCCGGATCTGGTCATGCCTACATGGTACGGGACCATCTTTACTTGACCATCCCCAACCCGCATCACGGCGAAGTGATAGGAGCAAGCCTCCTGGTGGAGATTCTGAGGAAAGCCAAGATCAGCCGCGAAGAGTGGTTTTCTGCAGCCTGAAGATGAAAAAGGCTTACATCAAAAGCGTAACGACAATCTGTGGGCGAAGTTTCTTCAGGAACCATTCATATGCTGAAAACTCTGCGCCCTGGGCGGCCATCGTCTCGCCGTTCAGTCTCGGCGCATATCCCCCTTCGAAGAGTCCGTTGTAGCGGCGGCAGATCTCACGGACCGCCTTCGATTCCTCAGGCGAAAGGCTCTGGCTACTGGAGACGACCTCGCCGTCCACCATGACGTGAAAGAGAAACACGCCTTGGTCGGGGGGGCCCGCCTCGTCGACGGCGGGTACCTCCTCAAGGGGTGAGGTGCCCAAGGTTCAGGCGGAGCATCCTGAATATAGCCCGTTTTACGTGGACATAAGAGATATGATACTATGATCCGGAGTCGAGGGAGGCGAGCAGGTCGCCTACGGTCTCATACCGGCGGCATTTGCCCATCTTGCATTCCTCTGATGCCGCCAGGACCTCGGCTATGAACTCATCGGAAAACTCCCCGAAGGAGTCGGAGGCGTGCAGGCCGCCGTCATCTCTGGAGGCGTCTTTTCGAGCCATATATCCCGCCCCTCAGATAAACGTCCTCATAAAAGGCATATCGGCACGCCTTCCCTCTTATCCGGCACATCCTCGACGTTCTCGACGTTCTCGACGTCCTCAACGTCCTCAGCGTCCTCGAATTCCCCGGCGTTCACCGATGCCTTTTCGGCGGCCTGCAGCGCTTCAAGGCGGGAGGCGTGGCGGCTTGAGATCGCCCGGTCGAGCTCGATGAGCTTCTTCGCCACCTCGTTTCCCATATTCAGCCTGTACATCTTCGCCCTGCCGACATTCCGGGTGAAGGCCACCAGCTCGTTTCTCTCCAGGCCATCCCAGACCGAGAAGAGGGTCGTCCTGCTGATCCCGGCGCCCGAGGCTATCTCGGTCTTCGAATAGTCAAACCCTATGTTGTCGATCAGAAAGTCGAGGACCTTCAGGGTGGGGTCTTTTCCCCCGAGGACCTTGAGGAAGAGAGTGCCTTCTTCCGCGTTCGAAGCCTCGTCGTCTCTCATTTTGTAAGTCATGCCTTATCGCACCTCCATCTGCCCTCAGAGACTGTCGCGTCCCATCTCCGTAATTTGCAGCGTATACCCAATACTTTTATAAATGATTATAAATCTTGCCGTCATAGTATTGTATTCTGAACTTTTATAAATATAAATATACCTGACGGCAGCCGAATTTGAGCGATGATCATACCATCCCGATCCTCTCCCCTGGGCGCGGTTGCCATCCCCGCCGCCCTCCCGCCGTCGCCGCCCCCGGGGGCGGGACCGCCCGGCCGTCCCCTCGACGGAGGGGGCGCGCGAGCCGCCCGGCGCCCGCATCACCGCTGCCACTTTCTAGCGAAGGTGGCGATGAAGGCGGCCCACATGAAGGTGCCGATTATGGCTTGAATTCCTGTCACTATTTTATAATGTCCTACGGGATTGTAAAGAGCATAACCGGGGGTTGCTGAAGTTGCTATGCTGAACCAAACGTAATCAAACCATGCACTTGCACCGTCGACAGCATCATAGTACCAGTAAATCAAAGCAAAGGCTAAGGCCATTAAAATCCAAAAGCCAAACAATCTAAGAGGACGAACTCCGTACCCGAAAATGCCTTGGATAAATATATATTCAAATATATCGTATCTTCCGAGCCTCCAAATTTTTGATCGAGTCGATCGTAGCCAATCGAATAATTGCATCTTCCAGGGCCATGGCAGCGTATCTGTTCCTTTGATTCCGTTTTGTTTCCTTATTGCTTCCATTTCCTTGTAAAAGTAATAGTCTGCCTCGGCCTTATTTCCCAGATCCTCCATATTTCGTTTTGCTATTCTGCATGCAATCTCCTGTGAGGCTGGCCGTCCAAAAGTCGCATCTTTGAATGAAACATATTGGTAAAATTTACAGCGGTAGAACTCAGCATCTCCGCCGAAATTGGTTCCAATGAAGTCGGCTTTTTCAGCAAAATCGGCTCCACTAAAGTCGGTTTTTTTGACGAAGTTGGCTCCGCTGAAGTCCCCATAAGCGTTGAAATCAGAGAGCCAGAATGTAGCATAATCTCCAGAAAACTTTGTTTCATCGAAGTTGGCTATAGAGCCAAATTCAACATCCCAGAATTCGGCTTTCTCGACGAACTCTGATCCAGTGAATGTGATATCCTCCTTAAAATAAGTGTTGGAGAAATTTATATTTCCCTGAATTTTTGAATTTGTTATGGTAATCTGCGAGTCGACCACCTTCCGTTCATCGGAAAGACCTATGACCTTTTGTAGCCCTTTTCTGTGTAAGTGCTCCGCCGGCAGCTCCAGCTCGCTTATGTCCAGATCGCCCTCTATAATCACCCCGTCATAATAGACGTCCTCGCCCCGCTCGATCTTGTCCAGGATCTCCCTCGCCTGGATCACCGGGCGCTGGTCTGAGCTGGTCTCCGCTTCCATCGCTATTAGCATTCAATGCCAAGGAATTTAAAAACTCCCTCTCGACGGCTCACCTTATGATCTTCCTCGCCAGCACGACCACAAAGAGCGCGAGGAAGAGATACCCCAGGACGCTCTCCACCATCACCGCGTACTTGACGAGCCCCACCGGGTGGAGCCCATCGGGGGTCCCGCCCGTCAGCGCCGTGAAGCTGAAGTAGAGGCAGTCGCCCCAGGAGGGGGAGATGACGCCGTCGCCCGCGCCGAAGGTGAAAAGGAGGGTGCTGTTGTTCATGGCCTCCATGGTCACGGTCGAGGGTCCGGATTCCGCGATTCCTCCGTAGCTTTGGGGCATGAGCTTGTAGAGGAACATGAAACCGAAAACCGATACCAAAACCCAGATAATAATCGGCCAGATTCTTACACCGTATCCACAAGAGACGAATCCGATCCAATCGAGGAGTTTAGACCAATTGAACCGTTTTTTGCTAAACCATTTCTTACGAGCCTGACTCTTCCTTCGGTATATGTAGTAGCAATCGTCAGCGTCATCGAACTGCTCGATTATTTTGAAGTTCTTTATCAGTGCTAAGTAAACGGGGCCGCTGTAGACCAGATTGTCTTCGATTGAATTCCAAGTTATATATAATCTTTCATATTTAGAACCGTCTAATTTCAGCTTTTGATCGAACTTAGCTTCCCAAAAGGTGGCATCATCATTGAACTTGGCTCTATCGAAGTCGACATCACCACTGAACTTGACTCCATTGAAATCTGTAGCCCCCTTGAACCAGGCTCTCCTGAAGTTGGTTTCACCATTGAACTTCGCATCCCTGAAGTTGGTTTCCCCGTCGAACTTGGCCTTCCGGAAGTGCGCTTTTCGGGTGAACTTGGCTCCATTGAAGTTGACAAAGCAAAATTCTGATTCCTCCCTAAACCAGGCGCTACCGAAGTCGGAATACGAGAACTCAGCATCATCATCGAAATCGCTTTCTCCGAATTCGGCAAACTCAAACTTGGCTTGACTGAAGTTGGCACCACATCTGAACTTGGCATTCCAGAAGTCAGCATGCCTGAACCTCGTTCTCTCGAAGTCGGCAAGCCCGCCGAACTTAGCTCCCCTGAAGTAGGCATCCCAGGACTTTGCTCCATTGAAGTCGGCATCCCCAGCGAACTCGGCTCTACCGAAGTCGACAATATCCCCACCAAACTCAGCTCCCATGAAGTCGGTTTTCCCGGCGGTAAACTTTGCTTCCCTGAAATTTGCTCTGGCGAACTTGGCTCCCCGGAAGTCGGCTTTTCCGGCGGTGAACTCGCCTCGACTGAAGTTGATCGGCTTCTGGACGTGGACATTACTGAGTTTTACCTCGCCCTTGATCTCAGAATTGGCAATTTTTATCTGTGAGCAGACAACCTTCAGCACGTTGCTCAAACCGAATATCAACTCAAATCCTGTTCTGTCCATGTGCTCCGTGCGCAGCTCCAGCCCGCTTATATCCAGGTCGCCCTCGACGATCACGCGGTCGTACTCGACGTCCTCGCCCCGCTCGATCTTGTCCAGGATCTCCCTCGCCTGGACCACTCGGCGCGGTTTTGAGCTGGTGTCCGAATCCATCGGTATTATGATTCGATGGTAAGGAATTTAAAAACTCGCTCTTGACTGCTCTAGCTCTCCTGATGAACTTGCGGGCCAAGGCGACTATGAAGTATTTTTTGCTATGATGATCATTCTTTCAACTCGTTAATCATGGTCACCTGCAATCCCAATCAAGTTGACGATATTGTTGGAATGCTGCTGAAAGCACTGAAGCTATCTCGGCCATCATCCAGATTTATGATAACCTAGGAAAAATTACGCAACACATGATATTTTTCCCAGGTACTTAATTCGATCATTAGTCTATTTGACTGCTAATTTTACCATTTAATCATAGAATATAAATATGAGAAAATTTATATTTTAGGTAAATCTAGGATTTGCTAATAAAGTAGATATATGTGACTGCTGTAAATTTGTATCAGGAGGTGTATTATGGCTAAAAACGATCAAAAGAAACATGTGTCTAGAATGGATTTCATTATGAAGCCAATATCATCTGTAGAAACTGATGGTAGTTTGTACGTTAAATTTGTTTTAGAATTAGATCCTAAAAGATATGATACCATAGAAATTAATGGGAAGCGGACCTATGTTGATAAGTCTACACGTATAGCAATAATTGAAGAAGAATTATTAAAAAAGTTGCCTTCGATGAACGGTGTACCTATTCTTTATGATAGGCCAAAGCAATCAGATTACCTCTCTTACTTAAAAGAAAGAAAGGCAGAATTAGCGGAGTTTTGGGATAAAAAACTAGTCTTAGATGATTTTACAAATCCTGTCGAACATATTTTAAACAAATTAAAAGATAAGGACACACAAGTTGTTATAATCTATGTAGATTTAGAAGGGTCTTCAAGACTAAGTTCAGAGGTAGATGATGACATATACATTAAAATAATTAAAATATTTTTGATGCAAATGGCAAAAGTAATTGATAACTACAAGGGTTTTGTTCTCAAACCCGTGGGTGATTGCGTCATAGGTATATTCCCTGCAGAGGATAACTTCCCCAATACATGTGATAACGCGATACAGGCTGCAATGATTATGCGCAGTGTCGTTGAGGACGTAATAAATCCGGTATTCATCGAAAAGGGGTTGCCTAAGATTGGGTTTCATATCGGTTTGGATATCGGTTCTGTACGAGCTGATCGATTTGGTGCACCCGAGATTGCAGCCATCGATGATTTAATTGGCTATCCGATGAATTTAGTTGCTAAAATTCAATCAAAAGCAGGGCATAACGACGTACTGCTAGGTAGAAGATTGTTTGAGCTACTTCACAATAGCTGGCAGGCATTTTGTGAAAAAGCGGATTTGGGAGATGATTGGATGATGAGAGATCCTATAGATAAAGATGAGATCTACAAAATTTATCGTTTTCATGGGAAACTTGCATGTGACCATTATGATGAGAAGTGACATATATTTTTATTTCTCAGCGTATGAAATGCACATTCGCCACTCTTGGCTTAATTCTCCAGATCGCTACAATCGCGGCAGTAGAACTGTCGATGCGTGTGGTTCACCGAGTTTAGCTATTGTTGCGGGTTCCGCTCTCTCTTGACCTGCATATCTCTTCGATCCACTCCTTTTGTCACCAGGTCCTTGGGATAGCATCTTAACGGCATTAACCACCACCTTGCCCTCCCGATCACTCGATGTCAGGCATCTCCGGCGGCCTGAAAATCCCCCGCTCGGTGATGATCGCCGTCACGAGATCGAGGGGCGTGGCGTCGAAGGCCGGGTTGTAGATGGGGACACCAAGCGGGGCGAGCTGTTTGTTTCCTAAACGCCGGATCTCGTCCGGGTCGCGCTCCTCGATCTCGACATCCTTCTCCGAGCGGGCGAGGTCGAAGGTGGAGATGGGGGCGGCGACGTAGAAGGGGATCCCGTGGGCCTTCGCCAGGACGGCGTGGGTGTACGTCCCGATCTTATTGAAGACGGCGTCTCTGGTGATCCGGTCGGCTCCGACGACCACCTTGTCAATCTTGCCCTGGCGCATGATCATCCCGGCCATGCTGTCGCAGATGAGGGTGACGGGTATGTTGTCTTCCGAGAGCTCCCAGGCCGTCAGCCTGCTCCCCTGATGTAGCGGCCTCGTCTCGCAGGCGTAGACGCTGATCTTTTTGCCTTGGGCAACTGCCGACCGGATGACCCCCAGGGCTGTGCCCCAGCCGACGCAGGCGAGCCTCCCGGCGTTGCAGTGGGTGAGGACGACGTCCCCGTCTTCCAGCAGGCTGGCGCCGACTTCGCCGAGGGCCTTGTTGGTCGCCACGTCCTCCCCGGCGATCTCCTCGGCGGCCGCCAGGGCCGCGGCCCGGATCTCGTCGGCGGTGGCCGAACCCTCGATTTCGTCGATGGCCTTCAAGACCCGGTCGACGCCCCAGGAGAGGTTGACGGCCGTCGGCCTCGCCGCCCGGATGACCCCGGCCGCTTTTTTTACGTCATCGAGGAGGTCGGCAGGGCTGTTGGCCTCCGACCGGGCCGCCGCCAGGGCGACGCCGTAGGCCCCGGCGGCGCCGAGGGCGGGAGCACCCCGGACCCGCAAGGACAGGATCGCCTCGCAGAGCTGCTCAACGGATCTGACCTCGATATCTTCAAGCCTCCCGGGGAGGAGGGTCTGGTCGATCATCCCGACGGCCTGTTTATCTCCGTCCCACCAGATCGTCCTCAAGATATCACTCGCGGCTGAATATCTTGACCTCGCCGTCCAATACTATGACGAGCTGGTCGATCTCCTCGAAGATCCCGTGCTCGACGACCCCGGGGATCTCCGATAGCTGGGTCCCCAGGACCCCGGGGTCCTCGATCTTTCCGAAGTCGGCGTCGATGACGAAGTTGCCGTTGTCGGTGATCACCGGCCCGTCCTTCATCTTAGCCTGCCGCAGTGTGGGGGTCCCCCCAAGCTCCTCGATCCTGCTCTTCGCAAGCTTTGCGGCAAAGGGGAGGACCTCCACGGGGACCGGAAATGTCAGGGTCTTCACAAACTTCGACGAGTCGGCGACGATGACAAACCACTGGGCTGATGCGGCGACGACCTTCTCCCGGGCGTGGGCGGCGCCTCCCCCCTTGATCGCCACGAACTCCCGGGAGATCTGGTCTGCCCCGTCGATGGCGAGGTCGAGGACCGGATCCTGGTCGAGGCTCGTCAGGGGTATCCCCGCGGCTATCGCCAGCTCCGAGGCCTGGTAGGATGTAGGAACCCCCAGGACCTCGAGCCCCTCCTCAACCTTCTCTCCTATCCTCTTGATCGTCCAGGCGACCGTCGACCCCGTTCCCAGGCCCAGGACCATCCCGTCCCTGACCATATCCGCCGCCGCCTCCCCGGCGGCCCGCTTCTCCTCTGCGTTAGATTCCGGCGTCCTCACCATGAATTATCCGCCTCCAAATTGCCTGCCTTGAAGATCCTATATCGATCCGTTTGCTGTCGATCCTAATCGAGGACCTCGCTTCTCACCGTCGTGAAGACCGGCCCCCGCAGGTCGATCTTCTTATTCCTGCTGGTGATGTACCTATCGAGAGCCTGCTCGAGCCGGAGGTTTACGTCCCCGGGGCTCCGGACGATCCGGACCCTCGTCTGCGACCCCTCTCCCCTCAGGGTCGCCTCTTCGACCTCCCGGGCGGCGAGCTCCGCGAAGGAGTCGATGAACCTCATGCCGGTTGTGACCCCGTTCTCGAAGGCGTCCTCCCACTTGCTCGTCTTGGGGACCCCCAGGATGTTATCCTTGTAGACGACGACCTCATTGTTGGCCGCGGGGCCGCATAGCTTCGTATTCTCCTCCGGCTCCACCACCCTGACGACAACCTTCCTCCCTGAGACCGTCCCCTTCCACGCCTCAAACTCGCAGGGGGATGGGGTGTCCCCGTGGTCCTCGCAGGTCCGGACTATCGCCTGGGCGATCTCGATCCCCGCGGGGGTCTGCGGCTCCTTCTCGACCCTTATCATCATCGCCATCTCTCTGGCCGAGAGGTCGGGGTCCTGAACGAACTGCGGATACGTCATAGCCCGCAGGTCCGTCGCGCCGTAGAGGATCATCGCCAGCCTCTCGACCCCCAGGCCCAGGTTCATAACCGGATAGGGGACGTCGTACATCGATAGCGCCGTCGGGGAGTAGATCCCGAAGGTGGCGACCTCGACCCAGCCTGTGTTGTATTTGGTCGACGACCCCACGAGCCCCGGATGGTAGGCGTAGACCTCGATCTGGGTATCGGGGACGTAGTACTTGCTCCGTTTGTCGTCGGGGAAAAACTTGAACTTCTGAAATCCGAACTGGGCGAGGAGGCCGTCGGCGACGATCTTGCCATCCTCGACGGACAGCTCCTCGTCCATGACGACGCAGCTAGCCGAGTGGTAGGTCATCAGCCTCGCTGCATCCTCCGACTGCTCCCGCCGGAAGCAGCGGTCGATGGAAAATAGCTTCGTCGGGAGGGCCGCCCTCCCGGCGAGGCCGCCGAGGGTGATGAACCAGCCGGAGGTCATATGGCTTCGCAGGGTCTTGGTCGTCGCCGCGGGGGCGAGGGCCTCAAACTCGGGGAAGACCTCCGCCAGGAGGGTCGAGACGAGGGCGTCAGAGGCGCCTAGTGCGGCGGAGATCTCGTGGACGAGGTCGTCACCCTCCACCGTCCCCTTCTTGTAGCCGTGGAGGATCTTCCTGACGGCGTCGACCTCCTCCGCCGTAAGATCTCGACCGAGGAGCGCCTTCATCTGGCCCGCCCTTTCGTCGGAGATACCAATGTCGGGGCGGGGGAGGCCTGCCAGGTAGAAACATCGATCCAGAACCGCCAGAGCCTCGCTTCCGAACTGCTTTTTAACCTCGGCGTCATCGACGATGACGGGGTTTGCCGCCTCGTCGAAGCCGAGGCGGAGGTAGGCCTCCCGGAGCCTGCTGATGACTTCGAAGACGGGGTGAGGCCTCCCGTAGGAACATACGCGCCTTGGGTAGCGGCGGTTGAGGGGCGGAACCTCAACGTACTCCCTTCCATGCTGCCAGGCGGCGTCGAAGTCCTCGCCGGCAGCCTCCCGAACGCGGGCTGGATCGAACTTCATGAAGGGAAGGATTGGCCCGCCCCTCTTTAAGACTTTTGGGGGAGGAGATGTCGGATGATTTATAAGTCCCCATCCCGTTTTGATACGAAGAGAGGTGGAGATGGCCTTGAAGTGGTTGAAGAAGATCTTTCAGATAGATGGGTCCAGGGGGGGCCGAGAGGTGGCAGAGCCGCCGGCGACCCTGGCCCTATCTTACGTCGAGGAGTGGCTCGCTGACCGATCCAGAGAGCCGGAGTTTGAGGAGAAGGTCAGATCCTTCTACTCATCCATCGAGAGGGTGGCAAAAGATCTTGATCGGGACCTCAAAGCCCTGGAGGAGGCAGAGGCCCGGGATGAGGTCCCGCCGAGGCTCCTCAAGGCCGGGACGGCGGCGAGGGAGAACGTCTCCCGGCAGATGAGGATCCTCTCTTCCAAGTTCGCGCCGCCCGCCGGAGCTGACCTGGGATCTGCAAAGGAGTACCACTCCGCCATTTTGAAGCAGCTTCAGAACACCGTCCAGAAGTTCGGCAGGGCCCAGAAGTACACCGCCGCCCTCTTTCCCGAGGAGGTGGAGGCGGTCAAATCAGATCTTGCGATCATCAGCCGCCACCTCAAGGACCTCGGCGATGCAGTCTCGCAGCGGGAGGCGAGGCTTGGAGAGTTCGTCGAGGCCACCGACCTCGCCAAGGCCGTCCGGGAGAGGACCGAGAAGATCGGGGCGGTCCGGGCTGAGGTATCCGAAGATGAGAGGGTCATCGCCGCGATGAGGCAAGAAGAGACGGTCCATCAAAGAGAGATCGAGTCCTGGAACCGGAGCGAGGAGGGGAAGAGGTCCCTTGACGAGCGAAGGACCCTCGAAGAGAAGCTCCGGGAAAAAGATCAGATCGAGATGTCCATGGCGGACCTCGTCTCCCCCCTCACCAAGGCGATATCCAGGGTGGTGAAGCAGGACGCAAGCGACCGGGTCACTCTGCAGCACCGGGGTGTCTTTGAGGTGCTGTCCACCTCCCCCGCCAAAGCCCTGGACGGGGAGATCTCGGGGGCGCTCCTGGAACTGCGGTCCATGCTCGACGTCCTGGGGCTGCGGGACAAGAAGAGAGAGAGAATAGTCGAGCAGATCGACCACCTCCTGGAGGATAGGCCCCTGGAGGTCCTCAAGGCCCGCCATTCTGCGGTTACAGGAGAGATCGAAGACCTGGAAAGGAAGCTCTCCAAAAGCGGCCGCGAGGCGGCCAGGATGAAAGAGAAGAGAGACCAGATCCGCCAGAAGATACCGGCTATGCAGTCCTCCATCGAGGAGAGGAGAAGAAACCTCGCCGCCATGGAGGAGAGGCTCTCTGGGGATACCGCCGACCTGAAGAGAAGGCTCGAGGAGATCGCCGGGGGGCAGGTGGAGATCGACGTCGAGAGGTGAGGGGGTGAATCATCCTCTTCGGTCTCTCTCCATTCCCATCCCGATCTCGACTTTCATCCCATCCCCTCGGAATCCCTCTCTATCCGTCCCCTTGAAGACGCAGTCCATCTATGACGGTCCATCTATGACGGGCCATCTATGACGGGCCGGTGATGGGTGGAGAAGTTGGGTGAGGTGCTCGTCTCCGAGACGGCGCCTCAGCCGGCAAGGGGGAACCTGTCGACGTTCGACCCCCCCGGGATCTTCCGGACGGCGTCACAGATCCCGTCGAGGTCGGCGTCGGCGCACCCCTCTCCGGGTTCGTCAAAGTCACCATACCTGTTTCCCACCAGGCCGTCGTCCCAACTGTTAACTCCGTCGTCGAAGGCGTTCTCGATGAAGTTCTTCATCATGACGTTATCGACGACGAAGTTCCCGAAGGAGCCCTCCACGAGGATTCCGTATTCCAGGTTTGCGCTGGCGACGTTCCCCCGGACCGTAGAGTTGTTGGAACCGACGAGGCGTATCCCGACGTAGTTGTTGCTGGCGTCGTTATCCCTGATGACGTTACCGTCCGAGAGGACGAGGATCCCGGCGGATCCGGGCCCCCCGTTCATAAGCCTCATCCCCTCGACGACGACCCCGTCGGCGGAGACGGTGAGGGGGCTTGCGTACCCCGTGGCGTCGAGGACCGGCATCCCGCCCCCGGTATCCGCCCCCCGAAGGGCGATCTTCTTATCGATCTTCAGATGGTCGTAGTACCTTCCGCTTTCGACCAGAACGACGTCCCCCTCCTTCGCGGCGAAGATGGCGGCCTTCGGGCTTGAGTAATCGCAACCGCTGGAACAGACGGTGACCGTCCCTCCTTCGGCCAGGGCGACGACGATGTAAACGACCAGGATCATCTTCTTAAAATTCATATCCGACAACATACCACCTCAAAAACCCATCCGCAGTTCGCGGCCTCTTCATCTCTTTTCATCTTATGGGAGCCCTCATTGAAGCGACTGTCGGATGACGGCAGCCGGTCTGCCGGCCAGCGCCTCCGCAGCTACGGCTTGACGTAGCGCACCCCCTCCGGGGGCGAGGGGTCGTCGACGATGACGATGGTATCCGAGAGCCTGTTGAAGAGCCTCTGCCCCGACCCGGGCATGGCTATCCAGCCTATGAGGCAGTCGAGGGGGAGGAGGAAGGCCTTCCCGAAGGACTCGATGGCTGCCTTTGGAATGTCGATCTCTTCGCCCCTCCTGTCCGTAACCCTCAGGCTCAGGGCCATCTTCCCGATGGACCGCCCACGGGTCCCCTCCAGGACCGTCCAGTATGCGAAGAGGACGAGGGCTCCGTCGGAGAAGCCCCATCGGAAGGCGGGGCCGGGGGGAAGCCACGGCACGACGGGGGTGAGGGGCCCCGTCACGCCGACGATGAAGTCCACCAGGACCCCCACCAGGATTATGTCGATCAGCCAGGCTCCTAGCCTCCGCTCCCAGGAGGCGATCCGAACGACCCTCTCCTCACCGTCTCGTCCATCCATCAGACATCCCCGCCTAGAACCAGATCCCGCCTTCAGTAGACCCGCTCGTTGTGGATCCTCGTGCTGAAGAGCCGGAAGTCGTCCTTGTTCTTGTCCTGGAAGAAGATATAGTTGTACCGGGAGTCGGTCTTGTGGGCCTCGTACTCCTCCCTCGCCTCTTCCCGGCAGCTCTTGCAGGCGAATAGCGGCACAAAGACCCCAAACCCGCTCTCCGACTGGCCGTAGCCTCTGACGGCATCGGTGTCGATGGTCATATAGCCGGGGCAGCTCGAATCGGGGCACATCTTCACCGACTCGGTCTGCCTCTCCCGGATCCCGTCGGTGTCGTAGAAGATGTTCTTATGCCTGCGGTAGAAGGGGCCAGCCCTCTCGACGGCCTTCGCCGTCAGCTCCTCCCTGGCATCCCAGATCCCCTGGAGGTACTCGACGGTCCCTTGAATATTCGCCTCCATCGCCCTCGTCATCGAGAACCTTCCGGGGTGGTAGTCCGGCTCCCGGACGTTGGAGTAGTCGAGGCCGGCCATGGCGAGGATGATCCCGCAGTTGACGTAAGGCAGGGCGGTCTCGATGGCGTACCCCCCCTCCAGGACGGCTATATCCGGCGCAAGCATCTCGTTCAGTTTTGCATAACCCTGGGCCGAGAACCGCATATTCGCCAGGGGGTCGGTATAGTGGTTGTCCTGGCCCGCGGAGTTGACCACGAGCTGGGGCCGAAACTCTTTCAGGATTGGAAGGACGAGCTCCTCCAAAACATAGTGGATCCCCTCGTCGGGGGTCTCCGGCGGCAGAGGTATATTGATCGTCCTCCCGATAGCCTTGGGGCCGCCCTGCTCGTCGACGAACCCCGACCCCGGATAGAGGGTCCTACCATCCTGGTGGAAAGATATGAAGAGGACGTCGGGGTCGTGGTAGAAGATATCCTGGGTCCCGTCTCCGTGATGGACGTCGGTATCGATGATCGCCACCCGCCGGATTCCGTACTTCTTGCGGATGTACTCCACCATGATCGCCTCGTTGTTGACGTTGCAGAAGCCCCGGTTCCCGTGGGCGACCCTCATGGAGTGGTGGCCCGGCGGCCTCACCAGGGCGAAGGCGTTGGTGATCTCGCCTTTCATGTAGGCGTCGGCCAAGACCAGAGTCGACCCTGCTGCGATGAGGTGGGCCTCTGTGACGAGGGCCTCGACAGAGGGGATGCAGAAGTGGACCCTGGCGATGTCCCTGTGCTCCGCGAGGCGCGGCTTGTACTCCTCCACCTCCGGGAGGTCCATCAGCCCCTCCTCGAAGATCTGGTCCCGGGTGTAGAGGAGCCGCTCCTCCCTCTCCGGATGGGTTGGGGTTATCGCCCAGTCGAAGGCCGGAAAGAAGATGAGACCCATCTTCCTCGCCCTATCCTTATTCTCCTCTCTACGATCTATCATCTTCCGCCACCCCCCGTCCACTCGGGGATCAGCCCCGCCGGGATCTGCATCCCGACGTCCAGGATCCGGCCGGTCGTCGCCCAGCCCCGGACCATGTTGAATACCTCGCTGGAGGTCACCTCTGCCTGCGAAGCGTACTCACCTATCCCCATCCTCTCGGCCCCCTCGACGATCAGCTTCCTCGCCATCTCTTCCGCCTCCTTCTGGCCGAACTTCTTGTCCCTGATCTCTCCGGTCGTCCCGTCCTCGGCGACGGTGTAAAAGCCCCGCTCGGTATCGGCCCTGAAGGTAAGGGTGAGGGTGGGCCTAGCCACCGCCGCGCCGATAGCGTTGGCGACGGTGGCTTCCTCGGGGATGATCCCTTCGGCGCCGAGGAGCTCCGCCACCAGGGGGACGAGGCCCAGGCTACCGCCGCCGACTCCGACGACGTTCTGGGGCCTGATCTTCTCCTTCTGGAGGATCTCCCAGACCCGGTAGGCCGGCTCCAGCTCCCAGGCGAGGAACATCCCGTTTATCTCCGAGAGTAGCTTCTCAACGGCCGCATCCACCACCTTCTGGGCCGCCTCGCCGGCGGAGCAGCCGATTTCGCGGCCGAGCTTCTCCATCGCCTCCTCTGCCAGGACGCGATCGCCGATGGAGATCAGGTTCATAACCCTCATGGCGTCGGTGGGGGTCGGCTGCGGACCCCCAAAGCAGAAGGCGGGACCCGCCCTATCAGGACCCAGAGTGACGGTTTGGCCTTCCGCCCTCACCCTGCTGTCCCCTCCCAGGGCCACCGACTTGACGGCGAAGGCCCTGATATGGGTCAGGTAGCTGTCCACCCTCGCCCCCTCCGAGGAGATGAGGGGGACCCCGTCCAGGATCAGGGCGAGGTCGGTCGTCGTCCCGCCGATGTCAACGACGACGGAGGTCTGGCCCGGTGGCGTCAGGGCGAGGACCCCCATGGTGCTGGCGGCTGGCCCCGAGAATATCGTCTCGACGGGGTGGTCGACGGAGGTCGCCAGGGGGAGAGTCCCGCCGTCGGCCTTGAGGACGTATATGGGGGCCTCGATCTTCCTCCTGGATACGGCCTTCGCGATCTCTTCTGCAAATCGTCTGTACCTCTCCTGGGTTGCCGCCTTCAGCATCGTCGTCGCCGCCCTCCTCGGGAAGTTCAGCCTCCCCGACGCCCTGTGGCCCATCTCCACTGCGATCTCAGGGTTCGTCCGCAGGACGATCTCCCTCATCCTCTCCTCGTGGGAGGGGTTTCTCTGCCCGAACTTGCTCGCCACCGCCACCTTCTTGTAACCCCGATCGGCGATCTTCGCCGCCGCCTCTTTGACCTGGTCCTCATCCAGGGGCTGGATCTCTCTTCCCCGGTAGTCGATCGCCCCCCGGACGATATGGACCTCGCCTCCCAGGGCGTAGCCGTCGGGGTTCATCCCCGGCCCAGGCTCCATGATCAGGGCCACGGGGTCGGTCTTCCCCTCGGCGATGAGGTTTGTGATGAGGGTGGTGCTGAGGACGACCCGCTCGATCTTCTCCGGCGGGATCTCGCCGACGACCTCGTCGAGGGCGTCCATGAGGCACTCCAGGAGATGGTCGTGGTCCGTCGGGACTTTTGACTTTTTTATTATCCTTCCTTCGTCTATTAGAACCGCGTCCGTAGTGGTTCCGCCGACATCGATTCCTATCAACATGATCTAATCGCCTTTGGCGATCGGATGACCCAGGGAGTATATCGGGCTTTTGGTTTGGATGATATCGCGAAGAGACGGCCGGATCTTGAGACGGTGCCTGGTCTGATGATGGGGCTGATCGAAGAGGCGAAGAAGATGAGAAGAAGAGAAGAAGAAGAAGAGAAGAAGAAGAGAAAAAGAAGAGATCAGAGGCCGGGCGCCAGAGCCATCGGCCTCAATATCTCGGCCATTTATAACTGCGACTATACGACGGCGACGGCCACCTCACCGGCCGGCACCTCGGCCTCCTCCTCGGCTGGAGGGGTCAGGACCGCGTCGATGACGTGGATGACGCCGTTGCTGCAGACTATGTCCGTCGCCGTAACATTGGCGCCGTTCACCTTCACGCCCTCCTCGGTGACCTCAACGGTGAGGTTTCCGCCCTGGAGGGTGGTGATGGACCTCATGGTCATGACTTCCGCCGCCATGATGGCGCCGGAGGCGACATGGTAGGTGAGGATCTCCGTGAGGGTCTCTACGTCGATCTCGTCAAGCCCCTCCACCAGAGCGAAGGCCTCGTCTGTGGGGGCGAATACCGTGAAGGGCCCTTCGCCGCTCAAGGTCTCCGTAAGGCCAGCGGCCTCAACCGCAGCTACCAGGGTGTTGAAGTTTCCGGCTTCCATTGCGGTCTCTACGATCGTCTTCGCCTCATCGCCCTCTGCAGCCGACAATCCCATCGACAGCATCGAGACGATGAATAAGGCTATCAAAGCTTTTTTCATCATATGCCTAACCTCCACTTTGGTTCTACAAAGGGCCATAGGCTCGATATTCCATATTTAACGCTTTCCATCGGAGGAGATCTGCCCATTTTGTCGCAATAATCGGGGTCGATTTTGACAATTTCGATCGATGAGTAATTCGCTCGCTCCTGACCGTCATGCCGCAAAATTGATGGATATTCCCCCCCTATTTCTCTTCCTCCGTCGCGAAGGTCTGAACCTTTGTCCATCAATCGAAGGCCCCGTCACCTCCGGCCCCGCCATCCCTCAAGTCTCTTCATCCGATAAGGACCCGGGACCCTTGAACTCCAGCGGACCGGAGTTGAACGAACCCACAGATCTCCCCTCGTCGCCGATTCAGCCGCCAACGACCTCTATAGCCACCTCGTTTCTGCGCATGAAGGGGGGGGTCCAGGGGTCGTTGTACTGCATGAGGACCGGCTCGCCCTGAACTTCTATCCCTCGATCTTTCAGAGTCTCTTCTAGGATAGCCAGGTTTCTCTCCCTTCTATCCTCGGTGGCGTACCCCGAGAAGGCGATCGCCGCCATCCTCCTCTCCTTCACAGCCTCGATCCTCACCCGGTCGTCCCTGGGGCGGGGAGCATCCTCCAGGTCGAACCCTTCGGGGATGATGAAGGCGATGAACCGCTCGCCGTCGGCGGCGCCCGTCACCACCGGGGCTGTCATCTCGATCTTCACCTCTCCGTCGTTTTCGCCTGAGATGTACCTGAAGAGGCGGGCGAACCCCCGGTTCTGGTCATCTTCAGAGGTCAGAGCCCAGATCTGGCCGGAGTACTCCCTGATCTCGACTCCGTTCTCGAGGGTCTCGACGACCTGGTAGGGTGGCTCTTTTACGTTCATGGAAACTAACGCTCCGTAAAGGGTCCATATGAGAAGCGCCGCCAGGATCGCGACGGCGGCCATCTGGATCTTTGATAGCTCTATCATGGTAACAGCTCCGGGGTCTTGCGCAGGTCTTCTCTATCCCCGTCAAAATCGGGGGCGGCTCCGTTTCACGTCCTCTTAAATTTGGGAATTTTCGGCAATAACTCTTTCGATTGCAGGTATAAGGGGGTTACAGCGAGAGAAGAATAGATGAAGAAGTACGTCTTCGATAAAGATGGGTGCCGAAGAGAGGAGGATCATCTTGGAAAGAGGATTCGAATCCGAAGATAGAGATGAAGGCGAGGATCAGGGAGGCGATAAAGACGGATCTACAGACGGTTCCAACAAGATCCCTGGCCGCCGGATTGCCTGGAGGAGGGCGAGAGGAGGTCTCCTCACCACGGTGGGTTATCTCCTATCGCCGGTCTCGTGGTGGAACGACCTCTTCATCAACATCCCCCTCGCCTACGCCTTCGGGGCTCTCTTAGCCCTCATCTCCAGGGATCTATTCCTCCCCGCCATGGTGGTGGGATACTGGATCACCAACCTCCTGGGTTTCGTCCTGATGCACCGGGGGATGAAGGACCTCCTCTCCAAAGACGGGGGTGAAGGGCGCAGGAGAAGGGATATTCTCGTCGATATCTCGGTCTCCATCGCTTATACCGTCATTGTGGTGATCCTGGTGGCGGCGGGGGTCCTGCGGCTCCCCGCCGAGTACTTCCCCTGAGAGTCTTTCTTCCGGCCACTTCAACGAAAGGGCGAAATCCCGGATCGCCGCCCTTTACCCTCTCTCATCTCCTATCTCCTATCTCCCATCTCCCATCTCTTCCTTCGCAAATTCCTTATACGATCCTGACAGCGTGAAGGTCATGGCTCCAACATGCGAAAACTGCTTCATCAGAAGGCGGGCCGAGAAGAGGCCGGGCTCCCTCATCGCCAGAGTATGGAGGTGGCACACCGGCTGGTGCCCCGGCTGGAAGGCCTACCAGAAGTCCCTCGCCGAGGAGAAGCGACCTGATAACGCTACGGACTTATGAGTTGTTATGAAGGCCCCCATCACTATAGCCCTCCAGCCGATGGGCGTCGTCGAGGACAGCCTCATCTCGTTTCTTCAGTATGAGCTGGCCTTCCTCTTCGGCGCCGTCGAGGTGAGGCCCCGGGTATTGATACCCGAGACCGTCCGCGTCCCCGAAAGGGGGCAGCTGGTGGGGGGGCTCGTCCTATCGGCCCTTGCGGGTCCGGAGGGGGCGGACGCCGTCCTGGGGGTCGTCGATGAAGACCTATTCGCTGCGAATTTGAACTTCGTCTTCGGCCTCGCCCATGGGCAGAAGGCGATAATATCCCTCGCGAGGCTGCGGCAGGAGTTCTACGGCCTCCCTCCCGACCACGACCTATTTCGGGATAGGGCAAAAAAGGAGGCGGTCCACGAGCTCGGCCACGTCTTCGGCCTGCCCCACTGCGACGACGGTGAGTGCGTTATGCATTTTTCAAACTCCATCGTCGATACCGACTTCAAAGGGTCGAGGTACTGCAGGCGGTGTCAAAAGATGCTGGAGGGCTTCGGGGTGGAGGTCTCCTGATTCGGCTCATCGCCCCCCTCGCCCTGAAGCTCCCGTCCTCTTCGTCGAACCAGGCTTTATTTTAACGAATACCCCGCAGCTCTGCTGTGGGGTGCGCTGCCGCAACTTGACTCAGATCTCTCTGAGCTTCGCCAATAGCCTTTTGAGCCGCTCGACGTAAGCTTTGTCGATGGCGTACCTCTCCCCCTCCTCGATATTCTCAGCCTCCGATAGAGCCCTCTGCGCCACCGCCGCCAACTCCCGCAGGAGGTGATGCTCTGCGACGTCCTTGGTCACGACGTCGATGTACTCCCACCAGGCCTCCTCCAGCCCCTTCAGGGGGGCGCCCCTGACCCCGCTCTTTCTCATGTCGTCGAGGCGGTCCTGGAGAGTCCCGGCTCCGGGCCACCGCCCCGTCTGGTATCGCTGGTAGGCCTCGGATCCCGCCCCCCCCACTGCGTCGTCCCTCTTACGCTGCTCGAAGAGCCACATCGAAAAGTCTACCCTTCTTCTTCCCGTCGCCTTCAAACCCTTCGCCTCCATCGACTATAGATCTCTCCTACGATAACTATCTCTCCCTCATCCCCCGAAAGCCGCCTTCCCCAAAAGCCCGCCGTCGAGCCCTTATCTCGGATCCGGTCAGGTCGAACCATGTAGCAATTGAAGCGAAAAGCTTATTACTAAATAAGATGTAGTCAGGTTGGCGTGCGTGAAAACCCGTTTCGTGACCTTGAAGAGAACCGCGCCCGCCGCCAAAGGGTGGCAATAGACGACAACAGCCTTCCTGACCCAAGGGTGCCGGAGCTGGTGGAGGAGATCTGCGTAGCTCGGGCATCCCTTTTCTTCTGCCGGTACTATGCTAGCAATATCAGCGCCCTTGATTGGGAGATCCGCAGACTCTTACCCCTGCGGATGAAGGTCCCGGGCGAATGAGGGCTATCTTTGAGCCCTCTTGCCGCCTTGAAGGGACCTGTTATTCCTTGACGCGACCTGTTCTCCCGAACTTCACCAGTAGTCCTTCTTCTTTCTCAGGAACAGATAGATGAAGAACGGAACTCCAAGGAAGGCGGTCATGATCCCCACCGGTAGTATTACCGGAGCGAATATCGTCCTCGCGATGGTATCGGCCCCCAGGAGCAATAGGGCTCCGACGAGCCCCGAAGCAGGTATGAGGAACCGGTGGTCGCCTCCCACCATCATCCTGGTGATGTGGGGGGCGACGAGGCCTATGAACCCGATCGTCCCGGTGAAGCATATGACGCTGGCGGTGATGAGGGCCGCCAGCATCATACAGAAGACCCTCACGAACTCGACGTTGACGCCGAGGCTCTTCGCCGTCTCGTCTCCGGCCCCCAGGGCGTTGATGTCCCAGGAGAAGTACATCAGGATGAGGGTGCAGACGACGGTCACGAGCGCTATGATCCCCACCTTATCCCAGGAGGATCTGCCGAGGCTTCCCATCATCCAGAATACCACCTCATGGACCTGCTCGGATTTGCCGATGTACTGCAGGAAGGAGGTCATGGCACTGAAGAGGTACATGATGGCTATCCCAGCGAGGATCATCGTCTCCGGGGTGATCCCCTTGTACCTGGCGAGGCCGTAGACGGTCATCGATGCCAGCATCGTGAAGACGAAGGCGTTTCCGACGATCAGCCACTGGCCGCCGACGAACCCCGCCCCCATGATGATGGCGAGGGACGCCCCGAAGCTGGCGGCGGAGGCGATCCCCAGAGTGAAGGGGCTCGCGAGGGGGTTCTTCAATATCCCCTGCATCGCGGCCCCGGCGACGGCGAGCCCCATCCCGGCGAAGATCGCCATCAACACCCGGTGGAGGCGGAGCTGCCAGACGATCGTCTCGATGAAGTTCGTCGTCTCGAAGGTCCCGGGAAAAAAACGGGCCAGGATCGCCGTATAAACCTCCGCCGGGGTGATGTTGGCCGATCCCAGGGTGGCCGCCACCCCCGCCAGGGTCAAGATCCCGGCCAGGGATGCGAAGATCAGGAGGATCTTCCTGCCGACGAACTGGCTGTACTCTTCCTTCAGCTCGGAATTTTCGACGGGGGCTTCTCTTGACATCGTCTCAGCCTTGCTCATAAACCATATTCAACTTAAGCCTAATCGGTCATACGGACAGCTCGGGATATATGTATACGCCCTGAAGGTCCAGACCCTGGAACCTCTCGAGATACTCTTGATGGAGGGCGGTGGGGTCCAGGTCGTCGAAGAGCTCTGGGCAGAAGAGCTTCGCCAGGTACGCCACCCCTATGAAGTGCTGGGCTCCGCCGAGGATGTCGTTGGAGAGGACGTAGACATGATCTTTCTTCACAGCATCGATGGAGTCCCATCCGGGGCGGCCGGCCACCTCTTTCTTCAGGGCAGCCATCTCGGAGTCGTCGTCCTCATCGAAGCCACCGAAGTTCTTGCTCCCTGCACCGCATAGCTTGACCACGATCTCGGGATTTCTCTCAATGATGCTCTCGGGGTCGACGTCGGTGTAGGAGAGGGCGAGATCGCCGAAGATGTTATTGCCGCCGGCCATCGTCAGCTTTTCGTGCCAGGCCGCTCCCTGGGTCGCGGTCCTGAAATCGACCCAACTCTCGAAGTAGACGGTGGGTTTATCAGAATCGTCGAGGCCTGATACAGCGGCCGTTATGGGATAAAGGGCTCTTCTGTAGAATTCGAGGAACTCGGCGGCCTCTTCTTCCCGCTCAAGGATCAAACCCAGCATCTCCACCTCACCCTCGTGGCTCTCGGGGACGAAGCAGTCTACCCTCAACACCACCAGGTTCGGATCGGCGGCCTCGAGGGTCTCCTGGATCTCGTCGACGCTCGATTTCATGAAGGTCCCGTAGATGAAGACTGCCTCGGGGTGGAGCTCGAGGACCGCCTCGATATCCGGGGTCCATACAGAGCCGATGCCGGGAAGCTTCGATAGCTCCGGGAAGTAGGCCGGATCTTCCTGGGTATACTTGCCGACGCCGATGATCTTATCCTGGGCCTTAAGGGATCTGACCACCTCGACGGTTTCGCTGTTTAAGATGACTATCCGTTCGAGGGGTTTGTAGATCGCCACCTCCCGCCCGGAGGAGTCGACGACCCTCTGGGGGTAGTTCTCGCTTATATGCCTGATCACCTCGAGATCCTCGGCGGAGATCTTCCCCTCCTTCTCTTGCTCCTCTGCCGCCTCCAGCTCCTGGGGAGAGACGACGAGGTCTCCGTCTAGATCCCCCGGCACCGTGAAATCTGCAGCGGCGCCACCCCCGATCCCCAAAGATAAGAGGGAGACCGCCAAGATCCAATACCATTTCTCTTCCATAAGCGTCACCTCTTCTGTAAGACATCCAATTTAGAATTTATTAATTTACACATCAAGATTATTGCAAATTACAATTTATTCATATTATTTACAGATTAATGCGCAGATGAATCGAGTGATTAATAAGGATTTTGGTCAAAATAAGAAGAAGCCGCCCTGGAGGAGAGGGCGGGCCTTTCATGATTAGATACAAGTCCGTTGAGCTATCAGATCCCGGGAAGGACGAAGAAGCTCTCCTCCGGATAGGATAGCCCCCTCACCGCCAGGTACTCCCGGTAGACCCCCACCGGGTCGAGCTCTGCCTCCGGGTGGAAGATCTTGGCCCAGTAGGTGAGGCCGACGACGGCGCCGGTCCCGAGGGTGATGTCCCTGAAGATGACGTAAACCCTTTCATCCTCAACGGCGGGGATGGAAGATGCCCCGGGACGGCCCAGGATGTCCGCAAGGAGCGCCTCCATATCTGCGGTGTCGGACCAGCCGAGCTGGTTTATTGCCGGCGGCACCTTGATGATGACATCAGGGTTGCCGGTGAGGACCGCCTCCCACTCCACTTTCGGGTATTGCTGATCGACATCGATGATGTTATCTCCCCCGGCTAGGTCGATCAGCTCGTCCAAGGCAGCCCCCCTGCTGACGGTGGCCAGGGACCCGATGTCACCGACGGAGCCGGTCTCGACGTAGACCTGGGGCCTTCCAAGTCCGGATACCGCGGCTGATACAGCGGCCTTCTTCTCCCGGACCCAGGCGTTATACCCTTCCGCCTCGGCCTTTCGGTCCAGGATCGTTCCCAGGAGGGCCATCTCCTCCTCCAGGGTCTCGGCGTTGTAGAGGTCGAGGCCCAGGATGTCGATCTTCTCGAAGGCTGCGAGGCTCTCCTCCATCTCGACGGCCTTGTTCGCGTAGCAGATCACCAGCATGCCGGGGGCTATCTCGCCGCCGTCATCCCTGGCGAGCTCCGCTATCTTCTCGTAGTTGAACTCCTTCCAGGTCCCCACATTCTCCCAGCCGCCTGAGAAAGCAACGAAGTAGTGAGCTTTGTAAGAGAGATCCACCGAGCCTGCGATCTTTTCGGCATCCCCCAGGATGCTGACGGCATCAGCTGCATCTGAGTTCATTACGATGATCTTCTCGACCGGCACCTCGATCGTCACAGACCTTCCTGCTGAGTCGGTGACGGCAAGGGGATAATCGACGGCCGTTGTCACTCCCAGGCCCACGCTCGCCCAGAGGGCCAAAATCAGGACAAAAGGCATCTTATTCAAATTCCTAGCCTCCTTATGGATTTTAGATGTAAATGTGCGATATCTTTATTAATTAATAAGAGTTTCGGTCTTAAATTTGTAATCGGAAGGCGATCGTTACCGAAACCTGGATTAAAGGCCCGGGTGATAAGGCGTATTTAAGAGATGCAGACCTTCTGCGGGTTCAGCTTAAAGAGAGATGGATATTGATGGACTGGGAATTGGTGGGTTACGCCGCTGCAGCTCTGACGATGTTCGGATTTCTCCCGCAGCTCGTCAAGATGGTGAGGACCAGGTCTGTGGACGACGTCAGCCTCTTCATGATGGTCCAGATGGGGATCGGCGTATCTCTCTGGCTCGCCTACGGGCTTCATCTGAAGAACTCGCCTCTGATAATCGCAAACTTGGTCTCTCTCTTGATCCTGGCTTTGGGGATCATCGTCTACTTCAGATATACCACCAGAAGGTACTTCAGATGAGAAGAGGAGATAAGATCAAACGAAATAATTAGACCTGGATCTCGGGGAAGGTCGAGATGGAGGGAGGAGGATCTTCGATGATGGAGAGGCTCGCCAAATTTCAAAACGCAGTTCTGCTGGTTCTGACCTGGTTGATGGCCCTCGTCGTCCTTCTGGCGACGGTGGAGCTACTTTACATCATCGCCAGAGAGATCGCTACACCGCCTCTGGTCTTTCTGGAGATCGACCAGCTCCTGAATATCTTCGGCCACTTTCTGCTGGTATTGATAGGCATCGAGCTATTGGAGACCTTCAAGATATACATCGAGGAGAACGTCATCAACGTCCAGGTGGTCCTCTTAGTGGCGATCATTGCCATAGCGAGGAAGGTGATCATCCTGGACGTCAAGATCCTCCCCAGCATGACCCTCATCGGGATCGGGGTGATCGTCATATCCCTCTCGATAGGATATTACCTGGTAAAGAAGAGCCAGCTGGACGAGAAGGCGTGCAAGCTTTAGGAGCCGGATCCGATCTACTCGGATCCTGGGGCCCAAAAGCATCCGCAGATGGTCCCCTTCTCTAGCCACCTTTCTCTAGCCACCTATAAGCTTATCTACCCGGAAGGGGGGGTAACGTCCTGGCCGCAAAACCGTCTGGCGATGCGGCCGATAAAGGTTGGAAGGGTCAGTTTGAAGATATCTCATATATGCCTATGGTTATTCATCATCTTGACGTCGGCTTCGGGATCTGCCGTCTCAGAGGAAGGGATGAAAGGCGTGGAGGAAGTTGAAGCAGCCGATATCGCTCCAGCCCCCGAGGACCTGAACCTGGAGGGGATCTGGACCTTCAGCCTCGGAGGGGCGGGGGAGATGACAGCCGCATTGCACCAGTCGGGAGATTCCATCTGGGGCGGTGCAAGATCCGGAGGGGCTGGTGCGCAGAAAGGGGTCCTCACGGGAAGCATCTATGGGGATCAGATCGAGATCATCACCCTATCGGCGGCCGGTGACGTTCTCGCCGTCACCCGGATGCGGGGGACGGTAGCAGGCGAGACCGCCAGCGGGAGCTATTTCAGGATCGACAGCCTCGGCGTCGCGACCAGGGGCAGCTTCGCCGGGATGAGGACCGGCACCGACGTTGCGGGATACCCGGCCTTGAGCTCCCAGGCGGATGCTGCGAACGCCCAGGGTTCAAACATATCAGAGGCGGTGGTTAAGCCCGAGGCGGTCGAGGAGGCCGGCGGTTATACCGACGTCCACCAGCTCTCCGCCGGGATAAACCCCAGGATCCTGGGGTACGCGGCTCCAGTTACGGGAAAGAGTCGAATCGTCTGATGACAGGATTAGTGGGCCATCGCTCCGCGGGGGCTGGCTTCTCTAAACCGGATCCATTTTTTTAGTAATATCCTCCCTCTGAGGGAACCCTTTAATCCGATATGTGCGTAATTTATCCGGAGGAGAGACGATATGACCCCCCAACGAAAATCGGCCGATCCCCCTGAAGGGGTGATCGCCGCCCTGGAGGATGTAGCCGATCGGTACAGCAACCTCGCCGGAGACCTGCGGGCAGATCTGGCTGCCGCCGGGAGCCCGGATGAGGCGATGGAGCTGGCCGGGAGGTCTACCCTGGAGATGCTGGCGTACCTACCCCTGAGCCCCGTCTATAGCCCCTTCTGCACCTTTCACCATCCAGGAGCCGTGGACTGCACGGGGTGCAGATACGCCGCACGATACGGCCGCTGCACCGAGGCGGGATCTCCTTACGATCTGGCCGTAGATGCCCATTACCGCCTGGTGAAGGCGGTCCAGGGCCACCGTTGTGGCCGCGTCTCCGGCGCTCATCCGATCCCGGTGGAGATGGTACGAAAGGCCCTGGAGTATCAGGCAGACCGGGTGATCGATCTCGCCAGCCGGTTCCGAAAGAGGGTCCGCAGGGCCCGGTCGTCGGAGGAGGTGATGACCGTCAAGACACAGTTCATGATCGATCTCGTCGGAGGGCTCCCCGTGGAGGAGGTCTGCCGAAGCTATGGCTTTGTGGATCAGAGCCTCTTCGAGGCGAAGGACGAGGCTCTCCTGCGGCTGAGCCGACACTGGCCTGCAGGATGACCGGGGCCGTCTTCGAGCAGGATCATCCCCGGCGGTCGCCCTCCCGGTTCTCGATCCAGAGGCTGATGAGCCTGTCGGAGCGGGCGAGGGCCTCATCCGTCCCCTCAAAATGCTCGGCCGCCGACCTCATCGCCTCCTGAAACCCGGCGAGGTCGCCCTCGTCGGCGAGCTGTGAAAGCCTCTTGCACTCTCCGATGTACGCCTCCCTCACCCGTCTCGCCTCGGGGTTCTCCTGGATGCTGGCGTATAGCTCGGGGCTCTGGGCGAGGATCCTTCCGACGAAGTCGATCATGATCTCGTAGACGGGGCTCATGAACCGCCTCGACCTTCCGACGTCGAACTCCAGAGACCGGAGGGTAGAGGCTATGGATATGTAGGCGAAGTGGGTGAGGGCCTGGACGACGGCCATGATATGGTCGTGCTCCTCGGCGCCCAGGACCTCCACTCTGGCTCCGCCTCTCCGGAAGATCTCCTCCATCGGCGAAAGCCACGTGCTGCACCTGCCCTCCGCCGGGACGAGGATCACCGTCTGCCCCCGGAGGGTGGGGATGGTGGGGCCGAACATCGGATGGGTCCCCAGGACCTCCACCCCTTCGGGAGCCCACTTCACCATCGCCTCCATAGGCCCCGCCTTGAGGCTGGTGAAGTCCATGAGGAGGCTTTCTGGCTTCATCCGGGGGGCCAGCTCTTCTGCCACCCTCTCCGTCTCCTTTATGGGGACGCTGAGGACGACGACGTCGCTCCTGGCGACCTCCTCCAGAAGGTCTTCGGCGAAGGCGACCCCGAGCCTCTCGGCGACGTCGACCCGTCTGCTGGGGCCCCAGACGGTGACCGAGAAGCCTTGATCTTTGAAGTAGCGGGCAAACCAGCTCCCTGTCCCGCCGGTCCCCCCCACGATAAGCATCGTATCTTTTCCTTTCAGGTCGACCGTCTTCATCTCCACCACCGGCTCCATCTCCGCTACCGGCTCCGTCTTCATCGGTTCCTCAGCTCCTCCCGGACCGCCTCCTCCATGACGTCGGTGGGGGCCTTCCTCCCGGTCCAGATCTCGATAGATAGCGCCCCCTGCCAGACGAGCATCGCCACCCCGTCTATAGCCCTCGCCCCGGCCCGAGCGGCGTCCTTCAAAAGTTCAGTCTCCCGGTTGTAGACGATATCAAAGACGGTCTGACCCTCCCTGAGGAGGCTGCCGTCGAAGAGGCGCGGGTCGCCGGCTCTCATCCCGACGGAGGTGGCGTTGACGACGACCTCCGCCTCGGGGACGAGTTTGGCGAGGTCAGAGAGGCCGTAGCCCCGCCCCCCCACGGCGGCGGCTAGATAGGCGGCCCTCTGACGGTCCCGGTTGGCGATTGCGACCTGTGCCCCCGAAAGGGCGAGCTGGCGGGCGATCGCCTTTCCCGCCCCCCCGGCGCCTATGATCAGGACTCGCCTCCCCTCGACCCGGACCCCCGCCCCCTCCAGGGCCCGCAGGGCTCCGAGGCCATCGGTGTTGTAGCCCAGAATCGATCCATCAACGAAGGCCACGGCGTTGACCGCCCCCATCGCCGCGGCGTTCTCGTCGGGTTCGACGATGGAGAGGGCCGCCTCCTTGTGGGGGATCGTCAGGTTGAGGCCGCCGAAGTGCATCGCTTCAGCCCCTAAAATCGCATCCCTCAGCCGCTCCCGCTTGACCCGGAAGGCGAGGTAGCGGGCCGACAGGCCCAGGGCGGAGAAGGCGGCGTTCTGCATCGCCGGGGAGAGGCTGTGCTCCACGGGGTCACCGAAGACGGCGTAGACTAGCATCATGGGTGGGTTGGTCTATTCGGGTAAATAAGGTTAGGTTTGGAGGTGATCCCGGAAAAAGGGCAAAAATCTAAATCCACCCGCATCCTTCTTATATCCGTTTTTGTATAATTTTTAGCATGAGGCGTGGTGGGTGAGATGATACTCAAAACGATCTTCCTGGGGCTGGAGGCGGGGGGAAAGTCGATCGTCATATTGAACCTCGATGACGCCGAAAGGCTGGGAGTCCTGAGCCTTGGAAGGGTGACGATCCGGTTCGATGAGGTGGAGAAGACTGCTATAGTCCATACATCCTCAAAGCTGATAGACTCGGGAAGGATTGGGGTCTGCAAAAAGGTATGGTCCGACCTCGGCCTCTCGGAGGGGTCGGAAGTGGAGGTGGAGGCGGCGCCCTTCCCCGACTCCCTCTACTTTATCAGGAACAAGCTGAACGGAAGAAAGCTCGCCCACGACGAGATCCGGGAGATAGTTGAGGATACTGTGGACGAGAAGCTGAGCGACGTCGAGTTGAGCGCCTTCGTCACCGCGCTGCACAGCTTCGGCCTCGACCTCGACGAGGCGACGTACCTCTCCCTCGCCATGATCGAGACGGGGAGGACGATGAAGCTCGACGGGGGTCCCATCGTCGACAAGCATTCCATAGGAGGGGTGCCTGGGGACAAGACGACGCTCCTCGTCGTTCCCCTCGTCGCAGCCGCCGGGCTATTGATACCCAAGTCCTCTTCGCGGGCGATCACATCCCCGGCGGGGACGGCAGATCGGGCGGAGGTCCTGATGCCGGTGAGCCTCGACTTGGAAGAGATGCGAGACGTTGTGGAGAGGACCGGCGGCTGCTTAGTCTGGGGGGGATCCGTCCACCTTGCGCCCGCCGACGACATATTCGTGAGGGTCGAGTACCCCCTATCCATCGATCCGCTCCTTTTGCCGTCGATCATGTCAAAGAAGAGGGCTGTCGGCGCCGACCTCCTCGTCGTCGACATCCCCACCGGCAGAGGCGCCAAGGTGAAGACGATCGGGGAGGCGGATCTATTGGCCAAAGACTTCATGGAGATCGGAAGCCGCCTGGGGATAAGGGTCCGGTGCGCCGTCACCTACGGCGAGCAGCCGATCGGAAGCGCCATCGGCCCCGCTCTGGAGGCAAAGGAGGCGCTGGAGGCTCTGATGAACCGGGGCTCCGTCGTCGACCTTGTGGATAAAGCGACGGCGATCGCCGGGATGATCCTGGAGATGGCGGGAAAGACCGACGGGAAGGCGATGGCGATAGAGCTCCTCAGATCCGGACGGGCGGAGGAGAAGATGAGAGAGATCATCGCCGCCCAGGGCGGAGACCCGGATATCGCCCCCGAGGATATAGCCGTCGGAGATGAGCGGTTCACCGTCAGGTCCGATAGGGGCGGCTCCGTCCTCTGGATAAATAACTCGTCGGTGGCCGAGGTGGCGAAGTTTGCGGGTTGTCCGAAGGACGCGGGCGCCGGGATCCTCCTCCACAGGAACATCGGGGACGTTGTCGGCGAGGGCGAACCGCTATTCACCATCATCGCGGAGAGGGGTTCCAACCTCCGGCGCGCCCAGGAGAGGTTGGAGAGGGTAAAGGTGATGGGCGTCGGCGACAGGATGGAGATGCTCATCCATGAGGTGAAGGAGAGGCCGGTCGTAAAGAGGAGCTTCACTCTGGATAGATGATATCCAAGATATACGAGTATCCTGGATCATATGATGGCCCGGAGTGGAGGCTTTGGCACCTATTCAAAAGATCCCCGACCCGGAGATCACACCACCGCCCCGAAGAGCGTCGCCACGAGGTCGACCCCGTTGTTGCTGAGAAGCCCTCTCTCCTGGAAGGTCGCCCCCAGGAGGCTGTCGAAGTTCGTCCCGAGAAAGCCGCCAGCGAGGGCGGAGGGGATTCCCCAGGCACCGGCCATCCCCGCCGCCACCGCCAGGATGCCAGTGAAGAGGCAGCCGCAGATCGACGCCGCCTGGCCCAACAGGGTGACGCTGCCGAGGGTGAGCCATGGTGGATGCGAAAGCTCCATTAAGCAGAGCCAGATGGGTGCTAACCCATCGAATAGGGGGGAGGGCCGGGGGATAATCGACTCACCTGCACCTTTGATCCTCGACCTCTTTGGGGATCCTGGCTCCTCACCTCTTCAAGGATGGAAGCCCTTCTCCAACACCGCCGGGAGGAGGGCGTCCATCTCCTCCGCCGTCCGGACCTGGCATCTCTTGAGCCCGTCGACTTTGGCCTGGAGGACGTCGAGGCGGGCGACGATGCGGCGCTGGGGAAGATCTCAGGAAGGAAAAGGGCAATCGAAGAAATAATGACGAAATAGATAAAATCGCAGGCCTCGCCTCGATGAGGCGGGGCCCGTTCCCGATATATCGGGGTGTCTCTTCTTTCAGCGGCGGCGCATGTGGCCGTGGTCGTCTTCTGGTCGATCTGCCAAAAAAAATCGGATCGACCCTGATCAGGCCCCAAAGACCTGAATCAGACGGTTCGCGAAGGAGATGTAAACGAGACCATTCGGCACCGCGGCTATGCCGTTCATCACTCCATCCACGGTCCACTCGTCCAGCTTCTCGCCCTCAGACGAATACTTCACCACTTTGTGATTCTGATTGATGTTAACGTAAACCTCGCCTCCAGGTCCGACGGCGATGCCGTTTGTCTCAATTACGCCGTCGACGTCCCACTCAGCCAGCATCTCACCTTCAGGCGAGTACTTCACAACCTTGTGATTCTGGTTGATGTTTACGTAGACCTCGCCTCCGGGCCCCGTCGCGATTCCGCTTGCCATGTCCTCTGTGGGCCACTCCGTCAGCGTCTCACCCTCAGGCGAGTACTTCACCACTTTGTGATTCTGGTTGATGTTTACGTAGACCTCGCCACCGGGCGCCGTGGCGATTCCGCTTGCGGCTCCCTCCTGGGGCCACTCCGCCAGCATCTCACCCTCGGGGGAGTACTTCACGACTTTGTGATTCTGGTTGATGTTTACGAAGACTTCGCCCCCAGGCCCCGTGGCGATTCCGTTTGCATCGCCCTCCAGTGGCCACTCCGTAAGCACCTCGCCCTCGGGCGAATACTTCACGACTTTGTGATTCTGGTTGATGTTTACGTAGACCTCGCCACCGGGCCCGACGGCGATGTTGCTTGCCTGGTCTTCTGTAGGCCACTGGGCCAACAACGGTCCACCGCAGACGGGCAGTACCGATGCCATAATGCCGATTACTAACAAAATTGAAATCTTCGCGCCCACAACATAACCTCCACATCCTTATAAGGTTCTAATATCATATAGAGATTTTCATCAATCTCAGGTCCCTCATTTTGTTCCTTCCGCTCATCTTTTTGAGCCCCTCGGCCAGGGTTCGCCCCACCCCCGGCGGCGCCGGATCATAGCTCGCTCCGGAAGGCCCTCTCCAGCACCGCCGGGAGGAGGGCGTCCAGCTCCTCCGCCGTCCGGACCTGGCATCTCTTGAGCCCGTCGACCTGGGCCTGGAGCTCATCCCCCGTCCGGCAGAGGGTCCCCCCGGATAGCCTCGTCGTTACATCGGCTGGAAGGGGCCTGCAGATGCAAGAGATAACGGGAACTGCTCATCCCCGCCGGAAGAGGACGCTGCGGCTGAACCAGATCTTCGGCTCGTATATCTCCATTAGCCCCGCCCCCTCTGCCGCCTCCTTCATCCCTTTGAAAGCGGACTGGGAGACGTGTAACTTAGGCTCTACGATCAGAAGGCCTGCATCCTCCTTCAGAAGGGAGGCGACCTCTCTAAAGAACGCCCTTTGATCCGCCACCTCGTGGACCATGTAGAAGGCGAGGGCGAAATCGACCCTTCCCAAGATGGCAGAGCCTTCGGGGATGCCGATCCCATCCGGCTCTCCCCGGTGGGTGGTTATCCTGGACGATAGCCCCTCCTTCGCCGCCTTCTTCCTCAAGAGCTGGAGCATCCGGTCCTGCAGATCCACGGCAATGACCCGCCCGTCTTCGCCCGCCATCTTCGCCATGGCGATGGTGAAGGTACCCGAGCCGCACCCGAGATCCAGGACGGTATCTCCCTCTTCTATGAGCCGGCCGAGGATCTTCTCCGGGTTGTGGACGAGCCTTCGGATCGGGTTATCCAGAGTCGGCGCCAGCCACCACGGACAGATGCGGGATAATGCGGCCATGTAGTTTCTCTCTCCCGGCGATGAATAGCAGTATTGTGCTATGAGTCTAACCGTGGGTCTAAGGAGCTATAGGATTAATGAGTCAGCAAAAGCCGGAAGATCACCCGAATAGCCACCGCCAAAGCGACCCCCCGCCCCGGAGCCGGGAGGCTCTAGCCCTCGCCTCTTCGCTCTCCCTTGAGAAGGATACGGCGACGGTGGCGACTATCATGCATACCAGCATCAGGAGCCATACGCTCTGGTACGCCTCCAGAGACCTGGAGGTGAGGATCAGCCCTGAGACCTGCTGGAGGACCGCCCCTCCGGCGAAGGGGAATATGTTGAGGGCCGCCGTCGTCGTCCCGACGATCGCTATGGGGAATAGCTCCTTGATCTGGGCGTAGCTGACGACGAAGAACCCGCCGAAGAACCCGAAGAAGAAATTTATCGCCATGTAGGCCTGGGGGCTTGTTATCGATCCTGCGGTGAACCATATCACAGCCCAGATTATGGTATAGGCGACAGACCCCGCCACCAGGACCTTCTTTCGAGACCCCAGGATCTTGTCTGAGATGTACCCGGCGGTGGTGCAGCCGAAGATCACCCCCGTCCCGATGAAGGTGATGACGAGGCCGTATGTCGTCTTCTCCCACCCCAGGACGTCGTAGAAGAACGGCCCTGCCCAGAGCCCCTGATAGACCATGACGCTCCCGTACATGAAGAAGAACCATACCGCCATCGGCCAGAACTTCCTCCCGGAGCCGAAGGTCATCTTCAGCGCCGCCCCCATGGGGATCCTCTCCTGGCCGCCGGCGGCGAGTTCAGATCCTCCGTTCTCCTGCGCCTCGATCTCGCAGATGCTGGGAAGGCCCATATCCTGGGGTCGGTCCCGGGTTATCGCCCAGGCGCCGCCGGCGATGGCGAGGGTGATCGCCCCCAGGATCAGGAAGACCTGCTGCCAGCCGAGGACCAGGGAGAAGAAGGCGAGGGGGCCGGCGGCGCTGAGGGCTCCGAGGTTTCCCACCGCCAGGAGGATCCCCGAGAGGGTGGCGAACTCGTTGGTCCTGTACCAGGTCGATATGATCTTCATGGTGGGGATGTAGACCATCGCCACCCCCACCCCGATCATCACCCGGCCGGCTATCACCAGCTCGAAGGAGGTGGCGATCCCCGTGAGGATCGCCCCGGCCGCCGCCAGCAGGGTGAAGGCGCTGACGGTCTTCCTCGGCCCCCAGCTGTCGGTCAACAGCCCCGCTGGAAGCTGCATTACGGTGTAGGCGTAGAAGTAGGCGGAGCTGAGGAGGGCGATGGATGCCGCCGAGACGCCGAAGGTCGCCTCCAGGTCGGGTGCCACAGCCGCGGTGGAGACCCGGTGGAAGTAGACGAGGAAGTAGGCAGAGGCGAGGATACCGAAGACCGCCCATCGACGGCTCATCACCTTCTCTACTTCGCTCTTCTCTAACGGCGTTGTCGAAACCCTCCTCTATATAAGAACGGACGATCGAATTTTGCTCTTGATCGGCCAGCTGTCGGAAGGTCGAGACGACTATATATCACCATGGGCTGATCGGCAGAAGAATCTTCTTGGAAAAGATTTTGTGCTAGAGAGATCCCGCACGCCGACGAAGGTCGGTGTAATGCGGTCAGCCCTTAAATCCTTCCGCCGATTCATCGTATCGCCCTTTCATGGATCATATTATATAACTCGCATTAGATGTTATTCGATGATACGGCCTCTAATTTCGACCGGAAGATATATTCTGCCTCTAATATCGTGCCTCTAGAGGCACCAAAATCGATATAACGGATTAACATAACAAGGATAGGATTATGTCAATGACATACAACAGGATCACTTTTTCAATCCTCCTGGCCGTCGGCCTTGTAGCCAGCACTGGGGCATCTTTCGCCGCAGATGAGGCTCCCGGCCCCAATCTGGCGGCGATGGAAGGCCAGACCCCCAGGGAGGAGATGGCATCCTTCCTGGACGAGGCGAGAGATCACCTTCTGGAGAACGGCAAGATCGAAGGGCTGAAGGCCATCAGCGACCCCCATGGCGAGTTTGTCAGGGGCGAGCTCTACGTCTTCGCCTACGACTTCACCGGAACGCTCCTCGCTCACCCCTATCTTCCGCAGCTGGTAGGGAGAAACAACCTCGACCTCGTCGACCCCAACGGCGTCCCCATGATCAAGAACCTGATGGAGGTGGCAGAGCGGGGCGGAGGTTTCATCTACAACATCTACCCCAACCCCGCCGCCGATAACGTCGATGAGCTGAAGCTCGTCGGTGTCCTCAAGGTCGATGACGACCTCTGGATAGGCTCCGGGATCTACATCTCAGCCGAGCCGCCCCGGTTCAGCCCTCAGGATCGGGAATCTCTGAGGAATTTCGTCGATGAGGCGGTGAACTATTCCATCGAGAACGGCAGGCAGAAGGCTCTCGCGGCCTTCAACGATCCTGCCGGGGAGTTCGTCCGGGAAGGGCTCTACATCTTCGCCTACGACTTCAACGGCACCGCCCTAGCCCTCCCCTTCCAGCCCGATATCGTCGGCGAGGATCGGATCGATATTGAAGACGCCAACGGCGTCGCCTTCGTCCGGGATTTCATATCCCTGGCCAGGGGAGGCGAAGGGGAGTCGTACTATATCTATCCAAACCCCGAAAATGAGATGGCCGAGGAGCTTAAGCTCAGCCGCGTCGCGCAGGTCGACGAGACCTGGTTTTTGGGGGCGGGGATCTACGCCTCGCGCTCCAAAGATGAGAACCTCTCAGTAAAGAAACCGGCGGATAGGATAGAGCTCCAGGGCTTCGTCCGGGAGGCGGCAAGCCACGCCCTGGTGGCAGGAAGGGAGAGGGCCGCGACCGATTTCATGGATACCGAAGGCCCCTGGGTCCGGGGGGACGTCTACATCTTCGCCCAGGACTTCAACGGCACCGCCCTCGTCCTCCCCTACCTCCCCTCGGAGGTGGGGACCTACCGCCTTGACATCCAGGATGAAAAAGGCGCCTTCATCAACCGGGATATGCGTTCTATCGCCCTCAACGACGGCGGTTTCTACGAGTACCGGTGGAGAAACCCCGTCACCAACGAGACGATGGATAAGGTCAGCTACGTCATGAAGGTCGACGAGACCTGGTGGCTCGGCGCCGGGATATACGAGTTGTAGGGGAAAGCGGCCGCTTCCGGGGCTGACCCGGCCATCTTTTTTCATCGAGGATCGAAACGAGTTTATCTTTCTCCTCGAAGATCGCAACCGGTTTATCTCCGCTCGACGATATCGATTACCGCCCGAAAAACGTCGGCCCAATGAGGGGCCGGGAGGAAGAATCTCATGCTGGAACTGCTGCGCAAGAGAAGAAGCATCAGAAAGTACAGGGACGAGGATATCGACCCCGGTGTCGTGGAGCTTCTCAAGGAGGCGGCCCTCCGGTCGCCAACCTCCAGAAACTTCAGGCCCTGGAGGTTTGTCTTCGTAGAAGATCGAGAAAAGCTCGCAGCGCTGTCGAAGGCGAAGCCGTCGGGGTCGTCATTTCTAGCGGGAGCGCGCCTCGGGGTCGTCGTCTGCGCCGATGAGAAAGAGTCGGACGTCTGGACCGAGGACTGCTCCATCGCATCGATTATCCTGCAGCTGGCGGGCCAGAGCCTCGGCCTAGGCTCCTGCTGGATCCAGATAAGGCTCCGGATGCACGACGGCTCGCAGACGAGCGAAGAGTACGTCAGGTCGGTCCTCGGCCTTCCCGATGGATTGAAGGTCGAGTCGATCATCGCCTTCGGTTATCCCGACGAGGATAGGGGGCCGGTGCCGGCGGAGGAACTGCAGCAGGAGAAGATCCTGTCGGCCTTAGGACCGCGATAACCCGTCCTACTGCCTCATCTCCCACCGAAAGGGGGATCTTCAGACCCGACGATCCAAGACCCATGAAGGTCGGAAGAAAGCCGAAGCCCGACTCCCCCGAGGAGATGGCCCTCGTCCATCACGCCCTGGAGAACCCGATCAGAAGGAGGATGATCATCCTGATGGTGGAGGGATGTCTATCGGTCGAAGGGATCGCCGTGGCGGCGGGTGAAAAGATGCTCGACTACCACCTCCACCGGCTGGAGCTGGCGGGGCTCATCGATCTCGCCGGCGATAAGATAGCCCTGACGGAGTCGGGAAAGGCCTACGGCGACCTCGTCAAGTCCCAGGCGGAGAGAGGGGGCGCATGGTGAGATCCTGCCCGGCGTCGGGACGCTCTCGCATCAGAAAGAGGGAGGGTGGGGGTTATGCCCGCTGCCCGGCGGACCGTCGCCCCCGCCCCCCATCCTCCTGGATCAGCCCCGGGAGTTCAGGGACGGGCCGATCCCCCGCCACCCCGCCAACTCATCTTCAGGCGGTTGAGGTGGCTACGTATACCATGTTGCTTCTTGCGATCTCGCTAAACCCGCCGCCCCCCGCCCAGTTCTCAAACATCCGAAACTCGTACTCCCCATCCTCACGGGGGGCGGTGAAGGTGAGGGTCCCGCTCGTCTCGCCGTTGAGGTAATGCCACTGGCCGTACTCTTCGTTTGCCGCACCCACCCTGTAGATGGCGATCCAGTCGGTCTCAAACCCCGGCGCTCCCGAATAATCGACGGAGATCTCCCCTCCGGGGGCCACCCGCAGGGGGGACGCCGTGATATTCGTAAGGTTTAAAGCTTCGATCTCGACGGTGACGACGTTGCTCCTCGCGATATCGTTGTATCCGCCGCCTTCAGCCCAGTTCTCAAACATCCGAAACTCGTAGGCACCCCCTTCGCCGGGGGCGGTGAAGGTCAGATTCCCGCTCGGCTCGCCGTAGAGGTAATGCCACTCGCCATAATCTTCGTTGGCCGCCTCAACGCTGTAGATGGCGATCCAGTCGCTTTCAAACCCCGCAGCTCCTGAATAGAAGACGAAGATCTCGTCCCCGGGGCTCGCCACGACCGGCGATGCGGATATCGTCGCCTGCTGGCCGGCGGCGAGGATCGACGAAGTTATAAGCAGAACTGCGACCGCAGCCAGGAGGCGGACGGCCTCTCTCCTCGGTTCTCTTCTCATCCTCGATTCTCCTCTCATCTTCAATTTGAACTCCCCTCAAGATCCACTTACTACTCTATCGTCATAATATATCCTTAAAGATCTCCCTCAACGGCTCGAAGCGACCGACCCATCCCCCGAGCGGCCTGGAAAAGCCCATCGGAGTTGGGAAGGGCGGAGACTGAGGAGGCGCAGGCTCTATCCTAACGCAGAAGGGCCGGATGATGGGGATAGGTCAGGAAGATCCCCCTTCAGACGGTGGCGTCCTGGGGGGCGGGCCTTCTGCCCTCCAGCAAATATTGAAGGGCCCGGCCCTCAGACCCCGGCCTCGAGAGAGTCTTCGATCAGCGCCCATAAGAGGTCCGAGTCCTTAAGCATCCCAGCCAGCTTCTGATGGGCCGTCACCACCGGGAGCTGGTCGATCTTCTCCCTCCTCATAACCCGCGCACACTCGGAGACCTCGCTGCTCTTGATGGCGGTGACGGCGGGAACCATCGCCTGCTTGACGGGGATCTTGCGCAGGGCGATCCGCGATACCCCGTAGTAGAAGTTGAGGGTGTCTCTGGTGCTCTCCCACGTCCACTCGTCCTCGTCTGACGCCGAGGACATATCCGACATCTCGACGGAGTCCTCGATGACGGAGGCGTTGATCAGGTCTCTATCGGAGACTATCCCCACCAGCTTCAGATCGGAGTCTATCACCGGAGAGGCCTGGACATAGGCGTACTCCATCACCGCCCCTGCCACCGGGAGGGGCATCTCATCCCAGAGGGCGACGGCGGTCTTCTCGAAGTATCTCTCTATCGGCCTTTTGATATCCAGGTCTGCTATCACCCGGATTATATCGGCGACGCTGACGATCCCGACCAGGGCGCCGTCCTCCACCGCCGGAAGACGCCTGATATCGTTCTCTGCGAGAAGCCTCGCCGCCTCGACGACGCTGTCGTCGGGATGGACGACGAGGGGGTCCCGGGTCATCAGGAGGGCGGTCTGGTCCTCCTCGGGGTTTCTAAGAAGGTCGGTCCTGGTGACCATCCCCACCAGCTCCCCGCCCTTGACCACCGGAACTCCCGAGACGTGCCTCTCCTTGAGGGTCTTCAATACCATGTCTCTGGAGCCGGGGATCGATACAAAGGCTACGTCCGAGACCATCACCTCTCTGACCGGAATTTTGTTCAAATCTTCTCCCCCGGCACTGTGAGGACCGGCACCCTGGAGTTGCGGACCACATTCTCGGCGACGGACCCCAGAAGGAACTTGTCTAGGCCGGTCCGCCCGACGCTCCCCATCACCACCACGTCGATCCCGGACTCTGAAGATAGCCTCAGAAGCTCGTCGCCGGGGTTCCCCTCGACGACCATCTTGGTGGAGGCTACCCCCGCCCGAGTTGCCTTCTCCTCGACGTAGTTGGTGGCATCCTCCCCCTCTCGGATCAGAAGGCTTCTGATGCTCGCAATAGCCATATCCTCTGGAAGGTGGCTCAGCCGTCCGGTATCGGCGACGTAAATTATGGTGATCGCCCCCCCAGAGAGCCTGGCCAGCTCGATGCCCACCTCTGCCGCCCGCTCGCTATGTTTCGAGCCGTCGGTTGCTATCATTATCCTCTCAAACATATAAAAACCCTCTAGAAGACGGCCAGGACGTCCGAGGGGGCTGCCCTCCTGACGAGGCTCGCCAGGGGATCGTTCACCCCCCACATCTTGTCCGACCGTCTCTCGATGACCATGATCCTGCATCTCTTCCCGGGGCAGATCGCCCCGGCCTCATCCTCAGCGCCCAAGATCCGAGCACCGTTTAGAGTGCAGATCATAAATACCTGTCTATCGTTATGCAGCAGCGCCTTGGATAGAAACTCCATCTCGGAGAAGAGGTCTGGGGAGTTGAGCATGACGTTGTCGGTCCCAAGGCCGACGACGATCCCCATCTCCAGCATCCGGCGGACCTTCGGAAGGCCAACCCCGGTGACGAGGTTCGACCGGGGACAGACGACGACAAAGACCCCCGCCTCCGCCACCATCTCCAGGTCCCGCTCATCGGCTTTTGTTAGGTGGACGAGGATGTCGGGTTCGAGGCTGAGGGCGTCCTCGATGTCGTCCCGTTCCGATTCACCGGCGTGGAGGGCGACGCGCTTGCCCTCGGACCTCGCAGCCTCCACCACCTCCTCGACGAGGGATCTCGGATGGTCTTTCGTGCTGCTGATCCCCACCCCCCAGCACCTCTGGTGGACCCGGACCGATCCGGGATCAGGCCTCCCAAAGACCCTTCCTATCATCCCGGAACCTTCCATCGCCTCATAGAGCATATCGACGCCGTCGATCCCTCCCTCCCGAAAGTCGGCGAAGGCGCAGGTTCCGGACCGGGCCATATAAGATAGGGACCTTCTCATCCCCTCCAAGATCTCTATCCGAGAGGCCTTTTCCAGGATCCGGTGCTTCAGCCCCCCAGGTCCCACCAGATCCTCGAGGGAGAGGTAAGGCGGATCTTTGAGGATGGAGTCGCCGAGGTGGACGTGGGCGTTGACGAGGGCCGGGGCTATGATCCCCTTGAGGTCTGATTCGATCCTCCCGGACCCCACCTCCGCCACGACCCCCCTGCGGAGGACGAGGTACCCCTCGAAGGGCTCGAAATCCTCGCCGAGGAGGATCGTTCCTGAGAGGATCGTCTCGTCGTCCGCCTCTTCCATGAGGGTGAGATGGTGGAGGCAAAATATTTAGCTTTTCACCCCACCGGAGAGGAGATCATGGATAGGCCCTTCGTCTTCATCAACAGCGCCATGAGCGCCGACGGAAAGATCAGCTCTTTTCAGCGTAAGCAGGTGAGGATATCCGGGCCGGAAGATATCGACCGGGTGATACTCCTGCGGGCCGGTAGCGACGCAGTCATGGTGGGGGTGGGGACGGTCCTCGCCGACGATCCGGGGCTGAGGGTCAAGTCGTCGGACCACCGGAAGATGAGGATGGATGAGGGCCTCCCAGAAGAACCCCTCCGGGTCGTCGTCGACAGCCTGGCGAGGACACCGCCGGAGGCGGAGGTGCTGGGGGAGAGGTGCATCCTCGCCGTCTCCAAAGCTGCGCCAGAGGAGCGGCTGGATCTCTTGAGGGATAAATGCGAGATCGTCGTCTGCGGCGAGAGCCGGGTCGACCTCGCTCTGATATTATCGATTTTGCATAAGAAAGGGGTCAGAAGGCTGATGGTGGAGGGGGGCGCCACCCTCAACTGGTCCCTCATAAAGGCCGGTCTCGTCGACGAGATCTCCGTCTACATCGGGACCATGATCATCGGAGGGGAGGGGGCGCCGACCCTGGTGGACGGCCCCGGCTTCTCCGCCAATTACCCAACGCTCTGCCTCATCTCCGCCGACCGCCTGGACGACGGCGTACTTCTGCGGTGGCGGGTCCTCCGTTGAAGATCAGGATCTCGCTTCTGGGGATCACATCAAGATCTCGTATCAAGATCTCGTATCAAGATCTCGTATCAAGATCTCGTATCAAGATCTCATCCAGTCGTCCCAGACCTTCCCCTTATCGGCTAGGACGGAGGAGATCTTCTCCGCCATATCGAAGGGGATCCCCACCACCACGAAGTCGTCCTCTAATCCAGCGTTCTTCGCGGCGCCGTCGCAGCCGAGGGAGACGTTGACGTCCCCCTTCAATATCGGCGAGGAGGTGGCATCGACGCAGAAGGACTGGATCCCGGAGGTGTCGAAGTTCACCCTCCCCCCATCCTTGTAGAGGGCGGCCTGGACTATCCTCCTCGCCTGGAAGGGCTTTCCGACGAAGATGACGACGTCCGGCTTCACCCTCATCTTCTCCAGGGGTCCGACGAGGGTGGCGACGGTCCTCCCCGCCTCCTGGGCCGGGAAGGAGGAGACGATCTTCGAGCCAGCCTCCTTCGTTTCGACCTTGTTTAGCTTCGAGAAGTATAGGTTCCCCGAGGATATGTTCTCGGGAAACTCGTTGAGGCCCAGGCCCGCTGACCCGCCCTTGCATGAGTGGAGATCGGGGCCTGCCAGGGTCGTCTCTCCCCGGAGCCTCGCCGCCTGGACCATCTCGCAGTAGCGCAGCGGCTCATCTATCATCTTCAGATCCCCGGGGATATCACCAGCGTTCTTGAATAGCTTCACGCCAACAGGGTTAGTTTCCAGGTGGAGTGTCTCCACCAGGGTCTTCGCCATAATATCAAGTTCCATGGAGAATACCTCTCTAGTTTGTGCCTGGAGGTGGGTTTGTGCCAGGCCTACATCACTCTTGCGCTTAGAGGGCCTGATCGATTTGGGCATTTAGCTTTGGAGCTTGTCGGAGGGGTAAAGTATCAAAATAGTGGGAAAAGCCTGACTGACCCCTCTCCGGCCCGGCGTTTTGATATACTATATTATCCTATAGCAAGATATATGGCTGAGACGACGACGATCGTGATCCGTCAGGAGACGAAGGCGCGCCTCGACGAGCTGAAGCGCCACCCACGGGAGAGCTACAACGACGTAGTCGATCGGCTTGCCAGCATGGCCACGGACGATGAGCCCCTCAGCGAGGAGACGCTCAAGAGGATCGAAGAGGCTCTCGATGACCTGAAAGCTGGCCGATTCCGCACCGAGGAGGAGATGGAGGCTGAGCTGGAGCTTCGGTGATGCACACCGTCATCTACTCGCAGGCCGCCCGGAAGGATCTCAAGAGCCTTCCAGGAGATCTTTCAAAGAGGATCTTTAGCGCCGTAGGCGCCATCAAAAAGGACCCTTACTCCTACGTCAAGAAGATCAAGGGATCTGCGAAGTGTCCCATCCATTCTCTAAGGGTCGGAGACTTTCGAGTGATAATGACGATCGAAGGTGACCGGATGATCATATTCGTCATCGAAGCTGGTCCGAGGAGCACGATGTACCGGAAATATTAGTCCTCTATAGTCCAGGTCTCGGTAGAATCGTCGCTATCTCCTCTGATCCAGCGCCTTGAGATAGCACCCTTTTGCCCTCTCGCTGAAGCAGACAAGCATCACCTTCTCGATCGCGCCGTTCTTCTCCATAAAATCCCTGATCTCGCCAACGGCGATCCTTGCGGCCCGCTCCACCGGAAACCCGTAGGCTCCGGTGCTGATGGCCGGAAAGGCGATCGTCTTGGCCCCCCTCTCGTCGGCGAGGGAGATGCAGCTACGGTAGGCCTTCGCCAGAATCTCGTCCTCCCCCTGGCGTCCCCCATGCCAGACCGGCCCCACGGTGTGGATCACCATCTTCGCGGGGAGGTCGTACCCTCCCGTGATCCTCGCCTCGCCGGGAGGGCAGCCGCCGAGGGTCCGGCACTCCTCCAGGAGGCGGGGGCCCGCCGCCTTATGTATCGCCCCGTCGACCCCCCCGCCCCCCAGGAGGGTGGGGTTGGCGGCGTTGACGATGGCGTCTACCTCCATCTCTGTTATGTCGCCGAGGACGACTCTGATCCTTACGCTGGCGATATCTTCCGATCCCCTCGATCTTGGATCCTGCCCAGGGGCGGGTCGGCCGAAAGCCCCTCCTTCTACATCGGGGGGATAAAGGCTTCCGACAATATCCCCCACCTCTACGAGCCAAGATCTCCTCTCCTCCGGGGTGCTGGTCACCACCACCGAGAAGGTCCTCCTCCGGACGTCAGAGACGCCGCAGAGGCCGAAGACGCACCTCTTCCATAGATCTTCGAGGGGATCGCCGAAGGCCTCTCTCTCCCTTCTTTCCGGCGTGTTGGAGGTGTTGAATATGAGGGCGGACCTAGCCTTCAGAAGGCCGACGGGGACCCCCTCGCCGCCGTCCCCCTCGAGGAACTCGTAGGCGACCCCGGGCCTCATAACCCGGTCGACCCAGCCCTTGAGGATCGCCGGAGGCTGCCCCCACCAGTTGGGGTGGACTATGACTATCCCTTCGGCTCCGGCTATCTCGTCGCAATGACTCTGGACGGCGAGATCGACGGCTCCGCCCCTGGGGATCTCGGGTCCGGGGAGGATCGGGTCGAACCCCTCCCGGTAGAGGTCGTGGTAAGAGACGAGGTGGCCGTTCTTCTCCAGGGCGTCCACCGCCGCCTCCGCTATGGCGTGGTTGAAGCTACCGGGGTCGGGATGGCCGAGGATGACGGATATTCTCATGGGTTCAATGGAAAAAACGGAGGAATCTCACTTAGTCTATCGTCGATTCTGGGGCGGGTGGAATGCTGGCGGGATCGGCCCACCAGCCCCTGACCCATAACCCCTTGCGCCTCTACTTCTTCTCCTCTTCCTTCTTGCCGGGGGCCTTCGCCTGCTCGTAGGCGAGGATCGAGGCCTTGGCGTGGACCCTGACGAAGGCGCTATCGTCCTCTTCGGCCGCCTTCTTCAGGATCGAGAGGGACTCTTCGTCCATCATCTCCCCCAGAATCCAAGCGGCTCCGCCCCTGATCTCCTCGCTGGTGTCTCTGTCGGCGAGGAGCTGCGCCATCCTCTTCTGGACGAGGCTCTTTCCGAGGGCGGCGAGCCCCACCATGGCGTTCGCCTTGACGACGTCCTCGGGGTCCTTGAGGGCGGAGACGAGGGGCTCCACCACTTCTGGACCGCCCTTCTTGGCGAGGGCGTTGACGGCGTTCGCCCTGACGAGCATGTTACCCTCTTTCGTCACCACCTCGGCGAGCCGCTCGGCGGTCCAGGTGGCGTCGGGGAGGTCCTCGGGAACCTGGGGGCCTGCCAGGGCGTCGATCGCCTCCGTCTCTCCCAGGGGGACTGCCGCAGGCTTCTGCTTCTCTGCTGTCTTCTTCGCCTTCTTCTCCTTCTTGCCTTCTGACATGGACTATCCCTTGCTGCCTATTCTACTTCAATTTTTCCAAGTTCGAAGGCCTTCCGGTTGACCTCCAGGAACTTCGCGGGGACGATCTTCGAGAGGGCTTCCTGGAGCGGTTCCTCTCCGATGGGAAGGTGCCTTGCGAGGGCCCCCAGCATCACGACGTTAGCGGCCTGGGGGCTTCCCGCCTCCGCGGCAAGCCCTGTGGCGTCCATCGGATAGACCCGGGAGGACGCCTCCCGGAGGGGGGCGAGGATCTCCTCGATGGACGGGTAAGTGGCCTGGCCGGTGGTGACGGTGACGGGCAACAACGGCCTCGTATTCACCAGGGCGACCCCCTCGGGGGCGAGGTAGCTCGCGTACCTGAGGGCTTCTGCCGGCTCCATGGCTACGAGGACGTCCGCTCCCCCCGGGGATATCATGGCGCTGTAGCGGCAGCCGACCCTGATGTGGTTTATGACGCTTCCGCCCCGCTGGGCCATCCCGTGGGTCTCGACACCCCGGACAGATAGCCCTGAGAGCATGGCGGCTCTTCCTATGATCTCGGATATCAGGATCACCCCCTGGCCGCCGACCCCGACGACGACGACGTCGCAATCTGAGGTCCTCATCTCGCCACCTCCATCGCCTGCTGGGGGCATATCTCAGCGCATACACCGCAGCCGGAGCAGAGGGCGTTGATCCTGGCGACCTTTCCGTCGAACTCTATGGCGGGACAGCCGAAGCTGACGCAGAGCTTGCAGCCGCCGCACTTCTCTTCGTCTACCACCAGCCTGGGCCTCCTGATCCCGGCCCTGATATCGCTGATGACGCAAGACCTCTTCGCCACCACCACCGAGAGGCCGGGATGATCTTTCGCCCTCTCGAAGGTCTCTATCATGGAGGCGAGGTCGTAGGGGTCGGCGGTCTCGACGAGCCCCGCCCCGAGGGACCGGCAGATCTCCGGGAGGGATATGGTCGGCGACTCTTCACCGGCGGCCGTGGTACCCGAACCGGGATGGGGCTGGTGGCCGGTCATGGCGGTGATGGAGTTGTCGAGGATCGCAACGGTCATCCTCGCCCCGTTGTAGGCGGCGTTGAGAAGACCGGTGAGCCCCGAGTGGAGGAATGTGGAGTCTCCCAGGACGGCGCAAATCCCCCGTTCTTCCCCCCCGAACCTGATACCCGCCCCGACGGTGATGGACGCCCCCATGCAGAGGCAGGTGTCGACGGTCCCCATCCCGACCCCCATGGTGTAGCAGCCGATGTCGTTTGGAAATATGGCGTCCTTGCCGAAGGCCTTCCTCATGGCGTAGTAGGCGGCCCGGTGACTGCAGCCCGGACAGAGGGCCGGCGGCCTCGGTGGCAGGATCGAGAGGACCTCCCGGCTCATCCTCGGAGCCGTCCTCTCGGGAAGGCCGATCATGCGAGAGACGGCGTTCCTGACGGTGAGGGGGTCGAGCTCCCCGACCTTCGGAAGATGCCCGGACCTCTTGCCGAGGATCTCGACACCGGGGTTTCTCTCCTTTGCCACCATCTCAACGAACTCCTCTAGGACCGGGTCCATCTCCTCCACCACCAGGATCCGATCGACCTTCTCCAGGAAGTCGCCGACGGTCGTCCTGGGGATGGGGTAGGTGCCTATCCTCAGGAGGGAGACGTCCGCCTCCATCTGTGCTATCGCCTCCTCGGCGTAGAGCCCCCCTATCCCCGAACCGACGACCCCGACCTCACCCCTCATCTGCGACCAGTTCCAATCCTCTTTCGCGAGAGCAGCCTCGATCCCGGCCTGCTTCTCCAGAAGCTCGGCGTGGAGGGGCCGGGCGTGGGCGGGGAGGGCGACCCTGCGAGGGGGGTTCTTCTCGAAGCCGGGGCTTGCCTTCCTCTCTCTTGGAGTCCCCACATCGACGGTCGCCCTGGCGTGGGAGACCCTCGTCGTCGGCCTCAGCATCACCGGAAGGCCGAACTCCTCCGAGAGGCTGAAGGCCCGCAGGGTCATGTCCCTCGCCTCCTGGGGGTCGGCGGGGTCGAGGCAGGGGACCCGGGCGAACGCGGCATAACGCCTGGAGTCCTGCTCGTTCTGAGAGGAGTGGCAGTAGGGGTCGTCGGCGGAGATGACCACCATCCCTCCCCCGACGCCCAGGTAAGGCAGGGTCATGAAGGGGTCTGCGGCGACGTTGAGGCCGACGTGCTTCATGGTGACGGCTGCCCGGGCACCGGTCCAGGAGGCTCCGATCGCCACCTCCATCGCCACCTTCTCGTTCACAGACCATTCGACGTGGATCCCGTGCTCCTTTGCGAGGGGGGCGAGATGCTCCACGATCTCCGAGGAGGGAGTTCCTGGGTAGCCGGAGATGACCCCCGCTCCCGCTTCCAGGATGCCCCTGGCGATGGCGACGTTTCCGAGCAAGTATTCTCTCAATATGATGACCATCCTTGAAGTTGGTTCGTCTGCGGGGCCGCTGCCCCGTCTCTCTTATCGTCCGGTCATGAAAGATCGCCCCTTCGATAAAGCCGTTTCGAGGCCGGAGGATCTTACGCCATGGACCCCGAGGACCTCCGGTCGAAGAATTTATCCCCTATCGATGATGGTGATCTTCGGCAGACGGCAAAGGGACGAAGATGCCGTTCTGCGGATGTGATCCTCATGAAAAGATCTCGATATCCAATTCTTTCAGCCTTGATCCTCATCCTCGCGGCCCTCGCCTCCCTCTCGGCCGGAGCCGCGCAAACGGGACTTTCGATAGATCGGGACCGGGAGGTCCTCTTCCAGGTATCGACGATAGACGCCCTCCTCCTGGCCGTCTACGACGGCGTCCTCCCCGTGGGCGAACTGAAGGAGAAGGGCGACTTCGGCATAGGGACCTTCGATAAGCTCGCAGGGGAGATGATCCTCCTCGACGGCGTCTGCTACCAGGTGAAGGAGGACGGCGTCGCTTACGTCGTATCCGACGATCTGACGACCCCCTTCGCCTCCGTCACCTTCTTCGACCATGACGAGACGGTCCTGATCGAGGAGGCGGCAAACCTGACGGAGTTCGTCGGGATCCTGGAGGCCTCCCTCCCGTCGAAGAACGCCTTCTACGCCGTGAGGATCGACGGCACCTTCCCCTACGTCAGGACGAGGTCCGTCCCCGCCCAGGAGAGGCCCTACCCGCTCCTCGCCGACGCCGTTTCTGACCAGACGGTCTTCGAGTTTGTGAACGCCTCAGGGACCATCGTCGGGTTCTGGACCCCGCAGTTCGCGGCGGGGATAAACGTCCCGGGAAGCCACCTACACTTCATCACAGATGATCGGACGGCGGGAGGCCACATCCTAGACCTGCGGGTCGATGGCGTCGAAGTGGCCCTGGACGTGACGGCCAGCATATTGATGGCCCTCCCCACGGCAGGAGACTTCTTCGATCTCGACCTCACTGGCGACCTCTCGGCGGACCTGGAGAAGGTGGAGAAGTAGAGCTACAACGAAGGTGATGAGGCGAAGAGCACGACCGACTAAAATCAGGGGAGACATAGAGCGGCGGCAGCCGCATCTCCTTGGTCAAATTGGAGCTGAGCCTTCTTCAGCAACGAGCTCGTATGCCTAAATGATTTTTTTTTAAATTTGTTTTATTTAAAACAACCAGAAAGTTTATTTACAGTAACTCTCTATAATAACTTTGGTGGATTAGACTGAGGCCTGTCCATCAGTTCGGTCAATTAATGTGGGTGGTAAAAGATGGCCCAGAAGAAACAATCGGCAAAGATAGACCCTAAAACGGTCTCTGAAGGCACGTCCAAGAAGGTCCTCTCTTTTCTCAATGCCGCTAGATCCGCAGAGGAGATCGCCACTACGATTGAGATTGAAGGCGAACGTGATATCGGAATTAAGATCGCCGAGATCCTCCTGGACAGGCGGGCACGGCTCGGAGGATTCGAGAACCTCGACCAGGTTTTTGCCACGCCCCTAATCGGCGAGGTGCGATTCGGCCAGATTATTAAAGCCCTGGAAGCGAGGAAAGAGACGGGCACAACTTATGTGATTGAAGGAGAGGTGAAGACCGCAGACGAGATCGATTTCGCCAGTGAAAAGCTGGCCGTTCATGCCATTATAAATGGCGTAGAAGTGGCCAGCGCTGAAGTAGATAAAACGGGGAGATATAAAGTCACCTTCGAATACAAAGATCAGCCTCCTAACACCGAGTTGCGCATTTTGCCTGCTAAGATACCCTTGCGGAAATCCAAGAGCCTCCCCCTCAGCAAAACGGTCAGCTTCGCTCGATATAAAGAAGACAAACAGATCTATAGAGCTGTCACAGATCTTCGAATGCCGCCGGGGTATTTTAAGCTCTGGGGCAAGGTGACCAAGACTTACAACATGCATGGGGTCGTTTATTCTACAACGTTTGTGGGCGCATCTCCCATCTCTGTAGAGCCGTTGCCTGCTGCCAAGATCGAGTTTTTTGAGGTTGACACGCCGCCTTTCTGGCTTTACGGCACTGAGCCGGAATTGACCGAAGCTTCTCTCGGCTATGCCTATACCGCGCCTGACGGGAGCTATGATTTCTCATTCAGCTTCAGCTACACCTCCGGTGCATCCTGGATTTGGCTATTTACTGACATGGTACCCGACATACGGGCTCGGATTTCGCAGTTTGTAGACGGTTCTTGGACGCTGGTTTATGAAGGGCCCGTCGACTGGGATGTCGTCCAAGAGTTCCACCGTGATTACTTCATACCAGAAGAGGATGTCATCCCCGTTCCGCCAGGAGGTGTGAAGCCGGCTGAGGGCTTCAGGTTCGTCAGCCTCGGCCTTCTCCCGATTGATACGACTCGAATTCAGCTGGGCTACGCTACCTCCCAGGCGGGCGATCCCATCGCCGTCTCCCACCAGCCCTTCTGCGCCACGCTCCGGATCTTCGGGCTTTTCGCCGAGGCGCCGCCCATCGCCACATATAAGGTGCAGATAGCTGCGGCGGACGAGGATACCGTCCTCGGGAGCTGGCAGGATCTGACGGATCCGCTCCAAAACCGGAAGTGGAATGATGCTTTCCACAGATGGGACTTTATGGTCCTCGGTCCCGACTCGGTGACAGGCCGGTATAAGAACATCGATACTGAGGCTGAGGCTGACTGGCACGAGCACGCTCTAAAAGTCACATGGAACAGCGCCAATGTAGCCGACGGGTACTATGCTCTCCGCATCGTCGGCTATGACGCATCCGACACCGAGGTCGGCACCTTCCAGATGCCGATAATCAGGGTTGACAACAGCCTGCCTGAGATCAAGCTGGAGGTCATCGGTACCACGTCGGGAGCTGTGACGAACTGCGGAGTTGTCCAGCTGGGACCTGACCGCAAGATACAGTTCAGGGTAACAGCGTATGATCCCGAAGGGCATGTCAAGAGGTACTGGCTGAGCGGGACCCGTGGCAAAGACGGTCTATCTGCCGGCACGACCATTCAGGAGAACCGTCCCAGCACCGCCGCCGGGTGGGCGGGCAAGAAAGATGAGCTGGTGGAATTCGTCCCGGCTCCTTTGCCGATGGCTCTGCTGGGATGCCCAGCGGTGGCTTACAACTTTGAGCTTCATCTCCGGGGTCTGGCGACAGATGGCTATTCCGCGGAACCCGTCTTCCAATGGGATAAACGAGAGGCCAATCTTGTTGTCTCAGAGCCTTAGGCTGGCAAGAAATCACACCCCGCAAGCTCGGCTGCGGGGTGCGCAGAATTTTTTTTATATTTGGGTCTAAAAGCCTCAGACGAACTCCGGCTTTCTCTCGACGAGCCTCTTTCTCACCGACTCGGCGTGGGCGGGTAGCCCCTCCGCCTCGGCGAGGATGGTTATGGCGTCGGATAAGAGCCGCAGGCCGTCTTTTGAGATCTGCTGGACGGTGATCTTCTTTACGAAGGCGTCGACGTTCAGCCCCGAGAAGATCCTGGCGTAGCCAGAGGTCGGAAGGACGTGGTTTGTCCCGCTGGCGTAATCTGCGGCGGCGACGGGCGTGTAAGGCCCGAGGAAGACGCTTCCGGCGTTCCTGATCTCTCTCAAGACCGTCATGGGGTCTCTTACGATGATCTCCAGGTGCTCGGGGGCGAAGCTGTTGGAGAAGCCTATCGCCTCCTCCATAGATCCCGCCGTCAGGATGGCGCTCTTCGCCAGGCTCTTGCTCACTATATCCCGCCGGGCCGCCCCAGCCGCCTGCTTCTCGACCTCGGCCTTGGTGGCTATGGCCAGGTCCTCATCGTTCGTCACCAAAACCGATATCGATTGGGGGTCGTGCTCCGCCTGGGCGATCATATCCGATGCCAGGACTTCGGGCTCTGCCGTATAGTCGGCGATGATGAGAACCTCGCTGGGCCCCGCCGGCATGTCGATCTCGACGGTGGACCGCAGGAGGAGCTTGGCGGCGGTGACGTAGATGTTCCCGGGCCCCACGATCTTCTGGACGGGCCGGATAGTCTCCGTCCCAAAGGCCATCGCCGCCACCGCCTGGACGCCTCCGACCCGGTAGATCTCGTCCGCCCCCGCCATCCGGGCCGCGACGAGGGTGAGGGGGTTCGCCTTTCCGTCCTTGCCCGGCGGGGTGCAGACGACGACCCGCTCGACGCCGGCGACCTTCGCCGGGACGACGGTCATCAGGGCGGAGCTGGGATAGGCCGCCCTCCCGCCGGGGACGTAGGCCCCAACGGAGTCGAGGGGGACTATCATCTGCCCCGCCATCGCTCCGGGGGAGGTCTGCGTCATCCAGAGGTCCCGGTCGAGCTCCTGGTGGTGGAAGGCGGCGATGTTCTCAACGGCTATCTCCAGAGCCTTCTTAAGCTTCTCCGAAACCAGTCCATCGGCCTTCTCGATCTCGTCCTCGCCGACCCTGAACCTTCCGACCCGGACGCCGTCGAACCTCTCCGTCTGGTCACAGAGGGCTCTATCCCCCCTCTCCTGGACGTCGTTTACTATCTCCACCACCGTCGGCATGACGGACTGGACGTCGATGCCCCTCGATAGGAGGGCCGAGACATCCTCTTCACCTAATTCGGTCAGCTTCTTAAATAACAAAACGAACAACTCCTTCTCCATCAGATAGATCTAGCCCGACCCCGGGCCGTCCCTCCCCCGCTGGGTGGCGTAAAGGGAGGCCACCCTCTCCAGGGAGTCCGCCTCTTCGAGGGCCTTGTCGTCCCTCACCCGGACGAGCCTTGGAAACCTCAGGGCGTACCCCGAGGAGTAATGGGGGCTCTTCTGGATCTCCTCGAAGGCCACCTCGAAGATCACCTCCGGCTTCACCTCCACCTCCATCCCCTCCCCGGATACGAGGACGATCTCGCGGAATAGGTCCGTCAGCTCCGCCAGCATCTCGTCGTTGATCCCCGTCGCCACCCACCCCACATCTTCGAGACGGCCCGTATCCGGGTCCGGGGAGGCGAGCCTGAAGGAGCCCAGGTATGTAGCCCTCCTCCCCTCCCCCCACCGGGCTCCGACTACGACAAGGTCGAGGGTCTCCATCACCGGCTTGATCTTCACCCAGTTCTTCCCCCTCTTCCCCGCAGCGTAGGGGGAGGCTGGGCTCTTGAGCATCACCCCTTCGTGGCCTGCGGCGACGGCCTTCTCATATATCCCGGCCACCACCTGGGGGTCGCAGGTGACGGTCTGGGCCGCCAGGATCTTCGGATCAGCCACCTCCTCCAAAAGCCTCCTCCTCTCCCGGAGGGGCTCGTCGATAACCTCCCGGCCGTCGAGGTATATGATGTCGAAGAGGAATAGCTCCAGGGGGATCTTCTCCGCCGTCCCCTCGACCCGGTACTTCCTTCGGAACCGCTTCAGGATCTCCTGGAAGGGCAGCGGCCTTCCGTCCTCGCCCCTGGCCACCGCCTCCCCGTCGAGGATAGCGGAATCTGCCCGGACGCCTTCCCTGGCGAAGGATACGATCTCGGGAAGGGAGCCGGTGACCTTCTCCAGCCGCCGGGAGAAGATCTCGATCTCCTTTCCCCTCTTGTGGATCTGGACCCTCGACCCGTCGAACTTCCACTCCACCGCCGCCGTCCCCATCTCGGCGAGGGATCCGGTTATGCTTGCCCCTATCTGGGCGAGCATCATCTTGATGGGCCGGAAGATCTCGATCTTCAGCTCCGATAGCCTCCCCTCCTTCGCCGTCTGGGCGACGAGCCCCAGGTCGCCGGTGAAGTTGTAGCCCCGCTCCACCTCTGCCGGGGACGCGCCGAAGGCCTTGGCGATGGCGTCTCTTACGATCCCTTCCCCAACGCCGATCCTCATATCCTCCAGGGCGAGCCTCGCTATGTACCTCGCCTCCAGGGGGCCAGACTCGCTGAATAGATACTGGAGGTTTTTTCCCTTGACAGACTGGCTCCTCTTTCCCGATGCCCTGGCGATCTGCAGAAACCGCGAATATACGTCCAGGATCGAGAGGCTATCGCCGCCGATGAAGGAAGAGAGGGTGGAGGGCCTCCTCTTGTCAATCGCCTCGGCGGCGACGGCCCCCACGTCCCCGGTCCTCCTGAGGATATCCTTGATCTCTCTTGATGAAGAGCCGGACGCCCTGGAGAGGGCGTCGTATAGGGTGGAAGGCCCCACCCCCAGGAGGAGCTCGGAGCTGGCGGGGAACGCCGAGCCGGTTACAAAAGAGGGGACGATCGCGAGCTCGGCTCCGTCCAGATCCGAGAGGAAGGAGGCGAGGAGGTCGGCCTTCTCGATGGAGCCGGCGGTCCCCTCGATCTTCATACAGAGCTCTGCGAAGCCGAGAAAGGTGGTCATGGTCCAGAATTCAGCCGTCTATCTGCCTTGAGGTGTAGATGCTGACGATGTCGGAGACGATGGCGCTGGCGGTCTCGATGGAGCCGGCACCCAGGCCGGTGACGGTGATCGTCCCCGAGAGGTCGGTCTCGATGGAGGCGACGTTGAGGGTCCCGCCTACGGCGAGGGGGCTCCTCCGGGGAACGAGCATCGGCATCACCTTCAGGGCCGGGACTTCGCCTATCAGCTTGATATGGTAGCCCCTCTCCCAGGCGAGGTTGAGGGCCTCGGGGGTAATATCTCTGATCCCGGTGACGGAGACATCTTCGTATTTGGCGTCCATCCCGAAGATGGAGTTGGCGAGGATGACGACCTTTCCGGCGGTGTCTATCCCGTCGACGTCGTAGGCGGGGTCGGCCTCGGCGATCCCCAGCTCCTGGGCCTCGGTGAGGGCGTAGCTGTAGGTGTACCTCTCCTCCATCATCCTCGTCAGGATGTAGTTACAGGTGCCGTTGAAGATCCCCCGGATCCTGAGGATCTCATTTCCCACCAGGTTCTTCTCGATGAGGCTGATGAGGGGCATCGTCCCCCCGACGGTCGCCTCGTACTTGAGCATCACGCCGTTGTCCTGGGCCATCTCCTGGAGGTGGTTATAGGCTACCACCAGGGGCCCCTTGTTGGAGGTGACGACGTGCTTTCCCGAAGAGAGCGCCTCTTCGATGTGGCCGAGGCCGGGCTGGCCGTGGACGATGTTGGTGGGGGTAACCTCCACCACAAGGTCGGAGTCTATCTCCTGGATCGCCTCCTTCCCGATGATATCGAGGTTTGCTATCCCCTCCATGTTCCTCGCCCCGTGGAGGATCGAGGGGTCGATCCCGTCGGCGTCGAAGAGGGTTCCCTTGATGTCGGTGACGGATACGACCTTGAGGTCGAGGCCGATCCCCCTCAACAGCTCCCTCTTCCTCCTCACCACTTCCAGAACGCCGTGGCCTACTATCCCGAACCCCACCAGAGATATCCTCACCTCTCTCATATCTTCTCAGCCTCTATAGGTTCTATCACCAGGAGATCTTTCTCTGCCCCCACATGGCGGAGGATGGAGAGGGACTTTGCTATCTCCTCTTTCCCTGTCGCCCTGATCCTCAGGTAGGCGGAGGAGGGCTCCTCGATCCCCGGCATCCGCAGGGAGAGGTCCTCCACCTCCGCAAACCCCGTGGAGTCGATCCTGTCGATGGTATCACCCAGGTCAGTGTGGAGGACGTGGCCGATGAGGAGGACGGATATCTCCTCGATGAACCGGTCTTCCCCCGCGCGGACCACCACGATCCCGTTCTCTTCCAGGTGGTTTTTGATGTTCTCTATATTTGATGGATCGATCTCGAAGACGATCTGGACCGGGACCGTCCCCCGGGGAGTTTTGCGATCTCGGTGATGGACGACGCTGATGATGTTCCCCTTGTACCTCTTGAACGGTTCGAGGGACTGCATCAGCTGTCCCGGTATGTCCTGCAGTTCCAAGTCCATCGAAAGTCGCATAACACGGATTCCTCGTCTAGTTTCTGCTCTCACCCACCAGCTTATCGAACATAAAGGTTGTGCAGAAAAAGTACTTTATTTGAGAGTCCCATACCCCGGACCGATGGCCAAAGAAGATGCGGAAAAACTGATCGTGGAGTTCATAAGGGATCAGGTCGAGGCGGCCGGGGCAGAAGGTGCGGTCCTGGGGCTCTCCGGCGGCCTCGACTCGGCGACCGTCGCCTTCCTCGCCGCCCGGGCCCTGGAGCCGGACCGGGTTCTCCTCCTCCTGCTGCCAGAGGCGGGGGTGACGCCGGAGGAGGACGTCGGGGACGCGAGAGAGGTCGCCTCGATCCTGGGGGTCAAGACGGAGGAGATCGATATATCGGGGGTTCTGGGCGGTTACTTTGAGGTGCTACCGGTGGCCGGGGCTCCGCGGGTGGTGAACGGAAACCTCAAGGCGAGGGTGAGGATGACGATCCTCTACTGGCACGCAAACCTCCACCACCGCCTCGTCCTGGGGACCGGGAACAGGACGGAGATCATGCTCGGCTACTCGACGAAGTTCGGCGACGGCGCCGCCGACATCCTCCCCATAGCAGGCCTCTATAAAGACGAGGTGAGGGATCTCGCGAGGCGCCTGGGAGTCCCCGACCGGATCCTCGATAAGGCGCCGACGGCTGGCCTGTGGCCCGGCCAGACCGACGAGGAGGAGCTGGGGATCAGCTACGATGACGCCGACGCCATCCTCCGGGGGCTGGAGGCGGGGGAAAGCCGGGAGGATCTGGCGGAGGAGTTCGGGACCGATAAGCTCGCGCTGATCTTGAGGAGGATAGAGGGGGGGAGGCACAAGAGGGAGCTTCCGCCGACCCCGGAGGACTGAGGCCTTCGGGAGCTTTATTGCCCCTCTCTTTCTTCGATGGCTTTCGAGCTTCAGCAAACCCTTTTCACCTCCCGGGCCCATCTCGATGGCATGGAGCCAGAGGAGGAGTTCAGGAAGGTCGGGGATCTGTCGCTGACCCCCGTGACGGAGATCGATATCAAAGAGCTGGCAGAGATTTACGACGAGAGGGATGTATACCTCTCGGTCTACCTCCCCACCGCCTCGGGAGAGGAGGAGTCTCTCAATCGTAGCTTCGTCAGATCCAGGGAGAAGGCGATCGAGGAGGTCCTCTCCAGGGAGCTGATAGAGAGCTTTAAAGAGACGATGGCCATCGTCGAAGACCTCCTCTTCTGGAAATCCATCCCCGGAGAGAGGGGCAGGATAGTCTTCGCTTCGGCTCTCACCTCCCTCCTCCATGTCTACAGGATCGGGATCGAGCCGGATCGGACGATGGTCCTGAACTCTTCTCCCTTCCTCCTACCTCTAGCGAAGCTCCGGGACGACTACATGGACTACGGGGTCCTCCTCCTAGACTCGAGAGAGGCGAGGCTCTTCTGCATCCGGTCCGACGTCCCCGAGGAGATGGGCCACCTTTCGATAGACCTGATGAATAAGCACAAGAAGGGGGGCTGGAGCCAGATGAGGTTCAACCGACTCCGGAGAGGGGCGATAAAGTCTTTCCTCTCTGAGGTGGTCGATGACCTCCAGGAGTCCTGCGCAGGCCAAGAGATGAGGGGGATCGTCATCGCCGGGCCCGGCGAGGTGAAAAGCCAGCTTTTGGAGATGCTCCCCGACGAGATGGAAAAGAGGGTCCTGGGGGTCGTCGACCTATCTATCGACGCCTCCCAAAAAGACCTGATCGAGATCGGAGACGAGCTCGCTCTCGAGGACGAGAGGACGAGGTCGACGGAGAGGGCCGAGGAGCTCCGATCCGAGATCCTGAGGGGCGGCCTCGCAGTCCTGGGGGTCGAGGCCACAAAGGCCGCCCTGGCGGAAGGAAGGGCGAACGTCCTCATACTTCTGAAGGACGCCTCCGTGCCGGGCTGGATCTGTGAGAGGTGCCAGGTCATCGAGGCGAGAAAGCGACAGCCTGAAACCTGCCCGACCTGCGGCGGCCCCACCTCGGCAGTCGACGTCGTCGAGGAGCTATACGAGCTCGCCGAGAGGACGGGGGCGGAGGTGGAGTTCGTCGAGGAGGACGCCTGCCTCGCCTCCTCGGAGGGGGTGGGGGCGCTTCTGAGGTATTAGGTCAAGATCCCTAATCCAAATCCCGCTGAGCAGATCGGAACGTAAGAGTTTTGATGGAGTGGCGCGTCTGAATTCTAAGAAAGATCCCAGGAGGACTCACCCACGCCCACTCTCCGCTTGACCCAGATTTCCAGAGGCGAGGACAGATACCGCATCGAGATTGCACTGGAGGGGGAGGGGATGCCCCGCCAGACCGCCGTCTGCGAATTCGATTTTGCCCTCTCAGCCCAGAACCGAGAAGATTTGCGATGGTATCTTGAAGACTACCTCCAGTATCCGCAAGACCCAGCTCCCAAGATCGCCGCCCGGATTGAGAATCGCATGGCAGAACTGGGAACTGAGCTTTTCAAGGCCGTATTTCAAGCTAACGACGACGCCCGCGATATCTGGGCTGTTTTGCGATCTCAGCTGAACGACACTCGCGTGGAGATCGCGACCGGTGTCGAGGGGGCCACAGCCATACCCTGGGAGCTGATCCGGGACCTAAAGACCGACGTGCCTTTGGCGCTGCGGGCGAGGTCCTTCGTCCGGTCTTACAGCCAGGCGGCCCAGAGGCCGAAGCTTCCCGGAGCCGCCACCGGGCCGATTCGCATCTTGCTTGTGATCTGCCGTCCTGGAGCCAGAGATGACGTTCCCTTCAGGTCGGTAGCAAGCCGGATCGTCAAAGGCCTGAGCGATGAAGCCCGAGCCCATTTCCAGCTCGACGTCCTCCGGCCGCCCACCTTCGAGCAGCTCGGCCGGACGCTGCGAGCCGCAAAGGATAAGGGCGAACCCTATCACGTCGTCCATTTCGACGGTCACGGAACCTACGCCGATGTCGAAGCGTCCGACGAGCTGGGAGATCTCGTCAGCGGCCTGAGCAGCTTGGTGCTGGCGGGGTCGGGTCGGCCCGGGCCTCACGGCTACCTCCTTTTTGAAAATCCCGCTGTAAAAGAGAACGTCCAGCTGGTGGGCGGTCCGTTGCTGGGAAAGCTGCTAGTGGAGACCGACGTTCCGGTCCTGGTCCTGAACGCCTGCCGCTCCGCCCATGCGGAATCATCGAACGCCCCGGACTCGGCCGATGGGTCGAGAGAGGCAGAAGAGGCGGATTCACACTCTCGGGTTAGGGCTTTTGGCTCCCTAGCCCAGGAGGTGATGGACGCGGGCGTCGTCGGAGTCGTGGCCATGCGCTACAACGTCTACGTGGTGACGGCAGCCCAGTTTGTCGCAGACCTATACGCCACCCTCACCCAGGGCCATACCCTGGACGAGGCGGCCACCCTGGGACGGAAGGTTCTACACGACCAGCCTCTACGGGAGATCGCCTACGATCCCCGACCGCTCCAGGACTGGCCGGTGCCAGTGGTCTACTGTGCAGCATCGATGCCCCTTTTCCCGAAGCCTAAAACTGAAGAGATGCTGAAGATCGAGATCGGACGTGCGGATGCGATGCCGGAGCCGAAAAGGGGGATGGTCGACCCCACCCTTCCGACGAAGCCCGACTTCGGATTCTTCGGCAGAGATGAGACGCTTCTCGCCCTGGACCGGACCTTCGACACCCAGAGTATAGTCCTCCTCCACGCCTACGCCGGGAACGGCAAGACCGCCACAGCCGCTGAGTTCGGACGCTGGTACTCCCTGACCGGCGGCGTTGAAGGTCCCGTCCTCTTCACCTCCTTTGAACGGCACAATCCCCTGGCCCGCGTCCTGGACAAGATCGGGGACGTCTTCGGCGGTATGCTGGAAGGTGGAGGCATCCACTGGCTGACCTTAAACGACGAAGAGAGGCGAGATGTAGCTATTCAGATCCTGAAAATATGTCCCGTCCTCTGGATCTGGGACAACGTGGAATCGGTAGGTGGATTCCCAACGGGATTGAAGTCGGACTGGAGTTCTGAGGAGCAGAAGGAGCTCTGCGACTTCCTGCGGGATGCTCGGGATACCAAAGCCAAGTTCCTGCTGACCTCCAGGCGGGACGAGACCGGATGGCTCGCAGACCTGCCCGTTCCGATAATAGTTCCGCCGATGCCGATGCAGGAGAGGGTGGAGCTGGCTCGGGCCATTGCAGAGAGGCGCGGTAAAAGGTTCATGGACGTGGAAGACTGGATGGCGCTTCTGAAGTTCACTCAGGGAAACCCCTTGACGATAACGGTGCTGGTGGGCCAGGCGCTCCGGGACGGCCTCGAATCGAAAGAAGATATCGAGGGGTTCGTGGCGAAGCTTCAGGCGGGAACCGCCGAGATCGAAGATGACGAGAGGGAGGGGCGCACCAAGTCCCTGGGCGCCTCCCTACGGTACGGCTTTGAACACGCCTTCGATAAAGATGAGCTGAAACGGCTCGCGCTCCTCCACCTCTTCCAGGGGTTCGTGGACGCGGATGTCTTAGGAGTGATGGGCAACCCAGAACTTGAATGGTCTCTATCCGAGGTCCGCGGCCTGACGAAAGACTACTGGATCTCGATCCTCGACCGGGCCGCGGAGGTCGGGCTGCTCAGGGCTTACGGTGGAGGATATTACTCGGTCCACCCAGCCCTCCCCTGGTACTTTAAGAACCTCTTCGAGGAACGTTATCCATCGGATGAGAGGGCAGCTAGGGCCTTCGTGGGTGCCGTGGGATCTTTGGGCGATTACTACCACAGAAAGTACGAAGGCGGCAACGTGGACGTGATCGCCGCCCTGACGGCAGAGGAGCCAAACCTCCTCCACGCGAGGAGGCTGGCGGTTCAACGCGGCTGGCTGGGTCAGGTCATCGGCCCCATGCAGGGGCTCCGTCAGCTCTACCGTCATACTGGCCGGAGGGCGGAGTGGAGGAGGCTCGTCGAGGAGATCGTGCCCTACTTTGTCGACGCCGAGACCGACGGTCCCATCCCGGGCCTTGAGGATAAATGGATCCTGGTGACAGATTATCGGGTCCAGCTCGCCCGAGAGGCGCGCCAGTGGGATGAGGCGATGCGGCTCCAAACCGTTCTTGTAGGCTTTGGCCGCCAGCGAGCCGCCGACGCTCTGGCAAGACCGCCGGAGGAGCTGGGCGATTATGATCGGAGCGTCATAAGAACTCTCTCCGCATCCCTCCACGGGCTTGGCCAGATCCAGCGCGAGCAAGGTAAGGCCGAGTGCGTGAAGTCGTACGAAGATTCGCTGGAGCTTTTGGAGAGGATCGGCGATAAGGCGGGAGCTTCAGCCTGTGCTTTTAACCTCGGGCTCGCGTACAAAGACCTTTCCGATATCCGCGATCTGGATCAATCAGACCGCTGGTTCAGGATTAGCCTGAAGCTGGCGGAAGAGCTGAAGGACCCGTTGGGACAGGGGCGTTGCTGGTATTCGTTGGGACAGGGGCGTTGCTGGTATTCGTTAGGGCAAGTTGCCCATGAACGCTTCGAAGAGGCGCGGGCGGCCCAGAAGCCACCCGAAGAACTGGACCGCCACCTCAACGATGCTCACCAATCCTACCTGAAGGCCCTGGAACTGTTCCCGCAAGATGCTGTATTCGAACTGGCGACTACTCATAACGCGCTCGGAACTGTATTTGATGATGCGGGCGAGATCGACCAGGCTCTTGCCTATTCTCGCAACGCAATCCGCTACTGCGAGATAATGGGAGACCGCTATCTTGCTGGCATGTATCGCTACAACGTCGCCAGTACCCTGGCCAGAGCAGGCCGATTCTCTGATGCGTTGGACTACGCCCAGGCCGCCCTTCGAGACTACGAGACCTTCGGCGATAGGGCGGCGGCAGAAATTCAGGAGACGAAGAAGCTGATCTCTAATATCCAGCAAGCCATGAAGTCAGAAGGGTAGACGGAGGATTAAACATGCAGATCGACGAAACCGCGTTCCCGATCGAGCCCGTCTGGGAGGGGGCGTTCGCCCCGCCGAAAGGGGTCTATGCGCCGCCCGGCGAGAGGTTGCCGACGGTCAGCATAGGAAGGCCGGTCTGGTGGGATGGCGAGGAGATCATGGGCGAAAAATGGACAAAGCCTGCGGGAGGGAACTGCTACGGCCTTGCAAGATTCGCCTTCTCGTTGAGGCCTGAAGGAAGAAAGGTTGTGCGCCGGGCGGAGTTGATGGTGGGCCTGGAGACAGAAGACGGTAGTGGGGTCCCGATCGTCTTCGACCTCTTGCCCAAGGTGATGACTGAAGAGAAGACCGGCACCTTCAAAGCGACCGTCGGCCTCGACTTCAAGTTTCTCTCCCTCGCCCAGGCCGAGACGACCATCGACTTCACCCAGAAGGTCCCGGTGATCTTCGCCGACGGGATCGGCGAGAGCATCGCCCGCTGGGCTTTCGTATCCGGCCGGGCTCATCCCCTCGTTGGAAGCCAGCTCGTCTACGCCATCTTGGAAATGCCAGCGGGAACGTCGGCGGCCAGGGCGAGCCTCCTCCTCAGCGCCGAGGTGGTCACAACTCTCGGCCCGATCCGGGGCATCCTGCCAAAAGAGGCGAGTGATCGGTTGAGCTGGGTGCTGAAGTGATCAAGCTAAATTTTAGCGATGAAAATTCGAAAGCTGGAGAGCGGCTGCCCCCTCAGACTCTCCTTCCCATCCCTTCCTTTCTATTCAGCCAAAGATCCCAGGATACCCCGCCACCGCAGCCCGCAGAAGCACGTCGACGATCAGGGCGGCGAAGAGGACCGCCCGGTAGTTCGCCCCCTGGTAGAAGGTCCTCTCCCCCCTCGCAGCCGTCGGGTTTCGGATGAAGTCGAAGGTCTGGGCGACCATCCAGACCCCGGCCGCCAGGGCCGCGGCGAAGTAGATCGGCCCGAGGCCGGTGGCGACCCCCAGGGCTATTGAGAGAATGACCCCGACGACCCAGGCGGCGGCGACGAGCTTTGCGGTCTTGGGGATGCCATACGTCACCGGAAAGGTGGGAATCCCCTCCCGCCGGTCGCCCGCCACGTCCCGGGAGGCGTCGCAGTTGGTGAACCCCCAGTCGGTGATGCAGATCATGGCGCCGAGGATGACCGCCCCCTCGTGGAGGCCTGGGCCTGCTTTCAAGAAGCCAGCCGGCGCCATGGCGAGCCAGACCCCCACCGGGACGATCCCGAAGGAGAGGCCGACGAGCGCCCAGGAGAAGGGGGTCCTTCTCTTCGCCGCCTTCGAGTAGACGGCCATGATGAAGGTTGCGGCGATGAGGGCGACGAGGCTCTCAGGGTTGAGGTAAAAGGCGACGGCGGCCGCCATCCCGAATAATAGGGCCGAGTAGGCGAGGGCCGCCGACCTCGTCACCTGCGACGACGGCAGCGGCCGGCCAGGCATCCCCACGGCGTCGACGTCGACGTCGCAGCAGTCGTTGTAGACGTAGGAGCTGGTGATGGCGAAGTAAGCCCCGAGGGTGGCGATGGCGAAGGGGAAGGCCGCCGGGAGGGTCCCGGCGGTGGCGTAGACTGCCAGGAGGGCCGCGGCCCCCGGAAGGGCGATGTCCATCGGCGCGAGAGGCGGGCGGAGGAGCTGCGCATAGGCTCGAAGGCTTCCGCCGCGGTTGTCCCTGATGTTGTCGCCGAGTCTTGCGGTCTTTTCACAATACGTGCATTTCGAGCCCAAAGAGCCCTTACCATCCGCAGATCCGTCCACGCTCCTCACCCCTCAGTCCAGGAACCCCTCGAAGAGGTCGGCGAAGTCCTGGGGGCGGACGAGCCAGTCGAGCTTACCCCGCTCCCTTCCGATGGGGTAGATCTCCCGGTTGCGCGATAGGCCCAGAGACTTCACCTTGGGGACCTCGATCTCCCGCAGCGGCGCCGCCTCTTCGCATTTCGGGTTCTCGATGAAGCCGTCTTCGGTGAGGAAGTAGGCGCCCCCTCCCCTCTCTTTTATGGGGTCGTATATCGACGAGAATCCTCTGGCGACGAAGTTCGCCATCTTCAGCCTCTTGTTCGACTCGTTTATGGTGATGTGGCCGTACCCCGGCGGGACGACGACCTTGTCGCCCCCCATCGCCCTCACCACCACCACGTCGCTGAGGTCCTCCTTCTGGAGGAGGTAGGTCGCCTCCCCCTCCAAGACCTCGTAGACCTCGGGGTATGTGACCGCCTCCCCCGGAACGAAGGGATGGTAGTGGCCCGCGGTCTTGACGTACTCGCGCCCCAGCATCAGGGGCGGTATGATGGTGATGTCGTACCTGATCCCCTGCTCCATAAAGAGGTCGCCGTCCCTCCTGCTGAGGAAGAGGTCCCTGTACATGTAGTAGAGCTCCAGGTTAGCGGCGCTCCTAGCCCACTTCTTATCGAAAAGGACTTCGTCGATGTCGTGGAGCATCCTCACGTCGGGCTCCCGCGTCTTGCTGCCGAATTCGAGCTCGTTCAACTCTCAACACCCGGAAGGGGATGGAACGGCAAATTAATAACGTTTTTGCGGGGAGATGATATCGTAGGGATGGGGAGGGGTGGCCTTCCTGGTCACCGCTGGCGAAGTTAGAAAAACTGACGGGGGTCTGAGTGATGCCGTCTTGTACGGCATGAATCATCGATCATATTCCGAGACGAAGCCCAAGCTAACGCCTCCATCAGGATCGGCTCGGGCCTGCGGAGAGGTCAGCCTAAAAAGGCTAACATGAAACGTACTGGCTGCCGATGTTGAAGGATACGGTCCTCACCTTCATCCAGTCCCTGAATATGTCCACCCTCCAGGTCCCCTGCATCATCGCTGGATCGCAGCCCTTGATCTGGATGGCGGACCAGGCCTTTCCCTCCCAGTTGCCGCTGCTGAAGTCCTTGGGCGGGACGACAGCGAAGGTTCTGGCGTAGAGCTGGTTGTTCGGCGTGTACCACCGCCACTCCAGCTCGTGGGGCTTGAGGTCCCGCGCGAACCTGATCCAGGAGACTGCCTGGTCGTCCTGGGGAGAGAAGGAATGCGTCCTGTATACCGGATCCCAGTTGGCGTTAACGGATTTGGCCATGGTGAGGTCGCTTAGGGGAACGAAGGGAAACCATATGGCTCCGCCCAGCGAAGCGGTCGATACGACCGCCAATAAGGCCAGCAGAAACTTGATCTTTTTCATCTCGGATTTACCCCCTACATTGCCGATGATATTGGTAATATCCTCTTGATCGGTGATATAATAAATAACTATAGTAGGGTCGGACCTGAAGAGGGGCGTACAGTCTCGAGGATCAGAGGATTATCGGCTTTATCCCCTTTCTATTCGCGACCTCTCCCGGGATGTCGACGGCTTCCGCGGAGGCATCGATGATGGGGCCGTCACCGGTGGCCACAGGAGACGTCGCCATCTTCAGCCTCCTGTCCACGTCCCGGACCGTCTTTGCCGACCCCAGAACTTCGAGTTCGGCCATCCTCTCCCTGATCTGGGCCGCCAGCTCTCCGCTCCTGCTGATCTGCTGGTCGAGGAGAAACTCGGCCCTGCCGACTCCCGACTCCTTGAGGATCGAGAGGATCTCCGATAGGGCCTCGTTGGTGACGATGGAGGACCGATACCTTCTGAAGATCCCCCGGGTATCCCGCAGGAAGCCGTCGTCGCAGAGGTAGACGGGGGAGCCGGCGAGGAGGCTCTCTATGGTGATGAGGACGTTGTAGCCGTCGACGGCGACGATCCGGCCCGTGAGTTCCCCAGAAGAGACCCGTTTGTTCTTCCGCGCCGCCGCCAGATCCGAAGGGACCGCCACCCTCGATATGACGAACCTATCCTCCTGGGGAAGTCGGCGGTGGTCGCACACGAACCTGACGGCGGGCCCCGACGGGTAGCCCCGATCGAGGAGGTATCGGACCTCTTCAGCTGCCCTCCTCAGATCTTCGAGCTTCTTTTCGCCGATCTTTTCGCCTCCCGGTAGAGGTCGCCTCCGTGAGGGTCGATGGCTACGACCATCGGCCCCCAGCCTTGCGCCTCCAGCTCCCAGAGCCCCTCCGCCATCCCCAGGTCCGGGAGGTGGAGCCGCCTCACCGACAGGTAGCGGGCCGCCAATGCCCCGCAGCCGCCGGGGTAGGCGAGGTATGCGGCCCTCCCCCGGAGCGCCTCCGCATCCTCGGATATCCCCCCCTTCCCGACGATCAGCCTCACCCCCCGGTCGACCACATCTCTGGTAAACCTGCCGACCCTGCCGCTGGTGGTGGGGCCGGCGGAGAGGACGATCCCGTCCCGGATGAGGGGGCCACAGTGGTATAAGACCGCCCCGGCGAGGTCTACGGGGAGCTCCTCTCCGGAGGCGAGGAGGGCGTGGACTCTGTCTCTCGCGGTATAGACCGTCCCGCTGATCCAGACGAGGTCGCCGACCCTGAGGGCCGCCACCTCCTCTTGCGATATCGGCGTCCTCAGTCGATGCTCCATCCGTCATCCCTCACCGTCGCAGAACTGCTCCTGTTCGCCCAGCACTGAAGGTTCACCGCCACCGGGAGCGATGCGGTATGGCATAAGGCGGTCTCGATCCTCACCCCTAGGGCAGTGGCGTCGCCCCCGAGCCCCATGGGACCGGTCCCGATCCGGTTGATCTCCGTCAAGAGGTTACGATCCATCTGCGAGGTGCCGGGCATATGCAATAGCGCCCTCTTGGCGAGCCTCGCCGCGAGATCGAAGGTCCCGCCGATCCCCACACCAACGAAGACGGGAGCGCAGGCCCGGCCCGCCCGCTTTGCCACCTCCTCCGCCACAAAATCGAGGGGGTCGTCGGCGGGGTTGAGCATGGCGAGGAAGGACCAGTTCTCCGACCCTGCCCCCTTGGGGAAGGCGGTGATCCGCAAGCAGTCCCCTTGGACGAGGTCGATGATAAGGTCCGGCATCCCGGGGCCGGTGTTGTCGCCGCTGTTATTCCTTGTCAGGGGGTCGACGGCGTTGGGGCGGAGGGGGACCTCTTCGGTCGCCCGGCGGACGCCGTCGGCGATCGCCTCCTCCAGGAAGGACGGTACCGCAAGGTTCCGGCCGATCTCAAGGTGAAAGACGGGAAGGCCCGTATCCTGGCAGAGGGGGACGCCGTCCTCAGATGCGATACCGATGTTCTCGAGGATCGCCTCGAGCTGGGAGCGGGCGATGGGACTCGTCTCCCTCGCGGCCGCCTCTCTTATCGCCTCCTCGACCCATGGGGGGAGGACGGTCTCGGCTTCGGCCAGGACCGCCACCGTCGCGGCGACCAGGTCTTCACGCCTCAAGGCCGCCCCTTCCCCCTGATATTTATAGGCCTCGACTGGTCCGGGATCTTGAGGCTGGTGTCAAGCCCCAGGGCCCTCTCCATCGCGTACTTATGGAGGTCGCCGGAGGTGTGGATCCCCCCCTCGCCCCCCCGGACCGCCCTGCAGGGGTACATCTGGCAGAGAAGGCCAGCCCGGGGCGGGGCGTCTTCGACCCTGACTCCTACGATATCCCTCGCCACGTGCCACGTGCTGCCGCAGGGGGAGCCCCGGAGGACATCGACCCTCGCGATCTTCCCATCCTCCACCTCCACCACCATCTTTGGCCTCCCCAGCTTCTCGGCGAAGGCGTCGACGGCCCCGACGCCGCACTTCTTGAGGGTGCAGCAGATCTCGTCGACCTCGATATAGATCCCGTAACGGTCGGCTATCTTCTGCAGCTCCGGCGCCGACCCGGCCCTGCCGATCCCGCCGGGGACGATCACCGCCTCGGCCCCGCCCTTCCCTGCCCGGACGGCGATCTCCGGGGTGACGTCGGGGTGGAGGGAGTAGGTGATGATAAGATCCGAAGAGAAGAACTCGGGGTCGAGGTCGAGGGAGTCGAGGAACTCCTCGGGGTCCTCTATGAAATCCGGCAACGATTGGGGGATATCGATGGAGACGACCTCGAAGTCGGTCCTCTCTCTTATCGTCTCGATGAGACGCTCGCCGTATTTGCCCCTGGTGACGACTCCGACTCGCATGGTCGTCTGACGACGGGAGCGGTTATAGAGTTTGTCTTGCAGTCCCCTCCTCAGTTCGTATCGCGGCCCCTCCTCCGTCGATCCCGGATCCCTCCCTGGACCTTCAAGGGTTCCCCTCGAAAGAGTAAATTAGCCCCCGGACCGATGGATGGTCATGATACCTGCCGTCCTAGTCGCGGGGACCCACAGCGGAGTCGGCAAGACGACGGTCGTCCTGGGGATGATGGCGGCCCTCAGGAGGCGGGGTCTCGTCGTCGCCCCCTTCAAGGTGGGGCCGGACTTCATCGACCCATCCCACCACGCTGCCATCTGCGGCGGGCCGTCGCGGAACCTCGACACCTTCATGATGGGGACAGACGGCGTCCGGCGGTCTTTCGCCCTGGGGGTCGAGGGAGCAGACGTCGCCATCATCGAAGGCGTCATGGGGCTCTACGACGGCCTCGACGCGACGGAGGTGGCCTCATCGGCCTCCGTCGCGAAAGCCCTCGGAGCCCCCGTCCTCCTGGTGATGAACGTCCACGGGACCAGCCGGTCCGCCGCGGCGATGGCCCTCGGTTACGCCAGCTACGACCCCGGCGTGAAGATATCGGGGCTCATCCTCAACAGGGTCGGAAGCGAGCGGCATCGCAGCCTACTGGCGGAGGCGCTGGCGCCCCTGGGGATACCGATCCTCGCCTCCCTCCCGAGGCGGGGCGAGATAGCCCTCCCCAGCCGCCACCTGGGGCTCCAGATGGGCTTTGAGAGCCGCCACGACCTGGACGCCTTAGCCGACTTCCTCGAGGAAAACGCCGACCTCGACGGGATCCTCGACCTCGGCTGCGAGGTTGCGGCGTCGGAGGCGGAGATGGCACAGGAGGCGGAGACGGTGCCGGACATGGAGGGCGAGAGGATCAAAATTGCCGTCGCATACGACGAGGCCTTCTGCTTCTACTACGTCGAGAACTTCGAGGTCCTTCGGAGGCTAGGCGCAGAGATCGAGTTCTTCAGCCCGATCCGCGACCCCCTCCCGGAGGTAGACGGCCTCTACTTAGGGGGAGGCTACCCCGAGCTCTACGCCGGGGCCCTGGAAGAGTCGCCGACACGCCATGAAATAAAAAAGGCTGCCGAGGACGGGATGCCGATCTACGGCGAGTGCGGCGGCCTGATGTACCTCTGTGAGTCGGTGGTATCGAAGGACGGCGATTCTGATAACAAAATGGCCGGGGTCCTCCCCGCCACCACCACCATGACCGGCAGGCTTCAAGCCCTCGGCTACGTCGAGGGGGACGTCGTCTCCGAGAACCCCGTCGTCGCGAAGGGCTCCGCGATCCGGGGGCACGAGTTCCATTACTCGAAGATGGACTGCGCGAAGGACGCGCGGTTCGCCTACCGGTTCCGGCGCGGGAAGGGGATCGATGGTAACAAAGACGGCCTCTTCGAGCACGAAACGCTGGGAAGCTACCTTCACACCCACTTCTCAACATTCCCGGTGGAGAGGTTCGTTGCGAGCTGCAGGAGTTATAGAAGGAGTTAGATAATAATGAAAGTCGTCGCCTTTAACGGGAGCGCGAGGAGGGACGGTAACACCGCCATCCTCGTGCGAAGGGTCCTCGAAGAGCTGGAGAAAGAGGGTATAGAGACCGAACTCGTCCAGCTCGCCGGAGAGCGGATCCGGGGATGCACCGCCTGCCGCGGCTGCGTCGCGAATAAGGACAGCCGCTGCACCATCGACGACGACGTCGTCAACGAATGCATCGCCAGGATGGTCGAGGCGGACGGGATCATCCTCGCCTCGCCGACCTACTTCGCCGACGTCTCGGCGGAGACGAAGGCCCTAATCGACCGGGCCGGCTTCGTCGCAAGAGCCAACGGCGGCCTCTTCCGGCGGAAGGTGGGGGCGGCGGTCGTAGCCGTCCGGCGGGCGGGGGCGATCCACGCCTTCGACTCGATCAACCACTTCTTCTTCATCAGCGAGATGGTCGTCCCCGGCTCCAGCTACTGGAACCTCGGCTTCGGCTACGCGCCCGGCGAGGTGGAGGCGGACGCCGAGGGTATGGAGACGATGAGGGTCCTGGGCTCGAATATGGCGTGGCTCCTCCATAAGATCAACGGCTGATGGCGGTGGCGGAGGGGGAGGAGAGGGGCAGGAGAGGGAGAAGGGATGAAAGGGGTGAGGGGTAGAAAGGCAGCAGATCAGAAGTCGAAGAGGGACTTCTGCTTCTGCTCCTGCCCCTCGCCGGGTTCCCCGGCCACCGAGGGAGCCCTTCCTTTCGCCGCCGCCCGGGGGGGCGCGAGGTCGAAGAGCCGCTGCTGCTCAGGGCAGCAGACGAGCTGCTCTTTCGATACCCCGAAGGGGGAGAGGAGGCGCAACAGCGGCGGCAAGATCTGCTTATTGATGTAGTAGTCGGTGTCGATCAAAAGGCCGTTCTGGAGGGCGTAGGAGGGGTCCTCGGCCCGGTCGACGAAGAGCCCCCTCCCCCGGACGATGACGAAGGGGACCCGGTCGCCGACCGAGGGGACGGGGCCGCCCCTCGCCCTCATCTTCTCGGCGAGCTGCACATGAGGCTGCTTGTTCTTGTAGGCAGCCGTGCTCTTGGTGTACCTCCTCGTCAGGACCAGGTCCTCGAGGATCTCCGGGTCCTCCCGAAGGTCGAGCCTCTGGAGGCGGTCGATCACAGACTTTGCGAGGTCGAGGGCCTCTTCGACCTTCCCCTCCATGAGGACGAGCTCGAGAGACCGGTTGAGGGTCTTGCTGGTCAGCTCGCACCAGTCCCTTCTTACCGTCTCCATCCCCCGGACCTTTATCTTGTCGCGCCACTCCCCGCCCGCCTTCTCGAAGACCCAGAGGGCGTACCTCTTCTTGACGAGGAATAGCCCCCGGCGGGCGAAGGCCTCGAAGACGAGCTCCATCGGCGGAGGCAGGCGGGAGGTCACCGTCTCGGAGATCTTCCTTCCCACCAGCTCCGCCTCCTCCAGGGTCGGCTTTCCCCCGCGGCCGCCGAAGGGCTTCATGCTGATGAAGACGCTGTCGGTGTCGCCGTAGACGACCTCAAGGTCGAACCGCTTGAACTCTGCGCCGGCTGGGAAGGAGTCGCCGGCGGCCACTGCCATCTCCTCGGGGAGGAGGGCTTTTCCGCCCCTGACGTAGACCGACCCGATCTCTTCGACCATCCCCTTGGTGTTCAGGATGTTGGCCCTGCCGAAGCTGGTCACGGCGTTGGCGAGGGGGAGGCTGTAGAGCCTGGCCCGGGCGTAGCCGGAGTAGCCGTAGAAGGAGTTTAAGAGGATCTTGAGGGCGTACTGCTGGGCGTCGAGGATCCTGCGCTCCTCCTCCGAGGCCGACTTCATCCGGCGCTTGATATCGGTCCTCTGGGCGAGGAGGTCGGAGAGGACCCCGGGGACGATCCCCGGCGACGCTGACGGGAGGACGAACTCCCCCCCCGACGGCGGCTTTACTACCCCCCCAGACGCCGGCCGCTCGTCGGTGACGACCGTCGAGTAGCAGAGGTTGTGGGCCATCATGATCGACGGGTAGAGGGACCGGTAGTCGAGGATGAGAACGTCCTCCACCAGCCCCTTCTTCGGCTCCAGGACCGCTCCACCCTTCAGCTCGGAGCTCTGGGCCGCCCTGGCAGAAGAGAGGTCGGCATCGGGCTTAGGGGGGATGACCCTCCCCCTCTCCTGGAACTTGCGAAAGAGGAAGTTTTCCACCATCCCCGTCTGGCCGCCGTCGATCACCTCCTGGAGGAGCGACCCGCTAGTCTGGGCGAGAGCGATGTACTTGTCGAGGAGCTGTAGGTCTGTGAGGAGGTGAAGAGCGAGGTAGGAGTCGCGGCGGGAGTAGCTGACGAGCCGGGCGAACTCCTCGCCGTCGGCGGCCCAGAGCGCCTCCATCTCCTTTGGATCGACGTCGTGCTTCTCGACCCCCAGGAGCTCAAGGCTCGCGTTCCTGAGGGTGTAGCGTTTGAGGCTGAAGGACGACCTCACCAGCGGCAGAAGATCGACGACGACCCTGCCGGTGATCTCGACCCGGGTCTGGTTTACGATCTTTCTCACCCGCCAGGGGCCGCCATCCCGGCCGACCCGGACGTCGAGGTTCAGCCTCCTCGTCCTCTCTTCCAGGTACGGAAAGTCGAACTCCGCCGAGTTGTAGCCGGCGACGACGTCGGGGTCGTAGTCCTTGAGGATCTCGACGAACCGGGCGAGCATCTCCCTCTCGCCACCGCAGCAGAGGACGTCTCCCCGGGGGCAGTCGACCTCCCGGCCGACGAGGACGAGGTCTTTTCGGTCTTTGTAGGGCGGATCGAAGGCGAGGCTGACCATGATCACCGGCGAGGTCTCGGGGTTGGGCATCGCCCCGTGGAGGGGGAGGCACTCGATGTCGAAGGCCAGGTGGCGGAGGGGGGCGTTGGGCCTCGGCTTCGCCCCCGGCTTCTCCCCCGCCACCTTCTCCGTCTCAGCCTCCTCTTCCTCCGCTCCCTCTCCAGCCCCACCCGGACCTGTCCCCGCGGGCCTCAGGGAGGTATAGGGGACGGGGCCGATTATGGTGACCTTCCCCTCCCCTTTCCCCTCCCTCTCCCCTCTCCCCTCTTCCTCGGCGTCCACCTCCGTCCACCTCATCCCCCCGAGGTCGAGGTCGATGAGAAACCGGTTCTTGAAGAGGACGTCCGTCTCGTAGACCTCCAGGACCCCCGGGACGGAGAGGACCGACTCCCTGAACTCCCGGACGGACTTGGGGTCCTTGGCGACGACCTTCAGCATCTTTGTTGGCCGCCTCTGGTAGCCGACGGGGCGGAACCGCTCCACCGCCTCGGCCCAGAGGCCCATCGCCCTAACCCCCTCGATGGCGGAGTCGATCCTCTTTTCGTCGATGCGGGCGTAGAAGTAGGGGCGAAATCCAGAGGCCTGGACGGTGACGGGTCTACCCGAAGGGGTCGTCCCGAAGAGCTGGACTATCGGGAAGCCGTCGGGGTCGTAGACGTAGTTGGCGTCCAGGATCTGGAAGATCATCAACGCGGATAGGTTTTAAGGGAGTGATATAGTTTGTTATATTGAGAAAGGGGTGAAAGGCTCGTCGGCTCCAGGGGTCGGTGCGAGCTGCCAGATCATCTCCGAGGAGGCTGAAGGCTTGAGAGATGCCCGGACCGAGCATCGAGGTCGAGGCCGTGATGATCGGCTACGTCGTCGAGAAGGCCCAGAAGAAGCCCTCGGTTTCAGCCAGCAGGGGGGGAAAGCGAAGAGCGTCTTTTACAGGAAGGCGGGGAGGCTTAAGTAAGAACTGTGAATTATTTTGATCCAACATTATTTTTTTTGTTGCTCAATTAAGGCGATAAATTATTTTATTTAGATTGTTTTATTATAGCATTAGTTTTCGTTAAGTTTATTATGGTGGTGGATAATTTGCATACCAAGCTAAAGTGATGCAGTCGCGCATTTATAGTCATGAACCTAACTATTA
>DAXT01000011.1 GCA_002506535.1 Methanothrix harundinacea
TATTAAAGTTTGGTTTTAGACTATACATCATTTCATGGAGCGTTTATAGAAAAAGATGAAAATAAAAATAATACATTTGTTTGTAATGAATATAAAAATTTTGCAGAACCCATAATTGATAATACTCTATATGGACAGGATAATATTTTTCTGTCTAGCCGTTCGCCATCAAGAACACATCAGTTTTTTTCAAATATTTTTTCGAATAAGAATAATACAAATAATATTCCATGCATAGCATGGTCTTCAAATGGACAGAAAATAGCATCAATTTCTAATCTAAGTGTTTGCATATGGGATGCTATTAACATAAGACAAACCAATGTTCTAGAGAGACATACCGATGAAGTAGTATCTGTATGCTTCATGGATCAAGATCGTTTGCTTGCTTCACTTTCCTTGAAAGGTACTTTGGTAGTTTGGAGAACTGATACGTGGGAAGTAGTTGCCCACATTGATGAATTTGCAGCATCTAGTAAAGAAGCAAACATTGCATATAATCTGGAATCTCAGATAATAGCCTTACCAGGAGCAAGTACGATATCAATTAATATATGGGAATTGGATGTATACAACCTTTGTAACATAGAATCATCAAGATCTACCGTTCATTACGCTAACGCAAAGGTAGTCTTGCTAGGCGAAAGTGGTGTAGGAAAATCGGGACTTGGGATGCGAATAGCTGAAGGCATATTCAAACCTACTGAGTCCACTCATGGAGCCCAATTTTGGCATATGCCTGTAAACCAACTTCCTAATCACACTTCAGATTTGCAGGGAGAACTTACACTCTGGGATTTGGCCGGTCAGCCTGAGTATCGTTTGATTCACCAGCTTTTTCTAGATGACTGCGATGCTGCTCTTCTATTGTTCGATTGCTCTGATCCTAACGATCCATTTCGTGGTGTTTTATACTGGGCTAAAGTGTTAAAGAAGCATGCTCCCAAACATACGATTAAATTGCTTGTATCAGCTCGATGCGACGTTAGCCCTGTTACTGTAGATAGGCCCCAAATTAACCAAATATTGGCTCTATATAATATAGATTATTATTTTAAGACGAGTGCCAAAGATGCGCAGGGCGTAGATCACTTATATAAATCGCTATTAGAAAGTATTCGCTGGGACCTCCTTCCTCGTACATCAACCCCAAAGCTGTTTCAGGTGGTCAGAGATTATCTATTAGAGCAGAAAGAGTGCGGATTAACTCTTATTCCCATGGATGTCATTCAAAAGGATATATCACAAAGGTATAATGAGAGGCCAGCAAAAAAAAATGAGATTGATGCTGTAGTCTCACTCTTGCAGGCTCGAGGATTAGTTTACCGCTTGGATCCAAGGCGGGATATCACGTTGGTTCTTACAAGACCGGAAGTAATCAACCAATACGCGTCCTCTATTATTCAAGCAGCGAGAAATCACCAATTCGGCATTGGTGCTGTTCTCGAACGAGATGTTTTAATAGGAAACATCCCGATTTCCGGATATGAGCGGCTTCCACATCCGCAGGAGACAATTATACTAGAAGCAACAGTTGAACTCATGATTAGGCATGACCTTTGTTTTCGGGAAATGGGACTATTGATATTCCCAAGTCAGATCAATGTCAATAGGCCAAGGCCAAAGCAAGAGTATCCTAAGACTGAAGTTGCATACCGATTTTCAGGTAGCATAGAGTCCATCTATGCCTCGCTAGTGGTCCGTCTGAGCCACACAAATTATTTTAGGCGTGAGGAGCAGTGGAAGTATGCCGTGGAGTTCTCCCGAGGTAAAGAGCTTCTTGGCTTCACCATGCGGCAAGTCGAAGAAGGAACCGGAGAATTAGAAATACATTTCGATCCGGGAATAAGCGAATTCGATAAAGTGACGTTCATCCGCTTTGTCACCGACCATTTAAGAAGTAAAGGTATCGACATTCAAGAGAAGATCCGACTTTACTGCCCAAAATGCGATAAGGAAGTTATAAGCCAGGAAGCTATTGAAGCTCGCGTTATAATGGGATGTTTGGATATACCTTGTCAGTATTGTACTGCATCAGTACTTATTCCCAAAAGTATTGAGGAGCGTTATCGACAAGATATGTGGTTAGCTAAAAAACAATGGGAATTAGGGTTGACTGTTGAAGAACGGACGGAAAAAGAGATCGAGCGATTCAAGGCTGAACAACAACAATACTCCTTAAAGGAGGATTATCATATCAAAATTTTGCACCTTTCTGATCTACATCTGGAAAACGAAGCTCAAGCCAATATATTTTATATGCAGCTTGAGACAGACTTAACAAAAGAGTTGAAGATTAATCGATTAAAATATTTGGTAATATCTGGCGATATTGGCAATTACTCTACAGAAGATGAATACAAAGCAGCATTTCATATTCTAGACCGGATTGTTAAGCGGTTTGGTCTGGATGCTGACAGAGTCATCATTGTCCCTGGAAACCACGACCTAAATTGGAACGTTTCCGAAGAAGCTTATCCATTTGTTTTAAAACGGAAGCTACCTAATGATTTGCTCGAAGGGATGTACATCCAAGCTGGAGATTTTGGTGTTATGTTACGCGATGAAGCACTCTATCAGGAGCGATTTACCAACTTCAACACTCATTTCTACAAACGGGTTTATGGGGGGCGGGAATACCCGCTAGATTATAGCGGACAGGCTATCGTCACAAAAAGGCCGGAGGATCGTATATTATTTCTGGCTTTGAATTCGAGCTGGCAAATCGATAAATTCTTCAAAGATCGGGCAGGCATACACATGGAAGCCCTCTCTAAAGCACTCGACAGCTTGAACGATGAGGCGTACGAAGGTTGGCTCAAGATCGCTGTGTGTCATCATCCAGTCACCGGCAAAGAGATGATAAACAATGAATTCATGCAACTTCTGGCCATCCATGGCTTCCGGATCTTTATGCATGGGCACATTCACGAAGCCATTGACGGATTTTATAAATACGATGAAAAGCATGGCATCCACGTTATTGGCGCGGGTACCTTTGGCGCACCCGCCAAAGAACAAGTTTCAGGGATTCCGCTACAGTACAATTTCATGACTTTAGACCCAAATAAGGGCGAGATAACTGTAAAAACGCGCAAGAAAGAAAAGCCTGATGGAGCCTGGTCAGCTGATGCCCGTTGGGGTGATAAAGTGAATGATCCAAAACCCTGGTACAAAATTCAAATTCAAAATTATCATCCATCCAAATAAGCACATAAGCTGATAAGGGCTTGAATCGATTGAACGGCGTTCATGGCCGTTTGATCTCCTCCTCCAGCTCCGAGAGGTACATCTTGAGGAAGGCCCCCCTCCTCCTGGCCAGCCTCTTTCCCGCCTCTGTCTTCATCCCCTCTTCCAGCTTCAAAAGCTTCGAGAAGAAGTGGTCCAGGTTCCACTCCCCGTCGTCAGGCTCCCGGCTCCGGCAGAAGGGGTCGTCGGGGTTGTAGAGGGGCCGGCCGAGGGCGCCACCCGTCATAAAAACCCTGGCGATCCCTATAGCCCCGATGGCATCGAGCCGATCGGCGTCCTGGAGGACCCTCGCCTCCGGGGTGACGGGATCGATCCCCTTCGAGTAGCTGTGGACCTCGACGGCGCGAAGGACCCCCTCGATCAACTCATCGGGATATCCCCACCTCTTCAAAAGGTCCTGGATGGTCTCAAGCCCCCTCTCCTCCGCCTCATCCCTACCCCGGTTCTTCGGCCCGGAGGCGGCGTCGTGGAGGAGGGCTGCGAGGGCGAGGATAGTCGGGTCCGCCCCCTCCGCCTCGGCGATAACAAGGGCGTTTCTACGGACCCGCAGGGCGTGGAAGAGGTCGTGGGCGGGGTCCTTGCCTTCGTAAAGGGCTCCAATCTCCTCGATCAGCTCGGCCCCGATGAGATCCTCACCAGCCGATCCATCCGCCGGGAGATCCTCCCTTCGAGGTTCAGGGTCGAGCTTCGCCATCCGCCACCTCGGGCCTCTTCTTCATCGATAGAGAGATCCTCTTTCTCTCAACGTCCACGTTCAGGACGAAGACCTCCACCCTCTGGTGGACCCTCACCACCTCCGCCGGGTCCCGGACGAACCGGTCGGCGAGCTCGCTTATATGGACGAGGCCGTCCTGGTGGACCCCGACGTCGACGAAGGCGCCGAAGGCGGCGACGTTCGTCACGACGCCGGGAAGGGACATCCCCGGCCGGAGGTCCTCGATATTCGCGACGCCGGGGGCGAAGCTGTAGATCTCAAACTCCCGGCGGGGGTCTCTTCCGGGCTTTGCCAGCTCTGCGAGGATGTCCCGGATGGTGGGAAGGCCCGCCGTCCCGGAGACGTACCTCGCAGGATCGATCCTTTTTTGGAGGGAGGGGTCTTCGATCAGCTCCTCGACGGAAACGCCCAGGTCTTTCGCTATCGCCTCAACGATCCCGTAGCTTTCGGGGTGGACGGCGGATCCGTCGAGGGGGCTATCCCCGCCCCTGATCCGCAAGAAGCCCGCCGCCTGCTCGAAGGCCCGGGGGCCGAGGCCGGGGACCTTTTTTAGCTCCTCCCTCGACCGGAAGGGGCCGCTCTTTTCCCGATAGAGGACTATCGATCCTGCTAGCTTCGGCCCCAGACCCGAGACCCGGGCTAAAAGCTCCCGGCTTGCGGTGTTCAGGTCGACCCCGACGGCGTTGACGCAAATCTCGACGACCTCGTCGAGCTTTCGCTTCAGGGCCTTCTCATCTACGTCGTGCTGGTACTGGCCGACGCCGATGGAACGTGGATCGATCTTGACGAGCTCCGCCAGGGGATCCTGCAGCCTCCTTCCTATGGAGACGGCGCCTCTGACGGTGGCGTCCTCGTCGGGAAACTCGTCCCGGGCGCATTTCGATGCGGAGTAGACGGAGGCTCCCGCCTCGTCGACGATGACTATGGGAGGGTCGCCGGGGATCTGTAGCCTCCTCAGAAACTCCTCGGTCTGCCTCCCGGCGGTCCCGTTCCCGACGGCTATGAACTCGACGCCGAACTCTTCGCAGAAAGAGACGATCTTATCTTTCGCCTCCCGGACCATATTCTGGGGCGGGTGGGGGTATATCACCTCCTTTGACGCCAACGACCCCAGGGGATCGAGGACGACGACCTTGCATCCGGTCCTAAACCCCGGATCGACGGCCAGGACCGTCCTCTCCCCCAGGGGCGGCTCCAGGAGGAGGTGGCGCAGGTTCTCGGCGAAGACCCCGATCGCCCTCTCCTCTGCCTTCTCCTTTGCCGCCGAGAGCGTCTCCCTCTCCATGGCGGGGGCGAGGAGCCTACTGTAGCCGTCCTCCACGGCGAGGCGGACCTCCTCTGAGGCGGGCCCCCTCCCCCGGACGAATAGGGGTTCGAGGATGGCGAGGGCCTCTGGGGCGGGGGGCTCGGCGTGAAGCGTCAGAAAACCCTCATTCTTTCCCCTCAGAACCGCCATCACCCGATGGGACGGCGCCCGGGAGAGGGGCTCGGACCAGTCGGCGTAGTCCCGGTACTTGGAGCCGTCGCCGTCGGCTTTCGCCGAAGACTTCGACCGCAAAATACCCTCTTGGGAGAATAGCCGCCGGATCTGCGACCGGGCTGCCGGGTCCTCGCTCGCCCTCTCGGCGATGATGTCCCGGGCCCCCGCCAGAGCCTCCTCGTTGGAAGCAACGCCCTTATCCGGATCGACGAACCGGGCCGCCTCGGCGAGGAGGTCGATCCTCCCCTGCACGAAGATCAGATCGGCCAATGGAAGCAAACCCCGCTCCCGGGCGGCGGAGGCCCGGGTCTTCCGCTTCGGCCTGAAGGGGAGGTAGAGGTCTTCGAGGACGGATAGCGTCTCTGCCGCCATGATCCTCTCTTCGAGGTCGGGGGAGAGGACCCCCCTCTCCCGCAGGGAGTTCAATATCGAGGCCCGCCTCCGGTCGAGCTCGCCGTACCTCTCGACGAGGTCTCGGATCGAGGAGATGGCGACCTCGTCGAGCCCCCCCGTCACCTCCTTCCTGTACCGGGCGATGAAGGGGATCGTCTTTGCGTCGGCGAGAAGGCTTGCTGCGGCCCGGACCTGACCGGCACCAAGGCCCAGATCTGCGGCGATCCGAGGGACGTCCATCTAGACTCTCCGCTTGTTTGTCCTGCCCTTCTTCACCTCGAAGAGGTAGGTCTTATCCTCCCCCGCCTCGTGCCAGAGGTTTCGGTAGTAATCCTCCTTCCACTCGGCGGGGCCTTCCTCGAACCCCGGCCCCCCATCGTCGATGGATATGAGAAAACCCCTCTCAGAGAAGGGGGCGCAGGCCTTCAGCCTCTCGATCCGCTCCTTGACCTGGGACCGGTCGTAGGGGACGGTCTTGCCCCCGGACCTCGTAGCAGTCAGGATCTCTATGACGACGAGGCATTCGTCGCCCTTGAAGATGGAGATGGCCGGGGTCACATCCCCGACGGGGCGGCGGATCGAGATCTTCATGATCCTATTTTTGTCGGTGTGGCCCCGGAGGTGATGGTATAGGGATGCGAGAAAGTCGTCTTCGGTCTCGATCTTTACGTTCCTGTAGTCCTCCACCGACCCTTCAAAGGCGGCCACCACCTCCCTCTCGAACTTGCTGACCCTCGATGCCATAATTATGCCTCCGACTTCTATCCCTCTCCTTTTCTAAACTACTAATATCTACCTTGAATCCACTCGAAGAGAATTCCAGGGACTCTGGGAAGGTTTTTCATCCATCGAGGCTGGTGGTGACTGAGAGATCCATGTGACGAAGTCCCACGATATGTGCCGAGACTGCGGCGAAGGGGCATGGGAGAAGATAGTGGATGAGAAGGTAAACGAAGGGAAGGGTGAGGTGAGGAGCGAACTCCTCGATCTCATCGCCATCGGCGCCGGCCCCGCCGGCCTCTTCTGCGCCGTGAGCGCCGCTGGAGGGGGCGGAAAGGTCCTCGTCCTCGAAAAGAAGGGATCCCCCGGCCGAAAGCTCCTCATCTCGGGATCGGGCCGCTGCAACATCACCCACGACGGCGACATTAGAGACTTCCTCGACCACTACGGCGGAGCGGGCCGCTTCCTCCGGCCGGCGCTCCTAGGCTTCACCAACCGCGACCTCATCGCCTTCTTTGAGGATAGGGGCTTATTCATGGTGAGGCTTGAGGGGGGCAAGGTCTTCCCCGAGACCCAGAGGAGTCGGGACGTCTTAGACGTCCTTCTCGCCGAGTGCGAAGCCCGGAAGGTGGAGATATCGAACGGCAAGACCGTGACCTCCATCGAGAAGTCGGGGGAGGGGTTTTTCGTCGCCTGCGGGGATGAGATCCATCGGTCCCGTTTCCTCGTCATCGCCACCGGCGGCCGCTCGTATCCCGCCACCGGCTCCTCCGGCGACGGCCACTCCTTAGCCGAGTCCCTCGGCCATACAATCGTCGAGGTCGGCCCCGCCCTCGCCCCCGTCAGGATCCGGGATTACCCCTTCGCCGACCTCGCGGGAATCTCCCTCCCCGGGGCGAGGGTCTCGATATTCCGGGGGCGGAAGGTGAAGGAGGAGGCGGGAGACGTCCTCTTCACCCACGACGGCCTCTCGGGGCCGGGGATCCTCGACCTCTCCCGATACATCAGGGCAGGGGACGGGCTGCGGGTATCGTTTGCGGGGGAGAGGAGAAGGGAAGAGATAGATGATTGGCTTCTTGAAAGGTCGCAGAAGGACGGGGCGCGAAACCTGAGGTCGGTTTTGCCAGAGCTGGAGATTCCCGCGAGGCTCGCATCGAGGGTCCTTGAACTCCTGGATATTCCTCAAGACCTCAAATGCGCCTCGATGATCAGGAAGATGAGGATTGACCTCTCCGACCATCTCTCCGGCTTTCCCTTCGTCGTAGAGGCGGTCGGGGGCTTCGATCTCGCGATGGCGACCAGAGGGGGCGTCGCCCTCTCGGAGGTCTATCCGAAGTCGATGGAGTCGAGGCTCGTCTCCGGCCTCTACTTCGCCGGGGAGGTCCTGGACGTCGACGGCGACTCCGGCGGCTACAACCTCCAGGCCGCCTTCTCGACGGGGGCCCTGGCGGGGCGGTCGATAAAAAAGAGGCTCGCGGACGCTGAGGGCAGGCCTTAGTGGGGCGGTCCTTCTAGGAGCAGGGCTTTGAGGAGCAGGGCTTTGAGGGGCGAGGCTGAACCTGCAGGTCGCCACTTCTGCCGATCGCCACCTATATCAGAGTCTAAAATCATCGTATCTGTCATGCCGCGAGTGATCCATTTCGAGATCCCCGTCGACGATCCAGACCGGGCCGTGAGGTTCTACGCCGGGGTCTTCGGCTGGAGGCTGGAGCGCTGGGAGCCCTTCGACTACTGGCTCGCCTACACCGGCGAGGGGCCCGGGATCGACGGCGCCCTCAAGCCCCGGGAGAGCCCCGGCGAAGGGACGACGAACACCGTGGAGGTCCCAAACCTGGAGGAGGCGATGGCGAAGGTCGCTATAGAAGGGGGCGAGGTGATCTGCGAGATCATGACGGTGCCGGGGGTCGGCCGCTTCGCCCGCTGCCGGGACCCGGAGGGGAACGTCTTCGGGATCATGGAGATGGACGAGGCGGCCCGGTGAGGCCGCCCCTCCCCAGACGCCGCACCTCCGGGGCTTTTCCGTTTCGGGGATCTCTCCACCCCCTCATAATCCCGCATCCCCTCCGCCTCCCGGGAGGGGTCGCGGTCGGCGTTTCGATGTCGGCCTCATCGGGGCCAGAGGTAGGGCCGCTCCCGACGATGGCGAGTCCGCCAAAAAGCTCAGTACTTCTCGAGGAACCACTTCTTGTCGAACTCTTTGATCTGCCGAACCGTCGTCTCCGGCTTCCAGACCACCACCATGGCAATATCTCTCTCAATATCGATCATGTTGTAGAGCTCGATCTTGATGAAGGCCGGAACAGTGTAGGCGGTGAGAGCGACCTTCTTCGCGTCCTCGATGAACTCGTCGTAATTCTCCTTTCGGATTATGTAGGTGCTGTCAAAGCTGTCCTCCAATTTCTTCACCTCCAGAGGATCATCCGCCCGAATCTACTAAAACTTTTTGATTAGATTATCTCAGATCTATGCCCCTCGACCGCGAGCCGCCCTTCCCGGCTCCTCAGGCCGCCTCGTCCTCCTCCTCCCTCCAGGGCGGGGACACGAGGCAGAGGAAGATGAGAGGGCCGACCCCGATGTTCTCGATATGCTGGATCGAACCCGGCGGGATGTAAACCGCCTGGCCCGGGCCCACATCGTCGGATTCGCCTCCGATATGCATGATCCCCCGCCCTTCCAGGATGAAGTAGACCTCCGAGGAGCTCTTCAGCCGGTGGGGGGCCGAGGCCTCCCCCGGCCCGAGGATGGCGTGGGCGAGGCTGTAGCCCATGGATATCCCCACCTCCCGGTCCGGGTGGAGGAGCTCGCAGATAGTGGTCCCGTCTTTTGCTCTGAACCGCGGGCTTTCCCTCAACTCCCTGATCAACATATTCTCACCAGAACGGCATCCTAAGGGTCCAATCAGAAAATATCGGGGCTGCACTCGGCGAGGAACTCGTCCCAGAGGCCGGGGTATCTTCTGATGAACTCGGCCAGGAGCTCCTTGGGCTCTTCGAGGTTCAGGTTCACCACCTCGATACCGTGGGACTCCATGAACTCCCTCGCCTCGGGGGCGCTCTCGGCCTCTCCGGCGACGACCCGCTTTATCCCGAACTGGACGGCGGCCCCGGCGCAGAGGTAGCAGGGCATCATCGTCGAGTATAGGGTGGTGCCGAAATAGCCGCCGGTGAGCCGAGCCCGGCGGAGGCAGTCGATCTCGGCGTGGATCAGCTGATCTTCCTCCTGGACCCGCCGGTTTCTCCCCCTCCCTATGATCCTCCCCTCCTCCACCAGGACCGCCCCGATGGGAACGCCCCCCTCGGCCAGCCCCGCCCTCGCCTCCTCGAGGGCCGCCCTCATGAAATCGTCGTCTTCTTTCATATCGTCACGTCGCCTCCCTTCATATCGTCACGTGGCCTCCTTTCATATCTTCCTCTCTATGACAATATCAGAGCTTCAGACCTCGCGGACCTCCACCTCCACCTCCGCCCCCATCTCCTCCAGATCCCGGACGAATTTGGCGGGCTCGACGATCCTGCCCATGAAGGAGAGCCCCGGCCTTTCGAGGCCGTCGAGGTACTGGCGGAGGAAGGCGGCGACGGGCATCGCTGTGAACTCGTAGACGTCGTCGTGGGACGCCCTCAACCTGACCGCAACCCTCTCGCCCTCCTTCTCCCCCTCCACCTCCAGGACGGCGGCGACCGCCTCCCCGGGCTCTTTGAACCGCTTCGACCCGAAGACCATCATCCTCGCGAGGAGGTCTCTTCCAAGCCCCCTCTTCACCTTGCCCAGGGCGAAGGCGAGGGGGGTGACGACGTAATCGACGAACCAGTTCAGCCCGGCTATGCAGATCGAGAGCTCCTCGACCCCCAGCTCCTGGGGGAGATCCCTCATCTCCGCCAGGGTGATGGGGTAAGAGGTCTTTGTCCCCAGGGGCGGACCGAAGTCGACCTTTCTAACGTCACCTCGCCCCGCCCGCCTCCACCTGCCATCACTGAAGACCTCGGCGGAGAGGTCGCCGAGGGTCTCGACGAACTCATCCACGGCGCCGCCGGGGTCGAAGTCGCTCCTCATGGCGACGGATACCCTCGCCCTCCTGTACTGCGAAAATTGCGCCCCAGCCCACCGGACGAGAACGGAGGGAAGGCCCGGGAGAAAGCCCGCCTGGGTGACGAAGGTGAGGCCGGCCGCCTCCGCCTCCGGGGCGACTGCAGCTAGGACGGGGACGACCTCCTGGGGGTAGTGGATCTCCAGGTAGTCGGCCCGAGCCTCCAGGGCGGCCCGCGCCGTCGTCTCGACGAAGGGGACCGTCGTCGCCGCATCGATCACCAGGTCCGCCCTCCCGAAGGGCTCCCTCAAGGTGGCGGGGTCGGAGGCGTCGGCATGGGCCCAGGCCGCCCGCCCTCCTGGAAATTCGCGGTTGAGCCCCTCGGCGAGGGCTCGCGCTTCTTCCTCGCGCCTTCCGGCGACGATCAGGTCGGCGTTCGTATATTCCAGGATCGCCTTCGATATGGCGGAACCGGCGCCGCCGTACCCCCCCAAAACCAGGATCGTCTTCTCCGTCAGATGCAGTCCTCCTCAAAATGTCATCGGAAACGATAGCATGTTTGGACCTCTGGATGTAAAGCCCTTCCGGGTATCCTCGGATTTTGTGGGGGGTCTTAAATCTGGGCGAAGGGCTGAATCTGGAAGGATATCATCGACCCGATCGGCTTTTATCCCCTTCAGTCCATGGAACTGATCCAAGAAAATATCTGGTGATCCGATGATCGAGATAAAGACAGAGAAGGCAGCGGATGTCGTGGACATAACCCGCCAGGTGAACGACGCCGTCAGGGAGAGAGGGATCGATGAGGGGATCTGCCTCGTCTACACCTTCCACACCACCACCGCCATCGTCATAAACGAGGGCGAGGGAGGCCTCGTCGCCGACCTCCTAGGAAAGCTCTCCTCCCTCGCCCCTCCGGGGGACGGCTACCACCACGACACCCTCGACGAGAACGCCCACGCCCACCTCCAGGCCGCCCTCCTGGGAAACAGCAAGGCGATCCCCGTCGAGGACGGCCGCCTCGCCCTGGGGACCTGGCAGCGGGTCCTCTTCGTCGAGCTCGACGGACCCCGGCAGAGGACCGTCTCCGTCAAGGTCGTCCCCTGTTAGGTCGCAGCCCGGAGATTGCGGAAAGGCGGTTGCCTTCTGGGCTTATTGGAGGAGGCTCAGATGGGGGTCCCCGTCGTCATCGTCATCTCCTTGAACCCGGCCATGAGGTCTATCGTGATCGGGCCGGGCCTACCTCCGCTGATGACCCTCCCGTCGATCCTGGTGACGGGGGCGACCTCCGCCGCCGTCCCGGTGACGAAGATCTCGTCGGCGGTGTAGAGGTCGAAGAGGCCGAGGTTCGCCTCCTTCACCTCATACCCCCTGGCCCCGGCGATCTCGATGACGGCGCTCCTGGTGATGCCCTTGAGGTTGTTCATGGTGAAGGGAGTGAAGATCCTGCCGTCTTTTATGACGAAGATGTTGTCGCCGCTCCCCTCCGAGACGTTACCGGCGTCGTCGAGGAATATAGCCTCGTTTCCTCCCTTGACGTTCGCCTCGATCTTGGCGAGGATGTTGTTGAGGTAGTTCAGGGACTTTATGTTGGGGGGAAGCGCCGCAGGCGAGTTTCTCCTGACGGTGACGGTGATGGCGGTGAGGCCGACGTCGTAGAGGTCACCGTACATGGCGTCCCACCTCTGGGAGATGATCATCACCGTCGGCTTAGCGCACTTCCTGGGGTCGAGGCCCAGGTCGCCGACGCCCCTGGTGACCAGGGGCCGGATGTAGGCGTCGGTGAGGCCGTTCTTTCGCAGGGTCTCCAGGATCGCGTCCGACATCTCCTCCTGGCTCATGGGTATATCGAGCATTATCGCCCTCGCGGAGTCGTAGAGCCTCGCAACGTGCTCCTCGAGCCTGAAGACCCTGCCGTTGTACGCCCTTATCCCCTCGAAGACCCCATCTCCGTAGAGGAGCCCGTGATCGTAAACCGAGACCGCCGCCTCTTTTGCGGGAATAAACCTCCCGTCCAGATAGACCCAACTCATAAGGCATCCACCACCCCGGCATAAGCGGCAAGGGATAAATGGGTTTTGACCGTCGGGACCCGTCTGGCTGCCGGGGGTCGGAGACCCCCGATCGATGGTTTTATTACCGCAAAATGCCCCGAGCCTAAGAAGCTACGTGCCATCTTCGGCGGTGTTGGATTTATGATAAAACTTGGTTTTGTGGTCGCTGAGTTCAACCGGGATATAACCCATCAGATGGAGATCCTTGGGCGAGAACATGCTGAATTTCTGGGCGCAGAGGTCGTAAGAACGATCATGGTCCCCGGCGTCTATGATATGCCCCTCGCCGTAAAGAAGCTGGCGGAGCGCACCGACATCGACGCCGTGGTGACTATCGGCTGCGTCATCCAGGGGGAGACGGGCCACGACGAGATCGTCGCCCAGCAGGCCTCCCGCAAGATCATGGACCTCGCCCTGGAGTTCGGCAAGCCCGTCACCCTGGGGATATCCGGCCCCAAGATGTCGAGGCCGGATGCCCATCGCAGGATAGACTACTCCAAGCGGGCCGTAGAGGCTGCGGTGAAGATGGTAAGAAGGCTGGAGGGGGTTTAGGGGTGGTATCCGACAGGCTAGCCTCCATCTCCGAGTCCACGACGATGAAGATCTCGGCGATGGCAAAGAAGCTCAACGCCGCCGGCCTTGACGTCATCGACCTGGGGGTGGGAGAGCCGGACTTCGATACCCCCAAGAACATCTGCGATGCCGCCATCAGTTCAATCCGGAGGGGCGACACCCGCTACCTGCCCACCAGCGGCATCCCGGAGCTACGGGCGGCGATCGCCGAGAAGCTTTATGCCGAAAACGGGATCGAGGTCTCGGCCGACCTGGTATCCGTAGTACCGGGGGCGAAGATGGCGATCTTCGCCGCCGTCCAGGCGCTCCTGGAGGAGGGGGACGAATGCCTCCTCATCGGCCCCTCCTGGGTCAGCTACGAGCCGTGCATCAGCTTCGCCGGCGCGAGGGTCCGCTGGGGGGAGGTGGACGGGGATTTGAAGCCCGTGGACCTCGCCGGCTCCATTACCCCCAAGACGAAGATGATCCTGGTCAACTCCCCCTCAAACCCCACGGGCGCGGTCTTCGACCGCAAGATCCTGGAGGAGATAAGAGACCTGGCCGTCGACCACGACCTCGCGGTCTTATCCGACGAGATCTACGAGAAGATAATCTACGGCACCGACCACATCAGCATAGGTTCGTTTTCTGGCATGGAGGAGAGGACGGTCACCGTCAACGGCTTCTCCAAATGCTACGCCATGACCGGCTGGCGTTTGGGGTATCTGGCCGGACCCCAGGAGGTTATGATGTGGGTGAACAGGATCCTCTCCCACTCCGTCTCCCACGCCACCACCTTCGTCCAGTGGGCGGGGGTCGAGGCGCTCAAGGGCCCCCAGGAGAGCATCGATGCCATGGTGGCGGAGTTTCATGAGAGGAGGGACCTCTTGGTATCGGGATTGAGAAAGATCGGGATACGCTGCTCCATCCCCGGGGGAGCCTTCTACGTATTTCCGGACGTCTCGGATTTCGGCGGCGGCGACGAGTTCGCCGAGAGGATGCTCTCCGAGGCGATGGTCGCCGCGACGCCCGGCTCCGCCTTCGGCCCCGGGGGCGCGGGCCATGTGCGGATCTCCTACGCCGCCTCCAGGGCGAGGCTCACCGAGGCGCTGGAGAGGATAGAGAAGATGCTGGGGTGACCTCTTCAAGATGGGCCGGGGGTGTCCCCCCCGGCGCAGATCTGATCACCGTCTCTTTCTTCTTCGTCGTTATCATCCCTTTCTCGTTCAATCTATTGCGATCTCTTCGCCCACACGTCTTCAGAAGAGCTTTGTTTACAAATACGAAAACAATTATATCCTCGAAAGGGCACAGAGACATCATGTCTACAGGAAGCGTGGTATTCAGCATCAGGATCCCTCAGGATCTGCGAAATACTATGGAAGAGATGAAGGAGGTGAACTGGCAGGAGGAGATTAGGAATAAAATTGAGGAGCTTGTGAGGGATAAGAACAAGGAGAGGATCCTCGCCGAGGCGAGGTTGGTGAGGGCTGAGATGAAAGGGGTGGTGAAAGCCTCAGAGCTCATCAGGGCGGATCGAGATGAGAGATAGGATGGTCCTGGATTCGAGCGTCATCGCCACCATCTTCTTCAAAGATGAGGATTCTCTCGCAGCCGAAAAGGCTGTGGAAAACCACAGCCCCATAACCGTGGATACCGCCATGGCGGAGGTGGCGAACGTCGCTTGGAAGAAGGCTCTCTTCTTCGACGAGCCGAAGAGTGCGGTCTTCAGGGCTATGCTCTTATCGAGGGATTTCATCCTGAACGTCTGCCAGGTCATCCCGGCCCAGGAGCTTTTAGAAGACGCCTTTGAGATCGCTCTGGAGAACAGGATCACAATTTACGATTCTCTCTTCGTTGCAGCCTCCGAGAGGACGAAGGCTCCTCTCTTGACCGCTGACAGGAAGCTATACGAACGGAAGAGGGAAATAGACAATGTGATTGTGGTGTGAGATTCATTTATTAACATGTAGTGAGGTGCAATTGGGATACATGCCAAAAACAAAAGGAACTTGTCATGATGATCCATGGATTAAGGAAGACAACAACATTGAAGCAGACAATAGTTTTACAAGAATGGAAATATTATATAATCATATTTTTAAGGATATTAATTCTCAAGAAGACCGTGCAAAACAACTGACGTCTATAAACGCTCTCTTAATAGGAGGATATCTTGCTATCTTGATGAATAGCCAATCCCTTGGAATAATGAGGGATGTCTTGGTTTTTATGCCATTTCCAAAATATTTAGCATATGCACCTATAATACCAATTATATTTTGGTTTATTAGCCTAATATTTGTACTTTTGGTATTTAATACTAAAGCAGAAAAATTATATTTATCTATTATCACAGAAGCATCACTAAGTGATTTAATATATATTTTAAATAAAAAACGTTTATTGTTGAACCTGGGTGGTTATTGTCTAACGATTATCGGACTTTTTAGCATATTAATAATTATTATACTTATTATTCCATCTCAATTGACCGGCTTATCGCTGACATGGAATAACGACGGTATCGACCTCATGGACCAAGGTAAATTTGAAGAGGCTCTTGCAGCTTTTGACAAGGCTATCGATCTAAATCCACAATATGCAGAAGCATGGAACAACAAAGGGCGAGTTCTCGCTACGTTGTCTAGACTAAATGAAGCCAATGAAGCTTTCGATAAATCAATCAAGATAAACCCAAATTATGCTGAAGCATGGTATAACAAAGGACGAGTTCTAGCAGAGTTGAATAAATATGGTGATTCACTTATCGCATTTGACAATGCTATACAGATAAATCCTACGTATTCAAAGGCATGGAATAGCAAAGGCGTTGTGCTGTATGTGATGCAAGAAAATAACCAATCCATTGCAGCATTCAATAGAGCAATTGAGCTAAATCCAGGATGTGCTGAAGCATTAAACAATAAAGGAGTTATCTTTTTCATGGATGGCAAATATGACGAATCTCGTATCCTTTTTGAAAGGGCAATTCAACTGGAGCCCAACTATTATGAGGCTATACAAAATAGACACACATCTGATTTTATTGGAAATATCACTGCTCTCGGATCAATGTATGGGATCACAGTAAGAAATAGATCATTCTATACAACCCTTATTATATATTTTCCTTCAGGAAACGAGACGGAACCTGAGTCGGTTATTATATACACATATAAAAAATTTTGATATCTAGCATCAAAATTCTCGGCAGAGTCGAGCGTCCCCCGCTTCCATAGATGACGCAAACCTGGCTCTGTTCCCTTATTCCATCCTCCGGCCCCAGTTCGTCTTGACCATCATCGCCATCCGGGGGTTTTTGAACTGCTTGACCAGCTCCACCTCCTTGATGGAGGTGAAGATCCGAAAGTCGAGCCCGGCTCGCCGGAGAGGACGTTGAAATATATAACCGACGCTAGGAGCTTATTTCCCAGGATACCCTGCAGCTCCGCCCTCTCTTAGGCGGAAAGGTCAGCCCTCCAATCTCTTTTCGACTTGCAGCCCCGATCGAAATCAAAATAACGTTCTTCTTTCAGATCCATGATTTTAAAAGGAGGGAGGAGCAAAAGTCGCTGTAGGAGGTAGAGGGAGAGAATAGCAAACGACTTTTGCCATACCCTACTACGTCATTTGCCGAATATATACCTTTCGGTCTATTTATAAATGGAGAGACTCCTCGGGCTCCTGTCAGGGCTTCTCCACCCGGAAGTCGATGACGATGTTGTACTGGTGGGGGGCGTAGCTGCGCACGACCCCGCGGCGGAGGATCTCGACTTCAACGCCTGCGGCCCTCGCCGCCTCTTCGACGAAAGCCGTATCCCGGCCGTAGAGGTCGTCCTCGGGGGCGATGGCGTAGTAGTGGACGATCCCGCCTTTCTTAGCGATCCGCATGGCGACGCCCAGGAAGTCGGAGGCGGAATGGGGTAGGTTCATGATGACCCGGTCGGCGCTCTTCTCGTAACTCTCCACGAGATCTGCGGCATCGGCCTCCAGGATGACGATATCGCCGATCCGGTTGAGGGCTGCGTTCTCCCGCAGGAGCCTCACAGCATCGGGGTTCTTATCGACGGCTACGACCCTCGCCCCCCTCTTCGCCATCAGGAGGGCGAAGGGTCCGACCCCCGCGAAGATGTCGTAGGCCGCCTCCCCCGGCTTCACCAGATCCGCGATTCTGAGCCTTTCTGTCCCGAGGCGGGGGGTGAAGTAGGCCCTCTCCAGGTCGATTCGATACCTCAGGCCGTGCTCTTTGTGGACGGTCGTCGTCCGCACCTCCCCGGCGACGGGGCGAAACCGCCGGGTCCGAAACTCCCCCTCCACCGCCGATAAGGGCGATATCACCGCGTGGACGTTCCTGTGGACGGCCATTATGGCGGCGGCCGCCTCCTCATCCGGGTCCTCCAGTATCGCGACGTCCCCCACCACCTCGAAGGACGGTTTGCGACCGAGGAGGACCTCCACCGTCTCCTTCGGCGGCTCGTCTTCGAACTTTGCCTCGACGACCTCGAAGTCTGCGATCCGGGCGAGCTCTTTGCTCGCCTCCCCCGGAAGCTCCAAGATGGGAAGGTAAAGGTCCTCGCCCTCCGACCGGATCTTGCGGGACCGGTCGAAGGCCCCCATCTCGAGGAGCCTCCGCCGAAAGATCTCGCCGTCGCCTCTCCTGACCTTCACCCCCAGGGCCTTTACCATATCGCCGATGGCATCACCCCCGGCCGTCGGCTCCGCCTATCCCCGACGCCTCCATCTGCTCCCCCTTGATGGCGGCATATATCTCCTCCTGGCTCGGCCTGAGGGTCTTTACGTACCTACCGCCGGCGGCGATTGCGATCTTTTTTGCAAGATCCGAGCCCCCGTCGGCGACGTCCACCACCAGGAGGTGAACCCCCGACCGGCCGAGTTGCCTGGCGACCTCTTCGGCCTCCTGGCGAGGGTCCGCCGCCACCTCAAGGGGGACGTTGGCGGTCCCGTCGGTGATCAGGACCATGATGGGGACGGCGGAAGGCTCCTTCTCTCGTTCCCGCTCCAAGAGGGACGAGGCCGTCGATAGGCCGCTGGAAAGAGGAGTAATTCCAGCGTACTCGATATCGTCCAGATGCCTTTTGGCCGTCACCACCGAGGGGGTGAAGGGGAGGACGACCTTTGCCCTCCTCCCCGAGCAGGAGACGAGGGCCACCCTGTCCCTCCTCTGGTAGGCGTCCCTGAGCAGCTCCATCACCACCTTCCTCGCGACCGACCCCCACTCCTCCATCGAGAAGCTGGAGTCGAGGACGATGGCGATGAGGGTCGACGCCTTCCGGCGCCTCACCTTCTCCCGGAGGTCCTCCTCTCTTATGACGACGCCACCGCGAGAATGAAGGAGGGCGGCCCTTATGGTGGGAGCCAGGGCGACATCCTTCGTCTCTCCCCGGGGCATCCGGGCCCGCACGTACCTGCCCCGCTTACCCGTCACCAGAACCTCCGCCCTCCTCCCCGGGGCCGCCGGCTTTGAGCCGATCCGAAGATCGGACCTCGCGAATTTGTTGAGGATATCTGACAGATCGCAATAGCCGGCTTCTTCAGATCTATTCCCAAGGAGGGCGAGATCTTCGAGGGACGAAAAGTCCATCTCGATGAACGTCTCGTCCCCGAGGACGAAGACGGCAGAGATCTCCTCCTTTCTGATGGAAGCCGACTTCGAGGACAGAATGGAGCTTATCTCCCAGGCGTCTTCTGCGGTGATCATCCCCGCCCTCTCTCTTGGGATCCTGATCCCCATCACCGCAGATCCTGCAAAGAAGACCTTGCAGCCGTAAGCTCTATCGAGGTTTCTTCTCAGGAGCGCCGCCACCTCATGCGCCGGGGGGAGGGCGGGGTCAGGACCCGACTGGACCATCAGGCCACCATCGATCTGAGCCTCTCGGGGCTGAACTCGCCGTCGTCGAAGGGGGTCTTCCTCATCCGGTGGGGCAGTACCATCTCCGCCGCAGCGACGATGTCGGCGGCCTCGACCCTCACCCTCCCCTCGAAGGCGGCGTTGGTCCTCGCCGCCCCCTCGATCATGATATCGGCGCGATGGCCGTCGACCCCGAACTCGACGGAGATCCTGGCTATCTTAAGTAGCTCCCCCCTCCCGCAGCTTACCTTCGCGAGCGCCTTCTTCGCGGCGATGATCCTGGTGGCGAGCCTCCTATTCTCGACATCGAACTCCTCTCTAAATTTGGCCGGGTCTGAGGCGAACCTATTCCTCCGCTCGATGATCTCGACCCTCTGCTCGATATCGGATATCCCCTCCACCTCCACCTGGAGGGCGATCCTGTCCAGAAGCTGGGGCCGAAGCTCCCCCTCCTCAGGGTTCATCGATCCGACGATGATGAAGCTCGCCGGGTGGCTGACGCTCACCCCCTCCCTCTCGACGGTGTTCATCCCCATGGCGGCGGCGTCCAGGAGGGCGTCGACGACGTAGTCGTCCAGGAGGTTGATCTCGTCGACGTACAGTATCCCCCGGTTCGCCTCCGCCAGGACCCCGGCCTCGAAGGCCCTCTCTCCGCCCCGCAGCGCCCTCTCCATGTCCAGGGACCCCACCACCCGGTCCTCCGTCGCCCCCACGGGAAGGTCGACGACCCTCATCGCCCTCACCTCTGTAGGGAGGACCCCGCCCTTCAGCCGCTCGAAGCACTCCCAGCAGAGGCTCTCCCCATCCCCGGGATCGCAGCCAAACCTGCAGCCCGTCACCACCTCGATCCCGGGGAGGATCTCGGCGAGGCCGCGGACGGCTGTCGATTTCGCCGTCCCCTTCTGACCCCTGATCAGGACCCCCCCTATGGAGGGGTTGATGGCGTTGAGGATCAGAGCCCTCTTCATCTTCTCCTGGCCGACGATGGCGGCGAAGGGGTAGAGGAGCCGCTTCGACCGCGATGAGGTGAGGGCGAAGGACCCACCCCTTCCGCCGGCTGGCCCTGCCGCCCCGGCCTCGCCCATCTCCTGACCCTTTCCAGCCCCGGACCCGTCTTCATCCGGGCCGTAGAGAGCACTCCTCCGGGACTTATCCGGACCTGCCCCCGCAGCGATCTCGTCGGAGGATCTCCTTTCCCTTCGTTCCCTTATGACGCCGGTTATCCGCAATATTGCCACCTCAAGAGTACCTGAGCATAATAGCCGAGAGGAGGGTCACTATAAGCAGCAGTAGACCCAGAAAGTAGAGGCCGAAGAGGGGGTTGAGGTTCGGCCTCTTCTTCTTGGTCGATAAGTTGTTGAGGTAGACGAGGGATATGCTCATGGTCAGAAGAAAAATGATCGCCGATACCAGGATCACCGACCCCGCCACGATGACGTACTCCGCCGTCCAGGTGTAGGAGGTGGCGTATAATAGATCGAGGAAGAAGTCTTTCCCGTTCCTCTCGTAAGCTGAAGTGACCCAGAGCATGGTGTAGGCTATCTCCGCCGCCCCGATCACCGCCGAGGTTACGGCGATCCCGAGGAGGGTGAAGATCGAGCCTATATCCGAAACCGATACGTCTATCTCCCATTCCCTCTCCAAATAAGTTCACCGGGGATGGATACGTCCTGGTGGATTAAAAGGGTTTAGATCGTCCGCCATCTGCGTCCTCTATCTTTCTTTGGGGTTTTCCTCTCAAGGGCGCTGTAGAGGATTCGTCTTGCTCCATCGAAGGGGCCAAAAGCGTCAAATATAATACTGTATCAATTTACAATGTGTTAGCGATCAGGATAGCCTTAAATCGAGCGAAGCCCATCACCGGCTAAGGTGTGAGACGTGAAAGAGATTCAGCTCAAGGTGGCGAAGGCCTACCCCAACGACTCGGCCCGGGGGATCGCTCGCCTCGACCCCAACGCCCTCCTGACATTGCGCCTCTCCCCCGGAGACATCATCGAGATCGAGGGGAGGAGGACCTCCGCCGCCAAGGTCTGGCGGGCCGACCGGCAGGACTGGAGCCAGGATTACATCAGGATAGACGGTTTCATCCGCCACAACGTCGAGGTGAGCATAGGAGACCGGGTCAAGATCAGAAAGGCGACGGAAGCGGAGGCGGTGAAGGTAGTCCTCTCCCCTTCCTCCGGGGCTCACACCTGCTACGGCGAGGACGCCGCAGAGCAGATCAAGAGGCAGACCCTGAAGAGGCCCATCGTCCGGGGCGACATCCTCCCGGTGATCTCCGCCTCAGGCCACCCCTTCATCGGGAGGATGGAGGCGGTGCCCCTGATGGTGGCGGAGACCGACCCCGAGGGGGTGGTGGTGATCACCGAGAGGACCGAGGTCGCCCTCCTGGAGAGGCCGGCGAAAGGATTCGGCTCGGTGAAGGGGACGGGGATCACCTACGAGGACGTAGGAGGCCTTCGAAACGAGGTCCAGCGGATAAGGGAGATGATCGAGCTTCCCATGAAGCACCCCGAGGTCTTCACCAGGCTCGGGATAGAGCCCCCCAAGGGCGTCCTCCTCCACGGCACCCCCGGGACGGGAAAGACCCTCATCGCGAAGGCCGTCGCCAACGAGACGAACGCCAGCTTCTTCTCCATCGCCGGGCCCGAGGTGATGTCCAAGTATTACGGCGAGTCCGAGCAGAGGCTCCGGGAGATCTTCGAGGAGGCGAACCGCAGCACCCCTTCGATCATATTCATCGACGAGCTCGACTCCATCGCCCCCAAGAGGGGGGAGGTGACCGGGGAGGTGGAGCGGAGGGTCGTCGCCCAGCTCCTGGCGATGATGGACGGCCTCAACGAGAGGGGACAGGTGGTGGTGATAGGGGCGACGAACAGGATCGACGCCATCGATCCGGCCCTGAGGAGGCCGGGGAGGTTCGACCGGGAGATCGAGATCGGTGTTCCCGACAGGATCGACCGGAAGGAGATCCTCGAGATCCACGTAAAAAACATGCCCATCGACGGGTCGGTGGACATCGACGACCTGGCCGACAGGACCAACGGCTTCGTCGGAGCCGACATATCTGCCCTCTGCAAAGAGGCGGCGATGAAGGTCCTGCGAAGACACCTGCCGGAGATATCCTTCGACGACGACATCCCCCAGGAGGTCCTCGAAGAGATGTCGGTGACCGGCCAGGACTTCGAGAACGCCCTCAAGGAGATCGAGCCCTCCGCCATGAGGGAGGTCCTGGTGGAGATATCCGACCTCGGCTGGCAGGACGTGGGGGGGATAGGCATCCTCCGGCAGGAGATCCTCGAGTCGGTGGAGTGGCCCCTGAAGCGCCCCGCCAAGTTCGAAGAGATGGGGATAAGGCCCCCTCGGGGCGTCCTCCTCTACGGCCCTCCGGGAACGGGAAAGACCCTCATCGCGAGAGCCGTCGCGAAGGAGACGAAGGCGAACTTCATATCCGTCAAGGGCCCCCAGCTCCTCTCGAAATGGGTCGGCGAGTCAGAGAAGGCGGTGAGGGAGGTCTTCAAGAAGGCCCGCCAGGTCTCGCCCGCCATCATATTCTTCGACGAGCTCGACGCCATAGCCCCAATGAGGGGGATGGAGGAGGGGCACAGGACGAGCGAGCGGGTGGTAAACCAGCTCCTGGCGGAGCTCGACGGCCTGGAGACCCTCAAGGATGTGGTGGTGATCGCGGCGACGAACAGGCCCGACATCATCGACCCCGCCCTTCTGCGGTCCGGGAGGTTCGACCGCCTCCTCTTCGTCGGCCCTCCCGATCGGGCTGGACGGCTGGATATCCTGAGGATCCACACCCGAAAGACCCCCAACGGCGACGACGTCAGCCTGGAGGAGCTGGCGGAATTGACGGAGAGCTACGTGGGGTCGGACCTGGAGTCCCTCTGCCGGGAGGCGGTGATGCTCGCCCTGAGAGAAGACCCCGAGGCGGAAGAGGTGGAGATGAGACATTACCGGGAGGCTCTCAAGAAGGTGAGGCCCAGCTTCGAGGAGAATATGGTGAGGTACTACGAGCGGATCAACGAGAGGTTCAGGGGAGGGGTCAAGGTCGATCCCGCCTCTTATCTGGGGTACCGGTGAGGTGAGGTGAGGAGATGGCCAAGATATATGCCCGGAGCCTCGCAGGAAAGGAGATCGTGACGATGGGGGGGACGGTCCTGGGGGAGCTGGAGAATATCATCCTCGATCCAGAGACGGGACGGCTCATCGACCTTCTGGTGAAGCCCGACTCGGAGTTCGACTTTGCGAGGTACAGGAAAGAGGGGAAGCTGATCCTCGTCCCCTTCTCCTCCGTCTGCGCCCTGAAGGACTACATCGTCGTCGACGAGAAGAGGGCGGAGAGGTAAGGAGAAGGGATGCCGCCCAATTCGGCATAGATATGCGAGAGGTCAGAGGATGATAAGGCCGATTTCGGGCCTCTTTCTCATCTTCTGGGGGATGGTAAAGGCCTTCCAGGGCTGGGTCCTCCTCGATGGAGGCGAGAAGTTCGGGGCAGGCTTGGTGTTATTGGGTCTCCTGGCGGCGTTGGTCGGCGGCCTATTTTTGAGAGACTCCCTGAGATGATGCCCCGGTCCATCGGTGCGAGAGGCATTAGTTCCAACCCAACAGCTTCCTATATCCTCGACCTTTGATGACACTCCTGGACCTTCGATTCCCCTGGATCTCCGATTCCCCTGGACCTTCGATTCCCCTCGATCTCCGATTCCCCTGGACCTCCGACCTCAAGAGCCTCTGATCGCTTCGAGCTGCCCATCCCACCGTCTCACCGCATCTCCTGCCATCCGGGAAAAGTATAACTTCGACCCCCGCCACTATCCATCGATGGCCATGACCGGATCTCATATCGTTGTGGTGATCTTTTTCATGCTAGCGATCTTTGGAGCTGGTTGCTTGACTAAAGATGAGGATGGAGCTATGGGGACGGAGGTAGCCGGGGGAAAGAAGATCCTCCTGGAGACGAACATGGGCGATATCACGATAAAGCTTCGGGGCGATATGCCCATAACCGCCGGAAACTTCGAGAAGCTGGTCTTTGATGGCTTCTACGACGGCGTCATATTCCACAGGGTCATCGACGGGTTCATGATCCAGGGCGGAGACCCATCGGGGACGGGGCGGGGCGGCCCAGGCTACACCATAAAAGATGAGTTCTCCCGCCAGAATAAAAACAGCAGGGGCACGATCTCCATGGCCAACGCAGGCCCCAACACCGGGGCAAGCCAGTTCTTCATAAACCTCGTCGACAACAGCTACCTCGACAGGATGCACCCCGTATTCGGGGAGGTCGTCGGCGGCATGGACGTGGTCGACAGGATAGGAAAGACGAAGACCGGACCGGGGGACAGGCCCTCCGAGGATGTCGTCATCGTCAGGGGGAGGGTTGTATCCTGAGCCAGCCTCCTCTTTTTTGCCTCTCGCCCGTCGTCTGGAGCCCGTTCGACCTTCCAAAAGTCTTAAACACCCATCGATACGAATCGGTGGAGGCGGATATCCTCCATGATAAGGTGGGAAGCAGCCGCCAGACCACCGGGCCAGAGAGATCGGTGGGTATTTCAAAGATGCTGATACAGGATTGATGCGGGGATTAGCTATGAAACTGTCTCTTCGAATCATGCTCGCGATGGCGCTCGTCGTCGCCGCTTCGGCTCAGGCTCAAGAGGTGACGGATATCTACTCCGACCTCCAGTCCTGCGACGTCACCGTAAAGGGGGATGTAGCCGGATGCCTCCTCCAACTGGACCTAAGCTCGTCGAAGAAGGGGGCGATAGAGGCCAGGACCATGCCCATCGACGGACCGGGGACCTGGATCGTGAAATGGAACTCGGCGGCGGCTGCTGAAGATTCTTACAGGGCATGCGCCAGGCTGATCAAAGACGGTGAGGTCGTCTCCGAAAGGTGCAACGACTTCTATTACGGCGGCAGGGTAGCCATCAGGTTCGACGTCCGGGACGCTCACGCCGACCATCGGGGGATGACCCTCCTCGTCTACTCCGAAGACCTGGCGGTGGTTGACGTCTACTACATGCTCGTCGAAGGGGATAAGGCGGTATACGTCACCCGGAGGGACTCGGTCCCCATAGCCGGTTCTTTCCGTTCTCCCTCGGATCTCTCCCTCGAATGGAAGCAGATCCTGGAGAACGGGCGCGAGTATATGGGACGGGTTAAGATCGTCGAGAAGAGGGACGGCCAGACCAGGGCCTTCATGAACCCCTTCACCGCGATAGACGACGCCCAGATCACCGACACATACAGCGACGAGACGGGGGCAAGCGCGACAGTGATCGGAAGGTCCCGCGTCCCCTTCGAGGGGTCCCTGAAGTTCGACCTTCATCAGGACGGCACTCTCCTCGCCAGCGTCGAGGAGAAGACACCGATCCTCCTTGCTGGCGACGACGAGACGGTGGAGATCTCCTGGAACGGGACCCTGGACCCGGGGATCTACAGGCTGACGATCCAGCTCCTCGGCAACGACGGCGATCTTCTGGACGTCGAGGAGGCGATAATCGAGGCGAAGATCTCCCCAAGGCCTCTGATGGCCAGGACGGAGGCTGAGGATGAGGGATCCGGGACAACTACGGTGGTCGTGATCGCAGCCGTCATCCTGATAGCAGCCGCGACCGTCGCCGTCATGAGACGGCGGCGGAAGAGCTGAGATATGTGGGCTGCAAAAGAGCTGAGATAAGACGGCGGCAGAAGAGCCGAAGATCCGTTAAGGCCCCCGGAGAAAAATTAGCAGGAGGCGTCCGGTGGCAGGAGGAGGAGAAGAAGGGGGAGGTGGAGGCTCATATACCCCCGACGACCCCGTTTTTGAGCGTCGAGAGACCCTGTACCTCCACCTCCACCCGGTCCCCGGCTTTTAGGGGACCGACCCCTGGGGGCGTCCCCGTCGCTATGACGTCTCCGGGGAGGAGGGTCATGATCTCGCTTATGAACTCGACCAGCTCCGGGACGGGGAATATAAGGTCGGTGGTGTTTGATCTCTGTCTCACCGAGCCGTTGACCCTCGTCCTGATCGTAAGCGAAGACGGGTCGGCATCGACGACGTAAGGCCCCATAGGCGCGAAGGTGTCGAAGCTCTTCGCCCTGGTCCACTGGCCGTCCCGCTTCTGGAGGTCCCGGGCGGTGACGTCGTTGAAGTTCGCATATCCCAGGATGTAATCGTCCGCCTCTTTGGCGGAGACGTTCCTGCACCGTTTTCCTATCACCACCGCCATCTCCCCCTCGTAATCGACCTGGCTGCTCGAGGGCGGGATCACTATATCCGCCCCGGGGCCGATGACAGCCGTTGGGGGCTTCAAGAATATGATCGGCTCCTTGGGCGGCTCCATATGTAGCTCCTTTGCGTGCTCGGCGTAGTTGAGGCCGACGCAGACGACCTTGGTCGGCTCGACGGGGGCGAGGATCTCCACCTCATCCAGGTCGTAGACCCTCCCACCGGCCTCAAGGGACCTTCCTGCCACCTCTCCCCCTAAGACCTCGTCACCGGATCGAAACCTCACCATCAATAGAAGATCACCTCCGCCATCATCTCTTCCTCCCGCTGGGACCTCTCTTGTACCTGCCAAACTCGGTCCCTACAAGCTTATCGCCCCTGATCACCGGCCCCTCGACGCAGGGCCTGATCCCTTCGGGATCGATGGAGCAGGAGCCGCAGATCCCCAGGCCGCACTTGAAGTACCTGTCGATGGACGCCTGGATCTTGGCCTCCATCCCCCGGCATCTGCCGATCACATCCGCCATCATCGGCTCGGGGCCGCAGAGGTAGATCTGGTCGAAATCTTGCAGATCCAGGCAGGACAGCCCTGCCGAGGCCCGGCCGCAGATCCCCATAGAGCCGTCGTCCGTCGTTATGACCAGCTCGCCCGCCCCCTCGAACCTCTCCCTGAAGATCAGGTCGTCGCAACACCGAACCCCCAAGACCGTCGTGACCTCCATCCCCCTCTCCTTAGCCTCCTCCCCAAGAAGGGCGAGGGGCGCAGCCCCCACCCCGCCGCCGACGAGGAGGATCTCTTCGCCCAAGAGGGAGAAGCCGTTGCCCAGGGGACCTCTGAGCCCCAGGGAGTCGCCGACCTCAAGGTCGAAGATCGCCCCCGTCGCCTCCCCCACCTGCTGGACGGTGATCCCGTCTTTATAAGAGATGGACATGGGGATCTCGTCTACCCCCCTGATCCAGACCATCAGGTACTGGCCGGGGACCGGATCGAAGGCGATGTCGAACCGCAGCGTCCTCACCGATGGGGTCTCGCAGACTATCTCGACGATCTTTGCGTTCTTCGGCCTCATGGAAACCTCCTCGCCGCGCCCACCAGCTCCTGAAGGGCCATCCCCTTCCTCTCCAGGTAAGATGATAGCCCCCCGGAGATGGACCTGAATATCCCGTAGCCTTCGGGATTTCCCAGGGCCGTCCCCACCTGGATCCCACGGGCTCCGGCGATGATCATCTCGCATGCGTCCTCCCAAGAAGATACCCCTCCGACCCCGATCACCGGGATCTCCAGGGATCCTGCGAGGTCGTAGACGGATTTCACCGCCACGGGCTTTATCGCGGGGCCGGAGAGGCCTCCGAAGCGGTTTCCAAGGATCGGGCGGCAGGACTCGACGTCGATGGCCATGGCCTTCAGGGTGTTGATGGCTACGACGGCGTCGGCGCCTCCCCGCTCGGCCGCAAGGCCCAGGGCGGAGATATCGGCGACGTTGGGGGTGAGCTTAACCCAGACGGGGACGGAGACGCTCCCCTTCACGGCCCTGGTTATAGTCTCGACGTTGTAGACCTCGCAGCCGATCTCGGCGCCGTAACGCTCGGCGTGGGGGCAGCTTAAGTTCAGCTCGAAGCCGTCGGCGTCCAGCCCCGTCGCCACCTCCACGAACTCAGCGGGGGAGGAGCCAAATATGCTGGCGATCACCGCAACTCCACCACCTCTTCCGATATCGATCTCCTCCTGAAAGTGGCGGTAGGATGGATTTGGAAGCCCCATGGCGTTAAGTAGCCCCCCCTCCACCTGGACGACAGCGGGACCCCGGTGGCCGTCCCTCTCGGCCACCCCCACCGACTTGGTCACGACCGCCCCTGCGCCGGAGAGGGCCGCCCTCCTGAGGGAGGCCCCCGTCGTCCCCAGGATCCCCGCCGCCAGCATGACGGGGTTATCCATCCAGATTCCGCCCACCTCTCCCGAAAGGGATGCCATGGCTGGGAGTCGTCGAGAGAGGATAAAAGTCTTCTCGGAGGAGCGGAGATGGAAGCCTGCGGGTGGAGGAGGAGGATTTCTGCGGGGTACCCAAAGGTTCTTCGCCGATGAGAAGAGAAAGGTATGGTGGAAGTGGTGAGGTTGAGGTTTTGGTTCGTTCTTCTATCGGCGACCTTCTTGATATCGCTGCTGATTGCGGCGGTATCCGCACTGACCGGACCGGGCTCGGCGGAAGGGGGCGGCAGCATGGGGGGAGGAGATGGTCTTCTGGAGGTCTCATCCTCTCCCAATCCGACGCAGGTTAGGCGAGGGGAGACGGTCACCTGGAACGTGACCATCAATAACCCCGCCTCAAAGCCGGTTAAGAGCCTCTTCATCAAGGTCGTCTTCGATCCCGAGGTCGAGGTGCTGGCAGCCTCCATCCCACCCTCATCCGCCGCCCTCTTCAAATTAGAGGAGGTGGGGGCCAGAAGCTCCGCGACCCTGTCCCTGGTGGTCAGGGCGCCCAGGTCCGAGAGGATCTTCGCCATGAGCCGCTCCATAAAGGGAGAGGGGTTCGTCAGCCTCTCGGAGGAGTACTCGACCATCGAGGAGCCTTACGAGATCAGGTGCCTGGTCTCCGCCTGGGCTGAGGGGATAGGAAGGCCGGTTCGAAACTCCTCAGCCCTCGCAGTCCTCGGAGAGGAGGGGGCGATGGTGAGGGTCCGGGAGATGGGAAGCGGAAACTATTCCAGCAGCGAGGAGGTTCGGGTCGATGAGAGGAACAGGTCGATCGAGATCGCTAGGAACGTCTCGGCGGATTACCGTCCCTTCGACCTCGACCTCCGGATGGAAGGGTCCAGAAACGGATCATCCCTCTGGTCTGAGATGATCGAACTTCGAAACGATCTAGCCAGAGACACGTCTTATTTCGGCGAGAGGAACGCCACCCATCTCGACAGATGGTATCACGCGATCCTCCAGCGGAACGGGACAGTTGTATCCTTCGGGGAAGGGCGAAGGCCCGCCTATATCCATGATTGTGAAAGATCCCGGCGGTCATAATTTTTTGCGCCCCGTCTCGACCCCAGAACTGGACCATTCGTCCAGTTTTTCTTATCGGTCCAGGATCGCTGCCCCGTATAATTTACCTCCGCTTCCCCTTCGTTGAAGGCGAGCCTCCTTCGATCCCCGCCTCTGTGATCTTCGTCGGCTCTTGGAAGCTCTCGGCGGGATTTGGCCCTGTGATATCGGCAGCATCTCCTATATCTGTGGAGTTGATCACCTTCACAGGCCTCGCCGGATCGATCACCGTCACCTCTCCCGTCGAGTTGATGACGGTTACGGCGCCCGCCGGATCGACGAGGGTTACCGGCACCGTCAGGTTCTTCAATATGACGGGTTCGCTCCCATCTCCTGTCCAGAGGGTCTGCGCATAATCTCCATTCGAGGCGGTCTCCTTCGGATCAAGAGGATCTGCCGTCTCGTTCTCTGTGGCGTTGGCCTGGCTTGGGTTGACTTCGATGACCGGCTTTCTTGGATTGACATCGATGACCGGCTTTCTCGGGTTGATATCTACGTTGAGGCCTGAGAGGCTGACGTTCACCTTCGGCTTTCCGAGGTTGATGTTAACCTCTGGCTTGGAGGGCTTTATGTCGATGTTGAGCCCGGTGGTCTTCTTTCCCGCCTCTTCACCGCTGACGTCCTCTTCTGTGCCGTTCTCCCGGGGCGGCCACCAATCCGAAGGATCGAACTCGTTTTCGAGGGAGTTGTTCACCTCGGCGATCCCGCAGTCCACCAGCATCCTGTTGAAGGTGGGAGAGATGACAGGCCTTCCGTCGAGGCCGGAGAGGCGAATTACCGCCACCAGCTCTCCGTCGGAGTTTCGTCCTTCAGGAGATCTGTCATCGATGTCCAACCAGACGGTCTTGTTAAGAAGGATAGCGACGGCAAAATCTTCTGCCGAATCCACTCTGCGCATCGACCCGTTAAACGATCCGTTCAACGCTTCGTCTATCGGTCCGTCCCCCGACTCGTTCGTCGACCTGCTCGACGATTCGTCCATCGACTCGCCCGCCGACCCGATCATCGACCCGTTCAACGATTCATCTATCAATTGGTCCGCTGACCTGATCATCGACCCGTTCATCGATTCGTCCATCGATTCGTCCATCGATTCGTCCGCCGGCCCGATCATCGACCCGTTCAACGATTGGTCCATCGATTCGTTACCCAAATCGTTCATCGACCCCTTCAGCGATTCGTCTATCAACTCTTCCCCGGATCCGTCAATCGACCCGTTCGGTATCAGGATGTCAGCCAGGGTAACCCTCTCGACGATCTGGCGGACCCTTGGATCGGTCTTCTCGATCATCACCTCAAAGGTCTTTGCGTCGATGACGGAGACGACGGTTCCGCTGGCTTCGTCCGGGGCGGCGGTGGCGACTATCGGAGATAGTATAAGCAGCAATAAAGATGCGATCTTTTGAGCCTTCATCCAATTCCCCCTTATATTGTTGTAGTCAATGATTATCAGAAATAACTTTCTATCCGATCCTCCGCTGACCTGCGGCCCCGTCCGGATTTCAAGATCATATCTCTTTGCCCCGGGATCATTTTAGGGTTGTATCCCGAAATTGCGGTCGATGGAGCCGAAGCTTACTGAAATATAGGCCAGCGGTCTCATATGATACGACAACAGGTCCATTTTTCCAAAAGCTTTAAGCGGCTTCTCTGCTATATTAATTAGCTGAGTATCGAGCCGCATCCCAGCATACGGCCCCGTCGAGGAAGACGGATTCATAGAGATCTGCGGATGGTACTCTGATATCATACTGCGCGGAGGTTCGTATAGATGGTAGAAAAAGTATACTTGGAGTTCAAGAAAAAAGAGAACGGAAAGAAGGTGAAGACGGAGATCCTCGGCCGAACCTTTGATTACGGCGACCGGGTGGAGCCGTCGGATCTGGGGATCTCCGTCAATGAGGCTGAAAAGATGGCGGCAGAGTCAGGAGGAGATATCGAGATCATAAGGAAGAAAAGGTAGTTTTAGAAAGGCGAGATGGAGAAGTCCCCCAATCGAAAAAGGATTCATCGGCTATCTTTGATGACAAAGATAGCCTTGCCTCGGTTATTCGATCTAGCGACGCGACGCTGGGCGGCGAGATCTTCGAGGGCCGGATCTCTCTTTGCCCTTATCTATGATATTTCTCGACAGGCTCCTTGGCTTCTTCGGGGCTGGCTTTGCTGCCGCGCCGACAGCGTTCTTAGCTTCCTGCGAATGATATCGGTGAGCCATCTCACCTATCTTCTTCTTTGTGAGCCTCTCGATCTCGCGAAGGAGCGCCCTCTCGTCGGCGGCGCAGAATGAGTATGCAGTTCCGGACGCCCCCGCTCGCCCCGTCCGGCCGACCCGGTGGACGTAGCTCTCGGCCTCGCTTGGGAGATCGTAATTTATGACGTGGGATATATCTTCGACGTCGATCCCCCGTGCGGCGATGTCGGTCGCCACCAGAACCTGGAGTCGGCCTGACTTGAAGCTGTTCAGGGCGAAAGTTCTCTGGTTCTGAGACTTGTTGCCGTGGATGGCGTCGGCCCGGATCTTGTTCTTGGATAGCACCGATGCTACCTTATCAGCCCGCCTCTTCGTCCTGGTGAAGACGAGGACGCGATTAAGGCATTTCTGCTGGAGAAGCCCTATGAGGAGAGGATCCTTATTCTTCTGGTCGACGAAGAATATCCGCTCTTCAACGGTCTCCACCATCGTCGCCTGGGGTGCCACCTCTATCCGGATGGGGTCCGTGAGGAGCCTTCCGGCGAGGTCGCCGATCTCTTTTGACATGGTGGCTGCAAAGAATAGCGAATGGCGTCTCTTCGGCAACGCCGAGACTATCTTTCTGACGTCGTTGGCGAAGCCCATGTCGAGCATCCTGTCAGCCTCGTCCAGAACGAAGAACTCGACGTCCTTCAGCTTTATGTAACCCTGGTCCATCAGGTCCAGGAGTCGGCCGGGGGTGGCGACGAGGGCGTCTACGCCTCGAGATAGGGCCCTAACCTGAGGTCCCTGATTGACGCCGCCGTATATTGCGGCGTGCTTGAACCGGAGGAACTGGCCGTACGTCCCAAAGGATTCGTCTATCTGGGCCGCCAGCTCCCGGGTTGGCGCGAGCACCAGGGCCCGCGGCACCCCGGGTGCTGCAACCTTCTGCGTCTCCGCCATCCTCTGGAGGACGGGCAGAACGAATGCTGCGGTCTTTCCCGTTCCCGTCTGGGCTATGCCCATCAGGTCCTCGCCCTTCAGGAGATGGGGTATCGCCTGCGCCTGGATAGGCGTGGGAGTTGAATAGCCTTCTTTGATCAGCGCCCGCTGGAGCGGTTCCGAAATATTTAGATCTTCAAACTGCATTTTATACCTCTTGAGGGCTACGCAGTCGGACGCTGTCATATGATTTGGGCCAGAATAGTCGTCATCAATTAGATATGATCTAATCTATGAACCTTATTTTGACGGTTTGATCAAGAACATACGAGCTTTGAACATCCAATTGTGTAACTCTTGCGCTTGGGATCACCATCGACTTTGAGATGTGATCACGCCTGGCTTAGAAATCGCCGCCTCTATTTAAAGATGGTGCATCAGGAGGGGGAAGGATTCTCGATAAATGCAAAATCATCCAGAGAAAATTTGGCGCTGAGGGTGAGATTTGAACTCACGAGGCGCGTGAGCACCACCGGTTCCCCCGTCGGACTTTTCGCTTCAAGCGATCACCCGAGTTCAAGACCGGCGCCGTGGGCCGCTTGGCTACCTCAGCACGCGCCGGTTTGTTGGAGCCGGGACTTTTTAAGCCTGGCGATCAGGACGGCCGCGAAACGTTTAACGTCGATGCCGGGAGATGGGGAAATCATGCTGATCAAAGACGTCTCGATCGTGGAAGGCGGAAGGCTCCTGCGAGACCAGAATATCGCCATCGACGGCGGCCGGATCGCCGGGGTCGGCCCCGGGATCAAAGACGAGTCGGGCGACGGCGAGGTGATCGAGGGGAGGGGAAAGCTCGCGATCCCCGGCCTCGTCAACTCCCACACCCACCTCGCCATGACCCTCTTTCGGGGCTACGCCGACGATATGGAGCTCTTGCCCTGGCTTCAGGAGAAGATCTGGCCTCTGGAGGCGAAGCTGACCGCCGAAGATGTCCGGTGGGGGACGAAGCTTGGCTGCCTCGAGATGATCAGGGGCGGTATCACCTGCTACAACGACATGTACTACTTCATGGACGAGACGGCCCGGGCGACGAAGGAGATGGGCCTTCGAGCGTTCCTCTCGGAGGTCGTCTTCGACATGAGGCCAGACCAGATAGAGGGGGTCGAGCCCTTCATCAGAAGGTGGGAAGGGGACGATCTGATCGTTCCGGCCGTCGGCCCCCACGCCGTCTACACCTGCTCGGAGGAGACGCTTCAGCGGTCCAGGGAGATGGCGGAGAAGCACGACCTCCTTCTGCACATCCACCTCTCGGAGACGAGGTCGGAGGTGGAGAGCTTCGAGAAGAACTGCGGCAAAAGCCCCGTCGAATACCTCGACTCCATAGGCTTTCTCAGCGACCGGGTGGTAGCCGCCCACTGTACCTGGCTATCGGAGAAGGACGTATCGATCATCGCAGAGAGGGGCGTCACCGTCGCCCACTGCTCCATCAGCAACCACAAGCTCGCCTCGGGGATCGCTCCCCTCGACCGGCTCGCGAGGGCGGGGGCCAACATCTGCCTTGGGACCGACGGGGCCTCGTCGAACAACAGCCTCAACCTTTTCCAGGAGATGAAGACGACGGCCATCGCCCAGAAGTGCGCCCACTCCCGCCCCGACCTCTTCAGCGCCGGGGAGATCTGGAGGATGGCGACGGAGAACAGCTACAGAGCCTTCCGCCTCGACCTGGGCCTTTCGCCTGGGGCTTTCGCCGACCTCGCCCTCATCGACCTGCGAAAGCCCTGGTTTGCCCCCCTCACCGAGGAGAACATCATCTCCCACCTCGTCTACAGCGGCCACGGAGGGGTCGAGACGACGATAGTCGGCGGGAGGGTCCTGATGATGGATGGCGAGATCCCCGGCGAAGAGGAGATCCTGGACCGGGCCCAGGAGCAGTTCCAGGACCTCTTGACAAGATAGCGGAAAATGAAATGATTTCCCATCAAGGGGAGATCACCACCGCCTCTTCCTCCGGATCCTGGGGAGCCTAAGCCCTTTTTTTGCCCCACCGAGGTAGAGGAGGGTCAGGGCGATGGCTACGATGGGGACGATCAAAAGAGCCCGCAGCCCCGTCGGCGCCTTCACCTCCACCAGGGCCGCCAGATCCTCCCTCCTCTCCTCACCCCCTTCCCCGGAGATGTACGCCAGCTGGCAGACTATGGCCCGCTCCCCGGGATCTGCCGACCTGTCCACCTCGATGGGGAACCTGGCATGCGCCCTCTTTCCCGGCTCGATATCCCCGAGGGCCACCTCGTCATCAGTCGAGATTAAGGGGGGCTGGACGACGAGATTTGCCCTGACCTGCCTCGCCGGAATGTCTCCGGTATTTGCGAAGACCAGCTCCAGATCGGAGGAGCGGCCCGGTGCGAGGGAGCCCTTCACCTCCGCCACCTCAAGCCTTGAGCCAGTCATGACGGGGACCTCCAGGGATATCGTCTCCGTCGCCTTCGCCCTCTGGAAGAATATCTCTGGATAGAGGGGGTTTCCCTGGACCTGGACGTCCTCGAGCCGCTCGTAAGATACCTCCAGGACCATCGGGTAAATCCCGGAGGTTGCGGCATCCTCCGCCCTCACCGAGAACTCCATGGGGATCTTCAGCCTCTCCCCCCCCGATAGAGAACCAGCCAGCTGGGGCCTGGATAGGACCTTCAGCCTCTCGTCCCTCGATAGGAGCCTCCCCTCGATCCCGACGGCCTCTGATGCTCCCATCTCCATCTCCCCCTCTATCAGGGCCAGCATCTTCTCGTCCTCGGTCTGGGGCGCCCTCTTCTCCACCAGCCCTGTAACCTCTCCGCGGTTCTCGATCTCCACATAGATAGACCCGACCTTCCCGGTCTCGACCCTGGAGCTGAGGGACGATACGAAGATCGATGGGCCACCTTCGGCCCGATAGAAGTCGTCCTCTGCCAGGGCAGAAGGCGTCATGATTAAGACCGCCACCAGGGTCGCGATCATAGCACCACCAAAGCCGATCATCTCTTCCACCTTAACCCCCTCTTCCTGCAATCTATTTGTATTAGCATCACCCTTTCTCCGATCAAGGGAAAGGTAAACATCCCGGAGCTTTTAACCTTCTTCTTGATAGCTTTCATCCTCCAGGCCGTCCCCTTACCCCAGATTGGGATCAGGAAGATCAGGAGGTCCGGGATCCTCCTAGAGAGTTAGATGGACCGGGCCAGAAGTGCGAGGTATTTCGCCGAAGGGGGAGTCGAATATCGCCGAAATAGGAGTCGAGTTCTCGTATCGGCCTTCTCCGCGGCCTCATACCCCTTGTCGCCCCAGCTCCAGCGCCTCCTCGACCGTCGCCCCCTGGTGGACTATCGAGGAGATCCGTCTTGTGATGAGGGTCGGGTCACGGTGCTGAAAGACGTTTCTTCCGATGGCGACGCCCCGCGCCCCGGCGCCGATGGCGCCAGCCACCATCTCGAGAAACTCCGCCTCCGTATCCGTCCGGGGACCTCCGGCTATCACCACCGGCACCGGACAGCCCTCCACCACCTCTCGAAAGGAGTCGGGATCCCCGGTATAGCTGGTCTTGACGACGTCGGCCCCAAGCTCTGCCCCAACCCTCGCGGCGTGGGCGATGTAATCGGCTCGATGCTCATCCTCGATCTTCTTTCCCCGGGGGTACATCATGGCGAGGAGGGGCATCCCCCACTCCTGACACTTCCGGGAGGTATCTCCCAGGGTTGCAAGCATCCTCGCCTCGTCTTCGGCGCCGACGTTCACCTGGATGCTGACGCCGTCGGCACCGAGCTTCAACGCCTCCTCCACCGTCGCCACCAGGACCTTGTTGTTGGGGTCGGGGCCGAGGTTTGTTGAGGCCGAGAGGTGGAGGATCAGCCCAAGGTCCCGGCCGTAACCCCGGTGGCCGAAGGAGGCCGCCCCCTTATGGACGACGGCGGCGTCCGCCCCCCCGGCGGCGACGAGATCGGCCGCCTCTCTCACGTTCTTTATTCCACGGATCGGCCCGACGGTGACGCCGTGGTCCATGGGGATGATCACCGTCCTATCCGTCTGCCTGTTGAAGATCCTCTCCATCCTCACCGATTTCCCTATCAATGGCTCGTCTCCTTGTCAGTTGTCTTAATAAGTACAATGACGTACTTAAATTGACTTCAATGAGCATAATTCTGGGTATTAATAGGTTCCCGTCCATCGGCTCGCCAGGCTCAAATAGAATCATCGATTTTAAGATGGGGGATGGGGAGTGATAATCATCGCGAATTCGATATCGATCTCAAGATCCGGGGGACGCCCCAAGGGGCTGCTGGTCCTGGGCGGCCAGATCCAGATGGCTCTCTTCATAGCTATTGCTCTGGTGGGGGCCCTCGCCGTGGCAGCTTCGGCTGGATCTCCTGGCTGTCCGGACTGCCCTGACTGGAATAACTTCAACGCCTGGTGGGACCGGTACCATCCGGCGGACTCGGGGTCCTCCTCCGAGAGCATCCGCGACCAGGCTTTGAAGTCGAGGAGCCAGATCCAGGACGAACCGGGATACGACACTCAATACGCTCTGCCCGAGCTGATCGTGAGCCAAGAGAGGGACCTCGATGGACGCGTGCTCCTGGACGCCCGGTCCCCCGCCGATTACAGGAGGGGACATCTTCCGGGGGCGAGAAACCTCTACTGGCAGTCTTTGAGGCCCCAGGGGATCCTAGACGCTGATCTGGCGGTGATGGAGCTGGGCCGTCTCGGGGTAAAAGATACCGACAACATAGTCGTTTATGGAAACGGCGACGATTCAGCATATCTATTCTGGGTCCTGGAATTCCTGGGGCATGAGAATCTGAGCCGACTGGACGGCGATGTAGAGGCTTATCCAGATCTGAAGCTCGTAGAGAACGCCCCGGAGACGGAAGAGTCGACCTACACATCCGCTGCGAGGGTGGGCCTCATGGTCGACGAGACGATGCTCAAGGAGGCTCAGGGAAACCTGGGGGTCCAGATCGTAGACGCCAGGTCCAGCTACTCCGATCGGGCAAAGTCTCGGATATCCAACTCGATGTACTTCAAGACCTCCGACCTTTACTCCGACCCCAAAGCCGGGACCCTCAAGGGAGCAGGAGAGCTACAGGATCTCTTCTCCGGGAAGGGGATCGATGAGGGTAAGGTCCAGATTATATATGGAACTCCAGACGCCTCCGCCCTCTACTTCGCCCTGAGGACTATGGGCTACAGGGCGGCGGTCATTGATGGAGACTGGTGGCAACAGACCGATTACGCCGTGAGATCCATATCCTGATGGGATATAAAAGATCCAAGACCTGATGGGCAGGAGAAAGGGTCGCCCTTCTTTTTGGGAGGAGAGCAGAAGGCCGGGGCGGGATGCCCGGGCCCTTCTGGTCTATGAGGGTTTTCGTATTTTACTTAAGGAGCCTCTCCGAATTTGAGGCGTACGGCTCTGCCCTTTTGCAGGAGAGCAGACTTTCTTAAGCACGGCGCCCCAACTTAAATAAATTGTGGTTGCTTAAACGCAATATCAATTGATTAGAACCAAACATTTAATACGTATTAATTTCAACCGTTTCCCATGCCCAAGCCGGAGCAGGTATCCATACGAAGATGTATGGCGACCGAAGAGCTCGACGAAAGCATAAGGGAATTGGAGAAATGCGCCCGGATACTCAAGAGGCTCCGTTTCATAAGATACCGGTATCAGGGCTTCACCGTTGAGACCTCGGCCCATCTCGTCGGCGTCACCAAGAGCGTCGGATATACATGGCAGAAAAGATGGAACGACGGAGGCTATGAGGCGCTGATGCCCAGGCACGGCGGCGGAAGGCCAACGAAGCTCTCTTTAGCAGAGAGAGAGCGGCTTGAACACCTCCTATGTCAGAGGGACCGCTGGACGACGAGGGAGGTCAGAGACCTCGTAAGAGAGCAGTTCGGCGTGGAGTACACCTCAAAGCAGATACGAATAATCCTGAAGAAGCTGGGCATCAGGCAAGCCAGAAGTTCCGCTTATTCATTCCCGGAGTCGGGAGAATGTTCAATAAATCAGACGATAAACTGATGAAAGACGGATCCAAGAAGGTGATCCTTGCCGGAGAAATGGGTCTTGATATCCGAAGGCCGCGGGTCTGCGATGGGGCGAAGATATCCGCCCTCGTCGGGTCCTGCAAACCTCTCGATCAAAACTCCCTTTACAGCTACCTCCTCCTATGTCGCCACTTTGCAGATACCTGCGTCGTCGCCGAGGAGGGCGAAGAGATCGTGGGATTTCTATCCGGATATCTGCCACCAGATCGAGAGGGAGTCTTATTCGTCTGGCAGGTGGCGGTGGATCCCAGCATCAGAGGTCGAGGCCTCGGAAAGGTTCTTTTGCGGGAGATTTTGAGGAGGCCTACTGCCAGGGGCTGCCATCATATCGAGACGACCATAGCCCCCACAAACGAAGCCTCCCGGCGTCTCTTCTCATCTCTTGCCAGGGATCTTTCGGCCCAATGCGCCGTCTACCCATTCTTTTCTAAAAAGGACTTTGGAGACGAAGACCACGAAGCGGAAGATCTCTTCCGGATAGGACCGTTAAATCTGAAAAGGTGATATAGTCATGAACGATATTAGCACAATCGATCGTCTTGAATCAAAGGTTCGAAGCTACTGTCGCCACTTCCCGGTGGTCTTCACCAAGGCCAGGGGGGCGACTCTGGAAGACGAGGAAGGTAAGGAGTATATCGACTTTCTCGCAGGAGCCGGGGCCCTCAACTACGGCCACAACGACCCGGTCCTCAAAGAGAAGCTCCTTGAGTATATCGAGGCAGACCAGATCGTCCACGGCCTTGACATGGTCACCGGGGCGAAAAGGGCCTTCATGGAGACCTTCGAGTCTCTCATCCTATCCCCCCGGAAGATGAGGTACAAGATCCAATTTACGGGGCCGACGGGGACGAACGCTGTCGAGGCGGCGATGAAGATAGCGAGGAACTGCACCGGTCGCCAGACGATCGTCTCCTTCACCAATGGATTTCACGGAGTGACCCTGGGATCTGTAGCAGCGACAGGAAACAGCCACTTCCGGGACGGTTGCGGGATGCAGCCCCAGGGTGCGGTCTTCATGCCCTACGACGGCTACATGGGAGAAGGGATCAACACCATCGAGTACCTTGAAAAGATGATCAGTGATGGGAGCAGCGGCCTCGACCATCCCGCAGCGGTGATCGTCGAGACGATCCAGGGCGAGGGAGGGATCAACGTGGCCAGCAACGAATGGCTCCGGTCCCTGGAGGAGGTCTGCCATAAACACGCCATCCTCCTGATCGTCGATGAGATCCAGGTGGGGTGCGGCAGGACCGGGACGTTCTTCAGCTTCGAGGAGGCGGGGATATCGCCGGACATAATCACCCTCTCAAAGTCCCTCAGCGGGTACGGCCTGCCTCTCTCGGTGGTACTGATGAAGCCGGAGCTGGATCGGTGGAAGCCAGGGGAGCACAACGGGACTTTCCGGGGAAACAACCTCGCCTTTGTCACCGCTGGGGCGGCCCTCTCTGAGTACTGGAGCGATGACTCCTTTGGAAGGGAAGTCATGAGGAAGGGAGAGATCGTCCGGTATAGGCTGGATAGGCTCGTCGACCTTGACGATAGAGGGGTCTTATCGGCCCGGGGCAGAGGGATGATGCAGGCCCTCGACTGCGGAAGCGGCGATCTCGCCGGCCGGATATCAGCAATGGCCTTCAAGAGGGGTCTCATCATGGAGACATCAGGCTCCGAGGACCAGGTCTTGAAGTGCCTGATACCTCTCAACATCACCGACGACGAGCTCGAACGGGGGCTCGCCATCCTGGAGGAGTCGGTCATCGAGGCTCTCTGCGAGATCTCTCATGAGGCTGCTGAGAGAAGGGCTGAGAAGCTCTGGATGGAGGTTCTCGCATGATCGTGAGGAACCTGGAGGCGGCGGAGAGGACCGACCGGCGGGTGGTGGCGGAGAACTGGGAGAGCACCCGACTCCTGTTGAAAGGCGACAATATGGGCTTCTCCTTCCACATAACCACCATCTATCCCGGGACCGAGACCTGCATATGGTACAAAAACCACCTTGAATCGGTCTACTGCATCGATGGCGAGGGAGAGGTGGAGGTCCTGGACGGAATAGACGGAGGAGGAGACGGAAGGCTCGGTTCCGATTCCGGAACTGACGGCGACGCCGAACCCGGATCAAACGGCGGCAGGATCTACAAGATCTCCCCCGGGGTCCTCTACATCCTGGACCGCCACGACCGCCACCTCCTCCGGGCAAAGACCGCCCTTAAGCTGGCCTGCGTCTTCAACCCGCCCCTCCTCGGAGGAGAGGTCCACGACGAGGACGGAGCCTATCCACTGGAAGAGGAAGAGGTGACGGACTGAAGAAATTACCGCCCTGATCTCTAAAAGGAATGACTGTATCTGTAAAAGAACAGGATCTTTGAGTGGTGTGGAAGGGTCTCTTCCGCCCTACAAGCCGCTCTCAGCCTTCCATGAGGCCTCTTTGAATGTTGTACCGGGATACTTGACCTCGGAGGTGAACTCTTCGGTCACCAAGCGGTACTGCCTCTGGGTTCGGTTGCCGCGGCGTTCCAGGACGCCGTCATAGTACATTCGCGAAAGGTAGGTCGATACCGTGCTCAGCTTTATCTCGTCGGATACAGCCTCGTAACGGTCCTTCAGTTCGTTGGATGAAAACCAGGACACGGCGAACTCTTCTCTTACGAAGATCTCGAGCCTGTCTCTGAGGGTCCTATTGTCTTCGGCTTTGGGCGGGGCTGCCTCTCGCAGTCCATCTGCCCCCTCTGTGAATACGCCTGCGGCGGCCAAGAAATCGATGATCCTCTCTCTGACTACAGCGCCCTCAAATACATGAGTGGACTTCATGCCGCCGTCTTCGATCTCGATCTTGACCTTCATCGAACTCACCATCTTCCTTCGGGGTCCTCTGCTGAAGGCCCCCAGCTGCTGCCTTATGATATTGGAGATGGAGAAACCCGGCCGACGGAAGGTATAGTTATCAGAGATCCAGGATAAACGATATGGATCCGCTGATCCGCATAACCCCTTCGTCTCAATATATGAATCGAGGCGAGTGATGAAAGGCGGACCGAGATCAGAGCCGTCTCGGATAGCTCTATCCCGATCCGCCCGCCCCCCTTCATTATGCTATCTCCCTTACCAGCTTTTACACAAATGTGAACTGGGCAGAGTGAAACCCACGATCTCGGTCCCCCTTCACTTCCCCTACAAGTGGTGAGCCCTTCGCCCCCTTCAAAGCGAAAGTTCCCCCTTCATTGCCTTGTGATCGGACAGGATGCGAATTTACTTCTGCCAACATCCCCTGTGTTATATTGGTATATATACTTTTCTAAGTGTAGGGAGTTGTAGTAGCGAAGTAATAACAGATATATCCGGTTTAATTAAGGATTAAAACCAAAATGAGCGTCTTAATCTTGTTCACACGGATCCAGAACGATTTTGGAATTAAATGGTTGAAATATACAAAAATTCAAGATCATCTGAGAAATACTAATCTCCTTATGCCGAAAAATTCCTTATTAGATCAGGGAAAACGCGGGAGGATCCTATAAACGATCCCTTCTCCCGGTAATAATCCATTAAAAAGGAATATGAAGCGCAGAGTCTATGCGCCCAGATCATCGGTGGCCTTGTAGCCCTTGGAGCCGGGTTGCAATCCTCTTTCCGCCACTGCACTGGAGACATACCCCTGTAGCACTGTCAAAGCACTGCGCGCAGACGAGCCTGCCGCAGACCCTACAGGTAAAGAGCTTTCCAGCCCTACCGCATATGCTGCAGATCCCCAGAAGTTCCATGATATCAAGATGCCTGGAACGGTTCGAAGTACTCCTCCACCAGCCAGTCGCCTATCTCTTTCATATACTTGCGCTTCCGCTCATCTTCCAAAGCGGCCTGGTAGATCTCGGATAAGTCTTCGTACATGTATACCGGAAGGCTGGCGAGAATCCATTTAAACCTGTCGCGCGCCCCGAGGCGGACTTTTCGAAGGTAGTTTTTCCTTCCGCTCCAGCCCCATGCCGCCATATCCTACGATAGGCTCCTCCTCAGCGGTCTTCCCTTCCTCCAGAATATCGCGGCTACATCCTTCGAGTCGAAGACATCTTTCAGCCCCCCGGCATGGAGGGGATGGTCTCCGCAGACGATCATCATCGATCCAGCGGGGATCGCGGAGGCGAGAACTCCCAGGTGGCCGTCTATTTCAGATGCCGCCTCCCGGATCTCCTCGATCCCTCCGCCGAGATGAGCGATCCTATCGATCCCGACATAGTGACCGACTAGGAGCCTTGGGTCCATCTTGAGGGCCTGAAGGGATCTTGCCAGGACCTCCCGGTCAAAATCTCCACCTTCGCGGCTCTTGGGAACCCCCATCACCAGATCGACGAACCCCTCGAAGGTCCTGGCCCCCTCCTCCTCCATCACCACCGCCGATGGAACTTCGTCGAAGCTCGCCCATTCCAGGAGGCTTCTAATCTTCGATTCGCAGGCCTGGGCGGTGTTGGTGATCCCGTGGTTCTCGGGGGTGAGGCCCGTGAGGATCGAGGCGATGGCCGGGGTGGTGGACGAAGCTACAGATTCGGCTCTCAGGATGAGGCCCTCCTCCGCCATCGATCTCATCACCGGAAGGTCCGGCTCCAGAGCCCTGCACAGGCCGTATCCGAGGCTGTCAACGATTCCCAGAATGACTCTATCGCATCCCCACCCTTCCACCAGGTCTATGGCGGTCCCATCCAGGGGCGGGGTCTTAACCCCCAGGACCCGGGCCATGGTGGGGGCTAGGTCTATCAGCTTGATCGATCTCGGCATCGCTCCCTCTCTCAAAGGGATCAGAGATAACTGCAGGGTCAAAAGGCCCTTCTTGAGATCTGGCCCCCACCCCTGCCATCCAGGATATGATGGTGTCGGATCGTTGAAATAGATTTGGAGGCTTTGGAGGTTTTTATCTTCTCCGCCGGTCAGAATTCGGAGCCAGCGTCCCTATTGGAGGGCCATCCCTATAAACTAAAATCAGATAATAGATCTCGATGAAACTGGAGAGAAAGGCCCGGATGATCTCCCTTGGCACCGTTGAGCTCCCCAAGACCTTCCGCCCCTCCGGCCCCGTCTCGACGGCGGGTCCCGGAGCCGGGGAGAGGAACGTCTTCTTCAGATCTGGCAAAGGGAGGGTGAGGCTCACAGCGGCGGATAGCTCACCTCTGAAGCTGGAAGAGATCGATGGAGGCGAGGTGGCGATACTGGAGGAGGGGGTTGAGGTAGCCCGGGGAGTTCTGGAGACGCCGCTCCTCCACTGTCCCCGGCAGGCCTACATCACCGTCAGCGAGAGGTGCATATACGACTGCAAGTTCTGCGCCGTCCCTAAGCTCTCGGGGGGGGTAAAGTCCAAAGAGACGGTCTTGGAGATGGTGGCCAAGGCCGATGATACGGGGGAGCTGGAGGCGATATCCCTGACCAGCGGCGTCGAACGGTCGCCGGAAGAGGAGGTGGAGAGGGTGGCAGATATCGTAAAAGACCTCTGCAGGTTCGACGTCCCGATAGGGGTCTCCGTCACCCCGGCAAAAAGGTCCAGCGAGATCCTCAAGGTGGCGGGGGCGGACGAGATCAAGTACAACGTCGAGTGCCTAGACCCTGAGCTCTTCATCAAGGTCTGTCCCGATGTCTCCCTAATGAAGATCAAGACGGCCCTGGAGAAGGCCGTCGGGATCTTCGGCGAGAATAAGGTCTTCTCCAACGTCATAATAGGCCTCGGCGAGTCGGACCGGGCCCTTCAGGCAGGAATCGAGGAGCTCGCCGGGATGGGGGTCCTTCCGGTCCTGAGGGCTGTCTACCCCCATCCCCTCAGGGCGGGAGAGGTGGAGATGGTCCGTCCGTCCCCCGAGAGGCTCGTGGACCTCGCCCGTCGCCTCAAAAGGGTCCTCGATGACCACGGACTGCGGGGGGACGCCGCCGAGACGGGGTGCTACCGGTGCACCGGATGCGACCTGATCCCCCACAGGGATCTTTAGGATGACAGAACGGCGCTCAGGACTCAAAATCCTCATCATAGATCAGGCAGGTCATGTCATCATGGCGCCGCCCAAGAATACAATTAAATAGCAGTACATAGACTTGAGCGTTGCCTTTTGCCGCGGGGGTCGCCAAGCCAGGTCAACGGCGCTAGGTTCAGGGCCTAGTCTCGCAGGAGTTCGTGGGTTCGAATCCCATCCCCCGCACCAATTTACTAGTAATCTTTAAATAGCAAGATGCCCAAGTATATCTTTGGTGGGTATCTTGGTTAAACCTGACAAGTCTCGTTATGTCTACGTCTACCTTCCTTCCGCCGAGGATAAAAAGCGATGGGATAACCTCGCCTCCGAGGCCAAAGTCCCCCTCTCGAAGTTTGTGATCGAGATCGTGGAGAACGCTCTGGCAGATGAGGCGGAGATTAAACCTCGCGCAGAGCTTGTCAAACAGCTCGGCTCTCTGAGAGACGATATTAGAAAGCTGCAGGAGGAGATGAAGCTCAAGAACATCGTCCTCGACAAGTACGAGAACGAGCTGAAGAGATATCGGAGCGCCGCCTTCCTCGAAGACGATTTTGAGGGTGCCAGGAAGTACAGCCAGCAGCTCATCAAGATACTGAAACGTGGGGATCTTGTTGACAACTACCGGCTTCTCGAAGAGCTAGGGATCGACCCTCGCGAAGCCGACCTCGTTAAGGCGGTATCGACGGAGCTAGAAACCCTGGAGACTTATGGGCTCATCGCCTCCTCACCGCGAGGTTGGAGGTGGGTGGGATGATCGAGAAGGCGTCTGATAAGAGTTCATCAGAGCTAGATTACCTCCTCCACGAGGACCTTATAGAGCAATATCAAGAAGATAGCGAGATCCGGGGGCTGTCGCCTGAGTCGACTCGAAGGTACGTCTCATCGATAAAGATCTACGTCCAGTTCCTTGAGGATAACGGCATGGATCTCCTCGGGGCCGATCGCAACACCATCCGCAAGTTCCTCGAATACCTCCGAAAGGTGAGGGAAGTCCACCAGAAGACGATCGAAAACTACTTCACCGGGCTATCGGGGTTCTACGATTTTCTTGAGTACGAGGGGCACGTGGACAAGAACCCCGTCCATTCGGTGAGGAAGAGGTATCTGAGGAGGTACAAGGACAATGACGATGGTCAAATGAGAAAGCTCATCTCCATCGAAGAGATGACTCACCTCATCAACTCCACCATGGACATCCGCGACAAGGCGATCATCACCCTCCTGGCGAAGACGGGGATAAGACGGCGAGAGCTGATCACCCTCGACGTCGACGACATCGACTGGGTGGAGCAGAGCATCAGGCTGAAGCCGACGCCCAAGAGGACGAACCGTATAGTCTTCTTCGACGACGAGACCGCCTTCATCCTGAAGAGGTGGCTACGGGCGAGGGCGTCCCGGAACGGTGGCGACTCAAAAGCCCTCTTCACCAACAGCACCGGCGGCCGGCTTAACAGAAACGGAGTCTACACCGCCGTCACGAAGGCGGCGGAGCGGGCCGGCATCCACAAGCCTGAATCGGATCGGATGGAGGATCACTTTTCACCCCACTGTTGCCGTCACTGGTTCACCACCCATATGAGGCGATCGGGGATGCCTCGCGAGTTCATCCAGGAGCTTCGTGGCGACGTGAGGAAGGAGGCGATCGACATCTACGACCATATCGACAAGAAGGAGCTTCGCGAGAGTTACCTAGCCCATATACCGCAGTTGGGGGTATAGTTATTTATTTGCGGAAATACGTCTTATTTACATTCAGAAGATAATATGGAATGGAAGGGGTAACCATGAGGTCTGTAAATGAATCGGGTTTGACGAAAAGAGACAGTTATAATCTTGATTTAATAAAAAAAGAGCGTTATAAGCGCGACCATTATTTGAACTGCATGAGATGCGGTCATGCCTGGCGTCCATTCGTCGATCGTCCTAAAGCCTGCCCCGGCTGTGGTTCTAGAATATGGGATAAGCCAAAGACGACGAATCCAGAGGATATAACTGTTGTACGTGTTTATGGGGAAGCCCATCAATATTACGGCCACCATTACCATATCAGACCATTTCCATCGTTCCCGCAAAGCATGATAGTAGATTTGTTGCTGGAACGGCTTAAGCTCATGCTCAAGACAGATTCTTATAATGAAGATCGGAATCGATTCGAGGGAAGAGATTATAGATTATACCTTCATATTGATAAAAATACTCAGGATGGATTTTACGTTGGCATGCGGGAGGGCGATTCAAAACATTTCGAACGTCTCTTCAAATTGACTGGGAGAGAACGAATTCATGTTTTGATCTATGATAGCAAGGGAATGGATCTTCTGTTGAGATCAATTAGTGATATATTTCCAAATGCAAAGATAGAGAAACAGGAATCGAACTCCTAGGTTTCTTCATACATCGCTTCACCACCGGTTCACCTCCCACCTCCGACGGGCGGGGATGCCTCGCGAATTCATCCAGGAGCTCCGGGGTGACGTGAGGAAAGAGGCCATCGACATCTACGATCACATCGACAAGAAGGAGCTTCGGGAAAGCTACATCGCCCATATACCTCAGTTGGGGATATAGGTGGTGATCTTCACAGCTTCTAGCTATTTTTATTTAGCCTCAATTTAAAAAGCTTTACGTGGCTTCTGGAGGGTCTGGACCTTGAGGTCCTAGACAATGGCCGGGGCGGCGATCCTCCCCCCGGCGACGCCGTGGTGGCTCCGGTCTGGCGGTCCGGGGCTCTTCTCGCCGGCGATCACCCCCACCTTGAATCGCTTCGGCGATCCGACCCGCTCCGACAGTCGCCGAGAGGTCTTTTAATCTCGCCCATCCTTTCACCCTCTCGGCGGCCGGATATGCGAGGCTCCCATAGAAACATTTTTCGTGGTTGGCGACAGTATCTTTCGCCAGAGGGCGACTATGACGAGACTGAAACTGATTCTCGGGCTGCTGGCGATGCCCGCCACAATGGACGAGGTGGACGACGAGTAACAGGTTTTGATGTGTAATTCTCTCGTACTCACCTTTCCAGCTTTTTCAAAGCGATTATTACAGTATCACGAACCCACGTGCTAGGATCATCACGCATCTTTCTTAATGCTTCAATTGCTCGTCGATCTCCAATATTTCCAAGCGCTTCTGCAACTGCATGACGTACTGACTCGTCCTCGGACTCCAGTTTGGAGATTATGAAATCAACCGCCCTACTGTCTCCGATCTTCCCAAGAGAATTGGCTGCAGAACATTGAACTCCAATATCCGGATCATGAAGTGCCTGCATTAATGAGTCGACTGCTCTCAGATCTCCTATCTTACCAAGGATCTCGACTATCCCTCGGCGAATATGAGGATCTGAATCATTAAGTGCTTGAGTGAACTCTGGACGGTATCCAAAGCTAGTGAGTCCTTCCGCTGCGATGGATCTAACAGCGACATATTCGTCTCCAAGCATCGCCTCGACCAACGGCTCTATAACACGAGGATCATGCAGGTGGCCAAGCGAACGGGCTGCTTCCTGTCTGGCATACCTGCTGTCTTCACTTGACAATACCCGGATCAGCTCTTTAAATGATTCTTCGTCTCCTTTTTTTACTCTTCCTTCGATAGCTCGAATCCGTTCTGAGTCTTGCCGAGAATCGACGATGTAAGCGCTAGCAGAAAAGGCAAGCCGGTTTTCATCCGCAGCAAGCTTCTGCATTGCAAGATCGGTGAATGCGCGTTGTCTAAGCGGAATAGGTCCATAATGATGTCCTTTCAATACACAAGACGGTTTTGTATAGGGCCCGTTTCTCCACTTGTAAAATGTTCTAGCAAGATTCCCCTCTGGAAACACCTCTTTCCCACCCTTGGTGAATTGAAACGTTGCGGTATCGAACTCTATTCCTTGATTCTTGGCCATCTTCAGGATCAATTTTTCAATTGCCTCCTTGTCGGCTCCAAGCTTATCCGTCGCCAATTTATGCAACAAGCTGCGTGTATAGTCCTCACCAGATTTTAGCTTGCGGATGTCCACTATATCTTTCGGAGGAAGGTATCTATCATTTATCTTTAAAGGCGGCAGCTCCAGCCGCTTTTTCCTAATAAAACAAGAGGGGGGCTCGTTTTCGACTGGAGTTACTGTTTTAAAAAGTTTCTCGATTGCTGCATCACTAATCCTGCCTCTTAAAATTGGACCACCGGGGCGATCTTCTTTAACACTTTCGACTTCTATAAAAGGACGTCCATCTAAAGCATCCATTGGGAGAGATAATCCTCTAAATGCTTTGCGTATTGTAGAATCTCCGAATTTTTTATTTACTAATTTTATAATATCCACTTGAGTAAGCCATTGTCCTCGGCGCTCAGCAAAGAAGGTAGCCACCATCGCGATTGGGCTTGGTCCTTTACCCTTCTCTGAGGGGAATAGGTGTTCTATGCGTTGTTTAATAGAGGCCATTTAGCGTCGCCCACTATTCTTTCTCTCTAACCTATATTATTGGAAGGAAGTTCTATGTATTATATTTTCTGGGGTATCGTAGGATCTTATTATGGGTATGTTGAATGTCGAGGTTAGCGACCACCTGCTACAGGACTTCCGCAGGTTCGCAGTTGAGAAGCACGGGCGCATATACCGCGTCTTGAGACCCGAAGTCGAAGCAGCGCTTATCGAGTATCTGAAGAAGCACGGACGAGATCGAGGTGAGCAGCATGGAAATATTTAGTGGATATCGATTGTCTCCGTGGGAAGAAGCCATTGGAATATTCCACAAACTCTACCACTACGATGGGGTCCTCATAGCAAGGATCGGGCCGGTCGCGGTTCATTTGCCTTTCGAGTTCGAAGAGACGCTGCGGCCCTTTGTAGGCAAGAAGATCGGCATCCTCCGAACCGATGACCCAGCAAGGCCTTACCGATTTCGACATGTCAGTGGGTGATGCCAGAGGACTGACGAGATGGCATCCTCCCAGGTGGTTATCGACGATCAACTGAAAGGCCGGGGGTTTCGGTTTACCCGGCTGAGCCAGGCAATTCTAGGGGATAAGGCCAGTGGAAAGAGCCCCATCGATAAAGCATATTATGACGAGGGGGCGCTGGCCGAGGACGACCCCCACCTCCTCTCGCATATCGAGGTCGGGAGAGGCTACGGGATGGTGGGGACCTTCGGGGACTTTATTGGCTTCGATGCTGACGAGGCGGGGGAGCTGGCGGCGTTGGGGATTATGGACCGACTCCCGCCGACACTGACCGATAGAGCCCCAAATAAGCCGGAGAGCTTGCATCTCTATTACATCTGTCCGGATCTCCCTAAAACTTTTCATTTCTACCATCCGACTAAGACGGTTGAAGGGGACGAGGGCGAGGTTAAGCAACTGGCGAGGCTGGAGCTAGGCCAGGTTTGCGCGGGCCGGGGTCATATCACGGGGCCGGGGGCTCCTCACTGGAGCGGAGGGAGGAGGGAGATCATAGACGACTCCCCTCTTGCAGAGATCACCGTCGATGACCTCCGGGCGATCCTCCGGGGGCTGGCGTTCTCCGAGGACCCCACCAAAACCCCCACCTTCGACGAGGCGGCGGGTCTGGTGGACGACTCCTCCCTCTCAACGCTTGAAGAGCTGGAAAGGGCGGTGAGGACGAAGAGAAGAACGGGGGAGCAGACTCTCTCGGAGAGGATCGGGGGTATCGAGCGGGTTATAGATGCGTATCACTGGAGGGCGACGACGAAGAGCGGCGATAACTGGAAAGGAGATATTCCCGGCGAGGTATCAAAGAGCAAAACGGCGCTGGCGGTCGATATCAAAAAGGGGCTTTGGTTCTGTCATCACCATGCCGACAGCGAGGGCGACGAGGGCCGCCGCGTCGCCCCCTTCGAGGGGTTGATTGATTGCCGGGGAAAGGATCGCCTCCGGGACCCCGTCGTATTCCAGGCGGTTCTGAGAGCCTGCGAAGAGAAGGGTCTGATAGATCCCGACGAGGGCCGGGGCCGGGGCGAGGGCTCCACCGACGCGGCGCGGGACCTTCTGGAGGTACTGGAAGAGAAGCTTTCAGAGGACGCCGACGGATGGGCGGCGGATCCCGACGTTAAGCGGCTTCTGGCGTCATACCGGCGGCGTGATGCTGTCGGGGCGGAGGCCCTATTAAAGCGAGCCGGTGTCAGGGGAGACCTCAAAAAAGCCCTTCTGACCGACTTAAAAAAGATCGATGACGAGGACGGCGACGACGAGAAGGGCGGGCGCGGTCCATCGATGGCTACCCGGATTGTAGACCTCGCCCTCTCCTCCGGGGCGTCGTTCTGGAAGACCCCCGAGGAGGAGCCCTTTGTTACTCTTCCAGGCGGGGGAGGTCATGTCGAGAACCACCCCCTCCGGTCGAAGGCTACCAAAACGTGGTTGAGCGGTCTTCTCTACCAGGCAGAAGGGAAAGCGCCTAAAGGTTCGGCGGTGGTGGATGCGTTGGCCGTCCTGGAGGGGCAGGCGATCTTCGGGGAGGAGGTCCATCCTGTCTATGTCCGATTGGCTGAGTACGGCGGCCGGTTCTATCTCGATTTAGGGGGCGACGATTGGCGAGCGGTGGAGATCGACTCCGGCGGGTGGAGGGTGGTTCCCTCCGAGGTCGTCCCGGTGAAGTTCAAGAGGGCGAAGGGGCTTGCGGCGCTACCAGAACCGAAGAGCGGGGGGAACCTGGAAGACCTCCGGCGGGTTCTGAATGTCCCGGCGGGCTCGCCGTGGATGTTGGTTCTGGCGTGGCTGGTTCAAGCGTTCAATCCGTCGGGGCCTTATCCTCTCTTGATCGTAAACGGTGAGCAGGGGAGCGGGAAAAGCTGGTTAGGCCGGATCCTCCGGGCTGTGATCGACCCTAACAAGTCGCCTCTCCGACGACCTCCCCGGAGTGAGCACGATCTGATGATAGCGGCGTCCAATTCGTGGGCAATCGTCTACGATAACTTAAGCGGGCTCCCTGCCTGGCTGGGGGATTCGCTGAGTACGGTATCAACAGGTATTGGGATGTCTGCAAGAGAACTCTATACCGACGGCGACGAGGCGATATTTGACGTTCAAAGGCCGATCATCATCAACGGTATCGACGGCTTAACGTCCCGTCCCGATCTCTTAGACCGGGCGGTTGTTGTCAATCTCCCCCGGATCAGAGACGAGGCCCGGAAGACAGAAAAAGAGATCAAGGCCGACGTTGCCCGAATCCGGCCGGGGGTCCTGGGGGCTATTCTCGATGTGATCTCATCCGGGATCCGAGATCTACCAACCGTCGACCTGGCATCTAAGCCCAGGATGGCGGATTTCGCCGAGTGGATAGTTGCCTGTGAGCGGGGCCTAGGATGGGAGGCGGGGGCGTTCCTGGCGGCTTTCGAGGAGAACCGGGACGAATCTAAGGCGTCTCTTATCGAGAACGATATGTTCTCCACCGCCCTGGTGTCCATGGTGAAGGCGGCCCCCAAAGGGGAGGACCTAGAGATCACCTCCTCCCTCCTCCTCATCGAGATGGAGAGGCGGTGCGGGATTGAATATCCCAGCAACCGGCCGACCGGGTGGCCTCGATCCGCAAAGGGAACCAGGGGCAAAATTAGGAGGATAGCTCCAGCCCTGCGGGTGAAGGGGATAGACGTTGAAGAGCGGCGGGGCAGTAACGGGGAGAAACTGATCTGCTTTACCCGGATATCTGACGGATCGCCTGACGGTTCTGACGAATCGAAAACCGATCCGTCAGGAGAAATAAAAATAGCATGGGACGGTTCTGACGAATCTGACGAAAATCTCCCTAACTCTAACCCTCAAAAGAGAATAGAAAGAAAAGAGAGAGAAGAGAGAGAAGAGAGAGAGGGTAGGAGTAAGAGCGAAAATCCGTCAGAACCGTCAGAACCGTCAGAGGGCGGCGGGGGCGATCGAAAAAAATCTGACGAATCGAAAACCGATCCGTCGGAATCTGACGGTTATTCGTCAGAGGGTGGGGGGGCAAAGCCCTCTATCTCCGAGGAGCTGGAGGAGGACCGCCGGCGACAGGCAGAGGAGGCAGAGAGGACGGCGACTCCATCACCGAAGGGCGACGAGGGCGGGGCCCTGGAAGTGGCGAGGTCCCTCCAGGCGGCGGGAAAGCGTGTCACCTTCGGGAACGTCGAGGCCTATCTTGAGAAGCGGGCCGGGGGGTACGTCGAGCCGAAGGTGGTTAAGCGTGTCTTGAGCGCGCTGGGGGGCCTGGGGTGGACGACGGCGAAGGACGGGTCCCTCTCCGAGGGGGTGAGGGCGTGATGCAGTCCGATTGTTTCTGTTTTCCTGAGGGTGACCCTCCCCCTCGACGGCGTGGCATTGAAGTGGAGGGACCAAAGGATTGCCCGATCCCAGCAATACCGGGACGTGGCCGAAGATGCGCTCGATGTGGTCGACCTCTTAACGACGGAGGGCGGGAGGTCGCTTTCGTCGGGCTTTGCTGCTGGAGTTGCTGCAAGCGAGAGTGGGGAAGAACAAATGTCAGATAAGAATGAGAGGAACCGATTGAACGGGAGGGGCAGGTCATGAAATCTTATAGAGCCTGCCGAATAGTGAGCGGTGAGACGAAATATTCGCTCGGGCAATTTAAGGAGGACCTTAACCAGAACATTGGTTGGGATGAGGACGACGAAGAGAACCGACGGGCTCTTTTCGACCTCTACATGAACGTGATTTACCTATGCTCCATCGATCTCAGCTTCAGAGACGTCGCGAAAGTGCTTACAACCGAGATCTATCCAGACTTGCCTAAAGACTTCGTCCGAGAGATCGCCCAGGATATCAGAGCAGACTGCAAAGAGGATATCGAGATCCTTAGAGCCATATGGATGAGGAAGTATTGCGATTTCCTGGCCCTTGGCGCGTCTAGAGAGAGGGCGGTGGATATGGTCAACCGCTGGATCAGGGAGGAGCTTTAAGAAATGACGAAGGACGTCGAGACGAGAGCGAAGTTCATCGAGATGCGGGCCGAGGGCCATACCTTGACAAAGATCGTCGAGGAACTGGACATCTCCTACAACACCGCCGTCAACTGGAACCGGTACTTTGCGGAACGTATCGAGGCGGCCCGTGCCATCAAGCTTGAGGAGCTACTAGACAAGTACCTCATGGCCAAAGGAAAAAAGATCGAGCTCTTCGGTGAGAGGTTGCTGGCGATCAAAGACGAAATGGCGACAAGAGATCCCTCTGAGGTTCCCACAGCCAAGCTTTTCGACATGCTGCTGAAATGCCAGGCGGCTCTCGAAAAAGAGATGGTCGAGCCCAGGTTCATGACCGAATCGGATATCGAGGAGGTGAAAACGAAACGGCTCTACGTCGAGGAGCTTTTCAAGGGTCCGCTCTGAAAAGTAGAGATTTTTTGGGCAGGAATTGATCAATCGGGTCAAGTACCCATCGAAGCTCTCCTCTCTGCTCGGGGGGGTTATTTGGAGGCCATTCGATCGGAGGATGTTGATATATGTCTAAGAATAATAATGCAAAACAGACTCGTGGGTTGACTTTACGCGACCCGAAAGATGCTCGACGCATCGTGAAGAGTTTGGTGGATACGGCTTTCAGAGAAGGGCTCGAAATGGAGTACTTCGTCCAAAATCGTTAACGGTCTAACTTGCTGGGCCAAGCTCTGGGAGCTCGAAAAGGTATCGGACATCGAAAGAAGGTTGAATGCTTTGGGCGGGGTTGTGATCCCCACCCCTACGGATGCTATTTTTATTCGACCTCGATTTAAAAACCTCTAATGCAATCCTAGGGACCCTCTCTCCGCAGGTCCTCGGACTATCTCCGGGCCGGCGATACTCCACAGGCGAAGACGTGGCGGGTCCGGTCTAGCGGCGACGGAGATCTTCTCGGAAGGGTCTCTCCCACCTCGCTGGCGGTTATGTGACTATCTGCCTATTGAAACCTTGATAGAGTCACATAACCAAAAAAGCATCGAAACGCTTTTTGCCTGTCTGGATAATCTCTATATAAGGAGGAAAGACTGAGATGAGGATGAAGTTGATATTAGCAGCCACGGTCTTGATGGCGGCGCTGGTGATACCGGCCACCGCTGATGAGGTAGACGATCTCATACTTAATTTAAAGTACGGGCAACCAGACGTCCAAAAGAATGCAGCCAAAGCACTCGGAGAAACCGGTGATCCAAGGGCTGTCGAACCCCTTATTGTAGCCCTCAAGTATTCGAACAGCGATATCCGAATGCTTTCAGCTTACGCTCTTGGTGAGATTGGTGATCTAAGGGCAGTTGATCCTCTTATCGCAGCTTTGGACGATGATACTGGTTCTGTCCGAGGGTATGCAGCTCATGCTCTTGGTCAGATTGGCGATCCAAAGGCGGTTGACCCCTTGATCGCAGCTCTCAATGACCGTCAACTAAAGGTGAGGATTCATTCTGCTGGCTCTTTGGTCAGATTAGGAAAACCAGAGTACTTCGACCAGGTAATGGAGGGCATCACAAATCAGAACTCGGATATTAGAGAGGCAGCTGCTGAGGCTCTCGGTAACACCGGGGATCCTAGATCGATCGAGCCACTTAATTATATGGTTGCTAACGATAAAAATTCTGCAGTTCGTCAAGCCGCCGCGAAAGCGTTGCAGAAGTTATCAGTCTCCACCTCGGCACCTGTGGATGGACGAATAACTTCTGTAGTCTGGCCTGATGTCCGTAACTACAATTATGACGAGGCGGTTCCGGTCACGGTCAATTTCAGGAATACGGGTTCGCAGCCCCAATCATTCTGGGTTGGATACTCGGTCCAAGACGCTAATGGCAAGTGGTGGGATGCATTACATCAGCAAACTGCGTCTATTCAACCTGGATACTCATGGTCTGTTCAACTTGAATGGAATCCTCCGAACATCGCTCCAGGGGGAGTTTACGCTTCTGCTGTAACCCTATGGTCGGGGTATGATTCAGATACTGGATTTTTAGTGGGAGAAATCGATCGGAAGACAAAATCATCAGCTTTCTGGCTAGTGGCCTCATCGCCTGTGTCAACTTTGCCACCTGAAACCGTTTAAATGGCTAAATGGGGGCGACCACCAACATCTACTTTTTTATGTGGAACGGCGATTCAATTGTCCGATCCCTCCCATGTTATCGTAGATGAGGTGAAGGGAAAACATCGAGATACGTTTAACACCCAACTTCTCTGGCAGGAGCATCCTGGCCATTCTCCCACATGCCAGCAAAATCAGCAACTAGAGGGCTGACATCAGATACAGTTATGTGACTTAATGTACCATAATTCAATAGAGAGTCACATAACTAATCGGCCGCGCTCGCAAGACCGCGCAAGAGAAGCCGGGAGGAGAATTCGTAATAGATCTTTCATGCCAAAATTGTGTTAATATTTTATTTACACAGCCAGAATTATCAGATCTGAAGCCCCACTTCATAGATAAGTCACAGATAGGCATGAATAGGCCGTTGCCATGAAGACAAAGATGAGGAGTTCTTCATTCATATAATTCTCATTAAATCTCATTGAGATCATGCTGATTATGAATCCAGAATGTCGCTTTTCCCATCAAAGCTGCCGAAAAACGGCGGTATTCAGGGAGTTTCGTGTTTACATCATTCTGACCCCCCGGATGAACCGGTCTCGCCGCATATTATTTACATTGTATACATTTAGTTAAATGACAGCGCTGCCTTTTTATATTCAGGAAGCATATATCTCATCATGCAATTGGTCACCATCAGGCTTACTGAAGAAGAGTACGATAAGCTGGAACATTACTCGCGGAGGACGGGCAGGTTGGGCATCATACGTAGCGCAAGCCCATACGCTGGTTGCCAACATATCATGCGGGAGGTGCTGAGGATATATGAAGACCAGGCGGGTCGTAATTCGTCTCAGCGATGATGAGATGGAGAGTCTTATCGAGTACGGCCAGTTATTGGTCAGCTACGGCTATATCAAGAAGAACACTACGTATGCCGCTGCGAATTGTCTGGTCCGCCTTGTTTTGGATCGGTATGATTCTTGAAGTCGCGACTTTTCAGTGGGTCCAGTCTGGGATCGACTTAAAGACCGCCCAAGATAGCTACTCCGCTTGGAGAGCTGGCGTCCATGATAAATCCCATCCTCGTGACAGCTCGCGCTTGCTGGTGGGGAGAAAACGACCAATCGGGCCGATCATCCTGCCCTGATCGGCGAGACGACGAACCCGCCTCATAAATGTACCAATAGACTTATGATAGTTTGGCCCTCACGTTCGATAACGAGGGAGGGATGACTCACTGAAGAATAACAGCCCAACGCTCAGGCCGAACACCATCGTCGAGGGACCGATATTCCCTGAGTCGATCGAGATAACGAAAACGGTAGAGATGGGCGAGTTCGTCAAGGTCAGCGGCAAGGGGTTAAGAACCAACCAATTTTACGATCGAGTCCTATCAAAGGAACAGCTGAGCACCCTCAAGAACGTCACCTCAGATGGGGAGCCGTTTGATGGCGATGCTTCCAAATTTCGTCTAGGTGTAGAGGCGAGGAGGTTGAAATGGGCTCACGAATACGATCCTTACTTCTCCCTCTCGATCGCCAGGGTCGATCCCCTACCACACCAACTGGAAGCCGTCTACGACTACTTCCTCAAGCTGCCAAGAATCCGGTTCCTTTTGGCTGACGACCCTGGTGCCGGTAAGACGATAATGGCGGGGCTCCTCATAAAGGAGTTGAAGATCAGGGACATGATCAAACGCACCCTCATAATCACGCCAGCTAACCTCACATTCCAGTGGCAGAGGGAGATGCAAGACAAGTTCCACGAGCGGTTCGACGTCGTCAGGGGCGAGATACTCAGGGCCAACTACGGCTCGAACCCCTGGCAGGATAAGGATCAGGCCATAACGTCTCTGCCTTGGGTATCCCGGATTGAGGACGCTAAAGAGAGCCTTCTTCGCAGCCACTGGGACCTGATCATCGTCGACGAGGCTCACAAGATGAGCGCCTACAGCGCGGATCACAAAACCCTGGCGTATCAGCTCGGCGAGTCCCTCTCCGATATGACCGACCATTACCTGCTGATGACCGCTACGCCCCACAAGGGCGACCCTGAAAACTTCAGCTTATTCCTCAGGCTTCTTGATAGAGATGTCTACGCCGACGTGAAGAGCCTGGAAGAGGCGATGGAGCAACACGAGGCACCGTTCTACCTGAGAAGGGTCAAGGAGGCGATGGTCACATTTCCTGATCCCGATACCGGGACGGTGATGAGCCTCTTCACGAGACGTCTCGTCCAGACGATCGAGTTCAAGATCGACGACGAGGAGTGGGACCTTTACGATGCCCTCACCCGTTACGTCGAGGACCAGTCGATCAAAGCTTCCGAGGACGAGAACCAGGTTCGAGGTCGAGCCCTCGGTTTCACCATGGCGATGCTCCAGAGGAGGTTCGCCTCAAGCACCTACGCCCTCAGGCGGAGCCTGGAACGGATGAAGGAGAAGCGAGAGAAGATCCTGGCCGATCCTGAAGGGTACCGCCAGCAGCAGATTCTCAGGAAGATCCCTGAAGAGTTCGACGACCTTCCTGAAGACGAGCAGCAGTCCATCTTAGACCAGCTGGAAGATGTGGTGGCCTCTATCGATCCGGATTCGCTTCGTGAAGAGATTATACAGCTCGGTAAGCTGATCGATCAGGCTCGTCATCTGGAGGAGCATGAAGTGGAATCGAAGCTCCTCAAGCTCCGGGAGGTGATGAAGGAGCACGGGATCTTCGACGACCCCAAGATGAAGCTCCTACTCTTCACCGAGCATAAGGACACCCTCGACTACCTGGCGGGGGACGGAAAAGATGGCAGGCCCCTGGGAAAGTTGGTCGAGTGGGGGCTGTCGGTAACCCAGATTCACGGCGGTATGAAAGTGGGCGACCGGGACTCTCCCGGAACGAGGATCTACGCCGAACGTCAGTTCAAGGAGGAGTGCCAGGTGATGGCGGCAACGGAGGCCGCTGGCGAGGGGATCAACCTCCAGTTCTGCTGGTTCATGATAAATTACGACATCCCCTGGAACCCCATGAGGCTTGAGCAGAGGATGGGCCGGATACATCGGTACGGCCAGGAGAAGGACTGCCTGATATTCAACTTCGTATCGACCAACACCCGGGAAGGTCGAGTCCTCCAGATGCTCTTCGACCGGATCAAGAACATCGAGAGGGACCTCGACCCTAAAAACACCGGCAAGGTCTTCAACGTCTTGGGCGACATCATGCCTTCTAACCAGCTGGAACGGATGCTCCGGGAGATGTACGCGAAGAGCCTCACCGAAGAGGCGATCAAGAACAGGATCATCAAGGACGTCGATATAGAGAGGTTCCGCAGGATCACCGACTCGACCCTGGAGGGGTTGGCCAAGAGGGAGCTTAACCTCTCGGCGATCGTCGGAAAATCTGAGGAGGCTAAGGAAAAGAGGCTAGTTCCTGAAGTGATCGAGGACTTCTTCGTCGAGGCGTCCCATCTTGCAGGCCTCCAGCTCAAAGGCGCGAAAGGTAGCCTCCACATCTACAGCCCAGGGAAGATCCCAAAGACGGTCCTCTCCATCGGGGAGGGTCTGGAGGCGAGGTTCGGTCAGCTGGGAAGGGAGTACAAGCAGATAGTCTTCGACAAGACCCTTCTATCCGCCAACCCTACGGCCGAGTGGGTGACTCCGGGCCATCCCCTCTTTGAGGCTGTAAGGGAACACGCTTCTATACATACCGAGGCCGACCTGAGGAGGGGGGCTGTCTTTTTCGACCTATACCGCGAAGACCCGACAAGGCTCGACTTATTCAGCGCAGCGGTCGCCGATGGCCGGGGCAACGCCCTCCACCGGAGGCTCTTCGCCGTCGAAACGAATATGGATGGGTCCATGTCGATCCGCCAGCCCACCATATTCCTGGACCTGATACCTTCGGGGTCGGCTGTCGGAGTTCCTGACGGTGGCGATCTGCCTGATAGGGAGGCTGTGGAAGGATATCTCTTCGAGAAGGCGTTGCAGCCCTTTCTAGTCGAGGTGGTGTCCCAGAGGGAACGGGAGCTTCAAACGATCGAACGGCACATGGAGATCAGCTTGAACGAGCTGATCAACCGGCAGAACCTCCGGCTCGCGGAGCTGTTGGAGAGACAGCAGGCCGGAGATTCATCGCCTCTCATAGCCGCGAACATCAAGACGACCGAGGAGAGGCTCGACGAGCTGAACTTGCGGCTTGAGAGGCGGAGGAGGGAACTAGGGCAGGAGCGGCAGCTGACCGTATCGGACATCCACCACCATGGGAGGGCCTGGGTCCTCCCCCATCCTGATCGGAGGTCTCCCGGGATCGGGGTGGTGGTCCAAGACAAGGAGGTCGAAGAGATCGCCGTCCGGGCCGTGACAGCCTACGAGGAGGCGCGGGGGTGGCAGGTCGAGAGCGTCGAGGCCGACAACCGCGGTTTTGATCTCATATCCAGGAGGCTTCACCCGGAAGATCCAAAGACCGCCATCGAAGTTAGATTCATCGAGGTGAAGGGCAGGTCAGGGGTCGGAGAGATCGCCCTCACGACGAACGAGTACAAGACGGCGGAGAGGTTGAAGAAGGACTTTTGGCTCTACGTCGTCTACAACTGCTCAACGGTGCCCGAGGTTCACGCCATCCAGAACCCGGCGCGCCTCGGCTGGGAGCCCCTGGTGAAGATCGAGCATTATCACGTCGGATCGGACAAGATTCTGGGGTCTAGCCGTGATTGATAGGCTATTAGAGAGGTTGAGGGAGTCAGGTAAGGTGAGAGCAGAAGGAACTGCGCCGAGGGGGACGTATCATGTCATGGAAAGATGAACGCTCAGATGGGCTTGATGCTCGTTCCTCGCCGCCCGGCTCAAACTTTGCGTCATGGCTCAAACCGTTTGCGTCACGACTCAAAAATGGCGCGATCGTGACCAGCGCAATGGCGATGCCGTTTGATCCTGTGAGTGATACATCATGACCCATTATCCCAAAAGGCTGATCGAGGTAGACCTTCCGATAAAAGAGATCAGCAGGCACGCCCGGCGCGAGAAATCCATCCGGCACGGCCACATATCGACCTTGCACATATGGTGGGCCCGTCGACCCCTGGCAGCCTGCAGGGCCGTCGTCTGCGCCTCCCTCTGGCCGGACCCGGCACCGAGCCCGGACGATCCTCCCTGCCCCCAGAAGTTCGTCGACGACGCGAAGCGGATCATGGGGGAGTTCTGGGATCCGATGAAGACGGGAGGAAGAGACCTCTACGATCCTCTGGAGCTCCGGCGATCTCTCCTCGACTTCATCGCCGATTTCGCCAACTGGGACCGCTCGACCGACGAGCGGTACCTGAAAGCCGCCAGGGCCCTCACCCAGTCGGCCCACGAAGCCCTTGGCGGCATCCCCGGCACCCGGCCCCTGGTGGTGGACCCCTTCGCAGGAGGTGGCGCCATCCCCCTGGAGGCGCTGCGGGTCGGGGCCGACGCCTTCGCCTCCGACCTCAACCCCGTCGCCGTCTTGCTCAACAAGGTCGTATTGGAGTACATCCCTCGGTACGGCCAGACCCTGGCGAACGAGGTGAGGCGGTGGGGAGCCTGGATCAAGGTTGAGGCTGAGAAGGAATTGGCCGAGTTCTACCCGAAGGACCCCGACGGCGCCGTGCCGATCGCATACCTCTGGGCGAGGACGATAACCTGCGAGGGGCCGGGCTGCGGCGCCGAGGTTCCCCTGATGAGGTCGCTCTGGCTCGCCAAGAAGACGAACCGCTCCGTAGCTTTGCGGATCGTTCCAAAGAAGGACGAGCGGCGGGTGGAGTTCGAGATCCTGGAGGATGTCAAGGCGAAAGACGTCGGCGAGGGGACGGTCCGGAGGGGCTCGGCGACCTGCCCGGTCTGCGGCTACACGACGCCGGTCGCCTCGGTCCGTAAGCAGCTGAAGGCCCGCCGGGGCGGAGCCGCTGACGCCCGGCTCTTCGCCGTCGTGACGACGAGGCCCGGAAGGCAGGGGAGATACTATCGGCTTCCGACGGCTCGGGATCTGGAGGCGGTTCATAAGGCGGCGTCGGAGCTGGAGCGGAGGAAGGCGGTTCACTCGGGGCCGCTCTCCCTGGTGCCGGATGAACCGACTCCAATGGGAGGCGGAAGCGGAGCGGGCCGGGCCTTCTCCCAACGAAATTATGGCATGGATCTCTTTGAGGACCTCTTCACGCCTCGGCAGGCTCTGGCGCTGACGACTCTGGCGCGGCTCGTCCGAGAGGCAGGGGAGAAGGCTGCTGAAGAGCAGGAGAACGGGCTGGCGGCGGCGGTGCATACGTGTCTTGCGCTGGCGATAGACAAACAAGGAGATTATAATTCGTCCCTATGCACGTGGAACACACGAGGAGAGTATATCGGCCACACATTTGGTCGTCATGCTCTGCCAATCGTGTGGGATTTTATCGAATTGCAACCATTTGCTGATGGGTCTGGGAATCTTGAAGGTGCCTTGGATTGGATTTATAGAGTCATTGGACAAGCCTTCATGTTGGATGTTGGACAGCTTTCTCATGTTGAGATTGTCTCCGCCATCACCCATTCTCTCCCCGACGAATTTGCTCAATGTTTCTTCACCGATCCGCCTTACTACGACGCTGTACCCTACGCTGATCTCTCAGACTTCTTTTATGTCTGGCTGAAACGCACCTTGCCCTCGTCAATTTCAGCTCAGTTCACAGACCCCCTGGCACCCAAAGATGACGAGATCATTGTGGACGAGGTGAAGGGAAAGGACAAGGCTTACTTCGAGTCCACCATGACCCAGGCCCTGGCCGAGGGACGTCGAGTTTTGGCGCCCGAGGGGATCGGCGTTGTCGTCTTCGCCAACAAGTCCACTGCGGGCTGGGAGGCGCTGCTCCAGGCTTTGCTCGACGCCGGATGGATAATCACCGCCTCCTGGCCAATCGATACCGAGATGGGGACCCGGCTTCGGGCCATGAACTCCGCCGCCCTCGCCTCCTCGGTCCACCTGGTCTGCCGGCCTCGTGAAAATCCGGACGGCACCCTGAAGGAATATGTCGGAGACTGGCGGGACGTTCTCGCAGAGCTTCCCGAGCGCATCCACGATTGGCTCCCCCGGCTGGCGGATGAGAAGGTGGTCGGCGCCGACGCCATCTTCTCCTGCCTCGGGCCAGCCCTGGAGATCTACTCCCGGTACTCAAGGGTCGAGAAGGCGAGCGGCGAAGTCGTCCTCCTCGGAGAGTACCTGGTGGAGGTCTGGGCTGCCGTATCGAGGGAGGCCCTCAACATGCTCTTTGAGGGAGCCGACGCCACGGGCTTCGAGGAGGATGCGAGGCTCACGGCGATGTGGCTATGGACCCTCTCTGCCGGGGCCAACGGAAACGGCAACGGCGGCAAAGGCTCCGGGGACCCGTTGGGTGAGGATGGAGAGGTGAGCGAAGAGGGAGAGGAGGCAGAGGAGGAGCCCTCATCCCGGAGGAAGGGAGGATCGAAGGGCTTCTTCCTGGAGTACGACGCTGCCCGGAAGATCGCCCAGGGGCTCGGAGCCCACCTGGATAAGATGCCGAGCGTCGTCGAGGTGAAGGGAAGCCAGGCCCGGCTCCTCCCCGTCGGCGAGAGGGCGCGCTACCTCTTCGAGAAGGCGCCGGTCCAAGTCGGCGGTAAAGGAAGGAAGGCGAAGAAGAAGGACCCTCAGACCCAGCTTCCGGGAACCGGCGTCGAACCGGAGCTAAAAGGAGAGGGCTCTGGTGCCGAGGCTAACGGATCTGGGGTGGGAGAGAGCTCGCCATCGCCGGGAAGAACGGCCCTCGACCGGCTCCACCAGGCGATGCTACTATTTGCGGACGGTAGAAGCGACGCCCTGAAGCGGTTCGTCATCGAGGAGGTCGGGGGCGACCAGAACCTCTGGAAGCTGGCGAGGTCGCTTTCTGCCCTCTACCCTCCCGGAAGCGACGAGAAGCGGTGGATCGACGGCGTCCTGGCGAGAAGGAAGGGCCTGAACCTATGACCCTCTCCGATGACTGGAGGGCCGCCTTCCTTGAAAGCGTCAGGCGGTACGAGAAAGCCTCCCTCCTTCGAGAAGCCTCCGTCGAGGAGAGGCTCGCCGACTGGACGAGGTACCTGACCGACGTCGTCGTCGAGACCTGCGCCTCCTTCGGCTGGACGGCCTCGGCGAAGGGGCATAAGCACCAGATCCTGCCGGTCTCGCGATCCGAGTACCTCACCCTGGACGTCGTCGCCTTTCCCGGCGGCGAAGGGTGGCGGTTCCCGCCGGCGGTCATGGAGCTTGAAAACAGCAAGAAGAACGACAAGATCGCCTACTCCCTCTGGAAGGTCCTCTGCACCCGTGCCGATCTGAGGATCGTCTTCTGCTACAGGCGCCGCTCGGGCCAGGGCCCTAAGCTGATCGAAGACCTCCTGGAGGTGGTCGCGGGACTCGGGCTTGAGGGCAGGATGAACCTCGACGGTGAGACGCTGATCGCCATGGGCAGCAGGGACGACTCCGACCAGTTCCCCTACGGCTTCTTCAAGTGGTGGCGGCTCGACGGAAACACCGGACGGTTTAACGTGATGTGATTTTGACCGATCGATGAGATGGAGAGATGGAGAGTAAGAAGATGGCACTCACACCCTGGCATAAGGTGGCAACGCCCCGTCAAGATCTCCGGGAAGGAAAGCCTCTGGACGCATCCAGGTTCGCGGTCCATCTGGACCAGGTCAGGGACGGCAACGCTCCCGACGACTACAAGAACCCAGCCCAGTTCTTCGAGCGGACTTACCTCACCAAGAACCTCACCTCGATGGCCGCAGAGGTGGCGCGCCGCCTCTCGGGGGATGCGACCGTCTCGGCGGTCTACAACATGGCAACCCAGTTCGGCGGCGGAAAGACCCACGCCCTCACCCTCCTCTACCATCTCGCCCAAAACGGCCCCGCGGCCAGCAGCTGGACCGGCGTCGACAAGATCCTCGAAGAGGCCGGTCTGGACGCCATGCCAAAGGCCGCAACGGCGGTCTTCGTCGGAACCGAGTTCGACTCGATAGCGGGCAGGGGCGGCGACGGTGAACCGACGAGAAAGACCCCCTGGGGCGAGATCGCCTACCAGCTCGGAGGTATGGAGAGCTTCAACCTCATCAGAGATCATGAACAGGAGCAGGTCGCTCCGGGAGGCGACGTCATAAGGCAGCTTCTCCCCAGGGACAGACCTTGCATAATCCTGATGGACGAGCTGATGAACTACGTCAGCCGTTTTCGCAAATACGGTTTATCCGACCAGCTCTACGATTTCCTCCAGAACCTCTCGGGGGTCGCAAGCGGTATGGATAATGTCGTTCTGGTCGTCTCGATACCCGCCTCCGAGATGGAGATGACTTCGGAGGACGAGCAAGATTACGGGAGGCTGAAGAAGCTTTTGGACAGGACCAGCAAAGCGGTCATCATGTCTGCGGATGCCGACACCGCCGAGATCATAAGACGCAGGCTCTTTGAGTGGGGCTCCCAGATGAATCCGGACGGCCGTGTCCAGCTGAGCAAGGATGCCGTAAAGACATGCAGGGAGTACGCGGCCTGGGTCAGATCCCACAAGAACCAGGTGCCAGGCTGGTTTCCGGTCGATCAAGCTCAGGAGGCTTTCGAGGCCGCCTACCCCTTCCATCCTATAGTCCTCTCGGTCTTCGAGCGAAAGTGGCAGGCTCTGCCCAGGTTCCAGAGGACGAGGGGCGTCCTCAGGCTTCTCGCCTTCTGGGTATCGAAGGCCTACCAGGAGAACTACACCGGAGCCCATTCCGACGCCCTCATAGGTCTAGGGACCGCCCCTCTCGACGACCCGATATTTCGGGCCGCCACCTTCGAGCAGCTCGGCGAGGACAAGCTGGAAGGTGCGGTAACGACCGATATCATGGGCAAAAACGACTCTCACGCCATAAGGCTTGATAAAGAGTCGACGAAAGCGATTCAGAGGGCTCGGCTCCATCGGAAAGTTGCCGCCGCCATATTTTTCGAGTCGAACGGCGGCCAGACCTCGGGCACCGACGCGAGCCTTCCAGAGATCAGGCTCGCAGTAGCAGATCCCGACCTCGACATCGGCAACGTCGAGACGGTCCTGGAAGCGCTCTCGAAAAGCTGCTACTTCCTGACCGTCGATGGGAACAGGTATCGGTTCAGCCTCAAGCCGAACCTCAACAAGATCTTCGTCGACCGGCAGGCAGGGATAGAGAGGCGGGATATCGACGATTCTGTTCGAAACGCGATCCTCAAGGTCTTCAACGATAACAAGGGCATAAAGCCGATCCCCTTCCCCGAGAAGAGCAACGATATACCGGACCATCCTGCTCTGACGATCGCCATCCTATCTCCAAACCACAGGAGGCGGGACGACGAGACGATCAGACTCGTGGAGTCGCTGACTCGCGACCACGGGACCTCCGCCCGCACCTTCAAGAGCGCCATCGTCTGGGCTATAGCCGAGAACGATGCGGCAATGGCCGGCGAGGCCCGCAAGCTCCTCGCCTGGGAGAAGATCCGCGACGAGGAGAGGCTCCTCCGTCTGGACGACGGACAGAAGAGATTCGTAACCGAGAACATCGCGAAGGCGAGACGCGATCTTGAGGAAGCGGTCTGGAGGAGCTACAAGAACATAGCTCTCCTGGACAAGGAGAACAAGATCCTCCTGATAGATCTGGGTCTGGCCCACTCCAGCGCGGCAAAGAGCCTCATCGACCTCTACATAAACGACCTGAGACAGAAAGGAATCGTCGAAGATAGGATAAGCCCCAACTTCCTCATGAGAAACTGGCCTCCTGCTTTCAAAGAGTGGTCGACCAGGGCGGTACGAGACGCCTTTTTCGCTTCGTCCCAGTTTCCTAGACTCCTCGATCCATCTGCGGTCAAGGAGACGATCGCAAACGGCGTCTCCAACGGGATATTTGCTTACGTAGGAAAGGCCGGAATCGGCAGGTACGATCCGATCTTCTCGAATACCGAACTTAGAGCTGGCGATGTCGAGATATCTGATGAGATCTTCATAGTCAAGGAGCCCATCGACGTCGAGCCAGACCCTAAGAGAGTTGAGGTCTCCCCTGATAATGTAGTCCTCAGGCCCGGCGACGAAGTTCGGTTCGTCGCGAGAGGCTATGATGATAATGGTCGTGAGGTATCTATCGAGGCGATCGGCTGGTCGGCCTCCGGGGGCTCCATCGACGACTCTGGATCATTTCGAGCCGGGCCTGACGAGGGAACCTTCGTTGTGAAGGCCGTTTCTGGAGGTATAGCTGGAGAAGCACGGGTGGTTATCAAGGACGAAGAGATCGAGCTGCAGCGAGTGGTCATAACACCCAAGGATGTGACCGTAAGTCCCGGCTCAAAACAGGCCTTCTCGGTCAAGGGCTTCGATCAGAACGGTCAAGAAGTATCCCTGAACAACGTGATCTGGGAGGCGACGGGAGGGGTCATCGGCGGCGACGGAGTCTTTGAAGCTGGATCCGACGAGGGGAGTTTCAGCGTTACGGCGAGATCAGGAGATCTCTTTGGATCATCTCAGGGGACTATCAAAAGCCAGGTGGTCGCTTGGGATGGCGACGTTCCGCCTCAGAAATGGATGAACTTCTACACAAAAGTCCTCTCGAAGTTCGTGTCGAGAAAGGGTTTGAAGCTCAGGGTCGTGGTGGAGGTATCTGACGCTTCTATCCAGGAGATCGAGGAGATGAGATCTGCTCTGATGGATCTTGGTCTTGAGGACGAGATCGAAGTGAAATGATCAAGGGGCGAAAATCGATGGCCGGAAAGATATACCTCGTGGAAGATAACGGCACGCTCCGATCCCTGGAGGAGCAACTTTACGATAGCGAAGATCTGCTCCAAACTTTGCTTGAGAGATATCCGGATCTCCTGGCGGGCGAACAGATTGATGAATCATCTCCTCGCCGATGGCTTCTGGTTTCCCGGGAAATTGGAGTTCCTGATATTGACAGAGGAGCTGATCGTTGGTCCATCGACCACCTTTTCCTCGATCAAGATGGAGTCCCCACCCTGGTCGAGGTGAAACGGAGCAATGATACCAGAATTCGAAGGGAAGTTGTTGGCCAGATGCTCGATTATGCAGCCAACTCTGTGGTCTATTGGCCTTCCGAGACGATACGAAAAAAATTCGAAGCTCGCTGTGATGGAATCGGCGACGATCCCAGGCGATTGATCGCCGATCTGTTGGAGATTGATCCTAGAGATGAGGTCGATTTGGAGGGCTTCTGGGAACAGGTAGATATCAACTTGAGGGCCGGCAAAGTCAGACTAATCTTCGTGGCAGACGAGATACCAACAGAGCTTCGAAGAATTGTAGAATTTCTGAATGAGCAGATGAATCCGGCTGAAGTGCTGGCGGTTGAGATCAGGCAATACGTAGGAGAAGGGATAAAGACCCTGGTTCCGAAGGTGATCGGCCTAAAGAAAGTCTATCCTCCCCCAGGACCCGAAGCAAGGCAGTGGGATGAGCAATCTTTCTTTGAAGAGATGAAAATAAGATGTAGCTTAGAGGAAGTCGAAATCGCCAAGAAGATTCTGGAATGGGCAAAAAAGAATGTAGACCAGATTTTTTGGGGCAGAGGGAAACACGACGGTTCTTACATACCCAAATTATATCACAACGGACAGTATCACTGGACGATTGATGTCTGGACTTATGGAATAATTGATATTCCCTTTGGATATATGACTGGCCGCCCTCCTTTTGATGAGGAGTCCAAGCGCTTAGAACTGTTGCTCCGACTGAACCAAATCCCAGGAGTGATAATACCCGATGATAGAATAGACCGGTTTCCCAGGTTCAAAATTTCGATATTGAAGGATGAAACGGCTCTCTGTCAGTTTGTAGAAACCCTCGACTGGATCGTCCAGGAGATCCGATCTACCTGAAGAAAGGTGATAATTATGACGAGTATGAAGAAGTTCACGTTTGCTGTAGTGGTATTGCTGCTATCAGCGATGGCTGCGAGCGCGGTCAATTCAACGGAGGTTCGCAGCACGGTTGCAGAGGTCGTTGATGGCGCGACGTTCGAGTGGTATGTGTCCAACTTCCCAGGATTCTACTACGATATCGATGACAACCTCGGAACCGAGAAGATCACCATGACCATCACCGATGGCAACGTCCTCGCTGAGGATACCGGCATTTTGTACAGGACCGAAGCTCAGGCGAACGACTTTGACTTTGAGGATTGGGGCGAGTACATGACCATCGGCTTCCTGGCCGAAGAGTACTTCGCCGCCTACGTCGACGGAAGCCACCTCGCTGGAGAGTCCTACGACTCAAACCTGATGAAGGACGAGCAGCTCTCCAAGGTCCTTATTGACGATGACAGCTCCAAGACCTTCACCTCCGGTACGCCCCTGAAGCTTAATGATGGGTATGCGCTTGAGATTTCGAACGTTGACTCAAATACCGGTAGAGTTTACGTCCGGCTGATGAAGAACGGCGCAGTCGTCCATTCCGCCGTGATTGAGCCCTCCAAGTACGGAGCCACACTCAAAGATAAGACCTACGTCTACAAGAAGGACATGGGCGACACCGAGAAGATCGTGGTCATTGCCGTCTACTTCAAGAACGTCTTTCGCGGCGCCGAGACCGACCTTGCGACGGTCAACGGCATCTGGCAGATCTCAGACATCCCCACATCTATAGAGGTGGACACTGAGTACGACAAGATGACGATCCAGATGGTGGACGCCGACGCCATGACGATCACGATGTCCAACGAGGACAACAAGATCACTCTCACCAAGAATAAGGACATCCTTCTGATGGAAAACATCAGGATCAAGACCGCCGACCAGGACGCCACCGCTGAGAGGCCCCTCAGGTTCTACCTCTACAAGGAGATCACCGAGCCGGGGACCTATGAGATCAGGGGAACCGTCAAAGATATCGGAATGGAAACCGTTGAGTGGGATGTCTCATCCTTCGCCGGATTCTACTATGATATCGACGACAACCTGGGGAACGAAAAGATCATGATGACGATCACCGAGGGGAACGTCCTCGCCGAGGACACCGGCGTCGTCTACACTACTGAGGCCCAGATAAAAGATTTCAATTTTCATGGTTGGGGGACCTTTTATACGATGGCGTTTATGGGAAATCCCTACTTTGCAGGCTACATAGATGATATGACGAGCACCCATATTTTATCCGAAGCGACGACCTCAAACCTCCTCAGTTCTGGTCTATTGAACGAGATCCTCCTTGACGACAGCACATCGATGGTGGTTGCAAGCGGCGAAACTGTCGAGCTCAGCGAAGGATACGCTCTGAGACCCACTATCGGAATCGACGACAAAGGGATACTCGTGGAGCTTTTGCACAGTGGCGTTGAGATAGATTCGATGGCGATCCTTCCGCCCTTCACCTATGTGTACAGCACAGATCTGGGCAAAGCGAAGGGTGTACCCATCATAGCAGCACATTTCCTGGAGCCGGTCAGTCTAGGAGACAGAAGTTTCTGCAAGATCGATGGACTATGGCAGATTTCGGATCAGCCATTGGATGTTGAAGAGGGGATGGTCTACGACAAGATGACAGTCCAGTCCGTGAATGCCGACGCTATGACCATCATGATGAACAATGAGGACAACAAGATCACCCTGACCAAGAAGCTAGATGTCTCCCTGATGGAGAACATCAGGATCAAGACCGCCGATCAGGACGCCTTTTGGGAGGACCCTCTTCGGTTCTTCATCTACCAGACCGTCACGGTCTCGGGCTCAGGGGAGCTGATCTGAGATGAGACCTCTAGCCATCCTCATTGCCATCTTGGTCTCGATCAGTCCCGCCTACTCAGTTGATGACCTGATGATCAGGGGCGATATCACCGAATTTGCCAACGGATCAACTGTAATTTGGACGCCGCTGAACTTTGCAGGATTTTACTACGACATTGACAAAGGTCTGGGCGCGGAAGTTCTCCAGTTGAAAACTTCAGAGCAATCAGTCCCTATCGGAGATGCAGTTTATGGCACATCTGCTCAGAAGACCAGATTCGAACATGGTGAATGGGGCCTTTACCGCGTCTTGTCCTTCCTCGGCGAGATTTACTTTGTGGGATACAGCGAAGATTGCATAATCTCTCCTTCTTGGTCAAGCCTTGGGGAGGATGGCGCTCTGAGCAAAATCTTAATCGATTCAGATTCAAGAGAGACTGTAAGTGGAGATCAGGATCTTCTGCTGGAGGAGGGTTACAAGCTCAGGTTCAGTGACTCTGAAGAGGGTGTTAAGGTTGCGCTTTATAAGGGATCAGCTATCCTGAACACGGCCACGATAAACCCACCAGAAACCTATGTTTACGCCGTGCCGGTGGGGGACCGTAACATAACCCTCATCGCTGTCCATGTGACCGGCAGCGTGAAGTTGAAGCCCAGCAGCTACTACACGATCAAGGGGATGTTCCAGATCTCGGAGAATTTTATTGACATCGAACCCGGCTCGAAGTACGGCATGATGGAGGTTTCTTCGATCAGTGGAGACGGGATTTCCATGACCAACTTCCAGGAGATCGATCTATCTCCGAATAGTGACGTCGACCTTATGGACGGAATCAGGTTAAAGACCGCCGACTCCTCGGACCTGACCAATCGCCTTTATATCTACAGGAACATCTCCGATCCTGGAACCCACGAGGTTCGTGGTCCTGTGGGCGAAGTTGGTCCAGAGATGTACGTTGTGAACCCGCAGAACTTCGCGGGCTTCCACTACAACATCGATGATGACCTCGGTGCTGAGACGCTCACCATGAACATCATTGGTAACGCTCTTGAAATGGACACTGGCGTCATCTATGAGGCGGTAGCCCAGAAGAAAGCGATAGAATTCAGAGACTGGGGCGATTACTGGACCATGGGATTCCTCGGTGAAAATTACTTCGCTGGGTACGTCTCAGATGGGGCTGGGGCTTGGAGTTCACATCTATCGACCTCCTCTGATGATGCTAACTTGCTAGCGAATGAAGGACTCTCCAGAGTGCTGATAGATAGTGCTGAACCTCGGAGTATTAGAGATGGGGACGTCATCGCGCTTGAGGAGGGATTGGCCGCCAAGTTCTTCGTGGACAACGAATGCGAGACGGTCTTCTTGGAGCTTTACAAGGACGACAACCTGGTGAGAAGGGATTACTTCAGAACGCCTGATACGTATGTCTATACGATGGACGTGGGCGACTCTCAAAATGTTGCAGTCTTGGCAATTCACATAGCTGGTCTGGACTGCACCGGGGATCGGACATGCGTTATCGATGGCATATGGCAGATCTCAGCCCATCCCATCTCAATAGAGGTGGACACCGAATACGACAAGATGACCCTTCTGGTCGTAGATCCATATTCGATGAGGATATTGATGAACAATGATGACACTAAGATAATCCTCAACAAGAACAAGGACCAACTCCTTGTGGACGACATAAGGATCAAGACTGCGAACCAGGCAGAAATCAGCTCCGAAAATCCCCTCCGATTCTACATCTACAGGGAAGCGACCGTCGAATCTTGAGGCGATTCGGGGTCTGTCCCTTCATTTTTTCTCAGAGCAAGACATCTCCCATAAGCTGGAACGCCATCTCTTTTTTGATCTCATAGGCTAACGACTAAACCTCCGGCTCTGCGAATAAAAAGGCGACAAGCTGAGCCGTTCCGGTGGCAGTGTTATGCAGGATGCGTTGTTGAAGTCTTATTTAGGTGAGGGGAGGGTGCCATTCGAGAGTAAGGGAGTAATCGGAGGTCACCATCCCCGCCAAGCTTGAATCCAGGGGCACCAGCGCCCCGCCTGGAGAGGATCATCCCCCTGGAGCCAGTGTCGGACCTCTGACGTGAGATCCTCCAGGATGCAATCAGAGCTTTTTAAATCGGGACTGGATAAAAATAGATAATCACCCCCTATCTTCGCAATAGACCCGACCCTGGAGTAGCTACCGTCCCATCCATCCGAGTTCAGGAGCCCTGATTGATCAACGAGAGGGAATTAGAAGATCTCTCACCCGGATCAATCGGGCCTCTGTGAGCACATGGTGAAGCCTGAATAGGCACAACCCCTGAATTTCAGCTCAGGGATTAGCAGGTGGACAGTTTATTCCGCCATAATTGGACAGTATTAGACCGGCGTTGACAGAGTTTAGGATTTATCCATGGATGCTGATTAAGATCGGGATTACAGGGCGTCCGTGATTTCAGAAAAGTATGTACGCTGCCTGTTGGCATAAGAATAAATTAATAGGATAAGATCTAATACAGCTATTATTCGTGATATACGGCGAGGTACCGGTCATGATCAACCCATTCAAGAAGAAAGAGGATATCACTACTAAGGAAAAAGAGAGGAAACAGAAACAGGATGAAAGACGAAAACGAGCGCAAGCGAGAGGAGAGAAGCCCATAAAATAGAGGCGGTGAATAAAATGTCAGCGGAGACTGAAGGATTTGATATCCGCTATAATTGGATGAAGTTCATGTACGCCTATATAATTGTAGGTGCAGGAAGCCTAGGAGTAGGATTTCTATTGGCTCCAAACATCACGCTGAATCTCTTAGGGTTACCTCCACAAGAGCCGATATGGGCGGGAGTGGGATACAGCGTTCTCGTTGCCCTTGGGATATTGTCGATACTTGGCCTGCGCGCTCCACTAAGATTCTCACCTGTTCTGCTTCTTTCATTCACTTATAAAGTGATTTGGTTCCTAGCGATATTCATACCACTCCTAATAAAGGGACAACTTCCGTCGTATGCTTGGTTACAGGGATTAGTATTTGCGACATATATTGCCGGGCACCTTGTTGCCATACCTTTCCGTTTTCTTCTTGCTAAAGGACAATAATGATGCTTTGTGCTCAAAAGCTTGGACCCATTTAGGGCATAGTGGTCGGATTGTAGAACAATGGTTATCTGCGTATAAGAGTAAGGTAGTACAGGAGGCGCAAAAGTTGAAGATCGCTGTGGATATCGACGGTGTGTTGGCTGATCAAGTCGGTGCCGCCCTGAAAGTAATTGAAAGCGAATATGGCCATAAGTATTGTAAAAATGACATCAATCGTGCGCACTGGACATTTGAAGGAAGGGAATTATGGTCTGAGATTGGGAGGCTGTTAGCCGATCCAGAATATACTTTAGGTCTACCGCTGATAGAAGGCTCGCAAAGAGGAATAAAACAGCTAACTGGTCATGAAGTTTTCGTGGTGACTGCCAGGCGGCAAAATGCAGAAGAAGCTACCAAGCAATGGCTGAATGTTCACTTCCCATGCCTGAAAGATTATTATCGAGCGAGGACCGGGACCAAGCACAAGATACCCTCAGATATATTGGTTGACGACCTCGATTTGAATATCGTAGAATTTGTCAAGAGTAATCCTGAGCGGCGCGGAATTTTATTTATGCATCCATGGAGCATAAACGGCACAGATATCGCGGATTACTCCGCTCAGGTCTACTATTGCCCTGAGTGGGAAAGTGTTATTAGGGCTATAAAGGATATCGATCGTGCCGGTTAGGGGCTATATGCTAAATCCCAATGGGTTATAGCAGTCGTCATTTCTATTAATCAGTGACCTAAGCAACAGTGAAAAAAACGGTGCTATCTAGACGACTCAACCGCAAACTACAAGTATCTATAACGATTATATATGGGTTTTGCCGCGTTTCGCACTGTAAGAACGAGGACAAGCATCCCGGCAAAGCTCTTCAGGCGAGACCTGGGAGGTTCTCTCCACGGGGCAGCAACCAGAACGCGATGGAGTGGCTGAAGACCAACAGGGTCAAAGATATGCACGCCGTAATGGGCGTAGTATATGCCAAACAACTCAGCCAAATCCGAGAGTCCTCGCCAAGAGCGAGACGCGACACAAAGTTTTGGAAGAGCAAGCAAAAGACCCGGCTAATGAAGGACGGTTTCGGGTTCTCGTAAAAGGGACGCTGTGAACAAGGACAGCGCTGTGCTTGTCATCTGACCAAGCTTTGAGTCGGGCTCGGGGCGGAACAGGTCATCACTAATGTGTTTGATCCCTGCGGATGTGGAAGGGCGCCGTGGTAGGTGCTGATCCGCCTGCGACTCGATTCTGCTATTTTCCGAATTCTCCAAGCGTGAACTGATCCTGTAGACTGATCTCCTTGGACTTATGCTCTATCAGGAGCATGTCCATCATCTGAAATGCGTTTCTTACCGCCTTCGCTCTCGCGTGATTATTGAAGTACATCCTGACCCTGGTGGTCCTCAATTCGGCATCCTTGATCTTTGGGACCCATCGGTTGAGTTGATCCTTGTTATAGAGGTAGTCGTACCGATTGAGCCGATGGTCGTCCTCTTTCTCACTCCCGTACCAGATATCGTAGTTCCTGCCGTGAAAGCGGATGTAGGCGTGATCCGCAGTCATCATCCCTGGGTAGTGACCGGGACCGTCGATCAGAACGTTTGCGACGTTCCTCTCCCTCAGAACTTCCGAAGCTTCTGGATCGATCTCCGTTTCGCCCTCGTCCATCCAGCTTCTATGCCTGAACTCCACCGCCAGATTGTACCCTTGCGAGGCAAGAGCGTCCAAAACCTCGGCTAGTCTGCTTATAGCTTGTCCTTCGTTCTTGAAATGAGGAGATAGCTGGAAGAGGACGCCGCCGAGAAGGTCCGCCTCTTTAAGAGGGGATAGGCAGGTCTTATCAAAGGAGGATGTCCAGAAGAGTGCCTTCTCCACGTCGCCTTCCACCAGGGATTGATGGGTGACGAGACCCGGCATCTTGACTGAGTACTCAAACCCGGCCACTCTATCCTTTAACTTCTTAATCCAGGATTGGACCTGCCGCTCTCCCGGAGGATGGTAGTAAGTGCTGTTGATCTCCACCGTATCGAAGAACTGGGCGTAGTAGGCGAGCCACTCTCCCTTCTTCTTCGCCAGTTCTATAGGGTAGAATCGACCCACCCAGTCGTCGTAAGACCAGCCGCTGCATCCTACCAGAATGGTCATCGCGGGTCTCCTGAACGTCTCTTGAAACTCGAAGGCTCCCCGATCCCCGAATGTATCATCTCACCAATTCTATCGAGTACTCGCAGTACGGATCTCCGGTGCACATTCTGCTGAAGTACCTCATGGTGAACTCTGGGTTCAGGCCTTGGACGCCGTTCTCGCAGAAAGCCAAGCAATGAAGATGCGTTCCTGCAGTTGGAACTCCCAACTCCCTATGGGCGTTTAGCATGGGACACCCTGTCATCCTTCCCGTTACTCTCGATTCTGATGATTCTGTTGTCTCTACATCAAAACCCGGACCCAAAAGGATCGCAGAGACTACTCCAAGAGCCTCATCGATCTCCACAGCGTTACACGATGGCAATCCGAGAGCGGTCGCTATATCCCTGACAGCCCTCCCACCATCAGCCCAAATGCGCTGCTCAATCTCATCTATTTTTTCGTCATCGTCGAAAGCTTCTCTCAAGAGAGCATCTTGCGCTACAGAGACTAAATTGGCTGATCGAGTTGCGATCTCCCATCTCATTTCTGGCGGTATGTCTTTAATGCTGACCATAGCAAAACCCATATTAATACACGTCTCAAAATACTTAAATATTTTGAGTCAGGATCGACTCTGCATTCTGCAGGAGTATCAACGTGTTTGCGCTCAACTTCATGAATCGCACCATGCTTTAACCTAACACGATCAGGTATGCCGCCATGAGGACAATGCCGGGAGGTTAACTTATTTTGGTTAAAATCTCCCAAATTATAAAGCTCACTAATATAAGCGCCATTATAATTACACAGATCACCATTAACGTTCTGAACACCGCCATGTAGGAACTGAACAGTTTGTCGATCTTATTCATAGCCTCAAATTGTCCTTCTTTGTACTTCAACAATTTCCTGTATGACCACTCTTGACGCTTTTCAAGCTTACAATTCAGACATAACTATTGATTGAAGACGAAAGCAGCCTCTTCCCATGCTTTGTCGATGAGCCTCCCATAATAGTCGGGATCGAACTCAGAAGCGTCCCACTCTACATCGACGTCCCACCCTCCCGCATCTCGCACCACGTATCCCACAGTCATCCCTGGGGAGACCTTCACACCCCTCTTCCGATAGGCATCGATCGCTGAAGCCTGGACGCACCTCTTCTCGTAGCTGAGTTTGCTTATCCTCCTATGAATGATCATCTCGGAGGGATCTGCCCCTTGTAGTCCCCGATGATACCTATCCACGATCTCCTGCGCCTGGGGCTTGATTCGACGTAACTCATCAATGCTCCGAGCCTCACCCATCTTCGCGAAGACCTCCATCTGCATCTGCCTGATGTACTCTGGGGTATCCCTCTTTCGTGACGCGACACCTCGCACCTTCAGTTTACCGCTGGACATCCGACCGAAGTAGCGGTTGTACGCCCCGAAGCCGTCAGCCAACGGCAGGAAGACGATCCAATCGTATGGGTCAAGCTCAGTCCCTATACCAGTCGCAGCTTCCACTCTCTTTTTGAACTCGGTCGCATCGCCACCTTTGACCCAGAGACAGTCCACGATCCCATGTAGTACCTCCAGGTTCATGCTCTCGGCGATCTCTTTGGCTTCGAGCAATAGGTCTCTTGAGATGGAGGTTATCGACTCATGGACTTCGATCCTACCGAACTTGGCGTTCTTGTAACCAGTATAGCCGAAACATGTGACCAGCATCCACTTCAGGATCGAATCAAATCCATTGTACCTGGGATCGACCTTCTTCAGCTTCTTCGTCTTGAGTCTCAGATCGAGCAGTGGTTCAATGACACCGCTTAGAAAGCCTGGTTTGCGGGTCCCACCCAGCGTCTCGGGCGAGAGGTTGTAGTTGACTATGATCGAGGGGTAAAATGAGGTGAAGTCCAGCTCGTGGACCCCCTCGTGGACTCCTGGTTTGGGCTGGAAGATCATGCCCCCCTTGTCCGCCGCCTTCAACTCGCCTACTTTTCTCTGTCGCTCTGCATCGTGCTTCCTGAAGGGCACGGCGATCCCCCTCCTCAAAGCCTCATAGACCTCATAGTTGGAGATGAGGGTGCCTGGGGTGAACCGCGACGTCTGGTTCGGGGATAGACCTGTAAGCCTCGACGCCAGGACGATACCTTCGATCCCGCTTTCCCTGTAAGTGAAGCTGTTCTCTGTATCGATGAGAATCCTACCCTCCGGGATAACCGCACCATGCTTATGCTCCACCTTTCCGTAGCTCCAGTAGGATTTAGATGCCGTGTTCCTGAACCATCCGGTCCTGCTGAGGGATGGGTCGAGGCCGTACTTCTCAGCCCTCGCGACCATTATGGGAACCCATTGGTCACCGTCCGGGAAGAGGATGATGTCAGGATCAATGACCCTCACAAGGTCGAAGAGGTCAGCTATAACCTGCCGCTCAGACCCCTTGAGTCTCCTCTCACGACTGCCGTTTTGGACCGATATCTCGGTCATCGTCCTTGTGAGTTGTGGGTTTGCGTTGACCTCGATCTTCAGAGAAGTGAGAGGTATTTCGAAGTCCGTATCAAACCTGGACTCGCCCTCGTCACCGCAGGGGAATAGGCCCCTATCTGCAAGGTATCGCTGATCAATCCTAAGCTCGACGTTGTAGAGTTGGGCTTGCATCCTGGTCTGTTTCTCGATCTTTAGCGCAACGTCCCTTCCAGCCCAGATCTCATAACCGTTGCGAGAGCCGTAAATGGTATCGAAGGAACACTCCCTGACCTTGAACCGGCTTTCCAGCCCCTCGATCATCTCCCAGTGGGCGTGGGGATCTTCGAGGTACAGGTAGAAAGAAGGTTGATACCTGAAGGTGAGCGGTTTGGGTGAGCCCCTTTCTCGGCCCCAGAGTTCCACAGCGCCTCGGTGATACGAGTCAAATATCCACATCTTCGATCTTCTCGACCTTCTGCTCCAACGGAGGTAAGGCTACAGGATGGGTGGAGCGAAAGTATTCGGCCCGTCTTCGCGCACACAAAAAATGGAAAATTGAGAAGATCGCACTTATGCCCAGAAGCGTGAAGGGCGCCATGCAATCTTCGAATCCTGTAACTTACTAATAGATTGGCTTTTATAAATATACGATCCATGCAAGGCGAAAGTATTTCGATCACAATGATCTGTGAAGCAGGTTGTCTTACTAGCATAACTCGAACGGGTGGCCACAGGAACGACCTTGTATATTAGAATAACAGCTCCGGGGCGTGTTAGCAGATCAACCGCAAACTAAAATATCTATAATGATCGTATATGAGATTCCACACTCTTGGCGTCCTGTTTGAGGGAAGGATGGATTAAATGAAGATCAAGATCGAGATCGAAGAGGAGGGCATGAGGTCCACGCATGAATTTGAGGGGGCTATCCTCCGAGAGAAGATCATCGATTTTTTAGATGCTGCTGGCGTCTTTCTTGAAGCCTCAGACGATCTCCAAGAGGATTCTATACCGAAATCGATGAACAGCCATACTTTGCGGGACAAGCTGGAGATTTTCGTGAGGGAGGAATTCCCTGACTCGTGGTTCTCATCGAACGATATTAAAGACCAATATGAGATCATAGTTGACGACATTAAACTCAGCACTGTATCCACATACCTTTCAAGGATGTATCAAGATGGCGTCCTCGAACGTCGTGGCAACAGAAACCAGAGGCAGTACAGGCTAGTGACCGAAGAGGTTACCTCTGAAGTTAAGTATCCGGGCACCGCATTCAAAGCATCCTCCTTGAAGGTAGAGAGCCGCAGGTAGGGCAGCGCATCTTTCATTGATTTACAGGTCAAGAGCCGGTTCAATTTGAATGGGGGATTGATAATAGCGATCAAATTAAGACTCTCTTCGCGCTGAGGATTTCAATCCCCAAATCGGGTCGTTATGAACAATGGCACAATTTACGACGTAATAGAATTCCTGATGCTGATTGAGCAGAGCTAAACACGTACGAACCACGCTTATGGATTCTCATAGATCGTTGCTTAGAGATGTGGTGGTAAGCTTGACATGCTTGACACCTTTCAGAGCCATCATCTTCTCCGCCGCCTTCTTGACGTCCTGCCCCTCGCCCCTAAGGGTGATGATCTCAAGACAGTTATCGTGATCCAGGTGGACGTGAAGGGAAGATTTGATAATATCCGTGAATTCGTGCTGGATGTTGGTCAAAGAGTTCACAAGCCCTCGCTCGTTATGGGAGTAGACCATCGTGATAATACCGAGCCGGTCACCCTTGACGTCACTCATCCACTCGTAGTGGATTATGTAGTTTCTGATAGCGTCCCGGACCCCCTCAGACCGGGAGGAGTAGCCCCTATCTTCTATGATGCCGTCAAACCTGGTTAAGAGCGATTCCGGAAGAGACATGCCAATTCTCATCAGTTCCTGTTCCATGAATATCACCTATTACAGTGATAAGAGTCATATATAGTAATAAATCTATTGGATTTTATCCTGAATTAATAGGTCAAAATTAGGAATTCTTTGATGACGGAGGAGGTACGGATTGGGGGAGAGTATATGGCTCAGACAGAACCGTCGCGAAGGGAGAGGGATCAGAAGACCACAGATCCGCTATCTGTCTACCAGGCTAACGTTTTTCGTATCAGATGTGTGGTTCTGATGTACATTTCTGTGGGCTGGATTAAGGAACATAGGCAATAAGATCTCAAACCATTTACTACCGGGTTTGCACACATAATATAGATGTTTATTATGTATTGACAGTTAATCCGCAGATCTATGTACTCATTGTAGTCGTCCAGTTTTCTCGGCCCCTTCGATCTCTTCTCGGGTGTAGGAGGAACTTGAGAATGCATGTACTTACGGACCGTCACCCGGCTATGACATGTCTTTCTCGCGATCTCACTTATGCTCAATCCCTGCTTGAATAGATCTCGCAACATGGGGAAATTCTCCATGTCCAGCATCGTTATAACCCCTGAGTTTCAACTCAGGGATTAGCAGGTGGACAGTTTTATTCCGCCATAATTGGACAGTTTTAGACCGGCGGTGAATCAGCGATGCCTAGCTGGTCGAATACACCTGAAACTAAACCTAGATGATCTAGTGGAAGAGTACTTATCTCCATAATTGCTACCCCTAAAAACGCCATATAACGGGATATTTAGTAAATCTTTGCTATAAATTATGGAGATAATGTTTGGAGATTAGACCGTTAGTGCGGAACGACGGGAAAAGTATGCAACCCTGAAATATCAATAGCTATAGGCATTGCACACTTTATCGAAGTCTGTAATTAGTCTGCAACTATGCTAAATTGTATTGCACCTGTTTATCCTTCGGCTCACCTAGCCCCACCACCACCGCCTCCAAAACCACCGCCGCCTCCGAATCCACCACCATCACTAAATCCTCCACTGCTTGTAATCATCGGTGGGGTTGTCGCTGTGCAATAGTCTCCAAAGTACCAGTTGATCTCGCTTGCAATAAGGACCTCAGGAATAATTAAATTCAGTTTTTCCATTGCTTCGGCAACCTTCTCACCGACTCCAAGAGCGGTACCATAGATTAACCATTCCTTCCACATTTCCAAATCTTCCGGTGCGTATTTCTGGATATTGGCAAAGTCAGAGAGGTGATTTTTAAATGCATCCCATTCAAGTTTCTCCTTGTAGTAGTCTCCCTTCCACCTGCCAAAAAGGGCTGATGGTGCGATGACCACGGGGATCATTTGGAGAAATAGAATCAATCCCTTCGATATAATTGGGGACATAATAAAATTAAATATTAATATAATTATTATTGAAAATACTATCATTGGTATTATGCCGATTAAATCTGTAATGCTCAAGGATCGAATCAACATTTTTGGTGAAGTAAGAATCCAACGATGGCTCAAAGCTGTTTTATTGACGAAATCTCTTGAGGCGACTTCATCTTCGAAGTTCATAAGACTCTTGATATCTTTATGCATCTTAGTCAATTCCTTAGTGTGACCTTTCTCTGCATCCCTCCTCAATCTCTGGATACGCATTTCAAACAATATTGTGTTGAAGACTCTGTCTCTTGAGTGGCGGTTTAAGAAATCCAGCACTCTATTCTCATACTTATCACATTCATCCTTATAGTTCTTCAATAAATTTATTTTTAAACCCGAATCATCGGTACCGTGGCTTTTTATAGATTCAATTTCGATCTTATTTCTAAGATGGAGATCCAGGAGGGTAGCATAAAAACCGTTTTCATCGGATTCAAAGACATCTCCATTGAAAATTAGGTTAACCACCCAAGGCTTTCTCTTTTTTGGAACATAGCTCAATGTATCGGGCACCACGAAGAATTTTTCCTTGCCGTATCTGAGATATATTATGTAGAGAATAGCGGGCAAGAGGAGAATTAAGGCACTTAATAGCCGATCCAAGATTATGAGAAGATTGCGAGGATCTGCTACATTTGCAGATACAGTTTTTTCCTCGATATTCGCCACATATCTGGGAAAACCGTCCATGATGTTAAGGACCTCAAGCGAAAGGAGCATCTCCACCTCTAAGAGTTCATCCTTGTTGCTGGTTCCAGTAAGAAGCCATATGCCACTTTCATGTTTCAATTCCATAGGAGGATGGGGGAAGATCTGATGGACAAATCCTTCGGGATCGTGAATGGCTATTTTGACTGTTTTATAAGGAAGGTGCTCATCCGCTAGCTTCAGATTAAGATGACAGTATTGTTCGTCGTATTCGATTGGCGGACGAATCCTGAAAAGATAATTTATCTCGTAGGTCCCAGCCCAGAATCTTTCTGCCTTGTAGCAACCGGCTTCGTTTTGTAACGCAAGAGATCTGATCTCAGCAGCTGCAGATCCACCTCCGTTTAGTATTTTAACATTATTTTTCCAATCTTTAATGTAAGGGACGGTCCCAGAGGGAGGATTAATCGCTAAAAGTTCCACATGAGACCTGTTTATGTATTCTTGTGTGAGTGGTACCTTCCAGTTTCGGTAGAGCATCCTGTATTCGCCTGACTTCCGAATTCTGTAAAGGAAGCTTTCCTTAAGAGTACCATTTAAATATAAATCTGCTCTATATTCTTCCACGTAGACGTCTCCACCACCTGAGAAGGATGGTTTGACGGCTACTTCTTCATTGGTGGCTCCAAATCCACCGGTTAAGAATAATCCAACAATACCTATCAGGAAGACCGATGATATCAGGACCAGTATTTGCTTATCTTCTCTCAATCCCAACCCACCTCGGGTCTGCTTGGACCTTCTTCCTTGGTAGTGAGATAACCAAGCCGTCTAAGTTCATCCTCTTCGAAGTTAAGGTAGTCCATTTTTCTTAACCCCACCATCGAGGCTACGTACTTTGATGGGATCGAATCCAGCATGGTGTTGAAATTCTGGATTATGTTATTGTAGGTGTACCTGTGGCGTGAGATCTCATCTTCCATACCTTCGATAGCGTTCATGGTCATCATCACCGTATCGGAAGTCTTCAGTTGAGGATAGTCCTCTGCGACCGCGACCAAGTTCCCGAATATCCCCTTGCTTTCACCCTCGATCCTCGTTAGATCACTAAGATCCGCAATTCCAACGCGTGCTCTCATGCGTGATATGTTCTCCAGGACACCCCGCTCAAATTGGGCGAAGCTTTTCACAGAACCGACGAGTTGCTCGATCATGTCAAGCCGCTTTTTCATAGCCACTCTAATCTGAGAGAGGGTGGACTCGGCTCCATTGCTCAGTTTATGAAGCTGGTTGTAGATTGAGATGAAATAGAATACCGATAATAAAAAGAGGAGTAAGACTATCAGGATGATGGGTGATCCATGAACTGAGAGGTCCATGACTCTGTGTAAGGACTAAATAGATCTTAAAGTTTTTGCTTATCGAGAGACTTTACAGGATGGATGGATTTATCCGGGTACGTAGCTTGAACTTCTCACTCGATGGTGACTTAGATTTCGCTGGCAGGGAATTATAGTCTAAAACCAAACTTTAA